>NZ_JBNCKO010000027.1:0-68637 GCF_049841595.1 Micromonospora sp. DT228
ACAGACGATCATGCGGTGGCCGTCCTCATTCCTGCGGGACCCGAGGTCACCTCACGAACGGCGGCTGCCGTACTAGTGTCCTGAGTCGTTAAATTCGACGACGACGGCCGGCGGGCCCTGATGTGGCTGCGCGACGATAGCCGATACCGGCGCCGGGTACGCGGCGAGGCGGCGACCGCCATTCGCACCTACCTGTCAGGCCGTACGAACACGGACGGTGTCGGCGTGCACGAGCTGGCCGGGCCAACTGTTCGTCACCGGCCACTGTGTCGCCGGCACGGGACTCGGATCCGAGACACCCGCGGCGATGATCCGGCTCGATTGGGCCCTCTCGAGTATTGGGGGCCGTATCACGCCGTCTGGCTGGGATCCGCGGTGGGTCGGCCGACCCACGCTAGATGCTGTGGGGCCACCCGGTCGTTTTCGCGGTGACGTCCTGTGAGGATGCCGACCCGCGTCGTGCCCTCCACAACCTGCAGCCCCGTCGTTGCGTCCACCAGCGATCGGTCGACCAGTATCGGCCACCGTTTCCACGTGCCGTGCGTCGCCCAGCACAGGGAGACACCCGCGTGGGCGCCGTGCTGGCGAACGCTGATCCAGTGGTTAGGGTCTGCGGCGTAATCATCGATGCAGGAGCCGTCCGAACGTCCTGTCGGCATCGCAAGGAACTCCTGCGTCGCAATGGCCTCGACGGTCCAGGCCACTGCGCTGAGGCGTACGTCCAGCCCGGCATCGGCGGGCCGCGCGTGCCGTGCCTTGGCGTTGGTCTGGGCGCGATCCGCAGCGGCGCCGAGAAGCTCTTACGGACCGTCACGCTGCCGAGCGTTCCCCTATTATTGCGGTAGGGCGAGTCGTGCCCTAATCTATGCCGCATGCACACCCAAATGGTGCGCACGTGTCACGTACAAGAGTTCGAATCTCGGACACATTATTTCCCTACGAAGCGTGATTTCTCTTCGCGTTTCGAGCGATCCTCGTCCCGTTGGGCGGGGATTTTTGCTGTGCGGCTCAGGACGCTCGTCGGTGCGGTGAGCGGGAAGACCGCCGTGTCAGTTCCGATGGTCCAGGCGTCGTGGTCACACACGATGATCATGCTGTGGAGCCGCAGGTAGCCAGCGACGCTGGCTGGATCCTGGTCGCGCATTGCCGGGTGGCTGCGAGCTGTTTGTCCTTCACCCGTCCTTCACCGTGTGTCAGGGCAAGGTGATCGGGAGCGGGACGTCCTCGTGGCCTCGCCCGCAGGCGCAGGTGGACGGGTCGGGCGGCAGTGCCGGAATGGCCTGGTAGAGCACCTCACGTAGTCGCTCGACGTTCGCGGCGAAGATGCGGAGCACCTCGGCGTGGCTGACCGCGTCGGCCGCGTGGAGTCCGGCGTCGAGGTCGGTGACCAGGGCGATGGGGGTGTAGCACAGCTCCAGTTCACGGGCGAGGATCGCTTCTGGGTGCCCGGTCATGTTGATCAGCTGCCAGCCCTGGCGGGCGTACCACTGTGACTCCGCTCGAGTGGAGAAGCGCGGCCCTTCCACCACCACCATGGTGGCGCCGACGACGGCTTCGAACCCGACATGACGGGCGGCGGCGGCGACAGTCGTGCGCCCGTTCGGGCAGTACGGGTCGGCGAACGACGTGTGGACCGCGCCGTCGTCGAAGTAGGTGCAGGCTCGTCCGTTGGTCCGGTCGACCATCTGGTCGGGGAGGACGAGCGTCCCGGGGGGCAGTGCCGTGGTGAGGGATCCGACGGCGCAGGGTGCGAGGATCTGGCGTACCCCGAGCATGCGCAGTGCCCAGAGGTTGGCCCGGTAGTTGATGCGGTGCGGGGGGAAGCGGTGGTCGGCGCCGTGCCGCGGCAGGAACGCGACAGTGCAGCCATCGACGTGTCCGACGGTGACCGGGTCGGACGGGTGGCCGTACGGTGTGGAGACCTCGACCGTAGTGCCGCCGGCTACCAGATGGTAGAGGCCACTGCCGCCGATCACCCCCACGTCGGCCTGGGGCAGTTCCGCGTACCTGGTCATGCTCGTGCCTTCCTGCGGACAGCGGCGGGGGATCACCCGTTCAACGCGTCGACCCGCCGACCCGTCGCCAGCGGATCTGCCGCACGAGGTACCAGACGCCGCTGACCAGGAACAGCGCGGCGGTGACTACCAGCCAGCGGGCCAGGTACGGATGCTGGTTCTGACCGGTGGCGGCGAGATAGGTTTCCTGGCCCTGCCGCAGGATGCCGGGGAGATATACCAGGAACAGCAGCCCGCTGGCGAGTGCCGGCACCCGGATGTGGTTCAACGGTGACGGCTGCCCCGCGCGGCCCGGTATCCAGTGGTGTGCAGCGGGCGATCGGCCATCCGGGCCGGCGGGGCCGGAGCGCCCGAGCGCAGCGCGCAGCACCCGGTCGGCCGAGGCGTAGATCGGAAAGAGGATGAGGTCGTGGGCGACGGCCGCGCCGACGAACCAGAGCAGCATCCGGCCAGCCGTGGCCTCGTCGGCGATTCGGAGCGCGACCCAGCCGGTGAGGGTGAAGCAGGCGATCATGACGACCAGATGCTGTGGGGACGATCCGTAGGCCGCTCGGAATCGGGGGAGAGGCTCACCCATCGGCGCCGGTCCGGAAGGTGATCTCGGTGACCCATTTCGTGCAGTGCACGCCGGGCAGGGCGGGGACGATCACCCGGGCGGGGAAGCCGTGGTCGGCCGAGAGGTCGACACCGTTGACCCGAAGAGCGAGCAGGGAGTCGGCGTCGAGGACCTGGTTGGCCTGGAGGATCGCCTGGTTGAACAACCCGGCCTTCTCCAGTGACCGCACCTGCGCCGACGCCGGGTCGTCCACACCGACCAGGGCGGCGAGGTCGCGCAGTCGTACACCTGACCAGGTTTGTCGTGTCGACCACCCCTCCACGCAGGCGATCGGCAGGCGGGCGGTGTGCTGGCTCATGGCGAGCAGGCGGGGACGGTCGAGGGTGACGAGGCGGTCGCCGCCGCGCACGGTCAGTCGCCATCGTTGCCCGGTCTCGTCCGCTTGGATGCCTGCCGCGGCGGCGGTGCGGTTGATCGGGAAGCCGTTCGGTCCGGTGCCGGGCTGACGTCCGCGGGGCAGCAGCAGCGCGGTGGGGCGCCAGCGCCCGTCGAGGCTCTGCCCGATCGTGAGGGCGCCGAGCAGCAGGGACAGGCCGCCGACCAGGGCTATCGCGCCGCGTCGGCTCATCGTCGGCGCGCCGGGTGCGGTGGCCACCAGGTCGTCCGGATCGGGTGGCTCGGGCCGGGTCGCGGCCAGCGGGGTGCGCAGCTCGGCCCGTAGCGGCTCGCTCTGCCCGGGTGGTTTGCGGTCCCGCAGGGCCGGCCGGGATCGGAGTGCGCTGACCATCCGGGGCAGTTTCAGCGTTACGTGTGCCACGAAGGCGGCGATGAAGACCCACGCTCCGAAGTAGTGCGCGGTGTAGAAGTCGAAGCCGAACAGGTACGCGTACTGGATGTTGAGCAGGCCGGTCGCGATCTCGAAGAGGATGCCGCCGACCAGTAGCAGCAGGGACAGTCGTTCGAGCACCTGGGCCAGGGAGCGGGCCGGTGGCCAGCTGAAGAGCTTCGGGATCACCGACCACAGCTTCCCCAGCACCACGGGGATCAGGATGATGCCGAGCGTCACGTGCAGCCCCTGGGTGACCCGGAACAGCCAGGACGGCCGAGTCGGCCAGTCGAACGGCGGCAGCCGTAACCAACCCACCTCGCGGGGGAGCGCCTGATCGAGCTGGGGGCCGTAGGCGGCGTAGTCGAGCAGCCCGGTGATGATCACCAGCGGCAGCCCGACGAGGAGCACGGCACCGTAGACGGCGGTGAGCCACGGACCGCGCAGCGGGCTGCGCCAGCGGTCCCCGGCCAGGCCGGGGACTGGTGGAGGGTGCCGTTCAAGGGCACGCCACCACCGCTGCGGGAAACCCGTCGGCCGGTCCGTCACACCCATACCCCGGGACGCTAGACGCCACAGGTGCCCGATCTGGTGCATTCCGGCGATACCGATCGCCTGGCAAGGCGGGTGAAGTGACCGCGCCCCGGCCGAGTGCGGTCTACGGTCACCGGGATGCGGGTACTGCTCACCGGCGCGGCCGGTTTCATCGGATCGCAGATCGCCGACCTGCTCGTCGCCGAGGGCCACGACCTGGTGGCGCTCGACGCGTTGCTGCCCCAGGCGCACGGCGGGGAACTCCCGGAGTGGTCCCGGCGGCACGCCCCGGTGGTCGGTGACGTCCGGGACGCCCGCCTGCTGGACCGGCTTCTGGCCGGCGTGGACGCGGTGTGTCACCAGGCGGCGATGGTCGGGCACGGGCTGGATCCCTCCGACGCCCCCGACTACGTCAGCCACAACGACTACGCCACGGTGGTGCTGCTCGCCGCGATGCACCGGGCCGGTGTGACCCGGCTGGTGCTGGCCAGCTCGATGGTCGTCTACGGCGAGGGTCGGTACGACTGCGCGACGCACGGCACCGTGCGACCCGCCGCCCGCAGCGCCGCCGACCTGGCCGCCGGACGGTACGAGCCAACCTGCCCAGACTGTTTGGGCGCCCTCTCGCCAGCTCTGGTGCCCGAGGACGCGTTGCTCGAGCCGCGAAGCACGTACGCGGCCACGAAGCTTGCCCAGGAACACCTGGCCGCCGCGTGGGCGCGGCAGACCGGCGGGAGCGTCTGGGCGTTGCGCTACCACAACGTCTACGGCCCCCGGATGCCCCGGGACACCCCGTACGCGGGTGTGGCCTCGATTTTTCGGTCCGCGCTGGCGGCGGGTCTGCCGCCGCGCGTGCTGGAGGACGGCCGGCAGCGCCGCGACTTCGTCCACGTCACCGACGTCGCCCGGGCCAACCTGCTGGCGTTGACCGCTTTGCCACCGCGGGGCCTCGTGCCGGTCAACGTCTGCTCCGGTGAGCCGCACACCGTGGGTGAGCTGGCCGTCGCTCTCGCCGAGGCGATGGCCGGGCCGGCGCCGCTGATCGCCGGTGGCGGCCGGGCGGCCGACGTCCGACACGTGGTCGCCGACCCCCGGCGGGCGGCGGAGCTGCTCGGCTACACCGCCCGGGTCGGGTTCGCCGAGGGGGTGGCCGCCTTCGCCACGGATCCGCTCCGGGAACCGGCCGCCCTCACCGTGTGAGACCGCTGCCCCGCGGATCAGGAGACCGTCCACAGTAGGTGGCTGACCGCGAGGGCGGTGACCACCTGCCCGGCCAGCCAGAACCGTTGGGCGGGCGGTGGCAGGTGGGCGGCGGCCACCAGCAGCCAGACCACGAACGGTAGCCAGATCCGTTCCACCTCCGCCTTGCTCAGCCCGGACAGGTCAGCAGCGCCGACCGCCAGCACGGCGGCCAGTGGCAGCAGCACCGTGGGCCCGGCTTCCCGCAGGGCGATCATCCCGGCTCGGTCCGGCCTGCGCCATCGCATCGCAACGGTCCGCGCCGGACCGGCCGACGCGTGCGCGGTCCGCCGCAGCGCGGGCCCGAGCACCGGGCCCACACAGAGCAGAAGCGCCGCCACGTTCGCCCACACCCAGTAGCCGTACGGGCGATCCGCCGCCCAGCCCTGGTGATACCGCTCCACTACCAGGTGGTAGCCGTCCAGCCACCAGAAGCCGGCCAGGGTGAACGCGGCCACCACCGTGCCGACCCCGGCCAGTGCCGCGAGCAACGCCGGCCACCGGTCCCGCAAACGCAGCGCCACCACCGCCAGGGCCAGGACGCCGACAAGCACGAAGCCGTACGACAGGTGGAGGGCGAAGCCGAGCAACAGGCCCCCGACCGCGGCGGCGGCCAGTCCGCGCACCGCCAGCAGGGCCAGCCCCGCCGCGACCACCCCGGTGAAGATGCCGTCGGCCGAGACTCCCATCCAGATCGCGCCGGGCAGCAGCACCAGGAACGGCAGCACGTCACGGGCTGCCTGTCCCGCACCGAGTGCCCGCAGCGTCACCGGCACCGACACGGTCACCGTCGCTCCCACCAGCACGCATGCCAGGGCGGCGGCGGTGGGACCGCCGAGGCCGATCCGGTCCAACCCGACGAAGACCAGCAGAGCCCCCGGTGGATGGCCGGCGGTGTGGGTGGACCAGGCCTCGGGTTGGAAGTCGAGAATCCGTGCGCTGAAGCCCGCCAGCATGGCCGTGACGTCGGTGACCCGGGGCACCTCGTGCAGGTATTCAGCCTGCGGGGTGAGTCGCCGGGTGAAACCGGCCGACCAGCCGTCCACCAGCGCCAACGACATCGTCCACGCGACCGCCGCAAGGTAGCCCGCGACCAACAGCCGACCCCACCCGGCGGTCCGCGCCCACCGCACGCCCCAGCCGAGCACCCCGGCGGCGACCAGCAGCGCGGCCGGCGTGCCCCAGCCCAGGTGCGGACGCCAGGTGGCGTACAGCGGCGCGGCGTCGGCGTGCAGACCGACACCGCGCGCGTTGAGCAGCAGCCCCACCGCCACCGCGGCGGCGACCAACGCCACCTCGACGCCGAGCACCACCAGGTCGGCGTCGGTGCGCCGGGCGGGCAGTTCCGGTCCCCGCCGCAGGGGCGCGAGCACTTTCATGACGACCGGACGGTACGGCCATCGCCGGCCCGATGATGCGGGAACGGGCAGGACATCACCGTTCGATAAGGGAGCGACGCTGACAAGGATGCTGATGGTCCGATTTCGCCCATCTCGGGCGGCTTGGCGTCCTAGCGTTTCCGGTATGCCATCACCGATCGACGTGGTACTGCCGTGCCTCGACGAAGCCGCGGCACTACCCGGCGTACTGACCGCCCTGCCACCCGGCTACCGGGCGATCGTGGTGGACAACGGCTCCCGGGACGGCTCACCGGAGGTCGCGGTCCGGCACGGCGCCCGGGTCGTCCACGAAGCGCGCCGGGGCTACGGCGCGGCCGTACACACCGGCCTCGAGGCGGCCGACGCCGCACTGGTCTGCGTGCTCGACGCCGACGGCTCCTTCGATCCGACACAACTCCCGGCGCTGGTCGCCCCGGTGGCCAGCGGATCGGCCGATCTGGTGGTCGGTCGTCGTCGGCCCGTCGCCGCCGGCGTCTGGCCGTGGCATGCCCGAGCCGGCACCGCGCTGGTCGCGGCGCTGCTGCGGCACCGGGGCATACCACTGCGAGACCTCAGCCCCATCCGGGTGGCCCGCCGCGAAGCGCTGCTCGGCCTCGGAGTCACCGACCGCGCCTTCGGATACCCGGTGGAACTACTCATCCGCGCCGCCGCCGCGGGCTGGCGGATCCGGGAACTCGACGTGCGGTACTCCCACCGCGCCGCCGGCACCCGGTCGAAGGTCTCCGGCTCGGTACGCGGCACGCTCCGCGCGACCCGCGACTTCGCCGGGGTCCTGCGTACCGTGGAGCGATCGCGGTGACCGTCCTGCTGGTGATGGCGAAGGCACCCGTACCCGGGGCGGTGAAGACCCGTCTCTGCCCACCGGCCAGCCACGTTCAGGCGGCCCGGATCGCCGCCGCGGCACTGCTGGACAGTCTGGACACCGTACGCGCCACACCCGGCGTGACACCCGTCCTCGCCCTGCACGGTCGGCTGGCCGACGCCGAAGAAGCCGCCGAGCTGACCGCCGCGATCGCCGGATGGCAGATCCTGCCGCAGCGTGGCGCCGACCTCGGCAACCGTCTCGCCAACGCCCACGCCGACGTGGCGGACGCCTACCCGGGTCGATCGGTGCTCCAGATCGGCATGGACACGCCACAGCTCACGCCGGCGCACCTCGACGACGCCGTCCACCGCCTCACCCTGAGCGACGCCGTGCTCGGCCCCGCCATCGACGGCGGGTGGTGGGCTCTGGGTCTGCGCAACCCGCGGCACGCCGCCGTGCTGGGGACCGTGCCGATGTCCACCGCACTGACCGGACACCACACCATCGCGGCCTTACGCCAGGGGGGTCTGCGCGTCGAATCCCTACCCCTGCTTCAAGACGTCGACGAGTGGGCTGACGCGCTGGCGGTGGCCGCGTCGACTTCCGGCGATGCGTCGGGGTGGTCCACCGACGTGATTGCGGACGGTCATCCTGGGCGGGCCGCGGCGGTCATGCCCGGGCAGTCCGGGGGCGAAGACGCGGCCCACCCGGAGGCCCGCCCGGCGCGGCATGGTACCGGCACCCGCTTCGCGCGCCAGGTCGCGGCGGTCCAGCGCAGCCTGACGCCCGGGATCCCACGATGAGCCGCAGCGTCCGGGCCAGACCGACCGACGCATTCGGCAGCGCGCTGCGGCGCCGCACCGACGACCACTGGCTGGTGCACGGCGACAACGGCTGGCGCAGCCGCCTACCGGTACGCCGGTGGCACGGCCCCGCCGAACCGGCGGTGGCCGCACTCGTCGCCCGGTGCACCGGCCCGACCCTCGACCTGGGCTGCGGTCCAGGCCGGCTCACACTGGCACTCACCCGGGCCGGACTGACAGCGGTCGGAGTCGACATCTCCGCGCAAGCGGTTCGCCTGACCCGGGCCCGAGGCGCGATCGCCCTCCAGAGAGATGTCTTCGCCCCCCTGCCCGCCGAGGGACGTTGGGCGCACGTGCTACTGATCGACGGAAACATCGGCATCGGCGGTGATCCCACCACCCTGCTCGGCCGGTGCCACGACCTGCTGCGTTCCGGCGGCACCGTGCTCGTCGAACTCGAAGCACCAGGTCCGGGATTGTGGCGCGGTCAGGCCCAACTGGCCCTCCAGGCCGCCGGCGGTGGATCGCGCCTCGGGCCACCCTTCCGGTGGGCGCGGCTCGACACGATGGCGGTCGCCGGGGTTGCATCGGCGGCCGGGCTCACGATCCGCGAGGTGTTCCGCCGCGATCACCGCTGGTTCGGCGAGCTGGCCGCGGACAGCTCTGGCGCGGTCGACCCAACGTGAACCGAGCAAGGCCTCGGCCGGTGATCACCGCGGCCTGCCCAGGGAGCACCATGCCCGCCCGGCCCGGCTACCGCGGGCCGCCCTGTCGTCGAGATGGTGACGACATCCGCGACACGCCCAACTGGCACCACGCGCTGCGCCGGGTGTGTCGACGGATAGCGGTCCCGCGTCGGCCTGCCGGCGACCCTGCGGCGACTGCCGTGCCGGATATCGACGGTGAGGCCGAGGAAGGTCAGGCAAACGCGAAGTAACGGCTGGTCAGGAATCCAGGTCACGCCGGCGGTAGCCGATCGTGCCGGCGACCACTCCTACTGCGGCGATGCCGGCCATCACCGACGCTGCTGGCCACGCCGGCGCCGATGCCGGCACTGCGGCCAGGTGCGCGAACGGGGACAGCCCGCCGATCCAGATGGGTGCGTCGACGCTGTCGGCGATTACCTGCCACAGGAACCCGCCGGCGGCCGGAAAAGCGCCGATCGCCGCAACGGCGCGCGGTGCCCATCCGAGCGCCAGGACGCCAGCTCCCAGACACGGCAGGAAGACCGGCACGACGTTCCAGGCCCCGGCGAGGGCGTCGCCGGCCGAGAGGCCGGCATGGACACTGGCCGTGCCGGCCCACATGGCGATGCCCGCGACCGTGATCAGAATCAGCGCGGCGCACCCAGCGACGGCCGCTTCGGCACCCAACAGCCGTGCCCGGGCCACCGGTGCGGCCAGCAGCAGGGTGAGACGCCGGGCATTCTCGTCCGCGGCGACGGCGGCGAGCCGCACGGCGACGAACACCCCGGCCGGAACGGCCAGCAGCGCGTACAGGGTGGCCGCGTAGCCCTCGACCGTGCCGAGCGCCGGAAAACCGGCCTGGGCCGCCATCGTCGCGAACTCGGGGTTGCTGGTCAGGAATTCGGTCATGGTGGTTTCCCCGTGCTGCTGCGTGACCGCGACGCCATCAGCGACCTGGTGACCACGGTCCTCGGGCCACTGACCACGGCGCGCGGCGGCGCCGAGCCGTACCTGCAGACCCTGACCGTGCTCTTCGACAACCAGGGCAACCACACCGCCACCGCCCGACAGATGCACCTGTCGGTCCGCGCGATCACCTACCGCCTCGACCGCATCCGGGACCTGACCGGCTACCACCCCGGCGAGCCCACGCAACGCTTCACCCTGCAGGCAGCCGTGCTCGGTGCTCGACTACTCGGCTGGCCGAGTTAGCGCACGAAGGCCCGGATCAGGACGGCGTCATCCTGGTCGACTGCTTCTCATAGACGTCTGGTACCCGCCTCATCGAGGATCGTCGGTTACCAATGGCTACGCCGCGGGTCGCTGAGCCGCAGTGTGTTGCAGATGTCGAAGACGCCGGGCACGTCGTAGGCGAGTTCCGCCGCGACCTGCCGCGCGTTCGCGTCACTGACAAGGCCGGCGAGGATGACGACCCGGTTCTGCACGGAGACGGTGATCTGCTGACGCCGAGTCGTCCAGTCGATGCTCAACCGCTGCGCGACCAGCGCCTCGAGCCGCAGGTCCTCGCAGTTCGGCTCGGGCTGGTTCGAGGTGTCGGCGAACCAGTTTTCATCGGGCAGTGGCCATGGCATGTACACGGTCAGCTCCTTGGGTGTGCCGACGCCGCGTGCACTCGGAGATGAGCGTTCGCTCCTGCTCTTCGTCCACGTCGAGCCGGCATAGGCCTCGCCATGCTGGCGGACGGTCTGTTGGTGCCGGCACTGCGTCATGTCGGTTCATGGGGAGTCGGTTGGCTCGGGCCTGGAGGTGGCGACGACGAGCACGACGCTGCTGCCGGCGAGACCGACCTGGATGACCAGGACCATGATGTTGAGGGTGCTGGTACCGACGCCTGCCAGATGGGCGACGATGGTGCCCGCCAGCGCGGCGACCACCCCGACGGACACGGTCAGCCAGGCCGGGGCCTCCCGGCGTCCTGGGATGATGAGCCTGCCGAGCAGGCCGATGGCGACGCCGACGAGGAGCGCGGTGACGAGATCGGCGATACTCATGGGCTTTCCTTGGACGTTGTTTGAGTACGGGTGCTACGGCGCGCGGCGGTCGGTCTGGAACTTGGCTGCGGACCGGTGGCCATTCGACCGGTCGCTAGCTCCTTCCCGGGGCGGGTCCGATATCGATCAGGAACTCGCAGCCGTCGCGGCGACGGCGGTTGGACGCTTCGGCACCGAAGCCTCAGACAGTTTGGCGAGGGCGTCGTCGCGGCTGTCAAAGATGGGGAAGGCTCCGTCCAGGCGCATTGTGTGCAGGACGGTGCGGATGAAACGCGACGGCGCGGCCAGGCAGAGCGTGACCCCGCGGTCCCGCGCATCGCAGTGGGCGCGGACGAGGTGCCCGAGGCCGGTGGAGTCGATGAGGTGCACTCGGCTCAGGTCGATCACCACATGTCCGCCCATGTCGGCCGCGTGTCGCAGGGCGGTGCGCAGGGTATCGCCGGTGTCGAGATCGATGTCACCGGTCGCGGCGACGACTGTCACGTCGTCGAGGTGGTCGATGCCGAGGATGCCACCAGGACCGTGCTCGCCGTACGACGCGTGTCCGCCACCGGTTGGTGGCAGCAGGCTGCAGTGCGGGCAGCGGTGCGGGCCGACGGCGAACGGGGAACCGCTCCAGCCCTGTTCGGACACCAGGGTCCAGACGACCTCGGCGTCGGGGAGCACGCACGCGGTGGCCTTGACGGTGTCGCCGCAGGTGTCGCAGATCAGGGTCATCAGGTGGTCGTCCGGGACAACTGTCATTCTGCTGGTCCTTCCTGGGTCCGTGTCTCTCCAGGCGGTGCGACACGGCAATCGTGCAGAGCCGAGGCGGAGGCCGGCTCTCGAGCTTGACGCTTACGGCGCTGATGGGCCGTTAGGCCCGATAGTGGGTATGGCGAGCCCGCTGGTGATCGTCAGTGAGCGACTTGCACCGAGGCGCGACCATGAGCGACCAACGCCGGCTGTACGCCGGTGGGCTCCTGCCCAATAGGCGGGGTGCAGGACGCCGGCGATGGGGCAGTGTCGACGACCGGCAGGATCTGGTCCACACGGGCGGTGTGCAGGATGCGCCGGATACGCGGGTTCGGATTGCGGAGGGTGAGGACCCCGTCGGCGCGGGCCAGCCGCCGGTGCACATCGAGCAGCATGCCGATGGCGGCGGCGTCGATGTGCCGGCACCCGGACAAATCGACCACCACCCGTGCGGGATGGAGGGTGAGCAGACGGTCGAACACTGCTCCGGTCGCCGGCAGACAGGCCAGGTCGAACTCGGTGACGGCCACCTCGACCAGCGGCAGCGTGCACGGCGTAGGTGCCAGTGAGCCGGTCACAGGCGTACCCCTCTCCCTCGCGGTTCCGGTCGCCTGTCACCCTGCCGGGCGGGTTTGGCGGCCACCACGCGGATCTGTGACAGTTCCATGACAAATCCGCCAACCGGCCGCCACGGTTGGCCACCGTGCCGGTCGGCTGGGGATGATGCCGGGTATGACGGCCGTACTGGTGATCGAGGACGACGACCGCATCCGCTTGGCGTTGTTGCTCGCACTGGAGGACGAGGGCTACGACGCGGTGGGCGCGGCCACGGCCGAGGAGGGTCTGCGCGCGCAGCGCCGCGACCCCGCCGACTACGTGCTGGTCGACCTGATGCTGCCCGGCCTCGACGGTTTCGAATGCATTCGGCAGCTGCGTCGTGACGACGACGTCCCGATCGTGGTGGTCAGCGCCCGCGACGACACGCACGACATCGTCGCCGCCCTGGAGGCCGGCGCCGACGACTACGTCGTCAAGCCGGTGGCGATCAAGGAGCTGACCGCGCGGCTGCGCGCCCTTCGCCGCCGGGCCCGCAGCGGCGTCGCGGGGCACGCGTCGGAGGCCGTGCCGGCGTTCGTCGTCGGCGAGTTGGAGATCAGCCCGGACGGGGGAGAGGTTCGCCGAGCCGGCCAACCCGTACCGGTCACCCGCACCGAATTCCGGCTGTTGTGCGAATTGGCCGAGCACGTCGGCCGGGTGCTGTCCCGCCAGCAACTGCTCGAACGGGTCTGGGGGTACGACAGCGGCGACGAACGACTGGTCGACGTGCACGTGGGCCGGCTGCGGCAGAAGATCGAGTCGGACCCGGCGAATCCCCGGCACCTGGTCACCCTGCGGGGCCTGGGCTACAAGTTGCAGCGATGAGACGCCTCGGACTGCGTACCCGGGTCACCGCCGCGTTCGCCGTCGGGGCGCTCCTGCTCGCCGCGTCGATGGCCCTGGTCTCGTACGAGCTGACCCGCCGCTCCTTGCTCGACGAGCGGGAACGCACCGCCCTGCGCGCCGCGTACTTCGACGCGACCGTCGTCCGCGCCGGGATCGACACCGACACCCCCGACGTCGTCCAGGTGCTCCGGTCGCTGGACACCGGTGGCGGCCGCCGCCCGGTCCTGCACCTCAACGGCCAGTGGTACGCGCGCACCGCGGATCCCGGACCTACCGCGGCCGTCCCCGTCGACCTGCGACGTCTCGTGGCGTCCGGGCAGCCGGCGGTGCAGCGGGTCCGCGTTGACGGACAGTCCGCCCTGGTCGTCGGTGTGCCCCTCTCCGCGACAGCGACGTACTTCGAGGTCAACTCGCTGCGAGAGCTGGAGGAGACATTCCAGGTCCTGGCGCTCGCGCTGACCACCGTCGCGATCATGGTCGCCGGATCCGGCGCGGCCCTCGGCTGGTACGCCACCCGGCACGGACTGCGTCCGCTGACGGCCGTCGCCGATGCCGCCGAGAAGATTGCTGGCGGCGATTTCACCGCCCGCCTCGACACGGCCAGCGACCCTGACCTGACGCGCCTGTCCTCCTCGTTCAACCAGATGGTCGATCGCCTCGCGCAGCGCATCGAGCGTGACCGCCGTTTCGCCGCCGACGTCAGCCATGAGCTGCGCTCCCCGTTGCAGACCCTCGCCGCTGCGGCCAGTGTCCTGGCCCGTCGTCGCGAACAGCAGGACGAGCGGACGGCGATCGCGGCGGGGCTTGTCGCCGAAGAAATCGACCGTTTCCAGCGTCTTGTCAACGATCTGATCGACCTGGCCCGCAGCGACCAACCCGCCCACCGTGCCCCCGTGGACGTGTTGGCGCTGGCCCGGGACGCCTGCCATGCCCTGGATCTGCCCGCGTCGATCGTCCGCGTCGCACCGGAGGTGTCCGCGACGTGGCTGGTCGAGCGGCGGCGTGTCGCGCAGGTGCTGGCGAACCTGTTGGACAACGCCGGGACCTACGGGGGCGGTCCGACGTGTGTGCTGCTTGATCGCGACGGCAGCGCGGGCGTCATTGAGGTCGAGGACGAGGGCCCGGGTGTGCCCGTCGAGGACCGAGAGGTGATCTTCGACCGTTTCGTCCGCGGGCGAGCCGCCCACACTCGGGGTGCCGGCGACGGCACCGGCCTCGGCCTCGCGCTGGTCGCCCAGCACGCCGCCGCCCACGGCGGACACGTCACGGTCACCGACCGCCCCGGCGGGGGCGCCCGCTTCCGCGTCACGCTGGCGGAGAGCCTGACGTGAACCGTCGCTATCTCCTCGCCGTGGGGCTTGTCGCGTTGCTGAGCGGCTGTGGCATCCCCACCGACGACGCACCCCGCGCCGTGCAACCGCCGCGCGGGCCGTTCCCCACCCCCGCTCCCAACGTGACCGCGCCGGTCGGCCCGGCCACCGAGACCCTCTGCCTGGTTCGCGACAATCGGATCGTCCCGGTGCTCCGGCGCGTGGACCGCCCACCCACCATCGAGGACCACCTGCGGCACCTGCTCGCCGGGCCTATCGAGGCCGAACGCGACGCCGACCTGACCAGCGCACTGCCGGGAGCGGTCAACGCCGCCGGTGCGACAGTGACCGGCACCCAGGCCCGAGTCGCGGTCGACGAACCCGGTGATGACGCCGGGCGCAGCGACGAGGTCCTCGCCTTCGGGCAGATCGTCTGCACCCTCACCAGCCGCGATGACGTCACCAGCGTGTCGTTCCTGCGCGACGGCAAGCCGTTGGGTGTGCCCCGCGCCGACGGATCACTGTCCGAACAGCCACTCAGCCGTACCGACTACGTCCCACTGATCACCCCACGGTGAGCCGGCCACTGCCGGGATGGCGGCCGACGAAGGCTGCACACGCAGCGCTCACTCACTCACTCACCGCCCGGGTGCGATCGAAAGGACCCGCCGCTCCCGCCGGCCGGGGCGCTTGTTCCGCCAGACCTTGGCCGGCAGCGAGGATGTCACCGCAGGAGACGCGCCTGTCGCCCAGGGTCGGCACGCCCGTCGCTGACCGACCAGGCTGATAGGTTGATCTCAGGTGTGCCGGGAAGTCTGGTCGGCGTTGCGATGACGGCTGACCAGAACAGGAGAGGCGCCGAATGAGCACCCTGGCCTGGATCGCGGTGGCCGTGTTCGCCGCCGCGTACGTCCTGATTGCCACCGAGAAGATCAACCGGGTGGCGGTGGCTCTGGGTGGGGCGTCGATCATGCTGGCGATCGGGGCCACCGACGCCGAGCACGCGTTCTTCTCCGAAGAGGCGGGCATCGACTGGAACGTCATCTTCCTGCTGCTGGGGATGATGCTGATCGTCGGCGTGCTGAAACGCACCGGCCTGTTCGAGTACCTGGCGATCTGGAGCGCCAAGAAGGCCCGGGGCCGCCCGTTCCCGATCATGGTCATCCTGGTCGTGGTGACCGCCGTGGTGTCGGCGGCGCTGGACAACGTCACCACGGTGCTGCTGGTGGCGCCGGTGACACTGCTGGTCTGCGAGCGGCTCGACGTGCCACCGATCCCGTTTCTGATCGCCGAGGTGATGGCGTCCAACATCGGTGGTGCGGCCACCCTGGTCGGCGACCCACCGAACATCATCATCGCCAGCCGGTCGGGGTTGAGTTTCACCGACTTCCTGAACGTCATGGCCCCGCTGGTGCTGATCGTGCTCGTCGTGTTCATCGGCCTGTGCAGGATCATGTTTCGCAAGGCGTTCCGCTACGACGCCGAGCGCGCCGCCCGGATCATGGCTTTGCGGGAGGCGGACGCGATTCGCGACCGCCGCCTCGTCGTGATCAGCCTGGTGGTCCTCGGCGCGGTGCTGCTCGCGTTCAGTCTGCACACGGTGCTGCACCTGGAGCCGTCGGTGGTGGCCATACTCGGCGGCCTGCTGTTGCTGGCGTTGTCCCGGCTGGATGCGGAAGACGTGGCCAAGGACGTCGAGTGGCCGACGCTGGTGTTCTTCGCCGGCCTGTTCATCATGGTCGGAGCACTGGTCGCTACCGGGGTGATCGACAGCATCGCCCGGTCGGCGACCGAGGCCGTCGAGGGCAAGCTGTGGCCGGCCACCATGTTGCTGCTGTGGGCGTCGGCGGGGTTGTCGGCGATCGTGGACAACATCCCGTACGTGGCCACGATGAGCCCGATCGTCGGCGAGTTGGTGAACGCTGAGGGCGGGATCGGTAAGGCTCAGGTGCTCTGGTGGGCGCTCGCCATCGGGGCTGACTTCGGCGGCAACGCCACTGCCGTCGGCGCCTCGGCGAACGTGGTGGTGCTCGGCATCGCCGACCGCGCCGGACACAAGATCACGTTCTGGGGGTTCACCAAGTACGGTCTCATCGTCACCGTGATCTCGGTGGCAATCTCGGTGCCGTATCTGTGGCTGCGGTTCTTCTGACGCTCAGGTGCCGAGCATCCGGTCGAGCAGCCCATCCAGGGTGATCGCGCCGGTCATCACCCGGTTGCGGTCGACGACCGCGACCAGCGGCACATTCGATCGGGCCATCACCGAGGCGACCTCGAGCAACGTGGCGTCGGCGCTGACCGCCGGCAGGTCCGGACGGTTTCGAGGCAGCAGGTCGGCGACGGTGCGGTTACCGATGCCCTCCAAGATCACGTCGGCGGCGGCCTCGTCGATCACCCGGGCAAGCGCCGGATCGTCCTGACAGTAGGACGGCAGCGCCATCCGCAGCACCTGCGTGCCGGCCAGCACCGTCGACGGGCGGCCCATGCTATCCACCACGATCAGGCCGGGTAGGTCCTGCGCCGCTAGGATCCGCGCGGCCTCCCGGGCGGGCATGTCCTCGGTAACGGTTTCCATCGGGATGGCCACGTCGCTCGCGCGCATGTACCGACGATACGCCCGGGCCGCCGCCTCGACGGCGCTGATGCGGCGTGTCAGCCCGGCCGCGGCCGACCTACTGCTGATAGACGTCGGGAACGTCGTCGCGGTCCCGGTCGACCTGCTCGGCCTCGTAGATCTGCTGGTACACGCGGTTACGCACCCGCAAGATGACCATGGCGAGCACGGCGGCGATCAGGGAACCCGCCAGCACGGCGATCTTGACCCGGCCGTCGGCGTCGCTGCCGATGCCGAAGGCGAGTTCACCGATCAGCAGCGAGACGGTGAACCCGATGCCGGCCAGCACTGCCAGCCCGGCAACGTCGATCCAGGCCAACCCCGCGTCCAGCCGGGCCCGGGTGAACCGGGCAACGAGCCAGGTCGCGAGCAGGATGCCGATCGGCTTGCCGACGACCAGACCGAGCATGATGCCCACGGCGATGGGGTCGGTGACCGCCTCCGCCAGGCCGTCGAGCCCGCCGACGGCCACCCCGGCGGACATCAGCGCGAACACCGGCACCGCGACGCCGGCGGAGATCGGCCGGAATCGGTGCTCGAAGTGCTCCGCCAAGCCAGGCCCCGGGCCGGCGCCCCTGGAACGCAGCACCGGGACGGCGAAGGCGAGCAGCACCCCGGCGACGGTGGCGTGCACGCCTGAGGCGTGCACCAGCGCCCAGGTCGCGAACGCCAGCGGCAGGAGCAGCCACCATGAGCGCACCCGACGCTGTACCAGCAGCGCAAACAAGCCCAGCGGCACCGCCCCGGCCAGCAGCGGCAGCACCGACAGGTGGGCGGTGTAGAAGATCGCGATGATGACGATCGCCAGCAGGTCGTCCACCACCGCCAGGGTCAGCAGGAAGGTGCGCAGCGCGCTCGGCAGATGCCGGCCGATCACCGCCAGTACGGCGAGGGCGAACGCGATGTCGGTGGCGGTCGGAATCGCCCAACCCTTCACCGCGCCACCCCAGTTCACCACCGCGTACAGCAAGGCCGGCACGAGGACGCCGCCGACCGCGGCGGCGACCGGGACCGCGGCCCGGCGGGGATCACGCAGATCGCCGGCGACGAACTCGCGCTTGAGTTCGAGACCAGCGACGAAGAAGAAGATGGCCAGCAACCCGTCGGCGGCCCACATCGCCAGCGACAGGTCGAGGTGCAGCGCGTGGGGCCCGACGGTGAGCGCCGTCATTGCTTGGTAGCGGTGCGCCCACGGCGAGTTCGCCCAGATCAGCGCCACGACGGCACCGATCAGCAGCAGCGCGCCGCCGATCGTCTCCTTGCGCAGCACGTCGGCGATGCGCCGTGCTTCGGCCCAGGAACCACGGCCGAGGACACGAGGGGGCGACTGGGGGTTCGACGTCACAAGCGGGCCAACTTTCAGAAGACGGGTCGGAGCCATTGCCGACCAGACTTCCCGGCGCACCGGGACCCATCGTACCGGCGCCTACCGCTGTAGAGGCCTCGACCACCTACTGCCGGCGGTGCCCCTCGTCACTGCGCATCAGTCGCAGGCGCCGGTTCCCCACACCCAGCACCACCGCCACCACGAAGATTGGCGTGAAACCCTGCGGAGCGGGAGTCGGTGGCGCGCCGTCAGCGAGGACGCCGACGAACACGCCAGCGGCCATCGCCGCCGTGACCAGTGTCGCGCGCCAATCGCTCAGCGATGCGGCGAGCAGGCCGCAGGCGGCCGCCATCACCATCACGCGCCCCACCGGCTCCTCGGCGGGAAAAACCACCGCAGCGGCGAACGCGGCCACCACCACACCGGCCGCGCCCGCGACCAGCTCCCGGATCAGCACGATCCTGCGGTTCTCTGCTTCCTCGGCAACGCTCACGGTTCCAGTCTCATCTCGCGCCCACCCAGTCCCGCACGCTCATCCGGCCGGGAACCTTCCTCCAACGATAAGCCTGCAGGGCGGATGATGGGGACTGCCGTGGATGTCCTTACTGGCCGTTCCCGCCGAGGAGCTCCGTCGCCGAACGGAGTGATGGGCCTTGGCGCGTAGCTGTCATGACAGGACATGGCGCGTCCTTAGGCCTAAGCCGCACGCCCCGTCTTCGTGGTCCGTAGCCGGTCGACATCGATGCGGCCCCGGTTCAGCGCCGCATACATCGCCCCATGACCGCGCCGATGAGCGCCGGTCAACGACAACTCGACCAGCGACCGCACTGGCGTGTCCCCGCACAACACAGCGTCCGCCAGCTCGAACAACGCATCCGCACGACCGGTCAGACAGCGACGCAACTCGGCCCGGAACCCGACCAGACGCCCGAGAGCACCAGCCGGATCGACGTCAGGCACACTGATCATCAGACAGCCCTTGATTCGGTTTTTCTTCCTCCCTCGACAAGAGGAGTCATCGATCAAGGGCTGTCTTCATGATCAGCCGGGGTCGATGCCACCCAGCCGCAGGTTAAAACTCAAGTTAGTGGTGCGGACACCTCAGCGCGTACCCGGTCTCCTCCACCAGCCGTGCCGCGCGCTCGTCGAGCCGCAGCGCCTCGGCCGCGTCTCCGGCCTCCTCCGCGGCGCGGGCGAGGATGCGGTAAACCCGGATCTCGATCGGCTGGTAGCCCGAGCGGGCCGCTAGGGCCAATGCCGCCCGGCCGTGCCGGCCCGCGGCAACCGGATCATCCGCGGCCAACGCTGCTGCGGCGAGGCCGGTCAGGGCCGTCGCCTCGCTCCAGCAGAAGCGGGTACGCCGCGCCAGATCGAGCGCCCGGCCGTGCTGCTCGGCCGCCTCGCTCAGGTGCCCCAGCGCCAGCAGCACCCGTCCCAGCGCGTCCACCACCCACGCCTCGGTGCCTTCGTCGCCGATCTCCCTGGTCAGCGTCACCGCCCGCTCGGCGTCGACAAGAGCCTTCTCTGCCCGACCGGTGTCACACCAGAGCACCGCCCGTCCGGCAAGAGCGGTCGCCTCGCCGTAGCGGTAGCCGAGATCCCGGTTGGCGACGAGCGCACGGGCATAGAGGTCATCGGCGCCGGTGTGGTCGCCCCGATCCCGGCGCACGTTCGCCAGGTCCACCAGGAGCACGGCAACGTTGTAGTGCGCTCCAGCGCGCTCACCCCGTTCGAGTGCCGCCGAGAAGTGCGCGTCGGCCTCCACGAGGGCGCCGAGCTGCCAGTACGAGAACCCGAGGTTGGCCAGGGACATCGCTTCGCCGCCGTCGTTGCCCGACTGACGACTGAGCGCCAGTGAGAGCCGGGCGCAGTGAATCGCCGCTCGCGGGTCACCCAGGCGCTGGTGGACCGCGCTGAGGTTGTTGAGGATGCCGTTACGCCCCTCCTCCCAGCAATCCACATCGGTACAGAGCAGTCCGTCGAGCAGGTGTTGGCGTGCCTCCTCGTACCGGCCGCTGTTGACCTGCACCAGCGCGATGCTCTGGTGCATCGCGGCCTGGGCCTGGGCGTCGTTCTCGGCCTGGGCCGCGGAGAGCGCCGCCGTCGCCGTGATCAGCCACTCCTCACGACGACCCCGCTGGTGGAAGTAGGCGCGCATCGCGTCGGCGAGGTGCCAGGCGTAGTGTCTGGGACCCTGCAGGGCGGCCTGCTCCACCGCCGCGCTGAGGTTCGCCGACTCGGCGTCGAGCCAGGTCAGGGCTGCATCGGTGTCGGTGAACGGGTCCGTGCCCGGCGGGCGTGGCAGCCGTACGAAGTGCGGAATGATTCGACGGCCCGCGGCGTCCGCTATGTTGAGGTAGTGGTCGAACAACCGCTGCCGGGCCGCCTCCCGGGCGGCATCGACTTCCTCCCCGGTGAGCCGGTCCATGGCGTATTGGCGCAGCAGGTCGTGGAAGCGGTAGCGATCTCCGGGATTCCGCTCCAGGAGGTGCGCTGCGGCCAGCGCGCGTAGCCGTCGGGTGGCGGTGGCCGTCGGCACGTTCGCAAGCGCGCCCGCCGGGCCGGCGGTGATGCTCGGACCGGGTACCAGACTGAGCCGGCGGAACAACTCCCGCAGCGAGGCCGGTAACGCCCGGTACGACAGGGCGAAGGCCTTCGTCACCGCGCCCTCCTCGGCGCCATCGATGGTGAGCCCGCCCAACAGGTCCCCGTCGGTCAGCTCGCGGACCAGCCCGGCGATGTCCGGTCCCCCGGGCGCCTGGACGTTCGCCGCGGCAATGCGCAGTGCCAGCGGCAGGTGACCGCAGAGCCGGGCCAACTCGGCCGCCGCGGTCGCTTCGGCCTGCACAACCGGCTCACTGAGCAGCGTCGCCAGCAGCCGTATCGACGCCTCTGGTGTGAGCACGTCGAGCGGGAGCGACCGCGCACCGGCTCGCACCACCAACTCGCCGAGGCGGTGCCGACTGGTGACCAGCACTGTGCCTGAGGACGGGAGCAGCGGCAGCAACTGGCCGACGTCACGGGCGTTGTCCAGGACCAGCAGCACGTCTCGGTCGGCCAGCAGGGAGCGGAACAGTGCCGCACGGGCGTCCACGTCGTGCGGCACCGCTCTCGGGTCGATCCCGAGCGCCGTCAGCAGCTGGGTGAGTGCCGCTTGCGGCGCTACCGGGTCGCGGTCGGCGTCGAAGCCCCGCAGGTCCAGGTACAGCTGCCCGTCGGGAAACGCCGCGCTGACCTGGTGCGCCCAGTACAGGGCGAGAGCTGTCTTGCCAACCCCAGCGGTGCCGCTGAGCACCCAGATTCGGGTGCCGATAGCCGGTTCGGTCAGCCCGGCGTTGAGCCGGGCCAACTCGAGGTCCCGGCCGGCGAGGTGCGGGATGTGGTGGGGCAGCCCGGCAGGGCGAACCGCCGGGGAGCCCGCTCCCCCGCCTGCTCTGGCGGCTTCAGCGGACAACTCCAGGGTCGGGTCAGCACGTAGGATCAGTGCCTCGAGCGTGCGCAGGGCTGGACCCGGATCGAGGCCCTGTTCGTCGGCGAGACGATCGCGGACCTGCCGATAGGTGGCCAGCGCGTGGTCCGCGCGGCCCTCCCGATAGAGGGCGAGCATGAGTTGACCTACCAGCCGCTGCCGGCTGGATTGCCAAGCCACCCGGTCGGTCAACTCGTCGATGACCTGCCGGGAACGGCCTTGCCGCAGCAGAACGTCGGCCCGATCCTCCACTGCCGCCCAGCGGGCCTCGTGCAGGCGCGCGCAGAGCAGGTTTCGCACCTGCTCGTCGGCCACGTCGGCGAGCGGTTCTCCGCGCCACAGAGCCAAGGCTTGGTCGAACAGATCCACCGCGGTGTCGTCGTCGACGATACGGGCCTGCGCGACCAGTGCGGTGAACTGGTGGGCGTCGACCGCCAGTGGATCGACCCGTAGCAGGTAGCCGGGCCCGCGACCGATCAACTCCACCGGTGCCCCGGCCTGCCGTAGCGCGGCACGCAGTCGCGAGATCAACGCTTGGACGGTGCCTCGGGCACTGCGTGGCGGTTCCTGACCCCACACCAGGTCGATCAGTCGGTCCATCGACGTCAATCGATTGGGCTCCAGCAGCAGCACCGCGAGGACCAGTCGGGGCTGACGTCCGCCGAGGTCTATCCGAGCGCTTTGCGCCCACGCCTCAACCGCCCCCAACACCCGGAACTCCATCGACCCGCCCCCTCTCCGCGAGTATGCCGGTCCCCCTGTGGTGGTCTGCAAGCCGGTTGCAAAGCCCCTGCATCCACTGTTGCGGATCATTACGCCTACCCCGACCGGCGGTCAAACGAGCCGTCCGACTTCGACGTGCGGCCGACAGCAGCCGCACTCACCCTCGAACGGGGACGGCGAGTACCTGAACTCACGCGGTCGGCAGCCTGCGGCGACCGACCGATCCACGGGAAGGAATTTCGTGCCCTCGCGTCATCACACAATCCGCGCCGGCTCGCTCGCGTTGGCGATGACCCTGGCTCTCACCGGCTGTGGTCTCGACAGGACCGACCGAACAGAGGGTGCCACAAAGGATACGAAGGACACGATCGGTGCCGTGCCGGGTCAGCCCGAGCCGATCGGCGCCGCCATCGCGAGTCGTGACATTCAGATCAGCGAAGGTGGCACCCTCATTTCGATCAAGGTGGAGTTGTACCAGCTGCGGCGAGACAACGGTTTCGTCAATCTGAGCGTCCGATTGACCCGCACGGATGCCGCAGGTAGTCCGAACCGCTGGCAGATCGCGAGCGCCTTTCAAGGCGACACCATCTCGTTGGCCTTCTCCGGTGCGACCCTGATCGACCGGAAGAACCGCAAGCGGCACCTGGTGGCCCGGACGGGCGAACCGGACGCGAAACCCGGTCAGATGAAGTACCTCGCTTCGTCCGACCTCCAGTCGGTATTCGTTCAGGCCGGTCAGTCGGTGGACCTGTACGCCATGTTCGGCGCCCCGCCGGATGATGTCACCGCCGTCGATGTCGTCGTTCCCCGCGTTCCGGTCTTCGAGAATGTCCCGCTCGGTTAGCCGGCAGGCGGCGCCGGTGGCGATCGCACTGACCCTCCTGCTGGTCAGTGATCCGGCAGTCGCCTGGTCCGCGCCCACGTCCCCGGACACGGTCCTGCCCGGACCAACGCGAGAAATCGGCGATCAGGTGAGCAGCCCGATCCTCGACATTCAGGTGCCGATCGAGGACGTCTATCTACGTACCGAGGACCTCGACGGCAACACCCGAGAGGCGGAGTCCGGTGGGCGCATCGAGCTGACCCTAGCGGCGGACGTGCTTTTTGCATTCGGCAAGGCCGACATATCTCCGGCGGCTCGTACCCGGCTGACCGAGATCGCCACGCGACTCCGCGAGCAGGCCAGCGGCACGGTCCAGATCTTCGGACACACCGACTCGGTGGGCGGCGACGAGGCCAACCTGGCGTTGTCGCTCCGGCGAGCCGAAGCGGTTCGAGACGCTCTGGCCCCGGCACTCGTCGACAGCCACCTCACCTACGCGATTGAGGGCTTCGGGGAGACGCGACCCGCCGCGGCGAACACCATAGCGGGCAAGGACAACCCGAGGGGCCGGGCCAGCAACCGACGGGTCGAGATCCGTTTCGACAAATGATCCATCTGTGTACGGGCACGGCGGGACCAGGTCGAGCTGACCGATTGGTCGGGCTGCTGCGGGGATGCTGCGGGAACTGACGGGATCGGCCCCGCGCGGCGCCACAGCAGGTCCCGCCGAGTCCACTTCTGGAAGTGGTTGTGTCGAGAATCAGCGCCCGCCTGCCCGAGCTGCTCCGTGAGGCGCCGTTCCGGCGTTACTGGTCCGGGCAGGCCGTCTCCCAGTTGGGCGACGAGATCTCAAGAGCCGCCGTACCCCTCGCCGCTTTCTGCTCCTCGACGCGGACGCCGCGGAGATCACGCCGAGGATCAGCGCGGCGTTTGCCAGCTTGTAGAACAGGTCCGAACGCGGCACCGCAGCCGGGTCAGGGCTGATCCGACCGAAGTGAGTTGTGTGGTCGCACCGTCTGTCTGTTGTGGTCGGTCGCAGCGCGGGCAGCCTCCCGTGCTTGTGTTGATCGATGAGATTTGTGGGCTGGCGGGCGGGTCTGGATGATCTGCTGGCGCGGTTCGCGCACCGGTTCGGGCGTGCGGAGCCGCGCCGGCAGGCGCTGAGCTACCTGGTCGGGTTGCTGTCGCCGCTGGCAAGCAAGAACGGTTGGACCTTGGCCGAGGCGGCCGGCGACACCACCCCGGACCGGATGCAACGGCTGCTGAACAAGTCCGCATGGGACCCGGACGCGGTCCGCGATGACCTGTTCGCCTACGTGTCCGAGCACCTCGGTCACGACGACGGGGTGCTGATCGTCGATGAGACCGGCTTCCTGAAGAAGGGCATCAAGTCCGCCGGGGTGCAGCGTCAGTACTCGGGCACGGCCGGGCGGACGGAGAACTGCCAGCTCGGGGTGTTCCTCGCCGATGCCAGCCCGGCCGGGCGCACGCTGATCGGCCGGGAGCTGTATCTACCCCGCGGCTGGTGCGACAACCTCGCCCGCCGTGAGGAAGCCGGCATCGCCGCCAGCGTCGGGTTCGCCACGAAACCCGCGCTGGGCCTGCGGATGCTCGGACGCGCCATCACCGCCGGACTGCCGGCAAGGTGGGTCACCGCGGACGAGGCATACGGGCAGGACTCGAAGTTCCGGACGTGGCTGCAGCAGCAGCGCATCGGTTACGTCCTGGCTGTGCCCCGCAATCATCCGACGCAGCATCACCGACCCCACGGACCTGGCCTACTACCTGTGCTTCGGCCCGGCCGGGACGCACGACGAGGATCTGATCCGGGTCGCGGGGACCCGTTGGGCGATCGAGGAGTGCTTCCAGACCGCGAAGACCGAGGTCGGCCTGGACCATTACCAGGTGCGTCGCTACGACGCCTGGTACCGCCACATAACGCTCGTTCTGTGCGCCCACGCCTACCTCGCCGTCACCGCCGCCCACGCCAGAAAGGGGGTGCCGGATTCGAGCAAGAGGGTCTCATTCCTCTCACGCTCGGCGAGGTCCGACGTCTCCTGGCACACCTGATCACCACCATCCGACCCTTCGACCACATCCATCGATGGTCACGATGGCGACGCCGACACCAGTACCGCGCCAAAACAGCCCACTACCAGCGAAGACTTCAACTTCAGCAGGTGCGGCTGGAGTACTAAGGCCGCCGGCTGCGTCCTCGCCGGTGCGCGCGACACCCTTGCCAGCGCCGGGATCAGCGTCAAGAAGACCGTCCCTAGCTTTCTGCGGGCCAGTTCCCGGGACCCGCGTCGGACAGCAGCTTGGCCTGGCCGCTGCCCATACGGCTGGACCCGGAGTGGGGCTGCACGACCGATGCGATCTTCATCGCGACTGGCAAGCAGCTGCCCAGTCGGTGACCGCGGCGAACGTGCACGCCCCGGCCACACCGGACATGCCACCGCCGTCAGGACGCTGACGAGCCGATACCGCCGGCCTCGTGGATCCCGCGGGTCGTCGATGACCTCCATGGCCACGAACAGGCTGCGACGGTCACCATTGGTGACTACCGCCAGGATCGACACCCAGGCCGCATAACCCCCGAAGGAATGACGACCGGGACCACTTAGCGGTCGTCCGCTGCCGTCACCGACTGCTCCAGGATGTCGAGGCCCTCGGCCAGTTCCTCATCCGTCAGGGTCAGGGGCGGCATCAGCTTCACCACCTCGTCGGCGGATCCGGACGTCTCCACCAGCAGCCCACGGGCGAACGCCTCCTGGGCGACCCGTCGGGCCAGCGGCGGTTCCCGGAAGGCCAGACCCCAGACCAGGCCCCGGCCGCGTGACGTCACTGCGTGCGCCCGGTGCCGACCGGTGAGTTCCGCAAGCCTCGCCTCAAGCAGGATGTCCCGTTCCGCTGTCTGCTTCTCCAGTTTGCTGTCGACCCAGAATTCCTTGAGCGCGGCCGCCGCGGTGACGAAGGCGAAGTTGTTGCCGCGGAAGGTTCCGTTGTGTTCGCCGGGTTGCCACACGTCGAGTTCGGGGCGGAAGAGCGTAAGGGACATCGGCAGGCCGTACCCGCTGATGGACTTGGAAAGGCAGACGATGTCGGGAGTGATTCCGGCGTGCTCGAAGCTGAAGAACGGGCCGGTGCGACCGCAGCCCATCTGGATGTCGTCGACGATCAGCAACACCCCGCGGCGGGCGCACAGCTCGGCGAGGTCGGCGAGCCAGATCGCGCGGGCCGGGTTGATGCCGCCTTCGCCCTGCACGGTCTCCACGATGACGGCGGCCGGTAGGTCCATTCCGCTGCTGCTGTCGGCGAGCATGGTGTCGAGCAGGGTGAGCCCGGAGACCTGGCCACCGGCGAAGCCGTCGTACGGGACGCGCCAGGTGTTTCCGAGTGGGACACCGGCGCCCGCGCGCAAGGTGGCGTTTCCGGTGACGGCCAGTGAGCCGAGTGACATGCCGTGGAAGGCGCCGGTGAAGGCGACGACGGTGTGGCGTCCGGTCACTTTGCGGGCGAGTTTGAGTGCCGCCTCGACGCTGTTCGTGCCGGTGGGTCCGGTGAACTGCACGCGGTAGTCCAGGCTGCGGGGGGCGAGTACCTGCGATGCGAATTCGGCGAGGAAGTCCTGCTTGGCGGCGGTCAGCATGTCGAGGCTGTGGGTGACCCCGTCCCGCTCCAGGTAGGCCAGCAGGGCTCGCTTGAGGATCGGATGGTTGTGGCCGTAGTTGAGGGCGCCCGCGCCGGCGAAGAAGTCAAGGTAGGCGCGGCCGTCGTCGGCGAACATTCGGCTGCCACGCCCGTGGTCGAACACGATCGGCCAGCTTCGGCAGTAACTACGGACCTCTGACTCGATAGTGGGGGCCATCATGATGTCTCCTCGGAGTTGGAGCTGCCCGTCCATCACGGTTTCGGAGCCGCGTCGATGTAGCTGCCTGCGTCCACGGCCCTGAGCTGCGGGCCCTCGGCGACGGGGCGTTGTGCTGCCGCCCCGCCGCACGCCATGTTCGGCGGGGCGGGGCGGCATGAATGCGGTACGGATTTCGGCCTCAGGCCCGGGCCATCTGCTCCCGCAGGCTTCGCGGCCGCATGTCCGACCACACCTTCCCGATGTGGTCCAGGCACTCCTGCTTCGACCCGGACGTCCCTTCGGCGGTCCAGCCGAGCGGCAGCTCCCGGTCGGCCCACCAGATCGAGTACTGCTCCTCGTCGTTGCGCACGACGCGGTAGACATCGTCGTCAGTCATGACCCCTCCGGCCTGGTCGGGTGATCCGAATAGCTGAACCCGATGGTGCCGGGCCTACGCGTGCCGTCCATAGAGACGAACACGCAGACGCGTCGTGCGGCTCCGTCCCTGTTCGACGGTCCGCACCTCGCGCAGGCTCTGGGCTCACGGCCGATCGCCACCTGGAAGGGGGCTCGGCATGACCGAGCGACGCCATCTGATCTCCATCGACGACCTCTCCGACGACCAACTGCGCTGGATCGTCCAGCGCGGCGCCGAGTACTCGCGTGGTTCCGCGGGAGCCGAACAGCACCTGTCCGGGGCGGTCGTCGGCGTGCTGTTCCGCAGGACCTCCACCCGTACCCGGACCGCGTTCTCCGCCGGTGCGCTGCGTCTCGGCGCCGGCCTGATCACGTACGGCCCGAACGACCTGCAACTGGCCACCGGCGAGTCGGTGGAGGACACCGCGGCGGTGCTCTCCGACATGCTCGACGTCCTGGTCGCCCGCACCGTCGGGCCGGAGTCCGAGATTCGGGCGTACGCCGCCCAGAAGCGCATGTCGGTGATCAACGCGATGAGTGCGGTCGAACACCCGACTCAGGCCCTCGCCGACCTCACCACGATCGTCCGGCACTTCGGTCGGGTCGAGGGCGTACGGGTGCTGTATGTGGGGGAGGGGAACAACACCGCCTCGGCGCTGACCCTCGCGCTGTCCCGGTACCCCGGCGCCGAGCTGCACCTGCGTACCCCGCCCGGGTACGGCGTGGAGCGGCGGTACCTCGACCAGGCGGCGGTGTCCGCCCGGCGTAGCGGCGCGCGGGTCGAACAGCGGCACGACCTTTCGGGCCTGCCACCGGTGGATGTCGTCTACACCACCCGCTGGCAGACCACGGGTTCGACGAAGCCGAGGCCCGACTGGCGTTCCGAGTTCGCCCCGTTCCAGGTCAATGAGGCTCTGATGGCGGCCTGCCCGGGCGCGGTGTTCATGCACGACCTGCCGGCACATCGGGGCGAGGAGGTGACCGGGGCGGTGCTCGACGGGCCCGACAGCATCGCCTTCGCCCAAGCCGAGAACAAGTACCACAGCGCCCGGGCGGTCCTGGAGTGGTGCGCCGTCGACAGGCCGAGCGGCGGAGCGGGGCTGTGACCACGTTTCTCGACGACATCCTGACCCACGCCACGACCCGGCCCGACGCACCGGCGATCGTCACCCCGGACACCGCCCTGTGCTACGAGGACTTCGCCGCCCGGACCGACCGGCTGGCCCGGGCGCTGGTCGCCCGGGGCGTCGGACCGGAGCAGGTCTGCGCGGTCATGGTTGACCGGGGCCCGGAGGCCGTCATCGCGATGGCGGCCGTGCTTCGGGCCGGCGGCGCCTTCCTCACCCTCAACACCGAGCTGCCCGATCAGCGACTGGCGGCGATGGTCCGCACCGCCCAGGCCCGGTTCCTGGTCACCACACCGGCCCGGGCCGGGCAGCACGACCTCGCCATCGACGGCCCGACCGTGTTCGTCGACGCGCCCGACGCGCCGGCACCCCTGCGACCGTTGTCGCCCCGATCGCTGGCCTACGTCAGTCACACCTCCGGTTCGTCCGGGCCGCCGAACGCGGTACTGCTGGAGCACCGCGGCGTCACCAACTACCTACGGTTCATCGTCGACGACTACCAACTCGGTCCGGACACCGTGGTGCTGCAACTCGCGCCGTTCGGGTACGACGCCTCGATCCGCGACACGTTCGCCCCGCTCGTCGCCGGCGGGCAGGTGGTCCTGGTGCCGCGCTCCACCCTGTTGCGCGCCGGTGAGTTCGTCGCGGCCCTCCGCAGGTGGGGGGTGAACACGATTCTGTCGGCCACCCCGACCTTCCTGACGTCGCTGCGGCGCAGCGATCTGCCCGACCTGCGGTTGACCGTGTCCAGCGGTGAGTCGCTGCGACCGCTCCTCGTCGCTGGTGGCCGCGCCCGGGTGCCCGGACGGATGATCAACCAGTACGGCCCGACCGAGACCACGATGACCTCGACCCGCTTCGCCGTGCCGCCGGTCCCGGACACGACGGACGACCTGATCGGGACACCGATCGACGGTGTGAGCGTGCATCTGCTCGACGACGAGCTGCACGCCGTGCCGGACGGTGGTGTCGGCGAGGTGTGGATCGGTGGATGTGGTGTCGCGCGCGGGTACAGCGGCCGGCCGATGTTGACCGCGGACCGGTTCCTGCCGGACCCACACGGCGCGCCCGGCGCGCGCATGTACCGCACCGGTGACCTGGCGCGTCGGTTGCCCGACGGTGGCCTCGTGTATCTCGGCCGCATCGATCGGCAGATCAAGGTCCGGGGCTACCGGATCGACCCGGCCGAGATCGAGGGCGCGCTGCTGGCCCATCGCGCCGTCACCGGCGCGGTGGTCACCGCGGGTACCGATGCCGGCGGCCGGGTCTTCCTCATCGCGCACGTCGCCGCCGCGTCGGCGCAGGTGACGGACGCAGCGCTGCGCGCCCACCTGGCGATGACGTTGCCCCACTACATGATCCCGCGACGGTTCGCCCGGATCGACCGCCTACCGACGACGGTCAGCGGCAAGACCGACCGCAGGGCGGTCACCGTGGACGGGCCATGAGGACGACAGGTGTCGGGCCCACCCTCGCGGACGTGCGCCTGGCCGCCGACCGGATCACCGGTCTGGTGGATCGCACTCCGGTGCTGCCGCTGGATTCGCGGGTGCTGATCAAGGCCGAGCACCGCCAGCGCGGCGGCTCGTTCAAGATCAGGGGCGCGGCGAACGCGATGCTTACCCGGTACGCCGACGAGGTGGTGGCGGGTTCCTCCGGTAACCACGGCATCGCCGTCGCCATGCTCGGCGCCGCGTTGGGCATCAGGGTGACGATCGTGATGGCTGCTGGGGCCAGCGACGGCAAGGCCCGGACGATCCGGGCACTCGGCGCCAGCGTGGTCCAGGTGACCGGCGGCGTGGTCGAACGCGACCGCCGGGCCGCGGACATCGCCGCGGCGACCGGGGCGGTCTTCGTGCCCTCCTCCGACGACGAACTGGTGGTGGCCGGGGCCGGCACGGTCGGGCTTGAGGTGCTCGAACAGGTGCCGGGCCTCACGACGATCTTCGTACCGACCGGCGGTGGTGGCCTGCTGGCCGGCGTCTGCCTGGCGGCGTCGGCGCTGTCCCGGCGGGTGCGGGTCGTCGGGGTGGAGCCGATGTCCGCACGCCGCTACGCCGTTTCCGTTGCCCAGGGTGCGCCGACCGAGCTGCCACCGTCCATGACGATCGCCGACGGCCTGCGCGGGCAACGACCCGGTGCGGTTCCCTGGCCGATCATTCGGCACCGGGTCGACGACCTGATCGGCGTGACCGACGAGGCGATCACCCACGCGCTGGATGTCCTTCGACGAGCCGGTGTCAGCGCGGAGCCAAGCGGTGCGGTAGCGCTGGCCGGCGCGCTACGGCACGGATCTGCCGGCCGTGCGGTGGTGATCGTTTCGGGTGGAAACGGCGCGGCCGGCCGCAGCAGTACGAAGAAAACAGGAGAACCTCCGGCAGAACTGCTGCCGGCGTCAACCGGTGAGTCTGCATGTTCTTCCCTGCGCTGTCTCGATGGTGCGGAGGAATCTCTTAGTAGGCGCATCGCGGCGGATGCAATTCGAGGAGCGGCTCTATGACCGAACAAACCCCCACCGGGTCAGGAGTGCTGGCGACCATCGGAGCGACACCGATCGTCGAGCTGGTGAAGCTCGACCCCGAGAGTACGTTCAGGACGTTCGCTAAGTTGGAGTCCCACAATCCGGGCGGCAGTATCAAGGACCGCTCGGCGCTGGAGATGCTGCGAGGACGCATACACGACGGGCGGCTCGTACCCGGAAGATCGGTGGTGATCGAGTCCAGTTCCGGCAATCTCGGAATCGGGCTCGCACAGGTCTGCGGGTACTACGGAATTCGCTTCATCTGTGTGGTGGACCCGCGCACCAACAAGGACAACATCGCCATCATGCGGGCGCTGGGCGCGCAGGTCGAGGTGGTCACCGATGTCGATCCGGCCACCGGAGAGTACCTGCCCGTCCGTATCCGTCGGGTGCGTGAACTCGTCGCTACGATCGATCACGCGTACTGCCCGGACCAGTATTCGAACCCGCTCAACCCGCAGGCACACCATACGACCGTACGAGAGATCGTGCGCGCCCTGCCGGACATCGACTACCTGTTCTGTGCCACGAGTTCCTGCGGGACCCTGCGGGGGTGCGCCGAATACATCCGGACGCACCAACTGCCGGTGACCATCGTGGCGGTGGACGCGTTGGGTAGTGCGATATTCGGCCCAGCGGTCGGGTGGCGGATGATTCCCGGCCACGGCGCATCGGTGCGTCCGAAGCTATACCGCAGCGATCTGGCCGACGTCGTGGTCCGAGTCGACGATCTCGACGCGATTGTGGCGTGCCGCAGGCTGGCCGCCCGCGAGGCGATTCTCGTCGGTGGCTCGTCGGGTGCCGTCGTGGCGGGCCTGGAGCAGATGCGCGATCAGATCCGACCCGGGGCCACCTGCGCGATGGTCTTTCCCGACCGCGGTGAGCGGTACCTCGACACCATCTACGACGACGACTGGGTCTTGACGTACTTCGGTGACGTGTCGCACCTGTGGACCAAGCCCGACATGGAGGTGACGCCATGTTGATTCTCGGAGCAGGTGAGGTCCGTTCCGTCCTCGACGGGGGCGAGCGCGAGGTGGTGTCCGCGGTGGAGGCGGCGTACCGGTCGCACGCGTTGGGCCGTACCCGGGTACCGCAGTCGGTCTTCCTCCGCTTCCCCGACGGAGAGCGCGAGCGGATCATCGCGCTACCGGCCTATCTGGGAGGTGAGACGCCGACCTGCGGGGTGAAGTGGGTGTCATCCTTCCCCGGCAACCTCCACCGGGGGATGCACCGGGCCTCGGCCGTGATGATCCTGAACTCGGTACACACCGGCGTGCCGGAGGCGATCCTCGAAGCGTCGGCGATCTCGGCCGGACGTACGGCCGCGAGCGCCGCCCTGGCGGCGTCCACGCTCTCCTCGTCCAGCCCCGAATCCGCGGTGACGCTCGTCGGCTGCGGTCCGATCAACTTCGAGGTGCTGAGGTATCTGCGCACCGTGCTGCCGACGCTGGACACGGTGACCCTGTACGACCTCAGCGTCGAACGGGCGCAGACCTTCGCCGCCGAGGCGCGGTCGGTCTGGCCGACGTTGAAGATCGACGTGGCCGAGAACGCGGCCGACGCCATGTCCCGCCACAAGCTGGTGTGCCTGGCTACGACGGCGAGCGCCCCGCACCTGGGTACCGAGCACTGCCGCCCGGGAACGCTGGTGCTGCATCTGTCCCTGCGTGACCTCACCACCGACTCGATCCGTTCCAGCGTGAACATCGTCGACGACGCGGACCACGTGTGCCGGGCCGCGACCTCGCTGGATCTGGCCCAACAGGAAGCCGGCCACCGCGACTTCATCGCCGCCTCGCTCGGCGAAGTCCTGGTGGCCGGTGAGCGGTACGTCAGAAGCGACGAAGCCGTGACGGTGTTCTCGCCGTTCGGACTCGGCTGCCTGGATCTGGCGGTGGCCGACCTGGTCCGGCGTGCCGCGACGGGCCGCAGCCTGGGCACCACATTGGATGACTTCCTACCGACGAAGCAGCAGGTGTGCGCATGACCGACATCCTCGAAACCGACAACCAGCTCCGACTGTCGTTCGAGCAGGAGCAGCTGTGGTTTCTCGACCAGGTCCGGTCCGGCACCCAGGAGTACCTGTTGCACTGGGGATTCCGGCTGCGCGGGCCGCTGGACCGGGTGGCGCTGACCGCCGCCTTCACTGACATCGCTGGCCGGCACGAGATTCTGCGCACCCGCTATTCGACGGTTGACGGACAGCCGGTGCAGATCATCGACGAGCCGGTGGCGGCTGACCTCACGGTGGTGGACCTCACCGGGCACCCGGCAGCCGAACAGGACCGACGGGTACGGGAGATCGGCGAGGCGGCGGTGACCACACCGATCGACCTGCGTGGATCATCCTCCTGGCGGCTGACCCTCGTGCAGCTTGCCCCCGCTGACGCGATCTTGATGCTGGTGGTGCATCACATCGCCTTCGACGGCCCGTCGCTGGGAATCCTCGCCCGGGAACTGGGCGTGCTCTACGCGGCCCATGCCGCCAGCGAGCAGTCGCCGCTGGCGCCGCTGGAGCTGCAGTACGCCGACTTCGCCGACTGGCAGCGGAGCCGATGGGACGCGAACGACGCGGCGTCCGTCCGGCACCTGGACTACTGGCGTGAGCGACTGACCGGACTGCCGTCACTGGAACTGCCCACGGACCGGCAGCGCCCCGCCGCCTGGGAACCGGCCGGCGACGTGGTGGCGTTCGCGGTGCCGGCCCCGTTGGCGGCCCGGATCAGCGCCGTGGGACGCGCCGCCCGAGCGACGCCGTTCATGGTGTTCCTGGCCGCCTACCAGCTTCTGATCAGCCGTTACGCGGACCAGCTCGACTTCGGTGTCGGGGTGTCGACCAGCGGGCGGAACCGGGTCGAGCTGGAACCGGTGATCGGCTCGCTCGCGCAGACGGTGGTGCTGCGGACCGACCTGTCCGGCGATCCCACCTTCGTCGAGTTGCTCGGCCGGGTCCGCGAGACGGCCCTGGACGCCTTCGAACACAAGGACGTACCCCTGCAACGCCTGGCCGCCGAACTGTCGCCGGACCGCGGCCTGTCCCGCAACCCGCTCTTTCAGGTCGGGTTCGCGGTCCTGAACGGCCAGGGGGAGCCGCTGAGTCTGCCCGGCATCGAGGTCGACTGGGTGCCGACCCCCGTACGCAGTGCCACCTTCGACATGTCGCTCCAGATGACCGAGGAGCCGGACGGATCCTGGGTCGCCCGGATCACCTATCCGACCGCGCTCTTCGACCGGGCCCGGATCCAGCGGATGGCCGACAACTACGTGGCGCTGCTGGAGAACCTGGCGGCGGCGCCGGAGACGCCGCTGCGCGACGTGCCGACGGTGACCGGCGCGGAACAGCAGCGGTTGCTCGGCTGGCACCCAGCACCGCGCCCAGCGACCGACGCGCTGCTGCCGGACCTGTTCCGGGCGCAGGCCGAGGCCACGCCGGACGCGGTGGCCGTGGTCTGTGGTGACACCGAGCTGACCTACGCCGAGCTGAGGTCCAGGACGGACAACCTGGCCAGCTTCCTGCGCATGCGCGGAGTCGGCGCGGAAACCGCCGTCGGCGTTGCCCTGCACCGCGGTACCGATCTCGTGGTCGCGCTGCTCGGCTCGCTCACCGCCGGCGCGGTCTACGTCCCGCTCACACCCGACCTGCCCGACGAGCGACTCGAGTTCATGATCGAAAATGCGGGCGTCGAACTGGTGCTCACCGACACGGCGCTGCGACAGCGGATCCCGCAGCAGACCCCGGTGGTGGTGCTCGACGAGCAGTGGGACGACATCGCCCGCGCCACGCCACCGCCGCCGGTGGCGCGCGACGCCGCGAACGCCGCCTACGTCATGTACACGTCCGGCTCCACCGGTCGCCCCAAGGGCGTCGTGATCAGTCACGGCGGGATCCGGAACCGGGTGCTGTGGGCGGTGGACCGGTTCGGGCTCACCAGTACCGACCGTGTACTCCAGAAGACGACCATCGGGTTCGACGCGTCGATGTGGGAGTTCCTGGCGCCGCTGGTGTCCGGCGGTTCTGTGGTGATGGCGCCGCAGGACGCGCACCGCGACACCGCGGTGATGGTCGGTGCCCTCGCCGCGTACCGGATCACCGTGGTGCAACTCGTCCCGTCCGTGCTGCGCACCGTGGTCGAGGAGCCGGAGCTGGCCGCCTGCGACGCGCTGAGGCTGGTCTGCTCGGCCGGCGAGCCGCTGCCGACCGAACTGTGCGAGCGACTGCTCGGCGTGCGGGAGGTGGAGCTGTACAACACCTACGGCCCGACCGAGTCCTCGATCGACGTGACCGCGTGGCGCTACGCGCGTGGCGAGAGCGACGGTACGGTTCCGATCGGTGCCGCGCTGCCCGGCGTCGACCTGTACGTGGTGGACTCCGCCGGCCGGCTCGCGCCCATCGGCGCACCGGGTGAGTTGTGTATCGGCGGTGTCGGCCTCGCCCGCGGTTACGCCGGGCGCGGCGACCTCACCGCCGAACGCTTCACCCCGAACCCCTTCGCCACCCGGCCCGGCCAGCGGTGGTACCGCACCGGCGACCTCGCCAGGTGGCGTGACGACGGGGTCCTGGAGTTCGTCGGCCGCCTCGACGCGCAGGTCAAGGTGCGGGGGGTGCGTGTCGAACCCGGTGAGGTGGAAGCCGCGCTGCGGGCGCATCCGTCGGTCGCGGCGGCCGTGGTCACCTCGTACCGGTCCGTCACCGGTGACCTGGAACTCGCGGGCTACGTGGTGCCGACCGCCGGGGCTACGGTGGAGACCGACGAGTTGTCTGGATTCCTCGGCACGCGGCTGCCCGCCGCGATGGTTCCCGCCAGCATCGTTCCGCTGGCCGCGCTGCCGTCGCTGCCCAACGGAAAGGTCGACAGGTCGGCGCTGCCGCCCCCCGGCAGCCGCCCACCCGGCGACGACCCGGATCACGTCGAGCCCGATGACGTAGCCGCCGGTCACGTCGCCCCACGGACGCAGACTGAGCGGGCCGTCGCCACCCTCATGGGTGAGCTGACCGGGGTCGAGCGGGTCGGCGTCGCCGACGACTTCTTCGCGTTGGGTGGGCATTCGCTGCTGGCGATCCGGCTCGCGCACCGGTTGCGCCGCAGGTTCGGGCTGGAGCTGACGGTGGCCACCCTGTTCGAAGGACGGACCGTGGAGCGGGTCGCCGCGGCGATCGACGCGGGCACGACACCCGACAGCGAGCCGCAGATCGTGCCCGTACCCCGCGACGGCACCCTGCCGACCTCGTTCGGCCAGCAACGACTGTGGTTCCTGGACCAGCTCGAACCGGGCAGCGCGGAATACCTGATCCCGATGGTGTACCACCTCACCGGAGCGCTGGACACCGCGACGCTGCGCCGCGCGGTGGAGCAGGTCAGCGCCCGGCACGAGGTGCTGCGCACCCGCTACCTCGGGGACAGCGGTGTTCCGCTGCAACTCGTGGATCCCCCCGGCCCGGTGCCCTTCGACGTGGTGGACCTGATCGGCACCGCCGAGGCCGCGAAGCGCGCCAGGACGATCATCGAAGCGGTGAGCGCCCGGCCGTTCGACCTCACCCACGAGCGTCCGCTGCGGGTCACGGTCGTGCACACGGCGGCCGACGAACACCTGGTCGCGATCACCCTGCACCACATCGCCTTCGACAACTGGTCGCTGGGCATCTTCCTGCGCGAGCTGAACGATGCGTACGTGGCCGGGCTCACCGGTACCCCCTGGTCAACGCAGCCGCTTCCGGTGCAGTACGCCGACTTCGCCGCCTGGCAACGCGACCGGCAGGCCGACGGCACCATCGGCAACCAGATCGAGCACTGGCGAAACCGGCTCGCCGGGCTCGTTCCGGTCGAGCTGACCCCCGACCGGCCCCGCCAGCCTGGGCGTGACCTGCGCGGCGAACTGTTCATCGTCGACATACCGCAGGACACCGGAGCAGCAGTACGCGAGCTGGGCAACCAGACCGGCGCAACCCTGTTCATGGTGCTGCTGGCCGCGTTCGACGTGCTGCTGAGCCGCCACACCGGCCGCACCGACATCGCGATCGGCACCCCCGTCGCCGGTCGGACGCGGCCGGAGACCGAGGACCTGGTCGGCTTCTTCGTCAACAACCTCGTGGTCCGGGCCGACCTGGGCGGGAACCCGACCTTCCTCGACCTGGTCGACCGGGTCCGCCGGAGCGCCCTGGAGGCGTTCGCCAACCAGGAGGTGCCGTTCGAACACCTCGTCGACGCCCTGCAACCGGACCGCGACCTGTCCCGCAACCCGCTGTTCCAGATCATGTTCGAGGTACAGCACACCGGTGCCGGTAACGCGACGTCCACCCTCGCCGGGTGCGCCGCGACCGGCCTGGACAGCGGCCTGTCGGTGGCCAAGTTCGACCTCACCCTGTCCGTGATGGAGCAGCCGGGCGGCCGGCTGGAGTGCTGGTTCGAGTACGCCACGGCGCTGTTCGACCGCTCGACGATCGAACGCCTCGCAGGCCAGTACCTGCGCCTGCTGGGCGGCGTGACCGCCGCCCCGCAGACCCGGATCAGCGAGCTGGATCTGCTGTCGGCCGACGAACGCCACACGATCGTGCACCAATGGGCGGACCCCGACGCGGACCGGCTGGACCTGCTCGACCCGCCCGGCGAACGGCACCTCTCGGTACCGCAACTGTTCGAACGGTGGGCGGCCCGGACTCCGGGGGCGACCGCCGTGGTGTTCGGTGCCGAGCGGCTCGGCTACGCCGAGCTGAACGCCCGGGTCAACGAGCTGGCGCACCAGCTCCGTGCGATGGGGGTTGGTCCGGAGGTCATCGTCGGCTCGTGCCTTCAGCGCGGGATCGCACCGGTCGTGGTGCTGCTGGCGGTGCTCAAGGCCGGCGGGGTGTACGTGCCGTTCGACCCGGAACATCCGCCGGAGCGGCTGCGCTACATGCTCGCCGACGCCGGAGCGCACCTGGTGGTGACCACCGGCGCGTTCGCCGACCGGTTCGCCGGGCACGACCGGCCGGTGCTGGTCGTCGACGACGGGGACCGGGCGAGCGGCCGGCCAACGGCCGACCCGGCATCGGTCACCGTTCCGGACAACCTCGCGTACATCATCTACACGTCCGGGTCGACCGGCCGCCCCAAGGGCGTGACGATCTCGCACCGGGCGTACGCGCACCACTGCCGGGTGGTCGCCGACCAGTACGGCATCCGCCCGGGCGAACGGGTCGTGCTGCTCTCGGCACTCACCTTCGACGTCGCGATGGATCAGGTCGGCGCCACCCTGGCCGCCGGTGCCACGATCGTGGTGAGCGACCCGGTCTTCTGGGCGCCGAGCGAGCTGCCGGCCAAGCTGGCGCAGTACGGCGTGACGATCATGGAGATCACCCCGGCGTACTACCGGGAGATGATGGAGTCCGGCGTGGACCGGCTCACCGGGCTGAAGCTCGTCAACGTCAGCTCGGACGTGGTGACCGTCGCCGACGCCCAACGCTGGGCGGCGACCGGCCTACCCGGCCGGTTTCTCTGCTCCTACGGGCCGACCGAGGCGACCGTCACCTGCATGTTCAACCCCGTGTCGGGCGATCTCGCCGACGAGCGCAGCACGGCCACCCTGCACATCGGCCGTGCGGCCGCCGGTACCCGGGTGTACGTGCTCGACGCGGAGCTGCGTCCGCTCCCGGTCGGGGTACCCGGCGAGCTGTACCTCGGCGGCGTGCGCCTGGCCCGTGGCTACCACGACCGGCCGGAGCTGACCGCGGAGCGTTTCGTGCCCGATCCGTTCGCCACCGAACCGGGAACGCGCCTCTACCGCACCGGCGACCTGGTGCGGCTCCGGCCGGACGGCGCTGTCGACTTCCTCGGCCGCCTCGACACCCAGGTGAAGATTCGGGGTTTCCGGATCGAACTCGCCGAGATCGAAGCCGTGTTGGCCAGGCACCCCGCGGTGTCCGCGGCCGCCGTCGTCGCGAAGGACGTCGGGCTTGGCGACAAGCGGCTCGTCGCCTACCTGGAGTGGCCCCACGACACCGGACCCGACCTCGACGAGCTGCGGGCGTACCTACGAGAGTCGCTGCCCTCGTACATGATCCCGTCGGCCTGGGTCACCGTCGCGGCCCTGCCGCTGTCACCGAGTAAGAAGGTCGACCGGGCGGCGCTGCCAGATCCACAACCTTCCGAACTCGACCGCGCCCGCGGGTACGTGGCACCGCGGGACCCGGCGGAGGAGACCATCACCGGGATCTGGTCGGACATTCTCGGCGTCGACCGGGTCGGCGTCGATGACGACTTCTTCGGGCTCGGTGGTCACTCGTTGCTGGCCACCCGGGTGCTGGCCCGGCTGCGGGCGGCCTTCGCCGTGGAGGTCCCGCTGCGCTGCCTGTTCGAGGCGACCACCGTGGCCGAGCTGGCGGTGGTGGTGACCGACCTGATCACGGCGGAACTCGACGAGTTGACCGACGCCCAGATGAGCGAACTGCTCTCCCAGGATGGTGCCCTGTGACTGAGACAATCGATCGAGCCGGTCTGCGCGCGGAGTTGCTTCGGCGCAGGCTCGTAGGTGCCGCGAACGCCGCGCCGGACGAGGGGATCACCCGGGTCTCGCGTGAGACGCCGCCCGCGCTGTCGTTCGCGCAGCGCCGGCTGTGGATTCTCGACCAGGTCCGGCCGGGCGGTACGGAGTATCTGGCCAGCGCCGGCCTGCGCCTGTTCGGGCCGTTGGAACCCGGCGCACTGCGGGCGGCGCTGGACGCAATCGTGGCCAGGCACGAGGTGCTGCGCACCCGCTACGTGGTGGTCGACGGTGAACCGGGCCAGGTGATCGACCCTCCGCAGCCGGCCACGCTGCACGAGGTGGACCTGCGGGGCCTCGACCCCGCCGCCCAGGACGAACGGATGGCCGGCTGGATGACCCACGACCGGGCACCCGTCGACCTGGCGACCGGCCCGGTGCTGACCGGAACCCTCGCGCGGCTGGCCGACGAGGAGCACGCGCTGGTGGTGACCCTGCACCACATCGCCTTCGACGGCTGGTCCGAGCAGGTGCTGTGGCGTGAGCTCGACCGGCTGTACACCGCCGCGCTGACCGGCGGGCCGTCCCCGCTGGCGCCCCTACCGGTGCAGTACGCGGACTTCGCCGCGTGGCAGCGCGATGCGATGTCCGGTGCCAAGCTGGACCGTCAGCTCGACTACTGGCGGCAGGCGCTGGCCGGCGCCACCGCGGTGGAACTGCCGCTCGACCGGCCCCGCCCACAGGTCTGGGACAGCGCCTGCGACCTGGTCCCGATCGCGGTGTCCGCGCCGGACGCCCGAGCCCTGCACGAACTCGCCCGCCAGTCCGGCGCGACGCCGTTCATGGCGCTGATGGCCGTGTACGCGATCACGCTGGGCCGGTTCGGCCGGAGCAACGCCATCACGATCGGCACCCCGGTGGCCTGTCGGGACCGGGCCGAGGTGCAGGACCTGATCGGCTTGTTCCTCAACACGCTGGTGCTGCGCACCGACCTGTCCGGCGACCCGTCCTTCCGCGAGGTGCTCCGGCGGGTCAAGGAGATGGCGCTCGGCGCCTACGCCCATCAGGAACTCCCGTTCGAACGGCTGGTGGACGAGCTGGCCCCGGTGCGCGACGCGTCCCGGACCCCGCTGCTCTCGACCATGTTCCTGTGGGCCAACGGGGACTCCACGGCCCGCCGCGTCGGCGAACTACGCGCCGAGGAAATGCCGGTCGGCGAGAGCGACGCCAAGTTCGACCTGACGCTGGTGGTCGTCGACCAGCCCGACGGCACCCTCACCGGCTTCCTGAACTACGCCACCGCGCTGTTCGACCGGGACACCATCGAGCGGTTCGCGAGCCACTTCACCACTTTCGTCGGCAGCATCGCGGCCACGCCGGACGCACCGATCAGCCAGCTGGTCGAGCCCCCACCGGCGGAGCGGGAGCTGGTGGTGCGGACGTGGAACGAGACCGAGGTGGCTTACCCGACCGGCACCCTGCCGGAGCTGTTCGCGCGACAGGTGGCCCGGACCCCGGCCGCCGTCGCCCTCCGCTTCGAGGGCGAGGACGTCTCCTACGCCGAGCTGGACCGGCGGACCGACCGGCTGGCGCGGTACCTGGTCGACGCAGGCGTCGGGCCGGAGTCGATCGTCGGCGTGTGCCGCCGACGCGGTATCGAGCTGGTGGTGGCCCTGCTGGCGATCCAGAAGGCCGGCGGCGCCTACCTGCCGCTGGACCCGGACCACCCGGCCGAGCGCCGGGACTACATGTGTGCCGACGCCGGTGTCACCATCGTGCTCACCGACGGCGAACCGGCCATCACCGGCAGTGGATCGGCATCGGCGAGCACGACCCCGGCGGGGCCGGACCACCCGGCGTACGTGATCTACACGTCCGGCTCGACCGGCCGGCCCAAGGGCGTCGTGGTCACCCACCGCGCGATCGTCAACCGGCTGCGCTGGATGCAGGACGCCTACCGGCTGGACGACTCCGACCGGGTGCTGCAGAAGACCCCGTACAGCTTCGACGTCTCGGTGTGGGAGTTCTTCTGGCCGCTGATCACCGGGGCCACGCTGGTGATCGCCCGGCCCGACGGCCACCGCGACCCGCACTACCTGGCCGACCTGATCGCCACCGAGCAGGTCACCACCCTGCATTTCGTACCGTCGATGCTGCGGATGTTCCTGGCCGAGTCGTTCGGGCCGCTGCCGTCGGTGCGCCGAATGATCTGTAGCGGCGAGGCGCTCCCCGCCGACCTGGTCGCCGCCGTCCACGAGCGGATCGGCTGCGAGCTGCACAACCTCTACGGGCCAACCGAGGCGGCCGTCGACGTCACCGCGGTGCGGTGCGTGCCCGGGACGCCGGTCACCATCGGACGGCCGATCGCCAACACGCGCACCTACATCGTCGACGAGAACCTGCGACCGGTCCCGATCGGAGTGCCGGGTGAGCTGCTGCTGGGCGGCGTGCAGTTGGCCCGCGGATACCTCAGCCGCCCGGGGCTCACGGCACAGCGGTTCGTTCCCGACCCGTTCGAGGAGTCCGGCGGTGGAGGGCGGCTGTACCGCACCGGTGACCTCGCGAGGTACCTGCCGGACGGTCGGATCGACTACCTCGGCCGGCTCGACGACCAGGTGAAGATCCGTGGGCACCGCGTCGAACTCGGCGAAATCGAGGCGGTGGCGGCGGAGCACCCGGGAGTGTCCGCGGTCGCCGTCGCGGTGCACAACGGCCAGCTCGTCGGCTACCTCGTCGCCCGGGACACGGACGCCGGCGTCGAGGTGAGCGACGTGGCGTCGTTCCTGCGCGGTCGACTGCCCGAGGCGATGATCCCGAGCCACTGGCAGCTGCTGCCCGCGCTGCCCCTGACCACCAGCGGAAAGACCGACCGGCGCGCGCTGCCGGCCCCGACACCTGGCCGCGCCTGGGCGGCCGGAGCGTACGTCGCCCCCCGCACCGAGGCCGAAGGCGTCGTCGCCGAGGCGCTCGCGGCGGCGCTGGGCATCGAACGGATCGGTGTGCACGACCGGTTCTTCGACGTCGGGGGTGACTCGATCCGTGCCATCCGCGCGATCGGAACCCTGCGCCGGGGCGGGCTGAACCTGTCGGTGCAGGACATCTTCACGCACCAGACCGCGGCGCAGCTGGCGACGCTCGCCGACCGGCCGGCGACCGGTGCGGACGAGCTGCCGGTCGGCCCGTTCGAGCAACTCGACCCGGCCGACCGTGACCGGCTCCCCGACGGCCTGGTGGACGCCTACCCGATGGGTCAGGTGCAGGCCGGCATGGTGTACGAGATGCTGGTCAACAGCTCGCACCCGGCATACCAGAACGTCACCAGCTTCGACATCGTCGACGACGGCCCGTTCTCGCTGGCAGCGTTGCAGCAGGCCGCGCAATGGCTGGTCGACCGGCACGAGATCCTGCGCACCACGTTCGACGTGTCCGGCTACACCGAGCCGATGCAGCTCGTCCACGCCGAGGCGCGGGTCGAGGTGGGCTTCGACGATCTGCGCGAGCTCGCGGAAGCTGAGCAGCAGGACATCCTGGAGCGGTACCGGGAGACGATGAAGCTGGCGATGCTGCCCATCGATCACGCGCCGCAACTGCGCTGGCACGTGCACCGCACCGGGGAGCGGACGTGGGTGCTGACCCACACCGAGTGCCACGCCATCCTGGACGGCTGGAGCCACCACTCCCTCATCGCCGAGCTGCGGGACACCTACCGGGCGATCCGGGACGCGGACCCCGATGCGCTGAAGCCCCCGCCCCCGGGGCGGTACGCCGACTTCGTCAGGTTGGAACGGCGATCGCTGTCGGCCGGGCCGGACGAACGGTTCTGGCGGAGCCGGGTCGGCGAGTACGATCGGATCGCGTTGCCAGCGGACACCGCCCCGGCCGGCCACGGCGCGGTGCCGGAGCTGCGGATGTCCTGGCGGCATCTCGAACCGGGGCTGCGTGAGCTGGCCGCGCGGACGCAGACCTCGCTCAAGGCCGTGCTGCACACCGCGCACCTCGCGATGATCGGCGTCGTCACCGGCCAGCGGCGGTTCTTCAGCGGTCTGGTCGTCAACGGCCGGCCCGAACTGCTGCGCGGCGACGAGGTGATGGGGATGTACCTCAACACGGTGCCGTTCGCGGTGGACCTGCGTACGCCCCGGTGGCGCGACCTCGTGCGCGCCGTGTTCGCCGAGGAGCTTGCCGTCTGGCCGCACCGGCGCTACCCGATCCCCGCGATGCAGCGTGCCTGGGGCACCGGTACGCCGCTGATCAGCAGCATCTTCTCCTACCTCGACTTCCACGTGCTCGACGCGCAGGAGGACGTTTTCGGCACGGTCGTCGACGACAGCCCCAACGAGTTCACCCTGGTCACGTTGACCTTCCCGGGCGAGCTGCGACTGGAGTGCCGGGCCGGCTGGGCGACCCAGGAGCGGCTGACCGCCCTGGGCGAGACCTTCCTCGAACTGCTCACCGCGATGATCGCCGACGACGGCGCGAACCCGGTCGACCTCAGCTCGACCCCGGCGCACCGGTTCACCGAGCCGCAGCAGGACTGGCCCGCCCTGCCCGAGGCGTGCGTCACCGACCTGTTCACGACCCGGGCGCAGGCCGGGCCGGACGCCGTCGCACTCGAGTGCGGCGATTCGCGCCTGACCTACGGCGAACTCGACGCCCGGGCCAACCAGTTGGCGTGGGCGCTTCGTGAGCGCGGCGTCGGCCTGGAAACGCCCGTCGCGGTCTGCATGGACCGCGGGATCGACGCGGTGGTCGCGCTGCTCGGCATCCTCAAGGTCGGCGGCTGCTACCTTCCGCTCGACCCCAAGTATCCGGACGGCCACATCGAGTACCTCCTCGACGATTCCGGCGCCCAGGTCCTGGTGAGCGGGCCGACCCACGCCCACCGTTTCGCGGCGCGTGCCGGGCTGACCACGCTGAGCCTGGGCTCCGGCTGGTGGTCGGACGGCAGCCGGTCGACCACCGCGCCACAGGTGACGCTGTCACCGGAGAACCTCGCCTACATCACGTACACGTCGGGGTCCACCGGACGCCCGAAGGGCGTGCTGGTCCCGCACCGCGGCGTCGTCCGGCTGGTGCACGGCCAGGACTACGCGCAGCTGGACGCCGACCAGGTCATGCTGCAAGCCGGCACGCTCGCCTTCGACGCGTCGACGTTCGAGGTCTGGGGCGCGCTGTGCAACGGGGCGCGGCTGGTCGTCTCCCCGGAAACGCCGACCGCCGACGAGCTCGACGAGCTCCTGCGCCGGCACGGGGTGACCGTGCTGTGCCTGCCCACCGGCCTCTTCAACACCATGATGGACGTTCGGCCGCAGGCGTTGGCCGGGATACGGGAAGTGGTGGTCGGTGGCGAGGTGCTGCCGCCGCTGCAGGTGCGCAAGGCGATGGAACACGGCGTGCTGGTCAGCAACGGGTACGGCCCGACCGAAAGCACCACGTTCGCCACCGTCCATCCACGGATCCCACTGCCGGCGCTCACCGACGTCATTCCGATCGGGAAGCCGATCCATCACACCTACGTGCACGTCGTCGACGAGAACCTCGACCCTGTCCCGTTCGGCGTGCCGGGGGAGCTGCTGCTGGGGGGCCCGGGCGTCGCGCGCGGATACCAGAGCCGTCCGGACCTAACCGCCGAACGCTTCGTACCCGACCCGTCCGGACACGCGCCGGGAAACCGGCTCTACCGCACCGGGGACATAGTCCGCCAGGATCCGGACGGCACGATCCACTTCATCGGGCGGCGCGACCACCAGGTAAAGATTCGTGGACACCGCGTCGAGTTGGGCGAGGTGGAGGCCGCGATCGCCGAGCTGCCTACGGTGCGGGCTGCCGCTGCGGCGGCGTACCCGGGCGTGGACGGCATCAAGCAGCTCGTCGGGTACGTCGTGCTCGACGAGGGCGGCCCGGCCGACCCCGCCCGGCTCGGTGACGTGATGCGCAGCAGGGTGCCCGGCTTCCTGGTCCCGACGGCCTGGGTCCGCCTGGACCGGCTCCCGTTGAACAACAACGGCAAGCTCGACCGGGCCGCGCTGCCGCGGCCGGCGGCGGGAACGTCGGTACGGGAATACAGCGCGCCGCGTACGCCCACGGAAGTGGCCGTCGCCGAGGTCTGGACCGAGGTCTTCCACCTGCCCCGGGTCGGCCGTGACGACGACTTCTTCGACCTCGGCGGGCACTCGCTGCTGACGTTGCGGGCGATCGCGATGCTGCGGGACCGGCACGGCATCGAGACGACCGTGCGAACCTTCGTCGAGCACCGCACGCTCGCGGCGCTCGCCGCGTCGATCGACGGCGAGCGGCAGCCGGTCACGGCGTTGCTCTGGCTGCGCCGGACCGGTGACCAGCCGCCACTGGTGTGTGTGCACCCCGGCGGCGGCAGCGCGCACTGGTACCGGCGGCTGGCCGAGCACCTCGATCCCAATCTGCCGGTGGTCGCCTTCGAATGGCCGGGCCGCGACCCGTCGACCGGCGCGGTGCCGTCCACGGAGGACATGGCGACCCGCTACCTCGCGGAGTTGCGGGAGGCGGTCCCGCAGGGGCCGTACCGGATCTTCAGCTGGTGTGGTGGCAGCGGGGTGAGCACCGAGCTGGCCAGCCGACTGATGGCCGAAGGCGAGGAGGTCACCTTCATCCTGCTCGACCCGGGGCAGGACGCCTGGCAGAAGGAGCACCTCTGGTCGGAGTACGGGCTGATCAAGCAGTGTGTGACGAACCTGGAGCGGCTCGACGCGGCGCCGCCGGACGAGGACACCTCGGTGCTCCGGCAGGAGACGCTGGCGCTGCTCGAACACATCGTGGACGACATCGTCGGCAACGACGGGATCACGCTTCCCGAGCGCGGCGCGGGAACGATGTGGCTGCCCGGCGCGCGGATGTGGGAGGAGGTGATGGAAATGGTGCTGTCCTACCGGGACCGCCCGTACGCGGGCCACCTGGATCTGATCGTCAGCGACGAGCTGGCGCTGGGCGAGCACGAGGTCGTCAGCTCCGGCCAGAGCTACCACGACTACCTCCAACGGTGGCGCGAGCGGACCGCCGGGCTGGGGGTACACCGGGCGAAGGGTGAGCACTTCTCGGTCATGAAGGAATACGTGGCGGACCTCGCCGGCATTCTGACGGGGCTGATCGACAAGCCGGCCGGCCGACGGTGAACGGCATGTCGACCGCGCCGTCTCCCGCACCGGGCTCCACCAGACGGGCCCTTGCGGCGGTGTATGCCGCCGGCGCCGGGTCCGCCGTCGGGACCCAGATGACGACGCTCGCGCTGCCGTGGCTGGTGCTGGAGAGCACCGGCTCGGCACCGCGGGCGGGTCTGGTCTTCGCCGTGTCGGTGCTCCCCATGGCGGTGCTCGGATTCGCGGGCGGCGAGGTCATCGAACGGTACGGCGCACGCCGAACCATGGTGGTCATCGACTTCGCGCAGTTCGTGGCCATCGGTTCGATACCTGCGCTGGCCGCGGTGGGCCTGCTCAGCTTTCCCCTGCTCCTGACGATCGTCGCGGTGATCGGCGTACTCGGAGTGCCCTACTTCGCCGCGCAACGTGACCTGGCCACCGAACTCGCCGGTCCGGACCCGAAGGCGCTGATGCGGGCGAACAGCGTGTTGGAAGGGTGCTTCAACATCGCCGCGTTGGCCGGCCCGGCCATAGCGGGCGTGCTGATCGCGACACTCGGCGCGGAGAAGGTGCTGTTGTTCGACGCCGTGACCTCGGCGGTGTCGGGTCTGCTGTTGTGGTGGTTCGTCGCGCGTTCGCGGCGGACGGAGCCGGCGACGTCGGCACCGCAGGAGCGGCAGACCCCGGATCACTCGGGAATCCTGGCCGGGGTACGCGCATTGCTCCGGGACGACTTCCTGCGACGGGTGATGGTCACGACCGTCAGCTTCGGCTTCCTCATGCGGGTCCTGATGCTCGCGCTGCCGCTGCTGGCGTTCGCCCGCTTCGCCGGCGATGCCAGGGTTGGTGGGCTGCTGCTCTCCGGCTTCGGTGCCGGCGCGGTCGCCGGGGCGGCCGTCAGCTATCTGATCGGCAGCCGGTTGTCCCCGACGATGGTCTTCGGGCTGGCCGCCTTCCAGCTTGTCCTGCCCTGGTGGGTGCTGCTGTTCGACGTGCCGGTGCCGGTCCTGGTCGCCGCGCTCGCGGTGTCCGGTGCGGCGCTTCCGTTGTCCAACGCTCCGTTCTTCAGCATCCTGGCCACCCGGTTCGCGGCGGACATCCGAGCGAAGGTGATCCAGGCGGTCATGACCATCAGCAACATCGCCGGCCCGCTGGGCTTTCTGGCCGGCGGGATGGCGATCGGCCGCTTCGGCGTGACGACGACCCTGCTCGTCCTCGCGGCCCTGGCCACCCTCGCTGCGGTCAACCTGGTGGTGGCACTGCGGCACGTCAATCCGGTGGCGCTGACCAGCCCGCAGCCCGAGCCTGCGGCGGCAGCTGCTCGGTAGCCCGCTCGGGCCCAGTGCCCGCGAACCAAGGTGGTTTCCTTGCGGAACGGTTCACCCGACATACGCGAAGGATGTGATGTCCGGGCCGACGTCGGCCCGGACATCACCGGGTGATGACGCGGAGGAAGCGCCCTGGTGCCGGGTCCTCCGACGACGATCGCACGGGCGTAGCTTCAGCCATGCACTGATGGGCGCGGTTGCAGGTTCGCAACCGCGCCCATCAGGTGGCCGGGTGGGGTGCCGGCCGGGCTCGCAGTCTGTCGGGTCGAGGCACTCCTCAGGCCAGCGTCGACGGGGTTTCCGTCTCGATCGCCGCGACGGCCAGCAGCCGACCGCTGGCGGAGTCCCGCAGTTCCAGGTCGGCGATCTCGGAGAGCGGGTCGGTGACGTTCTGCCACCTCCGGGCGGTGACGGTGAAGAGCGAGCCCAGGTCGGCGTTGCCGAAGAAGCCCACCTTCTGATCGATCACCCGCCGCTGGAGGAACTGCCGCTCGGTGCGGCCGAGCCCACGCCACAGACGCAGCAGCGCCGTGTCGAAGATCGAGAAGTACGAGGCGAAGTAGACCAGACCGGCGCCGTTGATGTCCCGCACGGCGTCCAGTGCGTACTCGAAGGACAGCTCGCCCCCGGCGACCGCGAATCCCGGCGGCGCCGGGGTGAGGAAGCTGCCCGCACCGCGGGCGCGGCCGACGAGCGTACGCGGTGAGAACTGATTGGGCAGTCGCGGCAGGTCGGCGTTGTCGAAACCATCGGGGATGGTTTCGGAGAGAACCCGGTTGCTGCCCGGATTGCCGCGCGCGATCCACCGGTTGAGCGTCTCCGCGTACATGCACTCCGGGTCCGGCGTCTCGTAGACCTCCGCCGGATCGAGGACCGCGGTGCCGAGGCCGGAGCCGGCAGGCGCGAGCCGGTGCAACGTCAGAACCGAGCCGCCGCCGAACTGGAAGACCCTCGACGTCACCTCAAGCTCGTCACCGAAGGCCAGGCCGTGCGGATGAACGACCTTCCCGCCCCGGACCCGGTAGTAGTAGAACGAGAGGTAGGTCGGTTGGCCTTCGGCGGTACGGGCGGCGTGCACGTTGGTGCGGCAGGTCTCGGCCACCGATTCCCACGTCCAGTCGCCGATCCGCCCGAAGATCAGAGAGCCGCCGCTGGACATTCCCGGCGCGACGATCACCTTCCGGTGAAGGGCTGTGTTCTCGGGCATCATCTCAGCGCTCCAGTCGTGAGGAGTTCCGGTGCGTTGCGGACGCGCCACTGGTGTACCGCCGCGAGGAACGCGTCGTTGTCCGAGGGCGAACCGAGCGACACCCGGACGCCCTCCCCGTCGAAGACCCGCAGCTCGATTCCGACCCGGGCACACCAACTGCCGAACGGGCCCGCGTTCTCGCCGAGCCGGAGCCACAGGAAGTTGGCCTGGCTGGCCGGGACCGCGAAGCCGTCGGCCAGCAGGGCAGCCCGCACCCGGGTCCGCTCGGCGATCGTCTGCCGGACCCGCGCCAGGAGCACGTCCTCAAGGGCGAGGGCGGCGACCGCCGCATGCTGGGCCGGCGCGCTCACCGCAAAGGGCAGCGTCATCTCGCGCAGCGACGCCACGATGCGCGCGGCGCCGATGAGATAGCCGACCCGGAGCCCGGCCAGGCCGTACGCCTTCGAGAACGTGCGCAGGACCACCAGGTTGGGATACCTGTCGTACAACGCGAGACCGCCGGTTCCCATCGGCTCGTCGACGTACTCGAAGTACGCCTCGTCGAGGGCGACCAGGCAGGTCGGCGGGACGCGATCGAGGAACGCGCGCAGCCGGTCCAGGCCGAGCAGCGTACCCGTGGGGTTGTTGGGGTTGCAGATGACGACCAGCCGGGTCGTGGCGGTGATGCGATCGGCCATGGCGGCGAGGTCGTGCACGTCGTCGGCGAGTGGCACCCGCTCCGAGTGGACCCCCAGATGGCCGGCGAGGATCGGGTAGTACTCGAAGGAACGCCAGGCGTAGACGGCCGTCGTACCCGCCCCGGCGAGCTGGAACACCGCCTGGAGCAACGCACAGGATCCGGCGCCGACGGCCACCCGATCCGGTTCGACACCGTGCCGCCGGGCGAGCGCCACGGTCAGGTCGGTACACGCCGGGTCGGGATAGCGGTTGACGTCCCGGCTGCTCGCCGCGACCGCGGCGACGATGTCCGGCAACGGGCCGTGCGGTGACTCGTTGCGCGACAGGGGCCGGGTGACGGCATGGGACGTTCCGGCGGTCGGCCCCGCGGCCTCACGCACGACAGCGCTCCGCGACCAGGTCGGCGATATCGCCAACCGTCGCGAGTGCCAGCAGTTCGTAGTCGGAGACGTGGATGTCCAGCCGCTTGCTGAGCAGGTCCGACAGCTCAACCACGGCGAGGGAGTCGAGGCCAACCTCGACGCGACCGGCCGTGGCCACGACGTCCTCGGTCCGCATCTGCAGATCCTCGACCAGGATGGTCTTGAGTTGGTCAAACATGGCTCGCCGTCCGTTCAAGCTGACCCGTGGACCCGGCACGCAACGCGAGCGCCACGTCCTCGATGAGGTCCTCCTGCCCGGCCACCGCCTGTAGGCGGCCCAGTTCGAAGAAGACGTCGCGCGGGTCGACGCCCTCGCGGGCGGCGACGTCCAGCACCCGGTTCTTGAAGCCGGAGAACACTCCGGCGAGACCACTCACCACGCCGATCGAGTCGATGGTGGGCGGCGCGGGCATCAGCTCCCGCTCGGCGATGTCCGCCGCGTCCAACAGCCGATAGAGATCGATGCCGGTGTCATAGCCCAGCCGTTCGAGCACGGGCACGAGAACTTCCAGCTGCGTGTTGCCGGCCCCCGCCCCGAACCCCCGGGCGCAGGCATCCAGGATGGTGGCGCCCGCCTCGGCGGCGGCGATGGAGTTCGCCACCGCCATACCGAGATTGTTGTGCCCGTGGAACATCACCGGCACGCTGACGGCGAACCGGATGGCCGCGATCCGCGTGCTCACGTCCTGCGGCAGATAGTGGCCGGAGGAATCGAGGATGCCGACGCCGGTCGCACCGAACTCGACGAGCCGCGCGCACTCCTCGGCCAGGCGCTCCGGACTGGCCATATGGCTCATCAGCAGCACGCCGTGTGCGTCGACGCCCGCGTCGCGCAGCAGCCCGAGGTGCCGTTCGGCCAGGTCGCTCTCGGTGCAGTGGGTGCCGATACGGACGAGGTCGACGTCGTGCGAGACGGCCAGCCGGATGCTCTCGGTCGTGCCCCAGCCCGGCAGCATGAAGACGCCGAGCTTGGTGGTGGTCAACGCATCCCGGACCACCGACAGCATCGCCTCGTCGCTGAGCAGGGCTCGGCCGGCTTGCAGGGACGAGGCGCCCAGGCCGTTGCCGTGTCCCACCTCGACGACGGGTACCCGGGCGGCGTCGGCGGCGGCAGCGTACGCCCGAAGTTGCTCCCGCCCGAGCTGGTGGCGGACGGCGTGGTGCCCGTCGCGCAGCGTCGGGTCGTGGATCAGGATGGGTTGTCTCGGCGAACTTTCGGCAGCCTGCTGGCTCATGACACGACCTCCATGGCCTCGATCGGTCGGCGTTGCGCCGCCCAACGCTCGGCGACCCGGATCGCAGCCGAGTTGATGATGTCGAGGTTGCCCGCGTAGGCAGGTATCTGGTCGCCTGCGGAGGTCACCTCCACGGCGATGAACGCCTTGTTGTCGTTCACGATGCAACTCGTCACCCGGTAGCCGGTGGCGAACGCACGGACGTCGGCGGCGGCGGACGCCACGAGCGGGTGCACCGACTCGTGGGTCAGGCCCTCGCCGACCAGCGACATGGCCACCCTGAAGGTCGCCGGAGGACGAGCCGGGCTGACGTTGAGGATGGCCTTCACGTCCCCGACGCCGGTGAACTCGCGGAGCGCGTCCTGAGTGGTCTCCACGTACTCATCGAGGTTCAGCCTGGTCCCGCGGCCGACGCTGAGCGTCGCGGCGGTCGCGACCACCTCCACGTAGTCGATGCGGTGCGCTCGGGTGATCGCTCGTACGATCGGCACCGATGCCTGCCCACCGCAACTCACCATGTTCAGGTCGCGGTGAGCGGCGGCCTCCGCGCCGTTGACTGTGGGCACGACCATGCGCCCGATCCGGCTGGGTGTGAGGTCGATCAGCAGCGTGCCGAGCGGTGCCAGCGCCTCGGCGTGCTCGGCGTGTGAGCCGGCGTTGGTGGCGTCGAAGACCACGTCGAGCGGCTCGTCGAGGTCGGCAAGTGACGACAGACCCCGGCTGGTGGCCGGCAGCCCCAGCCGAGCGGCCCGCTTGAGGCCCGGGCTGTCGGCCGTCCGGCCAGCGACGAGGCGAAGGTCTAGTGCAGAGGACCGCTCGACCTTCACCGCCAGGTCGACGCCGATGAGCCCGGCGCCGAGCACTCCGGCTGACAGCCGTCGTTCTGAGTTCATCGAGGAGATCGCCTTCCTATCCGCGTCGGGACTATGTGTTGGTGACGTGCAGAGTGACCGAGCCCAGATGATCGAATTCGGCGGTGTAGGTGTCACCGGGGCTCAACGGGACCGCGGCGTGCAGGGCGCCGGTCATGATCAACTGGCCGGCCTCCAGTGTGACGCCACTTTCGCCAAGCAGGTTCGCCAGCAGCGCCACCACCGCCACCGGGTTGCCCAGGGCGTCGGCGCCCTCACCGGACGCGACCAACTCCCCGTTGCGACGGAAGGCCATTCGCACGAGCCGGTAGTCCAGCTCCGCGCTGGCCGGGATCGAGCGTCCCAGCACGGCCGCGCCGTTCGAGGCGAGGTCGGCGATCGTGTCGCCCAGCCGGATGCGCCAATCCGTGATCCGGGAGTCGACGATCTCGAGACCGGCGATGACCTCTCCGATCGCCGCGTGGGCCTGCTCCACGGTGACGCCAGGACCGGTCAAGCGCCTCGCCAGCCGAAAGACGATCTCGGCTTCCACCTTCGGCGAGATGAACTCGCCGCGAGCGAAGCACGCACCGTCCGCGCGGACGGTCGAGGCGAACACCGGGCCGTAGTCCGGGGCGTGGACCCCGAACATCTCCTGCATCGAGGCGGAGGTGAGCCCGGCCTTGTAGCCGATCACCCGTTCGCCGTCGGCGATCAGGAGTTCGGTCAGCCGGCGCTGGACGGCGTATCCGCCGGCCGCGTCGAGCGTGGGGCAGGCGTCGGTGAACGGAGCGATCGGCACGCGGTTGCTCCGCGCCTCGTACAGGGCCATGGCCATGCGCGCGGCGTCGTGCTCCGCCATCGTTGCTGCTCCGCCGTTCCGGCTCATCGCGTGGCCACGAAGAGGCGGCTGCCGGGCATTCCCAGGGCGGTGCTGGCCACCTCGGAGAAACCGGCCTGCCGGAAGAGTTCGCGCCACCGGTCCTCGGTCGGCAGCCGTACGCCCATCGAGCTCTCGTGCAGGTAACTGAAGAGGGCGCTGAAGGCGCGTTCGCCCGGCGTGTCCACGTACGGCACCGCGTCGGTGACCACCAGGCAGCCGCCGTCGGCGAGGTGCTCGCGGCAGGCCCGCAGGACGCCTGCGAAGACCTCGGGATGCTGAGCGACATCGTGCATGACGAAGCCGGCATGGATGATGTCCGCGCCGTCGAGTGGAGCGGGGTCGTCGACGAGCGTCTCGACGGACCGGTTGACCACCGTGAGCCGATCGTCCACCTGGGCGTGGCGGCCGGCGCGTTCGGCCTCCTCGCACGCTCCCGGGCTGAGGTCCAGGGCCACGCCGGTGCTGGTGGGCAGCTCGGTCAGCAGCCGGATCAGCAGCGCGCCCGCGCCGGAGCCGAGATCGACGATGTGTCGGGGCTTGCGGCTGATGATCTCGGACAGCACTCCGGGATAGAAACCGCACGAGCCGATCCAGCGGGACGACACCGCCACCCGTCTGCCGTCGCGCTGGTGCTGGCGGCCGGCCGCGTCCGGCTCACGCAGAAACCGCTCCGCGTGATCGATGTACGGCCGGTTCGCGCTGAGCGACCAGGAGAGGTAGCCCGCCTCGTACCGCCGGTCCGCGAGATCCGCGCAGGGCGTGAACGGCCCGGTCTCGGCGGCGCGCTCCAGCAGCCCGGCGGCGGACATGGCGCGCAGGAAGAGAAGAGCGCGAGCTTCGGGAACGCCGGTCGTGGTCGTTGCCTCGGCCAGCGTGAACGGCGTCCCGCGATCGAGTAGCGGCGAAAGTCCCAGATTCTCGGCGATCTCCAGAAGAGTGGCGTTCGCCGCAAGGTCTGCGGCGATGTCACTGACGTCAGAACTAATCACTGGTTCACCCACGTCCTGCTGATTCGGCGATTTTTCGGTACCGACCCTTGCTTCTCCGATTCGTGTCCGTCCAGGTAGGAGGGCCGGCGATGAGGTGACGGCCTCCATCAACCGCTCCTTCCGCAACGGCGGCAATCGACGTTCTCGGCACGGATCTACAACGGTTGTCAATGTGCCACGGAAACACGGATCGCCTGCAGAGAAGAGTCGGCAGACATACGGGAAGGCTGCCGCCACCGGTCGGCCGCCGGAGCAGCCGGCCGTCGCCCGACGGGCAGGACGACCGGCGCTGACGCGACGAGGGCAAGTCGATGCTCCGCTATCAGGCTGCGCCGACGGCCGACAGCGAGTCGACAGCGAGTCGACAGCGACCTGTTAGTTCGTCGCGGAACCCTCCGGCCAGGACATTCCGACGCCACGCCACGCCTCGGCGTGACGACGAAGGAGGCGTGATGGGCGAACCGATGTGGGTCAACGTCATGGCGACCGACCCCGTGCTGGAGGCGGGCGTGACGAGCGCGATGCTCGGGTGCCCGGACATCGTGGTGGTGACAACGCGGGAGAGGGCGGCGGTCACGGTCCTGGTGGTCGACCATCTGGGCCAGGACGCGCTGGATTCGGTGCGGGCCGTCCGCACCGGCGCGGACCGGCCCGAGGTGGTGCTCGTCGTGCCCGAGGTGGAGCCGGCTGACGCGCTGCGAGCCATCGCGGCGGGTGCGCGCGGCCTGCTTCGGCGCCGGGAGGCGACCGCCGAGCGGCTCACCCGCACCGTGCTGGCCGCCGGCGAGGGGGACTGCACGGTCTCGCCGGACATGCTCGACCGGTTGCTCGCCGCGCCGGCGGTTCCGGCCGGCACCCTGGCGTCGAACATCAGCGACCGCGAGCGCGCGGTGCTGCGGCTGATCGCCGAGGGCCGGGAGACCGGTGAGATCGCCAAGGAGCTGTGCTACTCGACGCGAACGGTGACCAGTGTCGTGCATGACATCACGCGACGATTCCGGCTGCGCAACCGGGCCCACGCGGTGGCCTTCGCCCTGCGGGCCGGGATGTTGTGAACGGCGAACAGGAGAAGATCATGATGGCATCGACTGCACACGTGGTGGCCCCGAACGCGACCATCCGGGCCGAGGTGCTGGGTGCGCTGCGGCGTGCCGGCGTCACACTCGTGCCCGACCCGTACGAATCACCGGACACCGTCATCCTCACGGCGGTCGACACGGTGCATGAGGCGCTGACGGCCTGCCCGGCGCGGCCGCGGTCCACGGCGCAGCGGACGCTGCTGGTCGCCGACCGCTTCTCACCGACGGACGTGGTACGCGTACTGCGTTCGGGGACTCTGGTGATGCTCCGCTTCGCCGACGTCACACCGAGCCGACTGGCCGCTGCGGTGCAGGCCGCCCGGGACGGGGAGGTCCGGCTGCCGCACGAGGTGCTGGTCGGGGTGCTCGGTGGCACCGGTACGCCGAACCAGGCCGAAACGTCCTGGACGGCCGGCCGGTCGCCGCTGACGCCCCGTCAGACGAGGGTGCTCGCGTTGATGGCCGAGGGCCAGGACAACGCGATGATCGCCCGGTCGTTGCTGTGTTCCAACCACACGGTGAAGAACGTCATCTACGACATGATGGCGCGGTTGCAGGTTCGCAACCGCGCCCACGCCGTGGCCTGTGGGGTAGCGGCCGGGTTGATCTGAGCCCGTCGTGCGTGGGTGCACACCGGCGTGCAGCCACGGACGACGTGTCACTCGGGTGCGGTTGGTCGCTTCGACGGTCGGCAGCGGATCAGCGGAGGCTGCGCGGGCGAGGCGACCGTGCCGTCGTCACCACTCGGCCGGCCGACGGCGGTCAGCGGCCGGCATCCGGTCACCGATGACCCGCAACAGATCGGCCGGCTCGGTCGCATAGCTCAATCCGGATCCGGGCAGCTGCACCAGATCGGTGTCGCCGTACGCCGACCAGCCGGCCACCACCTCCGCCTCGATGCCCTGGTCCAGCCACCGAATCGCGGTCAGCGGACAGGGCAGCGGCGCCGGGTGGGGCACTTGATAGGCCCGCAACGCGGCCAGTTCGGCCCGGAGCGCCCGTGCGCCGGCCGCGACGATCGACGGCAGCGGGATGGTGCCCATGGCCACTGCGGTCGCCAGCACCCGCTCGGTCAGTTCGTCGTCGGTCGGTTCGGTGTGCGCCTCGCCGGCATAGCGGCTGAGGAGCTGGGGTGCGGGACAGCCTGAGATGAACAGGCGCAGTGGTGCCGGCGCGCCCTGCCGGTCCAGCTCGACCGCGACCTGGTAGCCGAGCAGCGCGGCACCCTCGTGGCCGAACAACGCGAACTCCTCGACCCCTCGGCGCTTGAGGTCCGCCACGAGCTCCGCCGCCCGCTCCGGCAACCCTGAAGGGGGCTGGGCCGCAGACCGCGTTCCCGGTGCTTCGCCGCCCAGGTCGCCCACGACCGGCGGGCGGACAACGCACCATGGGCCGACGGTGTCGGGCCATCGGTCGAACTGGAAGTCACCGTTACCGGCGCTGGGTATGCAGATCAGCGTTGCGGTGCCGACATGCGGAGCGGTCCGCTGGTCCAACCATGAGGCCATGAGGGTCGCCTTCGTTGACGGAGAGTAGGCAATTCTTGCTCAACCGTCGTCCCGGGCACCTCCACACCGCTATCACCGAACGGGTAGGCAGCCGCCGGCGAGGAAAGCGTCGTGATGGGGAGCCGAAAACGGCCGGCCATAGCTTCGTTTCTGTCGGCGGCAGCCGGCACAAGAACCGAAGCAGACAAGGGGTACTGAGTTGCTAGTTTCAATGGTTTCCGGTCCGCGCCTGATCGTCTCGTCGGCCACGTCGGTGGTCGCTGTTGCCGGCGACACGCCGTGGGGCTGATCAGTCTCTCCCGGGCAGGCCGACGGAGGGCCGCCGCAGCGGTGTCCCTCCGTCGGTCAGGTGCCACCTTCCTCACGAAGTCGGAAATGGTTCGGCCATCGCCACGGCTATCTTGCGTGGCCCGGTGAACGGCTCACGGGCGTGAGCCGCAAGCATGTTGTCGACGATCAGTACGTCGTCGCGCTCCCAGTCGAAGCGGCGCTGGGCGGCTCGGTAACAGTCGCGCAGGTGCGCCACGACCTCGTCGGGGATTCGCCCGCCGTCGCCGTAGTACGTGTTGGTGGGCAGGTCCGCCTCGTCGAACATCTCCCGCAGCCCCTCGCAGTCCTCCTCGGGCAGCGTGGTCACGTGGAAGAACGTGAGGTGGTTGAACCAGACGGTCTCGCCGGTCACCGGGTGCTGGTGCACCACCCGGCGGCGGGCCGTCGTGCGCAGGCCGTTGCGCCCGACCCACTGGACCTCCGCACCGCTACTCGCGCAGTAGCGCTCGACCTCCGCCCGGTCGGTGGTGTTGAACGCCTGCTGCCACGGCACCCCGAAGCCCTCGGTGAAGTTGCGTACCACCGTCCAGCCGCGCCGGGTGAATTCCTCCAGCACGCTCGGATCGATCGACTGTAGGATCCGGCGGGTGTCGGCCAGCGGTGTGGCACCCTGCGTGTCGGGCGGGGTGATGCAGTAGAAGAACAGCGTCAGCGGCCAGGCCGCCTGGTACGAGTTCTCGTTGTGCAGGAAGATCTCCTCGGTCGGTGGGTAGTCCGTCGAGGTGTAGACCTGGCCCTCGATGGTGCTACGCGGTGACGACCGCTCGGCGTAGGACAGCGGCGCACCGGACACCGCCCGGACGACCCGTTCGAACCCGCTGACGCTGCCGATGTCGAAGCCGCGCAGCAGGACCGCGCCGTGGGTGTGCAGCTGCCGACGGACCGACTCCCGGATCGCGTCGATCTGACTCTCGGCCGGTACGCCACTGCTGGGCGCGGTCAGCACAGCGGGCAGTATCGACTCATCGCTTGATACCTCGGGTATGAGGCGTACGGGCGTGACGTTGCTCGTGGTCACCGTCGGCTCCCTTCATTGCATCTGGTGGTCGGGTCGGATCAACAGGGCTCCGGGTCGCCGGCTCCGACGTGTCGGCCGGATCCCTGGCGGCACACGTCGAGCCAGGCGGCCGGGTCGTCGGGGTTGTCCGGGACGCGTTCGTAGATGACGTAGTGCCGTGGTGTCATCGCCGTCGGATACGCCTTCACCGCTGCCAGGCAAGCGGCGTGGGCCTGTTCGGGGGTGCGGATGGCCTCGGTCCGCGCCAGATGGGCGACCAACGGCAGGCCGTCCACCTCCGCGAAGATCCTGGCACCGGTCGACGGCAGGCTGTCGTCGAGCAACCGTTGCACCTCGGCCACCTCGATCCAGCAGCCGTCTACGAGCAGCCAGCCGGGGCCCCGCTGTACCGGGCTGAGCGGGATCGAGTCGCGGATCCCTCGGGCGCCGAGGTCAGCGGACCCGGCCGCGATCAACAGGTTCTCGACCGCCAGGAGCAGCGATTCGACCTCGTCGTCGGGGATACGGCCGGTGTCGCTGCTCCAACAGCCGAGACGCAACTGCCCGTCGGTGCCGTAGAGATCGAAGCGGATCAGCGTGGTTCCGGCGGGCATCGGCTGCCGCCGCAGCTGCGTCGCGCGTCGCGCGGCGACCAGCTCATCCGGCGTGGGTACCGGTCCCGTGAACCGTCCTGCCGCCCGACCGGACTCGATGACAAGGTTGTTGAATAGCGGTTCGCAATCGAATACGACGCCGCGCTCGCGCTCGATGCGGCGTGCGATGGCACTCTGCCGGTCCACGTCGTAACGGCCGTGCCGGCTCGCGTCGACCACAGCAGCCCACGCCTGCCGGACCAGCCGGTCGAAGGTGGTGTCACTGATCGTGAGCGTGATCGACGCGAGCTGCGCGAGGCTGCCGACGTGCTGCCGAAGGTGCGGCTCGAAACGATTGGCCGACAGGGTGGGGAGCACGAGTTCCCGTACGCCGGTCCGGTGCGAGAGCACCGCGCCGATCGCCGCCAGCACGACGCTGGCGCGACTCGTCCTGGTGCGCGCCGTCACCGCTCGCAACGCCATCCCGGCTGCGGTGGAGGTCATCTCGACGGAGACCGACCCGGTGCTGGCGGCGACCCGCGGGACCGGGTACAGGCACTGCGGGGTGCGGGCGAACCGGTCTTTCCAGTAGCTCAGCACCGATTCCTCGTGCCGCAGGGCCTTGGGCGAACGTTCCAGGGCGGCCAGGTCCAACGGCTGGATTGGTGGTCCGCCGGCCGGTCGTGCGTCGCGGTCACGGATCAGGTCCGCGAACTCGCGCTTGATGATCTCCATGGCCTGATAGTCGACCGCGAGATGCGAGCAGCCGATCACCGCGGCCTGCACCACCCCGGCGGAGCTGGTGGACGCGTCACCGGACGACACCGCGAGGGCGATCCGGACCGGCAGTTCGCCGATGCGGTACGCCCCCGCGGCACGCAACCGCCGGGTAAGGTCTCTGGCCAGGCTGGCCCGGTCGACGAGTTGTGGGTCAGCGGCCTCGATCGCGTAGACCTCGACGACAAGCTCGCCGGTGGCGTGCACGAACTGCTGCGGTTCGAAGCCGTCCACGTAGGTCGTACGTAGTCCTTCGTGCCGCTCGATCAGGACCGCGAGTACTCGGGCGACGTCATCGACCACGGTCGCGGCCGGAATGTCGAGTTCCCCCGCGACGGCCGCGAAGAACTGCTCCGACTCACGACGCAGCCACTGCAGAATGTTGTACTGGCCGATGTTGAGGGGCCCCTCGGCCGATCGCGTTCCCTGGAACCGCACGGTCACCGGTGGCCGTGGGACCAGGCTCACCGATCGCCCCCGGGGCCGGGGCGCGCGGGTTCCGGCTGCCTGGTGGGTCCGCGTCGTCCGGGTGCTCGGCGCGGCACTGTCGATGTGCCCTGGTGAGACCATGTGCGCCAGGCTATTGAGCGCTCCACGTCGCGCAGTAGAGAAGGACCGGCAGCGACTCGGGGCTGGTCCTGTGCGTTGTTCTGCCGGTTGTTCTCTGCGTGTGCCGGCCCTGGCGGGCCATCATCGACCTGCGTCCATCATGTGTGCGCCGGCCAGGTCTGCCGGGTGGGTCTGCGTTTCGTCCACTCGGCCGGCCCATCCGGCAGGTCGCCGACCGCTGGGTGGATGACGACGCACTCGAATGTGGGAGGCTCGAATGAGCGTATCGATCCGTCAGCGGATCACCGCAATCGCGGAGATGTCAGCCGATCGGCCTGCGGTCGTCGGCTTCGACGAGAACTTCGTCGAGCAGGTGCTGACGTGGCGGGAGTTGGCCGAGCGGAGCGGCCGGCGGGCGGACGCACTGGTGGACGCCGCCGCCCGAAAGACCGGTCCGGGCGTGGTCGCGATCGAGGCGAACAACACGATCCAGTCGGTGGTCGACATCGTGGCCGTCCTCTCCGCGGAACTGCCACTGCTGCCGCTGAATCCGGCCTCACCCGTACCCGAGCGGGAAAAGCTTCTCAACTTCATCGGTCAGACGTACGGACGGGCCCAACTCATCGACGCCGAGGCCGACGCCGACGCGGGACGACCGGCACGGTCGCCGGCGGCGATGGCCAGCCGGATCGCCTACCTGCTGCCCACCGGCGGCAGTTCCGGCCGGCCGAAGATCGCGATTCGGCCCGGACCACTCGGCTACGATCCGCACCAGGTGCCGTTGCCCCTGCGCCGTCGCGCCGGCTGGCGGGCCGGTCAGCGGCAACTGATTCTCGGCCCGCTGCACCACGCGGCCCCGTTCACCACGCTGCTGGACGGGCTCCTCGACGGCAACACCACAATTCTGCCGCCGTACTTCCTGCCGGCGTGGACGGTGGAGCTGGTCGAGCGTTACGCCGTGGAATGGATCCAGCTGACCCCGGCACACATGCGCACGATCCTGTTGCTCCTCCAGCCCGACCCGGCGTCCTTTGCCAGCGTGCGTACGGTGATGCACACGGCTGCGTCGTGCGACTCGTTCACCAAGAAGCGGTGGATCGAGATGGTCGGGCCGCAACACCTGTACGAGGTGTACAGCTCGACCGAGAACATCGGCGGCACCCTGGTGCGGGGGGACGAATGGCAACAGCGGCCGGGCACGGTGGGCCGGGGATTCTTCACGAAGATCAGCATCAGGGACGACGCCGGGAACCGGCTCGGCCCGGGACAGACCGGCAAGGTGTTCATGCGCGCCGGTCGGGTCTCCAGAGGGGACGCCTACCTCGGCAGCCAGGTGCTCGAAACGACGGCCGACGGTTTCGCCAGCGTCGGCGACTTCGGATGGCTCGACGCGGATGGCTATCTGTTCCTCGCCCCCCGTCGGCACGACGTGATCAACGTGGGCGGTGAGAAGGTCTACCCCAACGAGGTCGAGGCGCAGTTGCTGGAACACCCCGCGGTGCTGGACGCCGTGGTGGTGGCGGCCGAGGACCAGGTGCTGGGTTCTACGGTCGGCGCCTACGTCGTGTGCAGGCCGGGAGCCTCGGTCAGTACCGGTCAGCTGATGGCGCACTGCCGGGCTGATCTGGTCAACTACAAGGTGCCGACGCGGATCACGTTCGTCGATCAGGTGCCGCGCTCGGCCGCCGGGAAGCTCGAACGGTGGCGGCTGGCCGGCCAGCGGGGCTGATCGCGGTCAGGTCTTCACCTCGCCGGCCGGCTCGTTCTTGTTGCTCTGTGTCGTCAGCCGGCCGGCGGCCCGGCGCAGCGCGCCCAGCTCGTCGATGGAACGTGAGTGCCAAGGGTTGTTCTCCTGCATCGCGAACGCGTTCGCGGCCTGCACGAAGAAGTGTTCCGCGGTATCGAACTCACCCCGGCCCAGGTACACCCGGCCGAGGCCGAACAGGGCGTGTGCATGAACATTCCGCTCCTGCGTCATCCGGCAGATCTCGACCGCCTCGCTGAAGTGAATCTCGGCATCGGTGAACCCGTTCTGCTCCAACACGGCCCCGCCGAGGCCGATCAGGGCGTAGGACTGGCCGATACGGTCGTCCTGCGCCCGAGCCAGATCCAGCGCCGACTGGAAGACAGCCTTCGCAGCCAGCGACTGCTTTGAGTCGGCAAACACCTCACCGAGCCGGTACAACGCCTGGGCCTGAAGGCGCCGGTTACCCAGCTGTTCACCCAGTGCGAGCGACTCTTTCGCCAGGATCTCGGCCCGCTCGGGGGCTCCGAGATCAAGGTGGCTACGCGCGAGTCCACTCAGTACGTGGGCCTGTGCGCCCAGGTCGTCGACTGCCCGGAACTTCTCCAGCGCCTGCCCGTAACGCAGCACCGCCATGTCGGGTCGACCCTGGATCCGGTCCAGGTGCGCAAGGTTGCGCAACGTCAACGCCATCCCGGCCTGATCGCCGACCGCATCGAACAAGCTCATCGCGTGCAGCAGGTTCTCGCCATCGTCCTCGGCGTGTTGGGCTACGCCCAGCGAGCCGAGTGACGCCAACACGGCGGCCTCGCCCCGGCGATTGCCGGCCCTGCTGGTGGCCTCCAGCGCGATGTTGTGAGTCGTACGCCATTCGGCGAACAGGCCGCGCCTTTCATACATAGCAACCGATACGGTGGCCAACTCCCAGCACAGTTCGTCCAGCCCCAGCTCTGCCGCCTGGCGGATCGCCACCTCCAGCGTGATGCGCTCCTCGTCGAACCAGGCGGTGGGATCGCCGAGGAAGCGGTCGAATTCGGCACGTGCGCCGGCCCATCGGGGTGCCGTGCCGTGCAGAACGGCGAACCGCCCCCCGTAGATTCGATGATGAGCCTCCTCGGCGAAGGCGAGCAGGGCACCGAGCGATCGGGTGACCGCCACTATGCAGGTCTCCCGGTCGTCCTGCGTCAGCCGGTGCTCGCTCGCGAACACCCGCACCAGCTCGTGGAATCGGTATCGGGGTTGCTTGGTGAACGCGGAAAGGTGGGCCTCGAGCAGCCGGACGTCCACGAGCTCGTCGAGGAGCGCCGTGGCCCGCCTCGAATCGCAGTCCAGCAGAGCCGCCGCGGTCCAGGCGCTGAACTCGTGTAGCTCCAATGCACTGAGCAGCCAGAACAAAGTCCGCGCCGGCACGGTGAGGGACTCGTACACGTCAGCGAGCAGCGAGCGGACCGCGACGTCACCGTGGGACAGTTCGTCCAGCCGAGACCGTTCGTCGCGCAGTCGGTCCAGCAGGGTGCCAACGGCCCAGTGCGGGTGCGCAGCCAGTCGGACCCCGGCGATCCGCACGGCCAGGGGCAGGCCACCGCACATCTCGGTCAGCGCCGCTGCGGCCTCGGGCGCCGCGGCGACCCGCTGCTCTCCGCAGATCTGGCCGAGCAGGGTAAGGCTCTCGTCGGCCGACATCATGTCGACGTCGACGGCTCGGGCGCCCGGGATACCGGCGAGCCGGCGGCGACTGGTAATCAGCACCGCCGGGCCTGGCACGCCGGGGAGCAGGTCGGCGATCTGGTCCTCGTTGCCCACATCGTCCAGCACGATCAACAGCCGCCGCGTCGCGAGGTGGCTCCGTAGTAGGTTGATCCGCTGGCCGGGTGCGACCGGGATCGCCGCCGGGGCGACGCCGAGTCCGTGCAGGAGGTCGCTGAGTACGGCTTCGGTCGAGCGTGGCTGCGTGGTGCTCCCGTAGAGGCAGGCGTACAGGCTGCCGTTGACGAACTTGGCGCGCAACAGGTGCGCGACGTGCAGGGCCAGCGAGGTCTTTCCACAGCCCGGCGCGCCGGTGATGACCGCGATCGGCACATGTTTGGTGTCCTCGCTGGTCAGCGTGGCGGTCAGGGTTTCGATCAGCGCCGCATGGCCGACGAAGTCCGGCAGATCTGCGGGCAACTCCTGCGGACGGTGCACGCTCGTGGCGGTCTCGGTTCGCCTGTCGTCCGCTTCGCCGCTGATGCTGCTGTCCTGGCTGAGGATCGCGCGTTCCAGCTTGCGCAGGTACTGGCTCGGCTCGATACCGAGCTCGCCCACCAGGTTGGTGCGGGCCGTACGGTACGTCGCCAGCGCTTCTGCCTGCCGTCCTGACCGATACAGCGCGAGCATCCGGAACCCCCACAGGCGTTCCCGCAGGGGGTAGTCCGTGGTCAACGCGACCAGTTCCTCGACCAGTTCCCGATGACCGCCCAGGCCCAGACGGATCTCGGCGCGGTCCTCCAGCGCCATGATCCGCCGCTCCTCCAGACGGTGGGAGACGACTTCGGCGGCCCGGCCGGGCACTCCGCCCAACGCCGGTCCGGACCAGATGTCGATCGCGCGGTCCAGGTGCGTCAGCGCCTCGTCCAGCCGCCCTTTGGCTGCGGCCGACCGGCCCCGGGCGAGAGCGTCGTCGAACATGAGGTAGTCGAGCTGCTGACGGTCGACCCGGATGGAGTACCCGAGTGGGCTGGTGTCGATGATCTCCGGACTGCCGAGAGCCCGGCGCAACGCGGAGATGCAGATCTGGATCTGACCACGCGCGCTGGTCGGCGGGGAATCGTCCCAAACTGCGCCGATCAGCTTTTCCACGGTCACGACATGGTTGGCGGCCATCAGCAAATTGGCCAGCACTATACGTTGCCGCGGGGAGGTTATCGGCACGGGGGAACCATCGACCACGGCTTCCAATGTTCCGAGAACCCGGAACTCGACTCGCACCATGTCGGCCAGCATACGGTATCACGTAACGACGATCATCAATCACGTTTGTTCCGGAAGTTCGGGCGGCAACCAGGCGCACCCGAGCGGGGCCGCGGAGCAGGGATGTCGCGAGTAACCTCAATTCGTCGGGAGACGGTTTGACCGGTTACAGGTCGTCCTACTGATGACCTGTGACGGACGAAACCCCGGTGAATTCTGAACGATAGTTTGGTCGCTCGATGTCGTGAGGATCCGGCATGTCGTGTGGTTCCGGCTTGATCGGTTTGTCCGACCCGCGGGATGAGGCAGCGCTGCTTCGGTCCTGGAGCCCACCGGACCTGTCGCTCACCGGCGCCTGATGGGCGCAGTCTGTTCGGCGACGGGATAGCCGGGCAGGGCCGCGGCCAGAGTCGCGACGGTCGGCCAGTCGAACAAGGCCCGCTCCGGCAGCTGCCGGTCCAGGGCGACGCACAACCTGGCCACGGCCTGCGTCGCGAGCACCGAGTGGCCGCCGAGGTCGAAGAAGTTGTCGTGTCGCCCGACCTCGTCGAGATTCAGTACCTCGGCCCACACCTCGGCGATGACCCGCTCCGTAGTGGTGCTTGGCCTGTCCTCTTCGACGAGCGACGACTGTGCATAGTTGATCTCGTTCATCGTCCATTACCCCCTGGCCGGTGACAATATGGCGTCGAATAGCGAACAGTCGCAGGTTCGCCACCCTCGGGAGAATTGTGGTTCGCTCGGCCGGCGCGGGCAAGGATAGGCGGTAAGAAGCAACGGCAGTCAACCACTTCCGGAACTTCTGCCGATTCTTCTCTGGGGCCACTCAAGCTTCCGTGGCACATTGGCGACTGTTGTCAATCCGCGCCGACGGCTCGGATTGCCGCCGTTACCAAAGGAGCGGTTGATGGTTGGCTTGGCAGAGCTCGCATCCACCCTGCTGGGGCATTCGGCCGTGCGTGATGCCCGGGCGACGACGATCCGCCACGACGATCGGGACGTCACGATCGGCGTGGTCGAGTTTTCCCAGTACGTAAGCGGGCCGGAGCTTCGTGGCTACGTGTGGGACCGGCTCGGTGCGGGCTGTGGATTGGACGGTGTGCTGCTCGTCGACGCCATGCCGCTCGCCGGCGACACACTCGACACCGAATACGTCCGGTCCGCCGTCATCGCCGGCACGTGCACCCTGTTCGAAGGTCCGGTCGACGGCGTCGAAGAGCGGCTCCTGTCGATCTGGGCCAGCACCATGAACCTCAAGTGGATCGGCGTGCACGACGACTTTCTGGACCTCGGCGGCGACTCGATTGTTGCGGTCGAGGTCCTTGCGAAGATCGAGGACGAGTTCGGCACGGCGCTGGACGTCTACGACTTCATGAGCACCTACCACATCCGCGGCGTCGCCGGCCTTCTGAGCGAACCTCGGGTACTGCAGCAGCAGTAGTCGAGTAGGCGAGCCGCAGCAAGTCCCCGCGTGTGCGGGTATGGGTTGGCCTGCGGGTTGGCGGGAGGCGCTATTCGGTGAAAGCGGCATGTCACTGAGACAAATTCATGTCCCAGTGACATGCCGAGTGGTGATGATCCGCGTCGGTCGAATGAGGTGATCTCAGCAAGGTTCGGCGGCTGAGTGGGGATGATATGGGCGCGGCGTCCATACCGGACGGTGTCGGACTTGGGCGTGGAGCCATCGATAGACGGGCTTTTGCGACAGAATCCAGTCTTCGAGAGGGCTCCGCGTGGTCGCCTACGCTGCCAGGCTCGACGTCCCGAGGGCGCTCGTGCAGCATGCGGCGCGGCTACTGGGTACCGAGCGTCGGGTGGTGGGCACCCGGCCGGGAACACGGGCGTAGACCTCTCGACGTTCTCGCCGCCGGCCCTGTTGGCACCGGCCAGGCCGAGCCTTTGACAGCCGCTGGCTGGTTGGATCTGGCGATGATCATGGCAACCACGATCATCGCCGTGGGCGCGTGCGCCGCACCGGTCAGGCCGGGGGAGCGGTCACCGTGAACGAGGCTTCGCTGTGGTCAGCCTCGGCGCCACAGCTGGGCTCCGGTTCCGTTGCACGGATAGAGCGATAGGCGAGCGCCGTTGGCCGAGTTCCACTCGTAGTTGTCCAGGCACATGTTGCCGGCGATGTTGCGCAGCGAAAACCAGCCGTTGCCGCGGTCCTGGAAGGTCCACCGTTGGGCGGTCGAGCCGTTGCAGGTGTAGAGGCCGACGTCGGCGTTGGCGGCGGTCGCGGCGTTGAGATCGTCCAGGCAGGTCCCGGTGTTGCGGTTGCGGATCTCGTAGTAGCTGCCCGCCGAGCGGTAGTTGAACTCCCACTGCTGGGCGGTGCCGCCATTGCAGTCGTAGAGTCGAACGAGGGCACCGAGGGTGGTGTCGCGGTTGTAGTTGTCGACGCATCGGTTGCTGAACTGGCCTCGGATGCCGGGGTTCGTCACGCTGCTCGGGATCGGCTGACCGAAGAACGGGTCGCCGTTCTCCTGCCAGTGCAGCTGCTGCATGCGGGTGTGTCGGTTGGGGTCGGTCAACGCGTCCGGGGTGGGGTTGGCGTAGTCGCGCGCGTGGTAGACGAGCATGTCGGTGACGTTGTCCTCGGCCACCGTGAAGCTGCCGTGGCCGGGGCCGTAGACACCGTTGGAGGTCTGGAAGACCGGGTTCGGCCGCTTGGACCAGGATGCCGGGTTGAGCAGGTCAGAGGTGTCCGGTGCGGACAGCAGGCCGAGCTTGTAGCGGGAGTCGGTGGCCGATGCCGAGTAGGCGATGTAGACCCGCCCGTTCCGTACCAGCGGCGATGGACCCTCCACGACGCCGGCGACGCCTTCCCTCTCCCAGTTGTAGGTGGGCCGCGCGATCTCGACCGCCGCGCCCGTGATGCCGGTCGCGCCATTCATCCGGGCGATGTACATGTGGCTGTTGTAGTTCGTGGACGGGCTGTCCTGCGCCCACACGAAGTAGCGGACCCCACGGTTGACGAAGGACGCGGCGTCCAGCTGGAACGACTCCCAGCCGGTGTTGAAGCGCTGGGGTGCGCTCCAGGCGCACGTCATCGGGTTGGCGCAGGTGTTGCGGATCCAGTACAGCCGCTGGTCAAATCGGGCGGTGTTCGGTGAAGCGGAGAAGTACATGTACCAGGCACCGTCGTAGTACTGGATGTCAGGTGCCCAGATCCATCCGCTGAGCGCTCCGCTGGACGGTGCCACGAACGCGTTTGTCGTGGCGGCCGTCCCGAGGCCCTGCAGGTTGGTGGAACGGCGCAGCTCCACCCGCTTGTAGTCCGGCACGGACGCCGTCATGTAGTAGTAGCCGTCGCTGTGTTTGTAGACGGCAGTGTCGGCGCGCTGGGAGACGACCGGGTTCCTGACGCTGATGATTTCGGCGGATGCCGACGGCGCGGCGGCGGTCAGCAGTGCGACCACCAGAGTGAGCGCGAGCGCCGATCTGCGGCAGACTCGAGCGGCAATTCTCATGAAGCACTCCCTGGACGGATTCGAGGGACGGATCGACGCGTATCCGTCGCATTGTTAGCGCTCACCCTGAACGTCGCACGCTTGCTGGCAGCCATCGAGCATGGGAGGGGAGTGAGCTATCGCATTGTAGTTCGTCGATCTACTCGAAGACACGGTGCCTCAGAGCGCGTTTCACTTTGCTGTCAGTCGGGTGTGTTGAAGGTGAGGCGTTGTTGGCGGGTGGCGGGTTCGCCTCGGG
>NZ_JBNCKO010000028.1:0-68198 GCF_049841595.1 Micromonospora sp. DT228
CAACCACCGAAAATCCGAACGCTCCTCGACACCCGTGCCCCGGCCCGGCGGCTGCGCCCCCGGCATCCCCAGGAACTCCGGCTGCGGGCCGGCCGACATGCGCGCCGCCGCGGCGGGCGATCCGGTAGGCAACCCCGGGTTGGTCCCGGTGTCGACGCTCGTCAGCGCGCCGAGCGCCGCCGTCGCCGGGCTGACCGCCGGCCCGTCCGGGTTCTGCGCGAACGCCGGGGTCGCCAGGCCGGCCCGGCGGGGCTGCTCGACGAACGCGACGTGTCGCCACGAGTTCGCGGTCAACGCGCCGGTGTTGTCGTACGACATGCCGAGCAGGTCCAGGCCGCTCTCCGGAACACCGTTCCACTCCTTGCAGGCCACCTCGCAGGCCTTGCAGCCGATGCAGACGCTGGTGTCGGTGAAGAACCCCATCCGCGGCGGCGCGTCCTCGTAGCCAGCGTCCGGCGCCGGATCCAACGGGCCGTACAGGGCGTTGGCGTGGGGCATGGGTCAGACCTCCTGATCCGGGCCGCCGTCGGCGGAGTCGGTCGTGACCTGCGGTGGGTAGTGCGGGCTGAGGTCCCCGGACCGCCGGCGGTAGTCGACGACGAGTTCCTGGAGTTGGAGTCCCCGGGGGCGTCGCCCCGGCTGGATGTCGCAGGTGCCGACCTTGCTCTCCTGGATCAGGACGTTCGGGTCCAGGCTGATGCCGAACAGGTCGTTGGCCGAGTCGCCGGTCACCAGACCCTCGAAACCGAAGTGGTACGGCAACCACACCTGGTGGATGATCCGACCGTCCACCCGCAACGGGGTGAGCCGGTCGGTCACCAGCACCTTGGCCTCGATGGCGGCCCGGGCGGTCACCACGTGCGCCCACCCCAGGTGGGTGAGCCCGCGCTCGCCCGCCAGCTCCGGCGACACCTCGACGAACATCTCCGGTTGCAGCTCGGCAAGCGTCCGGACGGTACGGCTCATCCCACCGGCGGTGTGGTGCTCGGTGAGCCGGCTGACCGTGAACACGAACGGGAACACCTGACTGTGCGGTTCCGGCGGGCTCGGGTTGAGTGTGTTGATCGGGTGGGTGTAGACCTTGCGGGTCGGGTTGGCCTGCTGCCGGTAGAGCGGGTTACGCACCGGCGACTCCACCGGCTCGTAGTGCGTCGGCATCGGTCCGTCGAGCACGCCGGTGGGCGCGTACAGCCAGCCCTTGCCGTCGCCCTGCAGGATGAACGGGTCGTCGCCGGCGATGCCCGCCACACCCGAGGCGTCGCGCTCCGGCCGGTACGACGGCGGTTTGGTCTTCTCGAAGTCCGGCACGTCGTAGCCGGTCCATTCGGACTTCTCCGCGTCCCACCAGACGTAGCGTTTGCGCTCACTCCACGGGTTGCCGTCCGGGTCGGCGGAGGCGCGGTTGTAGAGGATGCGCCGGTTCGCCGGCCACGCCCAGCCCCACTCCGGGGCCACCAGGGACTGCTCCGCGCCGGGCTTGCGGCGGGCGGCCTGGTTGACGCCGTCGGCGTACACACCGGTGTAGATCCAGCAACCGCCGGCGGTGGAGCCGTCGGCCTTCATCTCGGTGAACGACGACAGCGGCCGGCCGGTCGCCACGTCGTACCCGTTGATCTCGTAGAGCACCGACTCGGCGCTCGGCTCGGCGTGCGGACCGTGCGTGGGGTAGTTCCAGTTGAGATCGAGCAGCGCGCGGTCGCGTGGCCGGGTCGACGACGCCAGCCGTTCCCGGATGATCCGCCCGAGGTGGTAGAAGAACCACAGCTCGGAGCGGGCGTCGCCCGGCGGCTCGACGGCCTTCTCCCGCCACTGCAACAGCCGCTGCGTCTGGGTGAACGTGCCCTCCTTCTCCACGTGCGAGGCGGCGGGCAGGAAGAACACCTCGGTACGGCACTCCCCCGTCATGATCTCGCCGGTCTCGATCTCCGGAGCGTTCTTCCAGAACGTGGCGCTCTCGATCTCGAACAGGTCCCGGACCACAAGCCAGTCCAGGTTGGCCAGGCCGAGACGCTGCGCCCGGCCGTGCGCCGAGCCGACCGCCGGGTTCTGACCGAGCAGGAAGTACCCCTTGATCTTCCCGTCGATCATGTCGAGCACCTGCTGGTAGGTGCCGTGGTCACCGGTCATCCGCGGCAGGTAGCCGTAGCAGTAGTCGTTGTCGGCGGTGGCGGCGTCACCCCAGTACGCCTTGAGCAGGTTGACGCCGTAGGTGCGCGCGTTGCCCCAGAAACCCTTCTGCCCGGGGTGCGCGATGCTGTCCACCCATTTTTCGAGCGTCGGGTGGTTGGCGTGGTGCGGCATCGGCAGATAGCCGGGCAGCAGGTTGAACAGCGTCGGGATGTCGGTGGAGCCCTGGATGCTGGCGTGCCCGCGCAGGGCCATGACCCCGCCGCCCGGGCGACCCATGTTGCCGAGCAGCAGTTGGATGATCGCCCCGGTACGGATGTACTGCACGCCGACGCTGTGCTGCGTCCAGCCCACCGAGTAGACGAGCATGCCGGTGCGGTCCCGGCCGGAGTTCTCCGTCCACGCCTGGGCCAGTTCGAGGAACTTCTCCTGCGAGATGCCGCAGACCCGTTCCACCATCTCCGGGGTGTAGCGGGCGTAGTGGCGCTTGAGGATCTGGTAGACGCAGCGCGGGTGCCGCAACGTCTCGTCGCGTTCGGTCTGCCCGCCGACAGGCGCGCCGTGCGACTCGTTCTCCAACCCGGCCGCGGTTTCCCGCTGCGTCTCGCTGTCGCGGGTCGTCTGGGTCTGGCTGTGCCCCTCGTAGCGCCAACTGGCCTGGTCGTAGGTGGCGTTGTCGTCGTTGAAGCCGGAGAAGAGCCCGTGCATGTCCTCGGTGTCGACGAACTCGTCGGTCACGAGCGTCGCGGCGTTGGTGTAGGCGACGACGTACTCCCGGAAGTCCAGCTCGTTGTCCAGGATGTAGCGGATCACCCCACCGAGCAGGGCGATGTCGGTGCCGGCCCGGATCGGCAGGTACGAGTCGGCCAGCGCGCTGGTGCGGGTGAACCGGGGGTCGACGTGGAACACCTTCGCGCCCTTGCGCTTGGCCTCCATGACCCACTGGAAGCCCACCGGGTGCGCCTCAGCCATGTTCGAGCCCTGGATGACGATCACGTCGGAGTTCGACAGGTCCTGCTGGAACTGGGTGGCGCCGCCGCGACCGAAGCTGGTCCCCAGACCGGGGACGGTGGCGGAGTGTCAAATACGGGCCTGGTTCTCGATCTGGAGCGCCCCCATCGCGGTGAACAACTTCTTGATGAGGTAGTTCTCCTCGTTGTCCAGCGTCGCCCCACCGAGGCTGGAGATGCCGAGCGTCCGGTTCAGCGGGCGGCCCTCGGCGTCGACGTCCTCCCAGGTCTCGTCCCGGGCGGCCAGGACCCGATCGGCGATCATGTTCATCGCCGTGTCGAGGTCGAGATCCTCCCACTCGGTGCCGTACGGCCGGCGGTAGCGGACCGTGGTCTGCCGCAGCGGGCTGGTCACCAGACTCTTGCTGGCCGAACCCTTCGGGCACAGCCGACCCCGCGAGATCGGGCTGTCCGGGTCGCCCTCGATCTGGGTGACCTGGCCGTCCTTGACGTACACCCGCTGACCGCAGCCGACGGCGCAGTACGGGCAGACGGACCGGGCCATCGAGTCGGCGGTTTCGGTGCGGGCGGTGAGCGCCCGGGACCCGTCGGATTCGGCAGCCGTACCCCGTCCGAGCGGGTCGGTGCCGGTGAGCTGGCGGTAGACCGGCCAGCCCTCGATCCAGCTCCGCACCCCCATCGCCGCACCTTCCCGACCAATCACACCAAATGTGAACAGCCTGACAGTAGACGAGGCCCCGACCGGGTCGCAGCGAGATCACAAAGAGTCATGCCTTCCCCGGCCTAATCGAGCAGGCCGGGAAAGGCATGGTGTACGGCGGGGGTCAGTTCGGCTGGAGCTGACCGAGCCGGTGCTCACCGAAGGCGCGGTAGCGACGCAGCTCCCAGAACAGCCAGCCGATGCTGACGATCGCCAGCACCACGAAGACAAGTGAACCGGAGAACGTGTCCCACAGGGTGTGCAGGACGACGACACCCAGGAACGTGCCGAGGAAGCCGAGGAGCCGGCCGACGCTCGGGCTGGCCAACAGCGCCCACAGCGCGCCGGCGGTGAGCCCGGTCCACGCGGTGTGACCGGCGGGCGCGGTCAGACCCCGGATGAACAGGGTCTGCTCCACCGCGCCGATGTTGCCCTGCGAACTCAGCAGCGCGCTGAAGGCGTAACCCATCGTCTCCAGCGCGGCGAAACCCATGCCGGCGGCGACACCGATGACCAACCCGTCGGACGGCACCCGACGGCGATGCTGGGCCACCACAGTGAACAGCAGCACCACCGGGACGATCAGCTTCGCCGACTCCTCGATAAGTGCCACGAACAGCATGGGCAGGGCGCCGAGACCGCGCAGGGTGTCGTACTCCAGCGTGCCGGCGACCACCGTGCCGATCACCCCGCCGAAGAACGCCGAGATCACGAGGACCGACGCCGGCACCTGCCACCGCCCGGTACGCGCCTGCGCGAACGTCAGGAACGTCAACGGCACGAGCGTCGCCCCGAGCAGGATCAACGCCGGGACGAAGTTCGGATTCTTGGTGCTGACGAGGGTCCGCAGCACCGCCATGTAAAGGATCAGCCCGACGACGAGCACTCCGACCCACGCCCACCGGCGCCAACGATCAGCCATACCGCGCAGTCTGGCGGATCGAGGTTACGAACACTAGTCACAGCCCCGAGATCCGGGCGACTCCGGCGCGGGCGGCGAAGGCCGTGAACGACAACTACGATCTCCGCTCATGCGTCGCATGGGACCGTCACTGGCACTCGCCGCCCTGCTGGCCCTGTCCGCCTGCACGTCCAAGCCCGCGGAGACCGCCGAGGTCGAGGTGGCCGTCTTCCTCGCCAACGACGCGACGGTGGCGCAGAAGGGCATCGTGGAGCAGCGACTTCGATCGATGCCTAGCGTCACGGAGGTGTCCTTCGAAACCCGCGAGCAGGCGTACGAGCGCCAGAAGGCGGATCTGAAGGACAAGCCCGACCTGCGGGCGGCCCTCAAGCCGGAGTACGTACGCGAGCTTCTGCACGCCACCGTCACCGACGCGTCGATCGCCGAGGCGGTCGAGGCGGTGATCGCGGAGGTCGACGGCGTGGAGGACGCGACGCTCAGGATCGCGAGCGTCGACCCTCAGCCATCGCGGATCGGCGTCATCGTTCGGCTGGAGCCGTCGGCGACCACCGAACAACGGGCCGCCGTGGAGAAGACCGTCCGGGCGCTGCCGACCGCGAAGTCGATCGAATTCGAGGACCGCGATGCCGCGTACGAGCGCCTGCGCGAGCGGTGCAAGGGCAAAGGTGACCTGTCCACGCAGCTCCAACCGCAGATGACGCACGAGTCGTGGCGGTTCGAGATGCCCCTGAACAGAGAAGGGTCCGGAGTGGGCGAGCTGATCGGGCTCGACGGCGTTGACGGCGTGACCCTGGCCCCGCTGGCGATGCTGTAGCGCCTACGCAGAGCCGGCTCTCCCTCCGGCGCCAGCAACCGACGTGGCTCTTGGGTGCCCGCAGTCAGCGCTTCTGGAACATCAACGCCGCCACCTCCACAATCAGCTTGATTGCCCAATCGAGCTGCGGACAGTCGTCGCGAGCTTGGCACTCCAGGCACCCACCCACCCGCCATGGGCGGTCGAGCGCACGCGTCCAATGCGTGTCCAGAACTCTCTTGGCGGTGAACAGCTCGGTTGCTGTGGAGATCGGCTCGTCGATCGGCATGGTCGGCACTCTCCCCGCCATCATGATTAGCCCCACCTGGGGGCAGAGTCCGTGCGTCCTACTCCCCAGGTGGGTTTCCGCCGGGAACCCAGGAGTTTGCCGAAACCAGGGAACCCGACTGCGCGACCAACCTATTCCAACTTGTAGGAGTAGGTCAAGTGAGAGCATGGAACTTGTTGGAACAGGTTCGCGCGTGATCGAATTGGGGTGCCGAAACCAGGGAACCTACGGAGATCGACTCATGCCGACCGAGAGAGTGGACTACCGGCGCATCGCAACCGAGATCGCCGAAAAGATCAAGTCCGGAGAGCTCGCGCCGGGAGAGAAGCTACCGTCCACGCGCGAGCTTGCCGCGCAGCACAGCGTGCACATCTCCACAATCAACCGGGTCATGACGATCCTCAAGGACCGTGAACTGGTCGAGGGTTATCCCGGCAAAGGTGTCTATGTGGCCGAGCCCAAGCAATCGGGTTAGGGCGTGTGTCAAAGTCCTCGGTCGAGCCGAGGCGGAGTCCAGGCGGCGGTCCGGCAAGGCGGAGATTGGTCCGGATACCGGTGTTGTATCCGGACCAATCTCCAACGCGGCCGGTCGTCGTCTGGACTCCGCCTCGGCTCGACCGAGGACTTTGACACACGCCCTAGCGGTGCCCGTGTCGCGACCAGCACGGAGCATCGCCGTCTGATCAGTGTTACGTCCCGAAGACTCCGGGAGGGAGTCATCTGGCACGAGATCCGGCATGGGTGGCGAGCCAGTTTGGCGGCAGGGGGATGGTGTGGAACCACTCCCGCGAGATGTGGCCGTAGAAAGGCGCCTTGAGCACCGGCGTTCCCCCGCCGAACCGGGCGGCGGCTGCGGAGGCTCGCCTGACATTGAACCACCAACCGCCCCTCCCCCGGGACATGACAATTCTGCCGCCTTGGACGATGCCCACGTGACGGGTCGTGGGTGGCAGATTCTTCGTCGTCCACACCCGACCGTGGAAGTAGACGATGGCGTCGATGTTGGACCACTTCTCGCGCGTCGCCGGCCGGCCAAAGTCGTCCGGGCCCAGGTAGACGCCCTGCTCGTCAATGGCGAAGAGCAGTTCCCGTCGCATCGCGCTGCTCACGCGACGACGTGACGTGGCGAGGAAGATGACCTCGAACAGCACCCCGAGGATGACGAACAGGAAGCGGACGGACAGGTCCTGCAGGCCGATCACGATCGCCGTCACCGGCAACAGGCTGTACAGCGCCAACGTGAGCCCGGTCCGGGTCCGGCTCCGCCGAACCACATACGCCGAAGCGCCATCCATTCTCATGACTAGAAGATACGTTGGCGATCAAGAGCCGCCAGGCCGCGGTCGGCGGTCCCACAGCACCAGGCCGGAGAGCAGCATCGCGACGCCCAGCCCGACCATGGCCAACCCCACCGCCGTGTGCGCGCTCCCGTTCAGGTGACCGGCCACGATCCATCCGCTGTCGATCCCGAACGCCAACGGCAGCACCCCCTGGGGGATCACCGGGATCCACCCCACCGTGAGCAGTCCGAGTGCCCAGGCGGTCGGCTTGTTCTCCCGGTACCACGCGGCGTCCCAGGTCAGCGGGAGCACCGTCTCCGGGGGCCGACTCCGCTGGCCGGCTGCGGCGAGCACGTCGGTCGCTCGTCGGGCGAGGCGTTCGTCGGCCAACCAGATGCCGCCCCACCAGGCGGCGGCGCCACCGACCAACCCGACCAGCGGCAGCAGCGGCGCCACCTCCGACGGACCCCAGATCACCAGCGCGAGCACCGGCGCGGCGGCCACCAGCCCCGACCCGGTGGCGACCAGCACGCTGACGATGTCGGTGGGGTTGTCGGCCGAGGTGGGGTGCCGTGGGTCGGCTACCGGCCGCACCCGCAGCAGCGACACCCACACCGGCACCGCCGCGCCCGCCCCGAGCAGCGCCGGCAGGGTGGCCAGCGCGGCCAGCGGGTCGACGTCGGGGGCGAGGAGGACACCGGCGACGGCGAGCAGCACCCCGATCGGGGTGACAAGCACCAGCCAGGCCAGGGCCCGACCCCGCACCTCGGCCCGTTCGCCGCCCGGCGTGGTGAGCGGCAGCCACAACGCGGTGCCGTCCAGCCCGACCAGCCCGGCCGACATCGCCGCCGCGCCGAGCACGGCGAACGAACCGGCCCACGGCAGCAGCAGGTCGACGTCGGACAGCAGCGGCAGCCCGGCGAGCAGCGCACCGTAGACCACCGCGAACGCCAGGTACTGCACCCGCAGCGGATGCCGCATCCAGGCCCGCAGCTCACGGCCGGCGACCGCCCGCGTCGCCGCCGGCACCCACGCCCGCCAGCCGCGCTCCGGACGCCGGTCCCCGGCCGCTGCCGCCGCCGTGGTCCCGCGCCGCGCTGCCGGCTGGTCGCCGCCGCGCCGGACGAGCGGGAGCGCGGTGGTCCCGCGCGGCCGGAACGGCACGCCCGTGGTGATCACCCTCCGCACCAGCATGAGGTACGCGGCCGCGCCGAGCGCCACGATGCCCACCAGGGCCGCCATCAGGCGCACCCCCTGCCCGGTCGGTCCGGACGCGGCGGCGACCGGCCAGGCGCTCGGCACGTACCCCATGGCCTGGACGACCTCCTCCGGCGCTGCCACGAGCAGGACCGACACCCACGGGAAGACCGCCCAGAGCGACCCGGCGACGCCCATCGCCGTGCCGGTGAAGACGCCGGTGAGCAGCGCCCCGGCCGGACCGCCGGCGTGGCCGACGATCTCCAGTGCGATCGCCGAGCCGATCAGTCCGCAGAGCCAGAGCAGCACCGCGCCGACGGCGGCGACGAGGACCGCCACAAAGCCGTGCCGAGCGGCGTGCACCGGCAGCGCGGCGAGCGCCACGAGCGAGACGGCCGGGCCGATGCCGATCGCCGCCGCGGCGAGCAGACCTGTCGCGGCCGGGACGCCGCCGATCGGCTCCAACCGTAGGTGGGCTGGACGGACCCGGCCACGCCCGCCGCCGAGCAGCAGCGGTAACACGATCCAGCCGAGCACCCACGCCCCGACGAGCAGGGCGAGAGTGTGCTGGTCACCGCGCAGCGCGTACCGGATCAGCCAGCCGGCGGCGAGCAGGCCGGCCAGGCCGGCCACCGTGGGTCCCGGATGCTCGCGCAGTGAGCGACGCAGCATGGCCGTGCGCATCCGGGCCGGCACCGCGATCGTGCGCAGGGCGCCGGCCAGCGCGGCGTCAGGGTGGGCGCTCATCGTGCGTCGGTCAGCCAGTCCAGGCCGGCGCTGCCGGCGGCGTCGGCGCCGACCAACTCGACGAACCGTTCCTCCAGGCTGCTGCCGGCGGCGACCTCGGTGACCGGCCCAGCGGCGGCGACCCGGCCCTGATGGACGACTGTGACCTCGTCGCACATTTGCTCGACAAGCAGCATCGAGTGGGTGGACAGCACGCAGGTGCCGCCGCCGGCCACGAACCGGCGCAGCACCCGGCGGATGGTGGCCGCGGAGACCGGGTCGACCGCCTCGAACGGTTCGTCGAGCACGAGCAGCCGTGGCGCGTGCAGCAGCGCCTGGGCGAGGCCGAGCTTCTTGCGGGTGCCGGTCGAGCAGTCGGCGAGCGGTGTGCCGGCGCCCTTGGCCAGGCCGAGCACCTCGACCAGCTCGGCGGCCCGTTCGGTTGCCGCGACCCGGTGCAGCCCACGCAGGCCGGCGCTGTAGCGCAGCAGTTCGGCGCCGGTGAGGCGCTCCGGGAAGTCGAGGCCGTCGGGCAACACCCCGGTCAGCGCGCGGGTCAGGGCGCGGTCGCGCAGCGCGTCGTGCCCGAGGATCCGGATCTCACCGGCGTCCGGGGTGACGAGTCCGACGGCCATCCCGATGGTGGTGGACTTGCCCGCACCGTTGGGACCGACGATGCCGTGGAACGTGCCCGAGTGGACCGTCAGGTCGATGCCGTTCACCGCGCGATGCGCCCCGAAGGATTTCACCAGGCCGCGAATCTCCAGTGCTGGGGTGATCACGCGCCGAGCATAGGTGACCCGTCGGTCCACGGTGGACCGACCGCGGTTCAGACGACGTGCACCAGTCGGAAGCGTTGGGTGACCACCGGGGTGTGGTCGTCGACGGTGAACCCGGGGTCGTCCAGCTCGGCGCGTACCTCCGGGCTGTGCCAGAACATCTCGTGCCCCGCCCGCCACTGCGCCACCGACTCGTCCCCCTCGCCCTCGGCCACGGCGTGCCGCAGGTCGACGTCGGCGAGCCGGAGCACTCGTACGTCGGTCAGCTCGATGACCGCGACCCGACGGCCGGCGGAGTCCACCACGGCGGACCGCTGCCCCACCTCGGGCAGCGGTTCGTTCGCGCGCTCGTACCCGATCAGCAGGCCGGTCGTCGACGTCTTCGCCCCGGACAGGATCGCGGCGACGAGGCTGTCGCGCAACGGCCCCGGAAACGCGAACTCGGCCAGCAGAAGATCATCGAGCGCCATCCACGGAGGGTACGCGATCCGTTGCGCCGAAGGCGCTGGTGGCCCCGTGGTCGGGGTGCGGGCAGATCCTTGTCGGATCTCGCCGGGTTGGATGCTCAGACGGCGGCGGCGGTCGCCACGGCTCCCGTCTGGCGCCCACCGGACACGCAGTACACGTCGCCGGAATTCGCCACGTGTGGCAGGTCGCGCAGGTGTGCCGCCATGTCGCTCGCGGACACCCACCGCTCGAAGGTCATCGACTTGTCGTCGCCCAGCGCGACGTCGAAGCCGTCGAAGCCGAGCACGGTCAGGCGATCGAGACACCGCCCGGCAACCGCGCGCGCGATAGTGGTGAACTCGAACGAGAGCGCCGGCAGCGGCCCGCTCAGGCCGGCCAGCACCTCGTCCTCGAAACCCTCCACGTCGATCTTGGTGAAGCGTGGTGTGCCGTACTCGTCGATCAGCGCGTCCAGGGTGACCACCGGGACCTCGATGACCGAGTCCCACACCTGGCCCTCCCACCCGCCCGCGCCCCGGGCCGCCCGCACGAAGTCGGGCGAGGCGGTCGACACGGTGGGGTTGGTGGAGTTCACGTGCAACCGGGTGCGGCCGGCGCCCGCGCCACACGCGGCTCCGACGAGCGTCACCTGGTCGTCGCCGGCGTAGATCGCCCGCAGGGCGCGCAGACACAGCGGCTGCGGCTCCACGGCGACGACGCGGGCGCCGAGGCGACGGAAGCTGCCGATGTGGTCGCCCACGTGGGAGCCGACGTCGAAGACGAGATCCCCGCTGGTGACGAACCGGGAGTAGAAGGCGTCCATCCGCGCGTCCCGTGCGGGATCGCCGTAGTAGACGTCGAGCGACAGGTGCAGCGGGGACATCACCGGATCGCTGCGGAGCGCGGCGATCCTGGTGTCGGTGGTAGCCGTCATGCGTCTGGGTCCAGTCCGTGAGAGGGGTAGGGCCGGATCACGGTCCGAAGGCGGTCAGGAACCGGTCCCGGAAGCTGTCCATCCGCCAGACCGGTGCCGACGGTCCCGGCTTCAGCCCGTCCTGCCAGCCCCACCCGGAGATCCGGTCCAGGACCGCCCGGTCCTTCGTGATGATCGAGATCGGGACGTCGTGGCTGGCGTTCTCGCCGGTGACGACCGCGGCGGGCTGATGGTCGCCGAGGAAGACGAACACGAGGTCGTCGTCTCCGTAGGTCTGCACGTAGGAGATGAGCGTGCTCAGCGTGTACTCGATGGACGTGCGGTAGTCCGCCCGGATCTGGGTGGCGCTCCGGCGCCGGTCGTCGTCCGACTCGCCCGCCCCGGCGGAGCGGTAGACCGCGCCGTCGCCGAGGGACGCCCAGTCGAGCATCGGCGGAACGGGCGTCCAGGGCGCGTGACTGGACACCAGCGCCAGCTCCGTCATCACGTTGCCGGCCGGCCTCGCCTGCTCCAGGCGCTGCCAGCGGGCCAGGGTGTACTGGTCGGGCATGGTGCCGAAACTGAACTTCGGGCCACGGTACGCGAGCGCCTTGGCGTCGTAGAACCGCTGGTAACCGAAGAAGGACCCCTCCGGCCACGCCCTGCTGACCGCGGGCATCACACCCACGGTCTGCCAGTTCGCCCGCCGGAAGGCACCGTTGAGGGTCAACCTGTCACTCGCCAGCAGGGTGCGGTGCCGCTGGTCGTTGTCGATCCAGAGGCCGGAGAGCAACGTGTCGTGCGCGAGCCAACTGCCGCCACCGAACGTCGGTGAGGTGAGGAAACCGCTGCGCGCGGCGAAACCGGCCGCGCCCAGCCGGCTGGTGCCGCCGTCGAGGACGGCACCGACCTGCGGCGCGAACTCCGGGTCCTCGACGGCGTCCCGTCCGTAGCTCTCCACGAAGGCGACAACCACGTTCTTGCCCCGCAGCGCGGTCAACAGTTGGTCGCCCGGGGTGTCGCGGAACCTGTCGGCCTCGATCAGGGTGGAGAACGTCTTCCGGTCGTCGAGGCGCAGACGCACCTGGAAGCCGTGGCCGTTGGCCAGGGTCGTCGCGGACGTGTCGGCGACCGGTACGGCCGGCCCCACCCGCACGTCGAAGGCGGCGCAGGCCACCCAGACGACCACGAGCGCGGCCACCACCCGGGTGGTCCCGGTGCGGTGCCCGACCACCAGCCGCCGCAGTCGCCGCATCGACAACGTCACCAGGACGGGCAGTCCCACGAGCACCACCGCCAGGACGGCCGCGACGCCGATGGCGGCGGGCCGGCCGTAGGACTCGCCGAGGAAGGCGAACCCCTCGTCGAGCAACGCCCAGTCGAGCACCGGGTCGAACGCCCTGCTCAGCGCGGCCGTGAACCCCAGGTCGAGCAGCTTCAGCAGGCCGAGCAGGCCGAGGGCCACGCCGGCGAGGGTGGCGACCAGTCGGCTGCCCCGCCGCGGCAGGGCGAGCAGGAGGGCCACGACCAGCAGCGCCTCCAGGGGGATCCGGACGAACGCCGCCGGGGTGAGGCGGCCGAAGTCGTACGGCACGGTGAGGACGAACACCACGAGCAGCGCGGCCAGGACTGTCGTCAGCCGGGCGACGACGGAACGCGCCGCTCGCCCCGCGCCCGCGGTGCCGCCCTCGGCGGTACCACCCGGGAGTCCGTCCCTCATCGCCTTTCGCCGTTGGCTCGGCAGCTCACGTACTCGCGTCAAGAGCGACAACCCGGGCATCCTTCCATGGTCCTGCGGAGTGCGGCGTACGGGCGACTCAGACGCGGGCGATGTCGCCGCGAGCCACGGCGACCGTCGGGCGGTGGCCGCTCACGTGGACCATCGTGGCCGGTACGCCCGGGATGGTGTGGAGTGGGGTGCGGCGACGCTGTCTGGTCACCCACAGCCACGCCACGTCGCGGCCGAACGACTCGATCAGCAGCGCCAGCGACGCCATCAGCACGACTGTCGTCAGCGGGCCGGGCAGCGCGTCTCCCGTGGCCACCAGCAGCACCACGCCCTGGATCGCCGCGACCACCTTGCGCCAGTAGCGCGGCGGCAGGGACCCGCGCATCCAGCCCAGCACCCAGCTCGCGGCGACGAAGACGTAGCGCATCGCGCCGATCGCGAGCACCCAGCCGCCCACCGCCGGAGCGACGTGGAGGCAGAGCACCAGCACCAGGAAGGAGTCGATCTCCATGTCGAAGCGGGCGCCCAGCTCACTTGTGGTCCCGGTGCGTCGGGCCGTGTACCCGTCCACCGCGTCGAGGGCCAACGCCACGGCCGTCAGGGCGACAAGCACCGCGATCGGCGCCGGCCGGGTGAGCGCGTCCGCGGCCAGGGCCGTCACGCCGCCGACGAGGATCGCCCGGCTCAGGGTCACCCGGTCGGCCGGGCTCAGGCCCCGCGCACCCGACCGGGACAACCCCCGACCGAGCAGGACGCACAGGCCCACCCCGTACGCCAGGCCGGCCACCCACCCCGCGGCGCCCAGACCGACAGTCCCGGCAAGCACCGCCAGCAGCGCGATCTGCACGAGCAGTCCGATGACCGGACCAGTTCGAACCGTTGACATCGTGCCTCCGCGACTCTGGGGGGTGACTCACCGGGAACACGGAAAATATGACCGATCGGTTCATTCTGAAACGCACGCCGCCACCGGCGTCGCGCGGATCGCTGGTCCGGGGGCCGCACACGGAGCTGGTCCCGGTCGGCGAGCGACCGGGACCAGCGGGTGACGCGTCTCAGGAGGCGGCGATGCCCTCCATGCCGATCCCGTTCTCGAACTTCGGCAGGCCCTCCACGGTGGTGACGAGCCTCAGCGAGCCGTCCTCGTTCACCTCGTAGCCCTGCACGTTGCCGGCGGTGGCGTTCTGTACGTACAGGAAGCCGTCGCTCGTGGTCATGTCGATCGACCCGCCGTTGGTGTCGGCGGCGACGTTCTTGACGATTTCGAGCTTGCCGTCGTCGTCGACCCGGTAGGAGCTGATGGTGGAGCTGCCGGCGTTGGCGACGAAGAAGTAGTCGCCGACGCGTTGGATCCAGCACGGCGCCTGCTGCCCGTTGGGCACCGACTCACCGACCTGGTCGAGTGTGCCGTCGTCGTCCAACTCGAACCGGCTGACCGCGTTCGCGCCCGACTCGGTGACCAGCAGCGAGTCCTCGCTGTCGAAGGTGAAGCCGAACGGGGTGTTCCCGGCGTCGCTGATGACGGGGTTCGAGGCCAGCTCGCCGTGGCGGCCGATCTCGTAGCTGAACATGACGTTGTTGCCCTTCGTCGACACCAGGACGAACTCGCTGTCCGGGTCGATCTTGATCTGGGCCGGGGCGGTGGCGAACGCGGGCGGGTTGCCGTTGTGCAGCCCGAGCGAGCGGTTGGCGCCCTCGATCCGCGAGAGGTGGCCCTTCTTCAGCTCGAAGCCCTGCACCGAACCCTCACCGCCGGCGTTGACGACGTAGACGAGGTCGCCGCGGGCCGCGATGCTGACCGGCAGCAGGCCCCCGGACCAGATGACCTGGAGCTTGTGCAGCTTGGTGCCCTCGACACCGAAGACGGTCACGGTGTTGCTGCCGGCGTTCACGGCGAAGAGCAACCCCTTGTGGTAGATCAGGGAGCCCTGCGAGGCCAGCGCGTCGAGCGGAGCGCCGATGGTGAAGCCGCCCAGCCCGCCGGTCTCGTACTCACCCGCCTTGGTGAGACGGCCGTCCCCGTCGCGGTCGTACACCTTGATGGTGTTGCCCTCGGCCTTGTTGGTCTGGACGAAGAGCGCACCCTCGTCGCCGTGGTGGGAGTCACCCCCCTTGCGGTCGTCGTGGTATCCGGGGCCGCCACCGTCGGCGAGAGCGGTCCCGGGGGTTGATCCGACGCTGGTCAGACCCGCCAGGAGGGCTGCCGCGAGCGCAACGCTGCGCTTCATCACTGACTCCTTTACGCACACGAAGGGAGGAATACGAGTTTTCCTCTGCTTCGAAAGCTATCGGAGGATGTAGTCGTGATAGGCACCCTTACCCTAAAGGGGTAATTTAGTGCCGTTCCGTGGAATGACAAGACGTACGCGCTCCGATGGCATATCGCAAAGCGGACGCCTGGCGCGACCGGGCTGAAAGTCGACGGCCTTCATCTCCTACCCAGGGAGGAGGCCCGCTCCGACCGCCGGCCGCAACCGGGGCTCGCGGTCGGACGCTTTCCACGGGAGGGTCCGCGAGCATCTACAGGCATGACTACCGTGCTGCGTCGGGCGACGCACTGGAACCGCCCACTGATGGTCCTGGTCTCCGTGATGGCGGTGCTCACCGTCATCGCCGCGGTCGGCGTCTTCGCCGACTCGCGCGTCCTCACCGGGGCGCCGATCTGGCTCAAGCCGTTCAAGTTCGGGGTGTCCTTCGTGCTGTACGGCGCGACGCTCGCCTGGATGCTCTCCCTGCTGCCCCGACGCAGCCGGGCCGTCGAGAGGGCGGCCGTCGTCATCGTGGCGGTGGCGGTCGTCGAGAACGCGTGGATCGTCGGCCAGATGCTCCGCGGCGAGACCAGCCACTACAACATCTCCACCCCCCTGAACATCGTGTTGACCGCCTCGACGGGCCTGGCGATCATGATTCTGTTCGTCGCGCACCTCGTCATCGGGATCGTGGTCCTGATCCAGCGGATCCCCGACCGGGTCGCCGCGACCGCCGTTGGGTGGGGCCTCGGCCTGTCCCTGCTGGGCATGCTCGCGGCGGTGCCGATGGTGCTGCCGACGCAGGACCCTGGGATCGAGGGGATCAGTGGGGCGCACAGCGTCGGTGTGCTCGACGGCGGGCCGGGGTTGCCGATCGTCGGCTGGAGCACCACGGGTGGTGACCTGCGGATCGGGCACTTCGTGGGGCTGCACGCCCTCCAGGCGCTGCCGCTCCTGGCGATCCTGCTGACCCGGTTCGCCACGCGGCTGGACGCACGCACCCGCGTCCGCCTGCTGATCGTCGCGGGCGGCGCGTACGGCGTACTCACCGTGTTGTTGACCTGGCAGGCGCTGCGCGGACAGCCGCTGCTGCGCCCGGACGCCGGCACGCTGGCCGCGGTCGCGGCCCTGGTGGTCGCGACGGCGGCCGCCAGCGGGCTGGTGCTGGCCCGCCGACGCCGCCCGGAACTGGCGTTGGCCGCGTGACCGAGACGCTGTTCTCCCTGACGTTCACGGTGGCCGCGCCGTTCTGGGCGCTGATGATCCTGCTGCCGCGCTGGTCGTGGACCGCCCGGATCATCTCCTCGCCGCTGATCGTGCTGCCGGTCGTGGTGATCTACGCCCTGCTGGTGATCCCGGCGTTCGGCGACGTGCTGACGGCCGTGCGGTCGCCGACCGTGGACGGGGTGCGTGACCTGCTCGGCACCTCCACCGGGGCGGCGGCGGGCTGGGCTCACATGATCGCGTTCGATCTGTTCGTCGGGCGCTGGGCGTGGTTGGACAGCAGGGAACGGGGGGTGCCGGCGCTGGTGATGGCCCCGGTGCTGCTGCTGACCATCCTGCTCGGACCGCTGGGCCTGGCCGCGTACCTCGCGGTCCGGACCGGGTGGCGGCGACCGTCGGCTGCCGCGACCGGCGCGCAGCACCTAGGCTGACCACCGTGGGATGGCCGGGGCGACTGTTCGATCTGCGGGACACGCTCGTACGGATGGTGCTGCTCGACCTCAGCGGGCTGGGTTTCCTGCTCCTCGTCCCCCACGGTCACACCACCAGCACGACACAGTGGATCCTCGCGGTGCTCGCGTTCGCGGTGGCGCTGGCGGCACACCGTCGACCGGTGGTCAACCTGGTGATCCAGACCGCCCTGCTGGCGGTCGCGCTCGGCCTGGTCGAGGACTTCACGATCAACCAGGTCGGTGCCAGTTGGGCGCTGCTCGAGGTCACCATGCGGGCACACCGCCCCCGGGTCATCTGGCTGTCCAGCGCGCTGCTGGTGGTGGTCGACCTGGCCGACACGATCGGCGCCCCGCGCAACCAGGTCGGCTCCGGCGTCGTCGGGCTGGCCCTGGAGGTTGGCGTGCCGGTGCTGCTCGGCCTCGTCATCCGCACCAACCGGGAGTTGAGTCGACAGGCCGTCGAGCGGGCCGTGGCCGAGCAGCGCCAGCACGCGTCGGAGAACCGCGCGGCACGCGCCGACGAACGCGCCGCCATCGCCCGCGAGCTGCACGACGTCGTCGCGCATCACGTGGCGTCGATGGTCCTGCGGGTCGGTGTGGCCCGGCACGTGCTCACCGACCTGGACCCCCGGGTGGGCGAGGTGTTCGACGACGTGCACGGCACCGGCACCGCGGCCCTGGCGGAGCTGCGCCGGCTGGTCGCGGTGCTGCGCAACCCCGACGGGGTACGCGGTGACGCGGCGCTGACCGCGATCGAACCCTCCGCGCTGCCGGCGGCGATCGGCGCGTCCATCGACCGGGCCCGCCAGGCCGGTGTCACAGTGGAGGCCGACCTGGACCCGGCGATCGGCTCCCTCGACGCGGTCCGCGGCATGGCGGTGCTGCGACTGACCCAGGAGGCACTGACAAACGTGGCCAAACACGCGGGCACGTCCGCGCGCGCGCACCTCGTGGTCGCCGTCCGCGACGGTGCCGTGCACTGGGAGGTCGCCGACACCGGGCACGGCGGGGTGCCGGCGGGCGTGCCGACCGGCGGCGGGCACGGCATCACCGGCATGCGCGAGCGCGTCGAGGTCCTCGGCGGTCGGCTCGAGGCCGGCCCGACCCCGACGGGGTGGCGGGTGCGTACCGTGCTCCCGGCCTCCGCCGCCGAGCCGCCCGGCCACCCGGTGCCCCGGGAACGCACGGCCCCCGCCGGCTCGCCCGCGCCGGAGCCGGCGTGATCCGGGTGCTGCTGGTCGACGACCAGCACCTGATCCGCGCCGGGCTGCGCATGCTCTGCGACGCCCAACCCGACATCGAGGTCGTCGGTGAGGCCGACAACGGTCGTGACGCGATCCCGCTGGCCGGGCAGCTCCTGCCCGACGTCGTCGTCATGGACCTGCGGATGCCAGGTGTCGACGGGATCACCGCGACCAGCCGGATCCTCGCCGACCGCCCCGCCACCCGCGTCCTGGTGCTGACCACGTTCGGCGACGACGACCACCTCTACCCCGCCCTGACCGCCGGCGCCTGCGGGTTCCTGCTCAAGGACGCGCCCCCGACCGAGTTGCTCGACGGCATCCGGCGGGCCGCCGTCGGTGACAGCCCGTTCAGCCCGGAGGTGCTGCGGCGGCTCGTCCAGCGCGCGGTGCACGCCCGACCCGAGTCGCCACGGCTGGTGCAGGGTCTGACCGCCCGCGAACGGGACGTGCTGGACCTGGTCGCCGAGGGCCTGTCCAACACCGAGATCGGCGACCGGCTGCACATCGGCGTCACCACGGTCAAGACCCACATCACCAGCCTGATGACCAAGACCGACAGCCCCAACCGGGTCCGCCTCGCCCTGTTCGCGCGCGGCGTCTGACACGTCCTAACGGCCGCACGCGTAGCCCTGCATTCCCCGGGGGTTCGCACCGGCGGACAGCACGCCCGTCGCCGGATCACGGGTCACCGCGCAGAGCCGACCCAGGCTCCACCCGTCGGTGACCCGCACCCGGTGCCCGTACGCCCGCAGGGCCGCCCGCACGCCCTCGTCGAGCCGGTCCTCCACCACCAGGACGCCGGGCTCGACGTCGCGGGGATAGAACGACCCCGGCAGGCTGAGCGTGTGCCACGCCGGCGCGTCGATCGCCTCCTGGAGCGGCTGGCCGCCGACGAGATGCCGCACCAGGAACGCCAACTGCCACTGGTCCTGCTGGTCCCCGCCGGGGGTGCCGCAGGCCAGCACCGGCTCGCCGTCGCGGTACACGATCGTCGGGCTCAACGTCGTACGCGGTCGACGGCCCGGGACCAACGAGGAGGCGAGCCCCTCCTCCAGCCAGCACATCTGCAACCGGCTGCCCAGCGGGAAGCCGAGTTCCGGAATGGTCGGCGAACTCTGCAACCAGCCACCACTGGGCGTCGCGGAGATCATGTTGCCCCAGCGGTCGACCACGTCCACGTGGCAGGTGTCGCCCCGGGTCACCCCGTCCGACCGCACGGTCGGCTCCCCCGTCGTCGGGTCCGTCGCGTGCCCACGCCGCGCGGCAGCGCTTCGGACGTGGGTTGGCAGGCGTGGCCGCGCCCCGTCGGGATGCCCCGGCCGCAACTCCGCCGACGCGCGATCGCCGATCAGGGCCGCCCGCTCGCGCGCGTACTCCCGGGAGAGCAGTGCCGTGGCGGGCACGTCGACGCCGTCGCCGTACCAGGCCTCCCGGTCGGCGAAGGCGAGCTTGAGCGCCTCGACCTGGGCGTGCACGCCGGCCGCCGTCGCCGGGTCGTACGCGCCGGGGTCGTCGAGCGCGTCCAGGGTGGCAAGCGCCTCCAGCAGCACCGGGCCCTGACCCCAGAAGCCGGTCTTCGCCACCGAGTAGCCGTGCCAGTCGAGGGTGGTGGGCGCCTCCCAGGTCGCCGAGTACGCGGCCAGGTCGTCGCCGGTGACCAGCCCGGCGTGCGGCCGTCCGGTGGAGTCCCGGAACGGCTGGCGGCTGAACGCGTCGATCGCCTCGGCCACGAAACCCGTGCTCCAGGCCCGGCGCGCGGCCTCGATCTGCGTCTCCCGGTCCGCGCCGGCCGCCTGTCCCGCCTCGACCAGCCGGCGCAGGGTGTCCGCGTACGCCGGGTTGGCGAACACCTCCCCCGCCGCCGGTGGGCGGCCGCCACGCAGCCAGAGCGCGGCGGAGGTGGGCCAGTGCTCCTCGAACAGCGACCGGACGGCCGCCACTGTGGCGCCGACCTGGCCCACGAGCGGGTGGCCGGCGCCCGCGTAGCCGATGGCCGGCTCCAACACCTCGGCGAGGGTGCGCGTGCCGTGGTCACGCAGCAGCAGGAGCCAGGCGTCCACGGCGCCGGGTACGGCCGCCGCGAGCGGTCCGGCGCCGGGGACGAGGTCCATCCCGAGGGACCGGAAGTGCGCGACTGTGGCACCGGCCGGCGCGGGGCCCTGCCCGCACAGCACCTTCGGCCTGGGGCCCCGCGCGGTGGCCACGATGGCCGGCACCTCGCCGCCCGGCCCGTTGAGGTGCGGTTCGACCACGTGCAGGACGAACCCGGCGGCGACCGCCGCGTCGAAGGCGTTGCCGCCGCGTTCCAGGATGCCCATCGCCGACTGGCTGGCGAGCCAGTGCGTCGAGGAGACCATGCCGAAGGTGCCCCGCAGCGTGGGCCGGGTGGTGAACGTCATGACCACACCTCACTCGGCTCCGCGGTGCGAACGCAAGACCTCCGGATCCGCACGCACACCGGCCCGGCCGGTGCGCCGCGCGCGGGCCGGGTCCGGTCGGCGTTCAGTGCGCGGGGCGCGTGCGGTCGCCGCGGACGAGGCTGAGCAGGACGACAAGGGCGAGCACCGCCACCACCGCGCTGAAGATCTCACCGGCGGGACGCAGGCCGGCGCTCTGGATCAGCAGGCCCACCCCGACGGCGGGCACGCCGAGCATGGCGAACAGGATCGCGAAGAAGGTCGACACCGCCTCGGCCCGATGCTGCGGTTCGGTCTTCATCGTGATCGTCGCGATGCCGTCGCCGACCGCCACCCCGGACGCGACTCCCATGATCGCCGCGCTGAGGACGAGCGTCGCCAGCAGCGCCATCCACATGCTGAACGCGAGCAGTCCCGCCCCCACGATCAGACCGACGCAGGCGCTGGCCAGCGCGGCACGCGAGGACAGGACGCGGGTCAGCAGCTGCCCGAACGCGGCACCGGCGAACGCCACGAAGACCACGAGCGCGGCCAGGGTGTGCGAGGTCTCGTGCAGGACCATGCCGAGGAACAGCCCGCTCACCGACGTGAGCACCCCGAGCGCGGCGAACCCCGCGCCGGCGGTGATCGCCGAGCGGACGAAGGCGCCGCGAATGGTCGCCGGCACGTGCAGCCGTTGCACCCGCAGCGTCACCGGCGAGCGCTCCCGTACCGTCTCCGGTACGCCGCGCAACGCGATGATCGCGACCACCGCCAGGACCAGCACGATCACCCAGGGCAGCCGGAGCGGGTCGGGCGCCACGTCCGACACGATCCCGGACAGCAGGGTGCCGGTGGCGAGGCCACCCAGGTTCGCGAAGATCGACACGGTGGCGGCCCGCTTCGGGTGCCGCGGGCTGATCAACTCGGCCAGCGCCGCGGTCGCCGCGCCGATGATCAGCGCGGCGGAGAGACCGGCGAGGACCCGACCCACGATGATCATCGCCAGGTCCACGGCGGCCAGGAACACGGCGTCCGCGGCGACCGAGAGCAGCAGCGCGACGAGGATCACCGGGCGGCGGCCGATCTGGTCGGAGAGCCGACCGAACACCAGCAGCCCGACGACCACGCCCAACGCGTACAGCGCGTAGACCACTGTCACCGTCAACGACGAGAAGCCGAACTCCATCTCGTAGAGCGGGTAGAGCGGTGTCGGCACGGTGGTGCCCACGAGCGTGATCCAGAAGGCGAACGTGACCCGCACCGCGCCGGACGTGGAACCCGACCGTGTCGTTGCGCCATCGGCACGGCTGGCGTTGGACATGATCGGTCCCTTCGGGCTCGGATGCCCCTGCTGCGGGCCATCGCGGCTCCTTTCCCCCGTGCAGCATGGGTCCTGGCCCGCCACGCAGGTGCGACAACGGCCCGAAACGCCCCTCATCAGGTGGCGGGCTCGCGCCCCACGACCGATCACGCCGGGTACGACGGCCCGCCCTCGCGCCGTCCGGGAGGCCGAGGGTGGTACTCCGGGCGGAGCCTCGCGCTGGCGAACGCCCCCCGCACCGCCGCCGAGAGCGCCGTCATGTCGTACGCGCCGTGGTGCCGCCGACCATTGATGAAGAAGGTCGGGGTGCCGGTGACACCGCTGAGGTCTGCGGAGTCGACGTCCTCGGCGACCCGGTCGACGCCCATCCGTTTCACCATGTGCTCCCGGAACCGGTCGAGGTCCAGACCGAGCTGTTCGGCGTAGCCGAGCACCTCGGTGGGGTCGAGGGCGTCCTGGTGCGCGAGCAGCAGATCGTGCATCTCCCAGAACGCGCCCTGCTCCCCCGCCGCCTCGGCGGCCTCGGCGGCGAGTTGGGCGTGCGAATGGACGTCGGTGAGCGGCAGGTGCCGCCAGACGTACCTGACGTTCGCGAAGTCGGCCAGCAGTTCCCGGACCACCGGCTCGGCCTGCCCGCAGTAGGGGCACTCGAAGTCGCCGTACTCCACGACCGTCACCGGCGCCTCGACCGGCCCGCGCATGTGGTCACGCTCCGGGTCGACCGGCAGCATCAGGTCGACGATCCCCTCGGTGACGCCCAACAACGCCCGCGCACGCCGTGCCGGTGACAGTCGCCGGACAGCGCGGAACACCAACCAGGTGACGAGGGACGCGCCGGCTGTGGCGACGAGGATGCCGAGCTTCGCCTCGTCCAGGGCCGGGCCGCTCAGGGCATGGGTGGCGATGAGCAGCGCGACGGTGAACCCGATGCCGGAAACCGTGCCGACCCCCACGACGGCCACCCAGCCGACTGGTGGCCGGAACCGGTTACCGCTCAGCCGGGCCACCAGCCACGAGGTGGCCACGATCCCGGCCGGCTTACCGACGACGTACGCGACCACGACGCCGAGGGCCACCGGCGAGACCACGGCCCTGGCGAGCAGGTCGCCGTCGATCACGATCCCCGCGTTGGCCAGCGCGAAGAGCGGCACGACCAGGTAGCTCGCCCACGGATGGTAGATGCTCTGGAGCCGCTCGTTGGGCGACACCGCCGAGATGAGCCCGGCCCGGGCCATCCGGGCGAGCTGCGGGGTGGGCTGCTCCCGGAAGAGACGGAACTGGTCGCTCGCCCGTCGCAGATCGCCCCGGTCGGGGGCGTAGGCGTAGGTCAGCAACCCCATCACCAGACCCACCACCACCGGATCGACACCGGACTTCGAAACCGCCACCCAGGCGGCCACCCCCAGCACCGCGTACACCGGCCCGAACCGCACACCCAGGGCCCGGACGACCAGGACCACACCGAAGATCACCACCGCGACGAGCAGCGCCGACAGCGAGGGATGATGCGGGTACGCGATGGCCAGCACCGCGATCGCGAGCACGTCGTCGACGACGGAGACGGTCAGCAGGAAACCCCGCAGCCGATCCGAGAAGCGCGGCCCGAAGACGGCCAGCGCACCGAGCGCGAGCGCCGTGTCCGTGGCCATCACCACACCCCAGCCCCCGGCCGTGGTGTGCCCGGCGTTGATCACGAGATAGATCGCGATCGGCAGCAGCATGCCGCCGAACCCGGCGAGCATCGGCAAGGCCAGCCGACGCCGCTCCCGCAGCTCGCCGATGTCGAACTCGCGGCGCAACTCCAGCCCGGCCACCAGGAAGAAGAAGGTCATGAGGCCGCTGTTCACCCAGGTACGCAGGTCGTGTGACACGGACCAGTCGCCGAGCCGAACCGAGAGCGAGGTGCCCCACACCGACTCGTACGACGAGACGTGCAGATTGGCCCAGCCGAGGGCCACCACCGCGGCGACCAGCACCACCCGGGCACCGCCGGTCTCGGTGCGCAGGAACGCGCGCAGCGGAGCGTTGAACCGCCCCTCCCAGGCGGTCCGACTGCTCCATCCCCGCAGTGGATTGCTGCTCGTCACGGGAACAATCCTTGTCGAGCCGATCGGCACGTGGTTCGGAATCGGACACCTCGTGATGGGCCGGCGCGGATCCGGCGCACCGTGCCTGTTGCGCCGATCTTGCACTTTCTGTCGCCGAGATGCGGGACTCTGCGTCATTTTGTCGCGACAGGAAGTGCAAGATCGCGCCGAGGGCCGGCGACCACCCTGGGGGCACGCACGGAGTGCGACTGGTTGGTAGCGTGCCGGTGATGTCGCCGGTTCCTGGGGAGGGTCGACATGTGGGTGGACGACGCCGCGCTCGACGCGGCCGAAGGCCGACTTGACGAGTGGGAATCATCGCTCGCCGAGCGGGCGGAACGAGCCAGGACTCTGTCGGCGACGATGCGGGAGCTGACCGGCACCGCCCGCAACGCCGCTCGGACTGTCCACGTCACCGTCGACTCGGCTGGGCTGCTCGTCGACCTGCGGCTCGACGAGCTCATCCGGCAACAACCCGCGGCGCACACCGCTCGGCAGATCCTGGAGACCACCACCGCCGCCCGCGCCGACCTGCTCCGACAGGTCAGCGACGCGGCCACGGAGTCATCGGGCGACGACGCGAGCACCCGGGCGATCATCGACTCGTACCGCAGCCGGCTTCCCCCCGACCAGGGATCAGACGATGCCCGCCGGTGACGGCATCGAGGTCGACCCGGACGACCTCACCGCCCACGCCGCACGTCTCGATCGCTGTGCCGACAGCCTCAACACCGCCCAGCAGGCCGGCCAGCACGTCCGGTTGGGCACCGACGCCTACGGGCAGCTCTGCGCGATGATGCCGATGCTGCTCGACGGCCTGCAGCGAACCCTTGTCGACGGCATCGGCTCTGCAGCCGGGTCCGTGCGGGACACCACCGGGAGGCTGCGGACCAGCGCGGACCGCTACCGACACTCGGACGCCCACGCCAGGCAACTGCTCGACGGGGTGCGGCAGCAGCGGTGACGTCCAATCCACTCGTCGCCGCCGCTGCGGACACCCCGCCCAGCGCCTGGGCGGGCGTGTGGATCTGCGAGGACATCGAACTCATCGCCCACGGGGTCCGCAACGGCAGTTGGATCGACGGCAGCCTCGGCGTGGTGAGCGCCGGCCTGGACGCCCTCGCCTTCGTCTCCGATCCGGTCGGCGCCCTGCTCCAGTACGGGATCGCTTGGCTCATCGAGCACGTCAAGCCGCTCAGCGAGGCGCTGGACTGGCTCGCCGGTGACCCGGCGCAGATCACCGCACACGCCCAGACCTGGCGCAACGTCGCCGCCTCGCTCCGCGAGGAGGCCGGCGCGCTGACCCGCGCCGTCCGCAACGACGTCGCCGGCTGGGGCGGTAGTGCCGGCCCCGCCTACCGCGCCTGGGCCGGCGAACAGCAGCAGGCCATCAGCGGCCTCGCCCAGGGCGCCGACACCTTGGCCGCGATCACGGAAGGCGCCGCCGGCCTGGTGGCCGCCGTCCGGCTCCTGGTCCGCGATGCCATCGCCACCTGCGTGTCCCGTCTCATCGTGTACGCGGGCGAACTCGTCATCACCGGCGGACTGGCCGCGCCGCTGGTGGTGGAGCAGGTGACGACACTGGTGGCGTCGTGGGGTGCGCGGATCGCACGGCTGCTGCGCGGGCTGCTGGCCAGCCTGCGGCGGTTGATCCCGGAGGTACGCCGCCTCGGCGACCTGATCGAAAAGCTCAAGCAGGCGCTGGGTCGACTCCAACGTGCCGGGGCAGACCCAGGCGACCTCAGTCGGGTTCGCGGTCGCGGAGCTGGTCCTCGAATGCCGATGAGGATGGAGGCGGTGACGACCCTCGCCGCCAAGTACGGGATTGATATCTCCGACATCCGGCTCACCATCAACAATCGGGTTTCTGGTGTGTGCGGACTGACGAAGCCTGACGAGTCGGTCATGCTCTGTCGAGAAGCCTTCCGCAGTGAGGAGGACCTGGCCCGTACGCTCGAACATGAGCGGTTCCACGTCGCCGAGCTCCGCCAGGGTCGCCCGTACCCGGCCACCCGTCATGAGATAGACGCATTCGAGGATCGGGCCTACGCCCATGAGGAAGAGTGGTGGACCAACCACTCGGTCAGGCCGGAAGGAGCGCACTGATGGCCACGTTCGATGAGTGGTTGGCGGCATATGACGTCGTTTACCGCGCGCTGCCGACGACGTCGGAACTTCCCTGCCCGAACTGCGGTCACCGGACCCTACGGATCATCTTCACGGCGCGGCCCGCGACCGAGTATGGGTATGTCTCGTTCTGGTGCGACACCTGCCTGGAGGGCATTTACGTGTCCCGGGCGCCTATTCCGGTCGGCGTCACCGCACGATCGACAGACGAGCCGACCGAGGAACGCAACCGTGACATCCCCGACTACCGCCTCGTGACGTAGGACCCGGTCACCGGCGTGGGTGGCGGGAAAGGCGCCGTCATGGCCGCCTGGAGCAGGCAGCGCCGGCCGCCCAGCAGCCGTAGGTCGCAGAGGCTCCGCTGCCGGAAGATGTGCTGCTCCTCTTCGGAGACGGCGGTTTCCCCGGCCCGGCTCCTGTGCAGCACCAAAAAAGTCGATGGTGTCCGCCACCTACCAGGAACGGGTGGCCGCACCTACGCATCCGAGACCCACGGATCGAGCAATCCTGCTCTAGTTGCTGGCGCACCGCGCGGTCCATCACCGCAGGCGGTGGGCTGCGAACCGGTAGGATGCGCCCATGAGCTCAGAGGCGGTTGGCAGGTACATGCCCACGGTCGTGACGCTCGACGACCTGACGGCGATGATGGCCGCGGACGAGAACCACCGGTACGAAATCAGTCCCGAGGGAGTCGTCTCGATCATGCCGCCGCCGGGCTACAACCACGCGATCATCGCGACGCGGCTCATGGTGTGGCTGGCCCAGGGCGGTGTCCCGGCGGAACACATCGCCCAGGCGGTCGGGTTACGCATACCGGGCCGTGACGGCGGTATTGGCGGCCGGATCCCAGACCTGGTCATCTGGAGCAAAGCTCAAGCAGACGGTGTGTGGCTGCCGGTCGCCGACGTACTCCTCGTGGTCGAGATCGTCTCCCCCGGCTCCGAGGGTGTCGACACGGTGACCAAGCGCAGCGAGTACGCCACTGCCGGCATTCCTCAGTACTGGGTGGTCGATCAGGATTCAGGGCAGACCGTCACCATGTACCGCCTGGATGGCGATCAGTACGTCACCCGGGCGACCATGCCGCTCGCCTGGGTCCTCAATACGCGGCCGGACGAGCACGACCTCGGCTGAGGCGGCCCAGACCTCGCCACCTGCCGGGCGTCGACACGCCGTCGAACACCGTCCTCGGTGGGTGCCACCCTGCCCCGTCACTCGGCAGTCTCTGCGATCATGTCCGGATGGTTGGCGGTGGCAGCGACGACAAGGTCACCTTTCGGCGCGCCGGAGTCGACGACATACCCGACGTGCTCCGCGTCCTCGACGAGGCGGCGGCATGGCTGCGCGAACGCGGGATCAGTCAGTGGCCCGCGCGTTTCGAGGCGGGCTGGATCGACGACGCGTGTCGACGTGGTGAGACCTGGCTGATCGAGATCAGCGACAGGATCGCCGGGACCGTCACGCTGGACTGGGCGGATCCCGTCTGGGCCGACATCAGTGGGCAGGCGGCGTACGTGCACAGGATGGCCGTGTGCCGGTGGGCAGGCGGTCTCGGCGCCGTCATCCTGGCCTGGGCTGCGGACACCGCCCGTCATGATGGCCGGGATGCCCTCCGACTGGACTGCGTGGCATCCAATCGTCGGCTACGCGCCTACTACGAAGCCTCCGGGTTCGTCCACCGCGGTGACGTGGCCGTGGGTGGTGCACCCGGCCAGCGAGAACAACAGGGCCCCGTCACCATTGTCAGCCGTTACGAACGGCCGCTACCCGCCGCGGGCGGAAACACGGTCTGATACCGATACGAGTGAGGGCTTTCGTCAACCCTGGGTGAGGCGGCCGTCCTGGTCGAAGCGGAGGCGACCGCTTGTCACGGCGACGTGCAGCCCGTACCGGAGTAGTTTGTCGATCTTTTCGGTGCGGCGGCGGTAGCCGAGCCGTTCCAGGCCGGCGCGCAGCAGCCGTTCCTCGTCCATGCTCGGTACGCCCCGCAGCACGTGCACGAGCGCGTTGGCCACCTCCTCGGGTGGCACCTCCTCGAACGCGCGGTCGTTGCTCGCCTGCGTGACCCGGTACGCGCGGTAGGTCTGCGGGTCGGCGTCCTCGGGCCAGGCGTACCGGCTCACGCTCGGGTGCGGGTACAGACGGCGGGAGTCGACGAGCGACAGCACGGCGGTACGCCGGTCCTCCCGGGTCCGGAGGAAACCGAACCGGGCGAGGGCGAGGCGTGCGAGCCGGTGCTGTTCGATGGGTCCCTCGGCCTCGATGATCTCGTGGAGCGCGGTCCGCATCAGATCACGTACCCGCCGATCGGTGGCCAGCAGGTCGAGGTCGGCCTGGTCTCCGAGCGGGGTCGGGACGTACGGAACGAACGGGCTCACCGTGATGGTGTCCCCTGCGGTGGTCGCGGCGGCGAGCGCGGTGACCGGTGGCGCCGAGACGTCCAGGAAGGGCTCTTCGTCCACCGCGAGGCGCGGCTGTGGCACCTCGGCGGGAGCGGTCGCGCCTGGCGGCTCCACGCCCGTCCCGGAGCGCGGCTGCGGCAGCGCGATGGCCCCGGGCGGCGCGGCGACCGCCAGCGGGTCGGGCTCCGGTTCGGCGGTCGTGGGGGCGTCGGCCCGGGTGACCGCTTCGTCGACCCGGTCGAGCAGCGCCGACCGGTCGTGGATCCACGCCGGCAGCCAGAACCGCACGACCTCCGGCCAACCCATGATCGAGCGGAGGAGCGCGGGCGCCGAGTCCCGGTCGGCCACCGTCGGGCGTGCGCCCCACTCCGGACCGTCGAGCATGACGGCCACCTGCCACAGCGGTGCGCCTGGTCTGCGTACCGCGATGTCCACGGTGAAGTCGGAGAGACCGTGCGACGTACGGACCTCGTGGCCGCGGTCGCGCAGCGCCGCGGCCACCTCCGCGCGGATCCGGCTGCGCCGCTCGGTGCGGTCGGTGGTGAGGTCACCCAGGCGTTCCGCGCCGGCGGCGGCCATCTCGCAGTACGCCCGCAGGTGCTGCGTGCCCAAGGCGGACGTACGGGACAGGTCGATGTCCGACGGGTCGAAGGACGAGTAGAGGACGACCTGGCGGCGGGCGCGGGTGATGGCGACGTTGAGCCGCCGCTCGCCGCCGGCCTGGCTGAGCGGACCGAAGTTCAGCGGAAGCTGACCGGTCTCCGGGTTGGTGGAGAAGGCCAGGGAGAACAGGACGACGTCCCGCTCGTCGCCCTGGACGTTCTCCAGGTTCTTCACGAAGATCGGCTCCGCGACCGCGCCGGAAAGGTGCTCGCGGATGATCGGATCGGCGCTCTCCTCCAGCAGGTTGAGGATGAGGTCCCGCTGCTGGATGTTGAAGGTGACCACGCCGACGGACTGGGTGGTGGTCGCCGGCTCGTGCAGCCGCCGGTTGATGTCCGCGAGGATCGCCCTCGCCTCGACCTCGTTGGTGCGGGATCCGCCCCGGTCGTACTGGCCGTCCACCCGCCGCCAGCTGACGCCCGCCGAGCTGGCGGCACCGGGCGACGGGAGGCTGGAGAGCTTGTTGTCGTAGTAGTAGCGGTTGGAGAAGGCGATGAGTGACTCGTCGTGACTGCGGTAGTGCCAGGAGAGCCACCGCTGCGGCAGCCCCGACTCGACGGCCTCGCTGAGGATGCTCTCCAGGTCCTCCGGCACCGGGCCGTTGCCCACGTCGACCTCGTCCACACTGTGGCTGGCCTGCATGATGCTGCTCGGCGGCATCTGCCGGGAGTCACCGACCACCACCGCGGCGCTGCCCCGGCCCATCGCGCCGATCGCCTCGGCTACCCGGATCTGCGAGGCCTCGTCGAAGATGACCAGGTCGAACCGTTGGCTCGCCGGCGCCAGGAAGTTCGCCGCCGACGCGGGACTGACGAGCACGCACGGAGTCAGTGCGAGCACCGCGTCCGGGTACTGCTCGAACAGCTCCCGGAAGGACCGCCCGCCCCGCTTGCGGCGGAGTTCCGCCGCGAAGTCGGCGAAGCGGCCACGCCTGTCGGCCGGGCTGAAGGGGCGGCGGCGGACCAGCACCGACGGCAGCTGCGTCGGCAGCGCGGACCGCAGCTCACCGGCGGCCGCCTCGAACTGGCTGATCTCGTCGTCGTGCAGCTCCGGGTCGAAGTACTGCAGGCCGCCGGCCCGCATCCGCTCGGCGAGGGACGCCGTGGCGACTCCACGCCGGTAGACCTCCTCGGCGAGATGCCCGGCCACCTCGGCGCGCAGTAGCTGGTCCTGGTAGTCGGTGAGACCGGCCGCGGCGAGCACGTCGGCGTGGGTCAGGACGGTCGCCCACCGGCGCAGCGGGAACAACTCCTCGCTCCGCAACTCGTGCAGCCAGGCCACGCCGTCGCGCTGCCAGGCGTCGACCCAGTGCGAACCGGCGGCCCACCGGCTCAGCTCCGACCCGCCGGAGCGCAACACCCCGCGCCAGGCCCGCCACCGCGAGGCGATCCGGTCGAGCAACACCGCGTCGACATCGGTGAACCCGCCGTCGAACAGCTCCCAGGCCTGCGGATGCCGGGCCAGGAGCGTCCGACCGACCTGGGTCGCCTCGATCGCCTCGGCCAGCCGCTCCTGCGCGTCGGGGTCCGTGGGCCGCCACTGCGACAGCCGCAGCCCGCCCACCGCCACCCACTGCTGATCGAGGGCCGCCGCCTGCGCCTGGGCCGCCACCAGCCGACCGCTGGTGACCTCCACCCGATCGACGTCGAGCGTCGCACCGGCGACCAGGTGCACCGCCAACCGATCCACGATGGCCTGCCAACGCTTGCGCTTGCCGAACAACCTCTTGGCCACCCCCTGCGCCTCGGCGTGCCAGGCGGTCAACTCCGGCCGGGCGAACACGTCCGGCCGGAAGTCGGCCAGCTCACCGGCGAAGCCCTGCCGGAAGGCCGCCAGGTCCGCCTGGAGCCGGGCCACCGCCTCGTCCCACCGTCGGTCGCTGGCGTGCAGGGTGGTCTGCCGGTCCGGCAGCAGTCCGCGTACGGCGAGCCACGCGCCCGCCTGCAACTCGCTCACGGTCTCCGGGGCGGACAGCGTCCGCAGCAACTCGACCAGGTGCGGGTGGGTGGCGAGGTCGGCCCGGAGGCGTTCGAGCTCACCGGCGATCTCGGTGACCGCGGCGGCGTGCAGCCCGTCGAGGGTGCGGCAACCGCTGAGCGCCCACGGGTGCGCGGCCCGGAGTCGGGCCGATCGCGCGGCCGCCGGGAACTCCCGCAGGGTCGTCTCGACCTGCGCGCGTGCCGGGGCGGGCGCGTGCAGGTAGGCCACCGGGATCGGGGCGACCGGCCCGTCCCCGTACGCCAGGGTCTGCTCGTAGGCCGACCAGAGCGACATCCCGACGGGGTTTGCGGTGTGCACCTGGGCCGGATACTCGGCCAGCGGAGCGAGCCGCGTCCGGTAGGCCGTCTCGACGGCCGTCCACGAGCCGTCGCCGCCCTGGTCGTACTGGTCGAGGGCGTCGCGCAGCTGCTGGCGGATCGCGTTGAGGGACTGCTTGCGCCCGTGCAGGTCGAGCGCGAACGGCCCGAGGCCGACCTGCCTGAGGCGGCGCTTCACCACCTCCAGCGCGGCCTGCTTCTCGGCGACGAACAACACCGACCGGCCCGCGCTGACCGCCCGGGCGATCATGTTGGTGATGGTCTGGGACTTGCCGGTGCCCGGCGGGCCCTCCAGGACGAACGAGTGGCCGCGCTCGGCGCGCACGATGGCCTGCATCTGCGACCCGTCGGCGGGGATGGGCAGGTGCAGGTCGGCCTCGTCGACGGCGATCTCGACGTCGTGCTCCGGGCGGGCGGGATCGTCGAACGTGGCGCCGGAGGACTCGACAAGGTGCCGGACGACCGGGTTCTCCATGAACCGGGGCCAGTGGTCGGTGAGGTCCCGCCACATCTGGAAGGTGGAGAACTGCACAAGTCGAAGGCTTGCGGTCTCGTCGATACGGTAGTTGAGCCGGTTGTCGAGCAGCCCGGTGTTGATCGCGGCCAGGGTCTTGGCGATGTCGATGCCGTGCTCGTCGAGGACCGGTCGCTCCAGCTCCGGGATCCGCACGCCGTGCTTGACCCGCAACCACTCGATCAGGCAGTAGTTCGGGCTGGCGACCTCGGTGCCGTCGATGACCATCGCGTACGGGCGACGGCCGTTACCGCCCTCGATGCGCACCGGCAGGAGGAACAGCGGCGCGTACGCCTCTCCCCCGGTCGTCTTCGTGTGCACCAGTGTGCCGATGGTCAGGTAGAGGTAGTTGCTGCCGGTCTCCTGCTCCATCGTGCGCGCCTCGCGTTGCAGCGCCCGCATCGCGGTCTTGTAGCGGGCGTCGGTGACCGCGCCGTAGACCCGCCGGTCGGTACGCAGCTCCCGGGTGAGGATCTCGGCGTCGAGGTCCTGCGCCCGGCGCGTCCCGGCCAGCTCGTGGACGTGACTGATGTCGTCCTGCGGGATGACCTGCACCTGGCGGCCGTCGTGGATGAGGTCGTCGAGCAGGGCCAGCGCACCGGCGGGCACGTGCAGGTCCAGGCCACGGCCGCGCTTGGGCAGGTTGAGCAGCGGGTTGCGCAGGCTCAGGTCGAGCAGCGACTTCTTCCACTGCTGGACGCGCGCAGGCGACCCGTCGGGCTGGTGCGGCACCTCCTCGCCCTCGTCGGCGAACTGGCGTAGCTTCGCGGCGGCGACACCGGGCGGCAGGTCGATGGACGCTGTTGTCTGTGGCGTCGCCTCGGCTGTCGTTTCCTTGAGTAGCGGCGTGGTGACCAACTCGTCGGCTGACGGCAGCGGGCGGATCCCCGAGCGATGGGCCAGGTGCACGTCGACGACGCCCTGCATGCGGTCGCCGTCGCCGCGGAAGTGGCCGAGCCCGACGCGTACCGCCTCGGTGAAGGTCGCCGACTGCGCGCCCGGCCCGATGCGGGTCAGCTCGACCGGGACGGCCCGGCCGGAGTCCACCATGGAGATCAGCAGGTTGGTCTCGGTCACCGCGGCCGAGCCCAGCCGTTCCTCCTCCAGCAGGAAGCCGCCGAAGGCGTGTCCCGCGCTGATGAAGACGAGCGGGTGCAGCCCCGCCGCTTCCAGACACGCGGCGTACGTGACGGCCAGGTCGAGGCAGTTGCCGAGCCGCCCGTCGAGCACCGCCGCCGTCGTGCGCACCTTCTGGCCGGTGTGCTCGAAGGACGCCGGCAGGGTCTGGTAGGTGATCTCGAGTTGGCGCAGCGCCTCGTAGACCGCGCCGGCGATCAGCGCCGCCCGTTCCGAGCCCTCCTGGTAGCCCTGCAGCGAGCCGGAGCCGGTGCGCGCGAGCAGGAGCTGGGCGGCCGACCGCAGGACCGCCTCCACGGCCCGAGTGTTCGGCTGCACGAAGGCCGCCAGGCTGTCGTACAGGACGGGGCTGTTGAACCACTCGTTGTGCGCCAACACCCGGGACGGGGCGACAAGCGTCAACGGGGCGTCGGCCGCCTCGGCCGCGTTGTCGGCGGTTTCGGCTGCGTTGTCGGCTGGCTCGGCTGTTTCGGCTGTTTCGACGGTGAGGCGGTAGTCGACCGGGAATGCCTCGTCGGTGCGGTACAGCAGCACCCGGTCGGGGGTGAAGTCGCGGAAGTCGTCCCAGCTCGTGCTGGCACCGGGCCGCAACGGCTGGGTCAGCGTCCGTACCCACGGCTCGGTCAGGGCGCCGTCCGGGCCGCGCAGTTCCAGGGTCACCGTGACATCGGTCAGCGGCACCGCACCTCGGTTGACGAGCGTGAGGTGACGGACCAGCGGCACCCGGTTGTGCACCAGGGCGGCGTTGATCGCCGGCTGCACGATCAGCCCGACGTCGAGCTGGTCGTCGTCGACGGTGAACTGCGCGAAAACGCTGTCGGACATGGGCGTTTCTCCAGGTGGGGAGACCGTGGAGAGCCAGCCTAGCGGTCCGCCGACCGTAGGAGAGGGCCCCGGCCGTACGACGATCCGACCCTGGTCGTGAGAGGTGAGCCGCGACGACGAGCTACCGGAATGGCAGAAAGGATCCCCGTTCCAATCGCGTGCCGCCCACCTGATGTGGGGCAGATCGCCATTTGTGCAGGTTAGCCCGCCGGGGCATCGAGGCTCATCGTGGACCAATAGGCTCCGGTTTCCACTCGACACAAGGAGACTTGGATGCCCAGAATGCGGGGGGCTGCCGTCATAACGGTGACCTTGCTGGCAACGACTGCGATGTTGAGCAATCCGGCGGCGGCTGATCCGCCTCAGTTGACGAACCAGCAAATCGCTGCCATGTCGCCCGCCGAGCAGGGTCTTCTCCTCCAACCGCTGCGGCAGATCGCCGATGCAGCCACTACGGTCGGGACTGCGTCTCACAGCGGCGCCTTCTCTGGTCTCGAACTGGACGGAACGACCGGAAAGGTCAAGATCTATCTGACCGATCTCGCCGCTGCGAAGGGGTTCCTAGCCGCAGTGCGGAAGACCGACCCAGCGGTCAAAGCCGACCGCATCGAGCTGAAGCAGGGCCGTCACACTCTCCGCGAGTTGAAGGCGGCGAGTGAACGCCTCATCAACGAGCAGCAGCGTGCGGACCTGTCGATCGAGAGCGTGGCGGTCCCCGCCGACGGCAGTGGTCTGACGGTTCGTGCCCGGGATGTCGTACGCGCTGCGGAGGCGTTGACACCGTCCGCCGTCGCCCGGCGGCCCGTCGCCGAACTCGTCGGCGTTCCTACCGTCGTCGAGCCGGCTCCCGCGACAGCCGACGTGTCGCGACGGCGGGACACCCCTCAGTGGATCTCCGGCGCAGCCCTGACCAGGCCCGGAACAACGCAGAGCCAGGGATACGACTGCTCGTCCGGGCTGCCTGCCCGCCGGAACTCCGACGGGCGGTCCTTCCTCATCACGGCTGCGCACTGTTTCGCCAACAGCGTGACGGTCTACACCGGGTGGGAGGGCGGTGGACGCAACAAGATCGGAGTTACCACCACCCGATCCGACTACTACGACGCGGTGGCAATCGACACCTCCTCCACGGGCACGACAGCAAGCCGGACGTGGGACGGAAAGCCGGGCAACTACACGGTCAACGACGTGACCAGTTCTGCTCTCTCCTACGCCGGAGACTGGGTCTGCCACACGGGCTATGTCTCCGGTGTCGTGTGCGGCATCCAGGTGACCAAGAGCTGGCTCACCTGGGTGGGGTCCAATGGCATCACTCACGGCGGCGTCGAGGGCCAGCAACGTGACGGCCTCCAGGCGGTTCGAGGCGGTGACAGCGGAGGACTTGTGTTCAACGTCAGTGCCAACGTTCGTCAGGCTCGCGGAATCGCGAGCGCGGGCAACGGCACGATGATGAGGTGGACGGAGGCGCCGGCCATCTTCAACATCTTCGGAATGTCACTCGCGCCCTGACTCTGACATCGACGCACTCCCTGCGGGGCCCTGTAGTCGGGGCTGCGCGGGGAGCGCGTTGTTTCAGCCCGGCAGTGCCGCTTTCACCACCAGCGAGCCGACAGCGTGCGGGAGCGGAACATTGAGAACGAGGTCCTCCCCGCGGTCTTCGAGCAGGCCGAGCACCACGGCGACCTCGTAGCGATCGGGCTCGGCCCAGATCTCGGACCAGGTCAGGGATGGGCACAGCAGCTCTCGCGGACCGAGCTGCTGTTGGTGAGGTTTGCCGGGAGCGAGAACGAACCCATATCCGATCGCGTCGACGCTCTGGGCCCTGGTGTCGCCCGGATTGTTGACCATCGGCCCTCCACCGACAATGACGCCGTCCTTCAGGTAGAGCACCTGAAGGAGTGACGGCGGACTGGAGATCACCTGGACCGCCCGCGTGGCGACGAATGTCACCGTTACCGCGGGACCCGAGTGGCCATTCACCTTGGCGACCGAGGACACCTCTGCCGTGAGGATGCCTTCCGAAGTTGAGCCGGGGTGGTCGTAGCGGTCGCCGCAGACGTACACCCCAGGCTCCTTTTCGGTGGTGGCGGTGGGCCCGGCGGAAGTCGACGGTCCGGGCGTGGCGCCCGTGCCGATCGGATCACCGCCACCGACGATCCCGGCCGCGGCGACCGTCACCAGCGAGACCACCATGATCGACGCGGCGCCGGTGCTCGCCGCCAACAGACCGCGCCGTCGCCGGATGCGTGCACGCAGGCGATCGGTGGCAAGCGACGGCGGAGCGGCCTGGTCTGCCAAGCTTGCCAGGCGCTCCCGCCACAGACGATCATCGGACGGCACAGTCGTCCTCCCTGGCGTCGTCATCCAGCAGCCCGGCCAGGCGACGTCTCCCGTCGTGCAGGTAGCGTTTCACCGTGCCGGCGGCGCAGCCGAGTTGTAGGGCGATTTCCGGAATGGGTAGATCAACGTGGTAGTAGAGGACCACACACGCCCGTTGTCGTGGGGTGAGGGCCAGGAGCGCCGCCCGTAGGTCGTGTCGGGCATCGACGGCAGGCGAGTCGTCCTCGATCCGGTCCGGTGCCACCGCGAACGGCATTACCCGCTGCCACACGCCGCGCCGGCGGACCCGGTCGAGGTAGAGGTTGAGTACGGCCTTGCGGACGTACTGCTCGGGGTTGTCAATCGCGTCGCGTCGCGGCCGGGTGAACGCCCGGACCAACGCGTCCTGCACCAGGTCTTCGGCGTCGCTGCTGTTGCCGCACAGCAGGTAGGCGTAGCGCTTCAGCGCCGCGCCTCTGGTGCTGACGAGGTCCGTCAGCACCTGCTCCCAACCGGCCACAACGGGTCCCCTCGGTGTTGTCCTCAGTATCTTGGACGAACCAGAGGCCACTCCGGTTGGGGCATCGCGTGACGGTTTGCTCAACGGCGTACGTGGAAGGGGTTCTCCGGCAGCGCGACCCCGGCGGCGGCGTCGGTCACGAGGTCGCAGGTCATCGCCCGAGATGCGTGAAGGCGGCCCAGCTCAGCGGCGCGGCGTTGTCCGGGCGATCACACTGGGCGGCCAACTCGGCCGGCATGCCGTCGGGCGGCTGCCGGGCCGGGTCCAGCATCCACAACTGGGCGCGGTGCAGGGCGTCGGCAGGTTTGTGGCCCTCCTCGTACAGGAAGTGGTGCACGAGATACATCAGCAGGGACGTGCCCACGTCGGGCACCGACCACAACGACCCGAAGACCGTGTGAGCGCCGGCGGCGAGGAACGCGGTGGCGAGGCTGAAGGCTTCGTCGTAGTCGGCCCCCACCAGGTTCGTGGTGCAGGCGGCCAGGAACACGTGGCCGAGTTCGAGGGCGGCGAGTCGGGACACCTCCAGCAGTTGGCGCGCGGGCAGCTGACCCCCCGCGAGCACGAGATAGGAGTCCGCGGGCCGAACCGGATCGACGCGTCCGTGACAGGCCAGATGCAACAGGGACGCCCCCAGTCCACCGACGGCTCTGATCCACTCCAGGACACTGTCGGGGTGGGCGATCCGGTCCGGCCCCTCCTCGGGGCCGCCGAGGTACTGGCCCTCCTGGTGGAACCGCTTGTGGATCGCTCGCGCCTCGATGCCGGCGAAGGGCAGGTCGCCGAGCGGGTCCCCGACGACGAGTGTCGACTGGATCGGGCGTGGCGGCCGAGCCGCTGCCGTACAGAGCATGCGGGCCGACGGGCTGTAGGACAGGACGAGGTCGTGCACCGCGTACCGCCGGCCTGTTGGGGTGTTCTGGTATGCGGCGTGCCAGGGTACGAGCCCGAGGGCGCCCATCGGGATGAGCACCAGCCGCGGGGGCGCCGACTGGCGCATTGACCGGGTCTCGGCGACGAGCCGGGCCATCGCCGCCCGCCACGCCCAGCGACAGAGATCATCCATTCGGGCCCCCACCGACGGCGGCACCGGCGCGCCGACCGGGCCGGCGTCTCGTGGCCGGCTTTTCCGGGTGTCCGCTTCGCGTCCCGTCACGGCCGGACCCAGCGCCGCCTGGAGGAGCTTCTGCATCGGCGATCCGTCGCCGACCACGAGAGCGGGCAGTTCGATCACCTCGATCTTCCCGGTCGCGGGGACGATGGCCGCGAACCCCGGCACCGGACGCGCGGCCGGCACCAGGTAGACGAGCGCATCCAGGTCGAGCTCGGTGAGCGCGGCGCGGATCTCCGCGACGGGCACCTGGGCCAGCAGGCCCTGCGCGCTCGTACCGGCGTTCTCCAGGGCACGCAGGACGCGCGGCCGTAGGTCGTCGGGCACCTCGCCGGCCGTGAGAAGCGCGCCGAGCGGGTCACCGGTGGCCTGATCGCGTCCCAGGCCCGCGGTCTGCCGCCACTCCTCAGCCAGGTCCGGGTGGCCGGCCTCCCGAAGCGAGTCGGCGATCGTGCGGGACGCGGTGGCGGCGTGCAGGACGAGCCCCCGTCCGGCGTCCAGGGCGGTGATCAGGTCGTCGTCGGCCCGGTCCTGCAGGCACCACCGGACAACTGTCGTGGCGTCGGCGGCGGCCACTCGGGCGATGTCCATCGCGTGATCGGTGCCGGCCTGCAACAGGACCCGCCGGGCGTGGCCGTGCAGCGCGGCGAGTCCAAGGCGCCGGGTTCGGGCCCGATCCGGGTCGCCGGACCTGCGCAGCGCCTCGGCGTGGTCGCGGGTCAGATCGGTCCAGAGCGCGTTCGCCGGGCCGCCGGACTCGGCCGTCGCCGCTTCGAAGTGTGGGACGGCGCGGGCTGCGGCCGCCCGGTCGCCAAGCCTGCTCGCCGCGCCGAGTTCGGCCTGGGCAGCGACGGCCAGACTCACGAAACGAGCGGTGTGTCCGGGCTCCAACCGGTGCGCCAGGGCGGCGAGGTGGTCGGCCCACCTGCGCAGCAGCGGCAGGTCCCCACGTCGTAGCGCCGCGGCTACCTGGGTTGCGCCGACAAGTACCGTCACACCCAGTTCCCGATGCGTCAGCTGCCTGGCCGGCAGTGGCACGGGTGAGCGTGGCCGCACCTCTCCCCTTCCTGTTCCTACCGTCACCATGTCGTCAAGGACGCGCATGGCCAGTCGATACGACGTGTCGTTCTCGAACGAGGATCCGAGTCGACGTGCCAGCGCCCCGGCGTGTGCGATCGCCCTCCGCAGACCGACGACATCACCCTGCCGCGCCCGCTGGAACGCCACCATGGCGGCTGCCCACACCCGCCACTCAGCGGTGAACGGGTCCTGCGGCCGACCGTCAGCGACCCCGTCCGTCGTCAGGTTGCCGGCGGCACGAGACCCGCGCAGATCTCCCAACCGGGACGCACGAGTTTGCAGGGCGAAGGAGAGCAGCGCCGGTATCCGGTCGCCGCTGACCTTGCTGAAGCTCTCGTCCCGCCCAGCCCGCAGCAACGCCTCCACGGCCGTGTTCGAGTCCCCCGTCGCGGAGCTGGCGTTGGCGGCCTGCTCCACTATCCCCTCCGCCATGTCGAGAAACCCCGCGAGGCGCGGCGGAGCGTCGGCGCCAAGCGCTCGACCCAGCGTGATCAGGTGGCGCAGTCTCGGCAGGTCGAGCGCGTCTTCTGCCTCGCTGAAGCGAGCGAAGTCCGCGTAGACCAGCACCGTGGCGAGATGGACACGTGCGCGGGTCGTCGCGGACCCGCGGTTGTCCAGCACCTGGTCTGCTTCGTCAAGCGCGGCTACCAGGTGGTCGAGGCTTGTCTGCGCTGCGGCTGCCTCCTGGGCGGCGTCGTACTCGAGCGCTTCTGTGGCGAGGACCAGACGCGTGGTGTGCGCCGCCAGGACGTCGTCGTCGGTGTCCGCGGCGGCGAGGGCGTGTTCGACAGCGCGGGCGGCGGCGTCGAGGCTGGCCCGGCCGCGGGTGAGCTGCCAGTTCAGCCGGTGGGTCTCGGCGAGCTGCCGCCACCCGGGCGCCTGCTGCCCGATCGAGGGTAGGGCCTGCTCCAACAGGGTGACGGCCTCCGCGAGACCGCTCGGGTCGCTGGCGTGTTCCGCACCGCCGCGCAGCAGCTCGGCGAGGGTGACCGCCACGGTCGGGTCAGCGTCATCCTCGGCAACAGTTCGCCAGCTCCCGATCGCCTTGCCGAGGTCGCCCGGATCCTCGCCGAGGTCCCACAGGACCTCGCACGCCGTGGCCCGGCAGCGGTGCAGGCTGAGCCAGCCAGGCTGCCCGGGTCCGCTGGCGTCGATGCCACGGTCTGCCACGGTGGCGGCCAGCTCCACACTGCCGGGGTCCTCCCGCAGTCCGGCCATGTCCAGATGGGCCGCCGCCAGGTCGGCAGAGGCGGTGGCGTACCCCGCAGTGATGTCCGCTGGCAGCTGCGCGAGGGCGGCCGAGAGGACGTCGATGCCGTGCTCCAGATCCTGCTCCCGCTCGCCGCCGCAGTCGTAGCGGGCCAGGAGCGCCATCCCGCGAAACATCTGCACGTACGCGGCGAGGTCGGTGGCCGTGGAACTCACGCGAATGGCCTCGATCGCGGCCACCACCTCGTCCGCGTCCGCCGCGGCGGCCTGGGGAGGTCGCCTGTCGTCCAGGCACCGCCCCAGGAACCGGTCCCAGGTCGCCTCGAGCAGGTCCACGGCCACGAGGTCACGCTCGGGATCATCCGCCGGCCAGCCCTGATAGGCGGCGGTCAGATGACCGATGGCCTGGTCGTGGTCGGTCGAACCCGCACCGAGGCGTGCCCGTTCGGCATGGGCCAGACCAAGCCCCGCGTGCCAGAGCACCGCCTGATCGTGGTGTGGTGCGCCGTCGATCGCCCGGTCGAGGTGCGCGATCGCGACGGTGAGGAGACCCTCGTCCGGTTCCGCCTCGTACCATTCCAGGTACGCCTGCCCGAGCATCCCGGTCAGCTCGGCGAGGTCCAGGTCTGGCGGCGGGTCCGCGATGAGCGCGATCAGGTGGGCGACCCACTCGTCGAGGGGCACACTGTTCGTGCTGTCCACGGTGGTCACCCGCTCGCGCTCACCTTCTCGTCCCGCGCCGCCGGCACCCGCGTCACCACCGGCACCGCGAGGGTGACCCAGTCGCAGGCGCTGTCCGCGGTGCCCCCGGCGTCGCGGTGCACGGCGGCCAGACCCAGTCGACCCAGCAGGCCGGACACGGCGAGCGGCGCCCGCGTCCGGCCGGGCCAGGCCTCGTCGACCGCGGGCAACTCGAACGGCGACGAGCTGAACTCCTTCTCCGCGGCAAGCAACACCAGCCAGTCCTGGGTGGTGGCGCCCTCTTCGACCGGCGTGCCGACCGGGAGCCGCAGCTCGACGGGCCGCCCGTACAGCGCCGCGCCGACGCGCCCGGGCGCGACCTGGGCGCCGGGGAAGAGCCCGGCGTGGACGCGGTGTTTCTCCGTGATGTTCAACAGTACGTAGTACAGGGGGCGGTCACTGTCGTTGCGGAGGCGCACGAAGATCGTCGGCGGTACCCAGCGCCCGTGCTCCTGCCGGTACCGCAGGTGCACGGCGCCGTCCTCGCTCGGACGCAGCGCAGGTCTGTCCAAGGGTGCGGTGAGCTCGCCCGCGAACGCGTCGACAAGCTCCACGGACACCGCGTCGACAAGCGCGGAGAACGGATTCACCAGAGCTTTGACCCGACGAACTCGGGCCAGGTGCTCGAGCGCCGCCGCGACCCGACGGCCACCGTCACGCTGAATGTCGGTCATCTCGTCGCAGAGCGCGGCGCCCTCCCCGTCGCGGATCCGCACACGGCCCGGCTTGAGGACGTCGATGACCAGCTCCGGCGTCTGCCTCTCGGGACTGCTCACCGTGCGCAGATGAGGAGACGGGCCGCCACCCGGTCCCATCGTCGCCAGCGCCGCCAGCACCTGATCCCCCGTTGACGCGTGTTCGCCCTCGACAACGACTGTGACCGCCGGGGTGGGCACCCGGCTGACGACGACCGGATACTGGAGATCCTCGTCGGGCTCCCAGCCGAGCGGTCGGACGACGCTGCGCTCCGGGTGGACCCGCACCACGCGCGCCTCACGCAACTCCGGACCGGGTACGGCCACCCGGACGTCGTCGTTGTCGGGACCTATCGACAGCCCGTGGCAGGAGCCGGCATCGATCTCCCAGTCGCCCCGGACTCGCCGCATCCGCATGCCGGTCGCCGACGGGCTGATCCGACCGCCCAGAAACGGCTGGTCCGCGATGCCGGGAGTGACCGGCTCCAACTGTGGGACCTGCTGGTAGGCATGCCGTTCCACGTCGCACCGCGCGGCCGTCAACAACTCGCGGTAGGTCGCCGACGGGCCGAGCCGTCGCATGGCGCTCACCAGGGACCAACTGAACAAGCCGTGCTCTTCTCCGTCGGCCCACGTCTCGACGGCCGACTCACCCGACGCGCACGCGGCCAGCTCCACATGCTCGACCGGAGGCAGGGCCGCGAGGCGGCGTAGCTCCGGCAGCAGCGAATCGATCTTCGGGGCGGTCGTCAGCGGCGGCACGGCCCGAATCGTGTCGCGGGTGACACCGAACGAGTGACAACTGTCGGCCACGACGACCACGTGACACCCGGTCACGGCGATAGCGCTGAGCAACAGGGACAGTTCCTTGTCCCAGAGATCTGCCACGTCGCCGTGGCGGCTGTCGTGGCAGATCAGCGTCTGCATCGTCCCGCTCGGCTCCAGGTGCCACAGCCCGTCGGGGACCTTCGCCCGCGACCCGTGGCCGCTGAACCAGAACAGCGCGGTGTCGCCGGGCCCCGCCTGGCCCAGGTGGTCGCGCAGCCCGGCGATGACCGCGTCCCGGGTGGCCTGCTCGTTCTTCAGGACGCGGAGGTCCGGTCGCCCGTGGCCCCGGACACGGACGCGCAGGAACTCCTCCACCACCCGCACGTCGTTGCCGCACCCCTGCAGCGGTGAGGCGGCCAGATAGCGATCGATCCCGACCAACAGCGCGAAGACCCGCCTGGTCATGTCTCGTTCCCCGTCGGAACGTGCAGCCAACTGTGCTCGACGAACTGCTTCTCGGGCAGGTCGACGGTGACCTCGGTGAACGCGTCGGGCAACGGCGGCAACGCGGAGTGTCGGATGACGTCCCGGTACAGCACGTCGGGGAGACCGAGGACGTAGTCGACGCCAGGGTTGTCCCGCAGCGCCGCGCGCAGTGGGGGGCTGTCGAGGATCCGGTGCACAGCGATCGCCGCGGCACCGACCCAGCCACTGTCGGCCGGCTTCATCAACCCCCGGTGCAGGGCGACGCGCAGCCGCACCCGCTCCGCCGGACCGAGACCGATGTTCGTTCGGCGCAGGGCGTCGGCCAGGCCACCCACCAACCGCGGGATCACCGTGGACTCGTCGATGCCGACGGGCAGGACGGCGAACTGCCCGTCGCCCTGGGCCTGCACCGCCACCGCCGATTCGTCGAGACCGGCGGCACGACGCGCGTCGGCGAGCGCTTGCACGAGCCAGGACTGGGTGCGCTCGGCCAGATGGTTCGGTCGCTGGCTGTAGCTCGCCACATCGGCTGCCATGCAGAGGCGCACGGCGGCGGTGCTCGCTTCGACGTGCCCCGGTAGGGCCTCGTGAAACACCACGGCGTCCTGGAGGGTCGCCTGCCGTCGGATGGACCGGTCGCGCCAGGTCCCCAGTGTCTCGACACGCAGTCCGATGCGCCCGGACAGGACCGCCACCGACGCCGGCACCTCGACGAGCGCGTGCATGCCGTACGTCAGCGGAAGGAACATCCGCCCGGACGGGTCGGCATAGGTCCAGCCGAATCGGTTCCGGTGCATGCCGAAGGACCAGGCCCGGGGGCGACCGGCTCGCGGGGCCATCCGCGCCAACCAGCCCGGCCGGGCGACACCAGCCAGGACCGCACGGTCAGCCGCGACGGTGACCGGGCGCGGCGGGCCCTGACCGTAGGTCAGCCCGAGCGCCCCGCCGTCGCTGTCCAGCCGCACAGCGACCGCGTCCTCGGTGTCGAAGGCGATCTCGAAGCGGACCGACGTGTAGCGCCGGCCGTCCGCCAACTCGTCCAGGTCGAACGCGGCCAACAGGCCGAAGTATCGACGTCCGGACACCTCGGCCCGCAGCCGCAGCGGCTTCGGCAGATCCTCCCCCGCCACCGGAAAGAGCAGCGGACGACCGCAGGTGACCCCCGCCGGCCCGAACGGCGAATCCGGTTCGTCGGGATCCCGGTTCTGGCTCGGTCGCAGTAACGAGCGAGCCAGAACGTCGGACGCCCGCAGCGGCTCGTCCTCGGGCAACGCCCAGTCGTCCCCGTTCATCTGTCCTCCAGCTCAGTTGGTCGATCACTATCCGGCGAGATCGGATCAGTAGCGACGGACCGAGTCGTCCATGCCACGCCTGTCACGCCGGCGATACGACCGATATCCCGGCCACCGTTCCGCGCCCGTTACGACCGAGCACGTCCATACCAATTGGCGAGGAGCCCGATCATTACCGACCGACTGCGCGGCCGAACACCTGTGTCAGCCAGCCGACAGGCGAAGCATTCGGTCGGGTGGGCGATCCCTCGCCCTTTCGTACACATCTTCATAATCCCCCGGGTCGCGGGCGGAAATCCCGTACTAATCCGGGATCGCGCGGCGCCGCAGGTGCGAGAGTCGGACGCGTCGGCGTACGCGAGGGGGAGCCAGTGGGAGCACGAACGTCAACAGCCCCACCACGATCGTTGGTCGGCGAGGCGACCGTCCACCATCGAGCCGTTGCAGGCCGCGGCCCGGTGCCCCAGACTTGGCGGATCATCGGGGGTGTCGGCGGGCCAGGCGAGGTGGCGGTGGACGGTGTCGTACGACGCTCGGACCCGCCACCCGCGCGAGGATTCCTCGCCCGACTGCCGAGCGCCATCCGCGAGGAGCTACTCGGCCGCGGCCACGCCTGCCGCTACGAGCCGGGCGACCTCCTGCTCCTCGAGGGTGGCACCGACACGTACGTGATTTTCCTGATCAGTGGTTTCGTGAAGGTGACGAACAACGTGGAGGGCGTGGAGGCGTTGGTCGCCATTCGCGGCGCGGGCGACATCGTCGGAGAGTCGGCGGCCCTCGCCGATCTGCCCCGCATGGCCAGCGTCACCGCCTGCGGCGTGGTGACCGGGTGCCTGGTCACCGCCGAGGCCTTCCGCCACGTCCTCAATCGGCATCCCGAGGCCGCCCGGCTGGTCACCACGACCGTGGCCGAGCGACTGCGCTGGGCCAACCAGCGCCGCGCCGACTTCGTCGCCTACCCGGTGGAGATGCGGGTGGCCCGGGTCCTGGCCGAGATCACCCGAACGCACGGGCGGCAGGCTGACGACGGCAGCGTGGTCATCGACGTGCCGTTGAGTCAGCCGGAGTTGGCGACAATGGTCGGCGCGGCGGAGGCTACCGTCCACAAGGCGTTGCGAGCGCTGCGGAAGGCGGACCTGATCCGCTCCGGTTATCGCCGCATTGCGATTCTGGATCCGGCCGCCCTGCGGCGGATGGCCCACGAGCCTCCCGACCGGATTTCGTAGCCGAACGTTCGTCCGGGTCGCATGATCGGTGCTGGACCGACCCCGCTTTCGATATCCGTTCGGTCGAGCCTTTGACACCTTTGGTCGACGCGACGACCGCTGCACCGCGGCAAACATTCATAACGTCACATTGAGCACCACGAACCTCTCCCTATTCATGCCTTCTCCATGCCGCACATCCCAGTACCGTGCACGGGATCGGCCGGGAAGAGAACGTCGCCACTGACCGATCCTCGGTCCCTCCCCTACTCGTCACGTGGACCGGAGACAATGACTGATCTGAGCAGCCTGCACCGGCAGATGCACCGCACCCACGAGCTGGTCGCCTCCCTGGGGCAGGCCATCGGCCAGGTCGACACCCGGGTCGGCGTCCTCGGGCAGAAACAGGAGGCCGCCCGGAGCGATCTGCTCCAGCTACGGGCGGATTTCGCGGAGTTCGTGGAGCAGGCCAAACGAGACGCACGTGTCAGCGACGCCAACCTGAAGATTCTCAAGCTCAAGGGCGAACTGGAGCACCAGTTCGGTCACCACGACGTGGTTCGTCGCACAGCGGTGGGCATGCTGCAGGCGTTCGACCTCGGGCTGGTGCGCGAGGAGACGGTCCGCGCCATCGGTGAACAGCTGATGGTGCAAACCCCGCGGTACTGGCTCGCCCCGGTGCTGGTGGCGCTCGCGGCGTGGTCGGGAGACGACCCGGACCGGTGCGTCCGAGCGGTGGAGGAGGCGTACCGCCGGTCGCCGGGCCACACGTCGCTGTTTCTGACGTTGGTGCTTCGACGGCAGGGACGACGATCCAGCGCCGTGCGATGGCTCGAGCACTACCTCGAGGCGCAGGACCCGGCGGCACTCAACCGCGAGTTCGCGGTCGTTCTGGAGGCGGTCGCCCAGGGCGCCTTCGGCCCCGGTGGCCTGGAGGTCGTCCGAGGCCGGGTCGACGGCTGGCACCGCCTCCTGCTGGACGACGAGGCCGTCACGCTCGCCCAGGTCAACCGCTGGCGACGGGAGATGGAGACACACGTCCAGCCCGACGCGGTCGCGAACGACTTCCCACGTCTGGCCCACGCCTCGCCGGAATGGCCCGAGTTGCACCGTGCCCTGGCCTGCGCCGAGGCCCACCAGTCGATCGTCGACCGCTACCGCGAGTTGATGAACGCGGACGTGCCGCCGAGCAGCGGCATCGAGGATGCCATCGACGACATCCTCGATCAGTTGGTCGAGGAGTACGACTTCGAGGAACTGCCGCTACGCCGGGAACTCGTGGTCAACGAGGCGATCGTCGCGGCCCGCGGCAGCCTTACCGAGGCGCGGGCGGTTGAGCGTGAGTCCACCGCGCTGAACGACACACGGGACTACCTCACCATCCAGACGGAGTCGGCCCTCAATCCGGACGAGATCGGCGTGTCGACGCAGACCCAGCGACTGGCGGTGGCCTTCTGCCATGACTGGATGGGTACGTCCCACGCGGCGTTCACCCGCGACTACCGCGTCGCGCTGCCCGGCGTGGTCTCGGTGACCTTCGACCTCACCGACAACCTCGGCCTGCCCGGGCTGCGGCTACCGCGGTGGACCGGCTCCTTCGATCAGCCGGTGAAGGTCCTGGAGCAGTCCCTGAGCGCGCACTGGAACCGACACGCCGAGCGGTTCCTGAGTGGCCTCACGTTCGAGTGGCACAAGCGTGTCGTCGCGCCGGCGGTGGTGCTCCTCCTCGTCCTGCTGGTCGTGTCCGTCGTCGGCGCTCTGTGGCTGGGCATTCTCGTGACGCTCGGAGCTGGCGTGATCTGGGGCATGGTGCTCAAGTCGCAGGCCGACGACGCGGCCGAGGAGCAGCGGAAGGCCCGCGAGCGCGTGGCGCAGGCCACGAAGAGGTCGCTGGTGGAGCTGCGAGCCGCCGGTGCGGAGCTGAGCGACTGGACGAGTCGGTTCAGCGCGGCGGACGCCAAGGAGGCGGACGTGAAGACCCTCATCGCCGATCTCGCCACGGTCGGCGCCCCGAGCAGCCCGTACGAGCGGCGCGTGGTCGGCCGCCTTGAGGAGGCATGACATGACAGCTCAGGATCCAACGACCGATCCCGCGTCCGACGCGCCAGAGGAGGCCGGGGCGCAGGGCGTCCCGTGGGCGCGTCAGCCGAACCCGGCGAGGCACCGAACGACGAGTCGCGCCCGACAGATCGTCGAAACGCTTCCCGACTGGGAGCCGATGCCGCCGGGTGTGGTCGTCCGCCGGCCCCGGCAGGACTGACGCGTGGCAGTCACCGGCAGCGGCTACCAGGCCTGGGTAACGTTCCTGGACCGGTGGCGAGCCGGCCAGGCAGACGATGCGCGAGAGCTTCCGCTCCTCGCCGAACAGGATTACCCGGCCGACAGCTGGGCTCGGCTGATCCGACGGATGACGGAGGTGTTGGCGTCCCGTCTGCGCGCCTGGGCCGACGGGCTCCTTCGTGCCATGGCCGACGCCAGGGACGAGTTCGAGGTGGCACGTGCGCTGACGCAGTCCCGGCAGGGCCTCGCCGTCATTCGGGCGGTCGCGGCTCATCCAGGTCTGCCACCACAGCTGTCGCGCCAACTCCTCGACGCGGTGAACGAGGCGATCAGCGCTGCCCAGCAGGCACTACTGGACAACATCGAATCGGCCCGCCGTGCCGGCGTGGACGACCGGATCGTCCAGGCCCGGCTCCGCACCCTTCGCGACAACCCGATCACCGTGCACACCGCAACGGCTCCACGGCGAACCGACGCCTGGTCGTGCGACCCGTCCCGGCCACCACGCCGGCAGATCCTCATCGATCCCCCGCCTCTGCGTCCCGAGGAGTAGCGTGTCCCATTACGACGAGGCCCGCCGGGATCTCGACAGTTACATCGCCGCCCGGGTCCCGCTCATCGGCATCCGCAGCGCCGAGCAGTCGCGCGCGACCCGCCTCCTGCGGGAAGCCGCCGCGGCCCCGCGCAGAGCAAGCTTTCCCTTCTGGATCTACACCCGGGCCACCGGCCTGCGGGACCTGCGGACCAACAGCCCGGTCCAGGAGGACCGGTCGCTTGTCGCCGCCATGGAGTTCGCCGCGGCTCAGGTGACCCGGCGGGCGCAGGCCACGATCGTGTTCGTCGAACCGGACGACCTCAGCGGGGACTCTCCCGTCACCCGGCACATCGCGGAACTGGCCCGCCTCGCGGACACCCAGTCCGGCAGCATCGTGCTGATCACGGACACGCCGATCTGGAGCGGTCTGCAACGCCTCGGAATGAGCATCTCGCTCGATCCGCCCAACGCCGCCGAGATGTACGGCATCGTCGTCGAGTTCCTCAAGGAACAGCAGGGCGCCGTCACCATCGACTGGGCCGAGGCGGAAGCCCGGCGCGCGGCCGAGTTCCTCGTCGGAGTGCCGGAAGGTACCGCCATCAACATCCTGGCGACCATGGCCGCCGCGGGGCGGCTACGGCGGGAGGACGTGGACCGCCTCGCCGAGATCAAGGACAAGCACTTCTCCGACCTCGCGGGCCTCGAACGCGTCCCGCTCGGCCAGAACGATCACAAGATCGGTGGACTGAGCTCCCTGCGCACCTGGTTGGACCGCCGTCACCAACTCATGCTCTCCGATCTGCGTGGCGCCGGGCTGCGTCCCCCCAGGGGTGTGCTCCTGGTCGGCGTACCCGGATGTGGGAAGTCGCTGTCCGCCAAGGCGGTGGCGTCCCAGTGGCGGTTACCTCTCTACCGCCTCGACTTCGCCGCCATCCTCGGCATGTACGTGGGGCAGTCCGAGGCTCGGCTGCGCGAGGCGCTTGACCTGGCCGACCGCACGGCCCCCTGCGTCCTCTGGATCGACGAGATCGAGAAGGGGCTGGCCGGGCAGAACGACTCGACAGGTGTCGGCCGCCGCCTGGTGGGGCAGTTCCTGTTCTGGCTGCAGGAGTCGCCCTCCCGTGTGTTCGTCGTGGCCACCTCGAACGACATCCGGTCGCTACCGCCGGAGTTGCTGCGCAAGGGGCGATTCGACGAGCTCTTCTTCGTCGACCTCCCCGACGACACGGATCGGGCGGAGATCATCCAGCTCTATCACCGTCGGTACGTCCACGAGGAGGTACCCCCGGACCTGCTGGAGAGGTTGGTGGCCCTCTCCGACGGATTCGCCGGCTCCGACATCGAGTCCGCACTCGTCGAGGTCGGGTACGAAGTGATGCTGCTGGAGGGCAAGGGCACCGTCCGGGCGGACTTCGTCGTCGACACCTTCGTCAACACCAATCCGCTCAGCCGCACGCACCCGGAGGAGATCGCGGAGATCCGGGCCTGGGGCCGCGATCGGGCGGTGCCCGCCGGCGCGGCCGGAACTCCCGGCGCGGCCGGTCCTGGCGCCCGCCGTCGAGTGATCGTTCCTGGCGACGCGTAACTCGGAGGATGAGATGAGCAGCGACAACCAGCCCGACCGTGGGGCGATCTGGAACGTCCGTGACCTCGTCGGAGACCTGGCCGACGAGGTGCCTCCGCATCCACCGGCGGCTGCTCCGCGGACGTCGGCTCATCAGCTTCCGGCGACCGGCGACTCGTCCTCCGCTCGCGCCCGCGACGTCGGCGACGCCTCCGCTGGGCGCCCGGTTGACATCGCCGCCGAGGCGCCCGCCGCGAGAGCGGCCGAACCGCCGTGGCGAGGCGAGCTGCTCGGCCCCGAGGTGATGCCCGCGAACACGAGCGGGACCTCGATGCGGACCCTCACCATGTGGGCGGGGATCGCACTTGTGGCGGTGCTCGTGGTGGCCGTCGCGGTGGCGGTGGGGCAGGACGGTGGCGCCCAGCCAGGATCGTCTTCCGTCGGTGCGGTCCCGACGGAACCCCGCGAAACTCCCGTCGACGGGGATCCGGGTGGTCACGACCCTTCGGAGGAGCCGATCCCCTCCGCCACGACGATCCTGGATCCGGAGGACGAGGCCCTGTCGGCACTGCACGAGCTGAACGGTCAGGACCTGCCCACTGTGTCGCTGGAAGGCCGGTACGCGGCACAGCTCGCGTCGAAGACCGTGGGCATCGTGGATCCGAACCAGGTCGCGGAGAACGGCTCACACACCTTCTACGCACAGGACATCCTGGCCGAGCACAACCGCCTGCGGCAGATGTTCACCGGCGAGGCCCGGCTGGTCCTGCTGCTCAGCACGGACTACGGACGACAGCAGCTACTCGGTGGCCAACCCCTCTGGGTCACGTTCGCGCTCGTGCCGGATTCGTCGAAGGAGGGTGTCGCGACCTGGTGCGCCGCGCAGTTCCCGTCACTCAGCGCGGAGGCCCTGGAGAATCAGTGCGTGCCGCGCCGGCTGAACCCGCTCGGCGCGTCGGCTGGCTGACTCCGACCGGGCCGAGAAGTGTGTGCGGGTAGGGTCCCAATCATGACGATTCCCCATCTTGCGGCAGCCGACGGCACCACCCTGCCGGCGATCGGGCTCGGCACGTACCGGCTGAACGGCTCGGCGGGTGTCGACGCGATCGGTCGGGCGATCCGGGCGGGCTACCGGTTGATCGACTCGGCGGTCAACTACGAGAACGAGGGCGCCGTCGGTCGGGCCGCCCGGTCGGCCGGTGACGTGCGGGACGAGCTGATCGTCACCTCGAAGCTGCCGGGGCGGCACCACAGCTACGACGAGGCGTTGACCACCATCGAGGAGAGCGTCTTCCGCACCGGCCTCGACCGGGTCGACCTCTACCTGATCCACTGGCCGAACCCCAGTGTCGACAGGTACGTGCAGGCGTGGCGGGCGCTGATCGAGGCGCGTGAGCGCGGCCTGGTCCGGCACATCGGTCTCTCTAACTTCCTGCCGGAGCACATCGACCGGCTGGTGGCCGAGACCGGGGTGCCCCCGGTGGTCAACCAGATCGAGGTGCACCCGTACTTCCCGCAGCAGGAGGCGCTCGACTACCACCGCGAGCACGGCATCCTCGTGCAGGGCTGGAGCCCGCTCGGCCACGGCAACGACCTTCAGAAGCACCAGGTCATCGGGGAGATCGCGGACGCGCACGGCGCCAGCCCGGCGCAGACGATCCTCGCCTGGCACGTGGCCCGTCAGGTGATCCCGCTGCCCAAGGCAGCCTCCCCGCAGCGGCAGGTCGAGAACCTGGACGTCTTCGGCATCACGCTCACCGACGGCGAGGTCGAGACCATCACCGCGCTGGGACGCCCGGACGGGCGACTCGCGGACCAGGACCCGGCGGTGTACGAGGAGTTCTGACGAACCCGATCCGCTGATGGTCAGCGGTGGGGAGAGAAGTCGGCAGCCTGGACGTACTCCATTGCCTTGGTGAACTCCGGGTCGTCGAGCCGTCGGCCCATCTCCTCCTCGGTGGGCTCCGCCACGCGCTGGTGGATCCACCACAGGTTGCCGAGCGGGTCGCGGAATCGGCTGACCCGGTCGCCCCAGAAGAGTTCGGTCGGCTCGGTGACGACGCTCGCGCCGCGTTCGACGGCTCGGCGGAGCACCTCGGCGTCGTCGGTGACGTAGAGACGCAGGAAGGCGGGCGTGGCCGGCCACTGGGGCTTGTCGAACATCATCACGACCGAGTCCCCGATACGGACCTCGGCGTGGCCGATCACCCCGTCCACCTCCATGCGGGCCAGTTCGGTGGCGTCGAAGACGCCGACGATGAAATCGATCAGCGCGCCCGTCCTCCCCGGCGAGATGATCCAGGGGGTCACGGTGTGGTAGCCGTCGGGCACAACCCTCATCGGTCCGTCTCCTCATTCCGGTGCGGCGTCCGCGCACCTGGATGGACGACGGTAGACCCGATCTAGGCTGGCAATTGTCCTAGATCGGTACCCATCATGGGAGCATGCGCGACACGCCAGCCCGCTTGTTCCGACTGCTCTCCCTCCTGCAGACGCCCCGCGAATGGCCCGGCAGCGAACTCGCCGAGCGTCTCGCGGTGACCCCGCGGACCGTGCGCCGCGACATCGACAGGCTGCGGGAACTCGGCTACCCGGTCCAGGCCAGCCTGGGCGCGCTGGGCGGCTACCGGCTGGTCGCGGGTAAGGCGATGCCTCCGCTGCTGCTCGACGACGAGGAGGCGGTGGCCATCGCGGTCGGTCTGCACACCGCGGCCCGGCAACCGGTCACCGGCATCGCCGAGGCGTCGGTGCGGGCGCTCGCCAAGCTGCAGCAGGTGCTGCCGCCGCGGCTGCGGCGCCACGTCGGCGCCCTCACCGCGGCCACCGTGTCGTCGACCGCGGCGGCGGTGTCGCTCGTCGATCCGGCGCAGCTCGTCGTCCTCGCGGCGGCGGCCTCGGCCCATGAGCGGGTCCGCTTCGACTACCGCGACGGCGACGGCGGCGTGAGTCAGCGGCTCGTCGAACCGCACCGGCTCGTCGTGGTGGGCCGTCGTTGGTACGTCGTCTCCTACGACAACGAGCGCGAGGACTGGCGCACGTTCCGCGTCGACCGCATCGGACACACCACCACCACCGGGGTACGGGTGCCGCCCCGCGAGCTGCCCACCGACGACGCGTCGGCGTTCGTGACCAACCAACTGCACAGCCTGGCACCGGTGTTCCGGGCGGTGGCGACGCTCGCGTTGCCGGCCGAGCGGGCGGTCGCCCGGCTGGGCGACCATGCCGGAGAGCTGGAGCCGCTCGATGACACGTCGTGCCGTTGGCGCAGCCCGGAGGATACCGTCGACTGGCTCGCCTTCCGACTCACGCTGCTCGGGTGCGACTTCATCGTCCACGAGCCAGCGGAGCTGGTCGACCACCTGCGGCGGCTCGGTAACCGCATCACCCGCGCCGTGGCCACACCGGGAACGGACCGTCCGGGCGGGCGGATGCCGTGATGAGCGTTATGACTGTGGGGTATGGATTTACCACTGAGTCATAACGCCACCACCACGTCCGCCGCCGGCGGGCGCGAGCGTCATCCCACGCCGGCCGACGAACGCCCTAGACGAGCCCGCCGAGGGCCGGGTCGCTGATGCTGTCCTTGCCGTTCTCCACATGACCCGCGCAGCGGTACGCGAAGTCGGCGTCACCGGCGACGTGGACCGTCAGGTCGTACCAGCCGTGGGTGCGGGCGAGCGCCCACGTGGCGCGCTCGGTCGCGCCGGGGCGCAGCGACAGCGTCACCGGACGGGCGTGGTACCCGTCCCGGACGGTCACCTCGACCCGCTTCGACCCCCGGTTCGTGAGCGTGAGGGTGAGCTTGTCGTCGCGCTCGTGGTACTCGGGGGTGACGTCGAGATGGGAGCGACCGTCGGTGAACCGCCGGAAGAACCCGTTCGGCCCGTGCACCGACAGGTCGTACCCGGAGGTGGCGGGCCAGGTGTCCGTGAGGTGCTTGCCCGGCTCGACGGTGTAGCTGCGCGGGGCGTCCGGGCTGCCGGCCTGGCGGACCTGGAAGACCGCGGCGACCCCGCCCGCGTTGCGGAAGTCGATCCGGAGCGCACGGGCGTCGACCCGGGCGTCGGCGTGCAGGGTGTACGGGATCGCGCGCGCCGGGCGTACCCCGTGCTCCTGCTTCGGTAGCCGCTGGTCGGCCGGCGGGACCAGCACCTCGTCGGGGTGCCGGATCAGCTCCTCGGGCTTGAAGTCGTCGGTGTCGGGCAACCTGACCTCACGCGAGCGGTTCGGGTGCCGGAAGTCGAAGGCCGTGGTCAGGTCGCCGACGACGGCGCGCCGCCACGGGGTGATGTTCTGCTCGATCAGATCCGGGCGGCCGTGCCCGAACCGCGCCTCCAGGAACTTGATCAGTGAGGTGTGGTCGAAGACCTGCGAGTTCACGTAGCCGCCGCGCGTCCACGGCGAGACGATGACCATGGGTACCCGGATACCGAGGCCGTACGGCCCGGCCGGGTGGTCGGCGTCGCCGGGGAAGATCTCGTTTGTGGTCGGCACCGTCGACTGCCCGTGTTCGCGGGTCTGCGGGGGCGTCGGCGGGACCACGTGGTCGAAGAAGCCGCCCTCCTCGTCGTACGTGATGAAGAGCGCCATCTTGCTCCACACCTCGGGGTTCGCGGCGAGGATGTCGACGACCTGGGAGATGTACCAGGCGCCGAACGCCGGCCCCCAGTTCGGGTGCTCGGTGTACGCCTCGGGCGCGGTGATCCAGGAGACCTCCGGCAGGCGTCCCGCCTCGACGTCGGCGCGGAAGTCGGCGAGCAGCGCCTCCGGGTCGCGGCCCTGGGTCCTGATCTCCGTGCCGGTCTTCGCCTTCTCGGCGAGCGGTGTTCCGGGCTGCGCGTTCTGGTACGTGTGGAAGTAGAGCAGCGAGTTGTCGCCGTAGTTGCCGATGTACGGGTCGTTCGTCCACCCCCAGGAGCCGGCGGCGGTGAGGCCGGTGCCGACGTCCTGGTAGATCTTCCAGGAGATGCCGTTGCGCTCCAGCCGTTCCGGGTAGGTCGACCAGTCGTAGCCGGCCTCCGCGTTGGTGATGACCGGGCCGCCGCCCCTGCCGTCGTTGCCGACCCAGCCGCTCCACATGTGATAGCGGTTCGGGTCGGTCGGGCCCATCAGCGAGCAGTGGTAGCTGTCGCAGACGGTGAACGCGTCGGCGAGCGCGTAGTGGTAGGGCAGGTCCTGGCGGGTGTGGTAGGTCATCGCCGGGACGCCCTTGTTCGGCACCCACCCGTCGAACCGGCCGTCGTTCCAGGCGGCGTGGCCGTCGTTCCAGCCGTGCGGCGGGTCCGGCAGGAAGGTCTGGCCGAGATCCTGCACCTCGGGGCGGAACGGCAGCAGCTCGTCGTCGCCGTTGGGCTGGTGCCACACGTCCTTGCCGGACGGCAGTGTCGCCGGATGGGGGTCACCGAAGCCGCGTACGCCGCGCATGGTGCCGAAGTAGTGGTCGAAGGAGCGGTTCTCCTGCATCAGGATGATGACGTGCTCGACGTCCTTGATCGAGCCGGTCCGGTTGTTCGCCGGGATGGCGAGCGCCTTGCTGAGGTCCAGCGGGAGCGCCGCGCCGATCGCGGGAACGCCCATCGCCTTGAGGAAGGTACGTCGATCCACCGTGCCCATAATTCCGCCTTTTGTGCGATCTGGTCGAGAAACTGGCGACCGGACGGTACCGACGGCGGGTTGACGGCAGATGACAGTAGTTAGTTGGTTTTGCGACCGTTCGACGACCGGCTCCGCGCCGCGCTCGGGCTCATCCCGTGCACACGTTTGAAGGCAGCGCTGAAGCCGAAGGCGTCCGCGTACCCGAGGTGCCGCGCCACGGCGGCGACCGTCGCCGTGGATTCGGCAAGCATGTCGGCCGCCAGGGTCATGCGCCAGTCGGTCAGGTAGGTCAGCGGCGGTTCGCCAACCAACGCGGTGAACCGGGTGGCCAGTGTGGACCGGGAGACTCCCGCCTGCGCGGCGAGGCTGGCCAGGCTCCACGGCCGGCCCGGCGCGTCGTGCATGGCGCGCAGTGCCGGACCGACCGTGTCGTCGCTCAACGCCCGGTACCAGCCGGGAGCCTCGGCCTCCGGCTGGTCGAACCAGTCCCGCAGCGTGCACACCAACAACCAGTCCAGGAGACGGTCCAGCACGACCTGCCGGCCGGGCCGAGCCGCGTCGAGCTGCGCGTCCAGGTAGTCGCGTAGCGGGGCGCAGTCCTGCTCGTCCGGGACGACAAGCACCGGCGGCAGCGCGCCCAGCAGTCGTTGGGGCACCAGACCCCGGACGTGGTACACCCCGACCAGCAGCACCAGGCGGTCGGTGCGATCCGTGCCGGGCGTGCCGGTGTGGCCACGCCGAACGTCGCGGAGTTCCCCGGGCGCGAAGCTCGACCGTGGCTCGGCGGAGAAGACGAACGGGGCCGGGCCGCGTACGGTCGCGGCCTCCCCGACCCGGACCAGGCGGGGCTTGTCGCTGTCGGGGTGGGAGATCCACCCCTCGCCGCGCATGGGGACACAGAGCGTCAGTGGCGCGCCGTCGGTGAACCGCAGCGCCCCCGGCGGGGTCAGCACCGACCGGCCGAAGGCCGCACCCTCGGCGTGCACGCCCCGCAGCAGACTGTCGAACGGGTCCATGACATCGACGATAGATCGCCGACGACGGGGCCCGGACGATCGGACATGCGCGGCGTACGACGGCACATGTACCGTGCGCGACCGGCCGCGTTGACTTGTGGTCATGACGACAGACGCGGGTTCGATCCTCGTGCTGGCCGGGACCGGTAAGACCGGTCGTCGGCTGGTGCGGACGCTGCGAGCGGCGGGTCAGCAGGTCCGGGCCGCCTCCCGCTCCGGTGAGGTGCGGTTCGACTGGTCGCGGCAGGCCACCTGGGGACCGGCCCTGGCGGGGGCCTCGGCGGTCTACCTGCTGGCCCCGGAGGACCCCGCGCTGGCCGCCGGCTTCGTGGCGCAGGCGGTCGACTCGGGGGTCGGCCGCTTCGTGGCGCTGTCCGGGCGTGGGATCGACCGGGTCGGTGACTTCTCCCCGGGCATGGTCGCCGCGGAGGAGGCGGTGCGGAAGTCCGGCATCCAGTGGACGATCATCCGGCCGAACAACTTCAACCAGAACTTCAGCGAGGACCTGTTTCGCCAACCACTGCTCGACGGTCGGCTGGCCCTGCCGATCGGTGAGACCCCGGAGCCGTTCGTCGACGCCCAGGACATCGCCGACGTGGCCGCGACGCTGCTGACGTCACCCGGGCACCACGAACAGGTGTACGACCTGTCCGGTCCGAGCGCGCTCACCTTCGCCGAAGCGGTGGCGACGATCGCCGCGGCGTCCGGGCGTTCGATGCGCTACGTGGAACTCACGGCGGAGCAGTACCAGGCCGAGCTGCTCGCCGAGGGTTACCCGGCGGAGACCGCCACGGCGCTGAACGCCCTGTTCGCCGGGATGCGGGCGGGACATCTCGCCGAGCCGACCGACGGGGTGCGTCGGGTTCTCGGACGTGACCCCCTCGACTTCGACAGCTACGCCGCTCGGGCCGCGGCGGCCGGCGCGTGGTCGTAGCTCCGCAAGCGGCGTAACGGGTGATCTGCCCGCATACTCCGAGCACCCCGACGTACCGTGAGGACGTGCCGACGAGAGACGTACTCACCAAGGCTGACCTCGCCGAACGACGCCGCTCGGCGCTCGGGACGGCCGACCCGCTCGGTGTCGCCGCCGACCTCGCCGAGGCGGCGGAGCAGGGCCGGCTGGAGGATCCGGACGACGCCGGCGACGCCCTGACCCTGGCCGCCGAGATCGCCGAGATCCGGGCGAGACCCGAGGCCGCCCTGCGGTACGCGGAGCGGGCCCTGGCGGCGTACCCGTCCGGGGACGACGCTCGCGCCGGGTTCGCGCGGGCGCTGCGGGCCCGGGCCCTGTTCCGGGCCGGCGGTCGCGACGACGAGGCGATGGCGGAGCTGACCGCGCTGCGCCCGTCGCTGCTCGTGCGGCCCGACGCCCCCGCCTACCTGAGTGCCGCGCTGGACGCGGCCGGTCGTTCGTCGACCGCCGAGACCTGGCTGAGCGAGGCGGTCGACACTCTGCTGGGCGACCGCGCGACAGCGGCCGGGACGTCCGGGCAGGCGATCACTGCGACCGACCCGGTGGCGGACCTCGGCCCGCCGGACGCGCCGGGTGTCCTCTTCTTCCTCCTGCAACAGCGGCACCGGGTACGCCGGAATCTGAACCTGCCGCACGATCGGCAGGACGATCTGGCCGACCGGCTGGAGTCGCAGCTCGTGCGCCGGGCCGGAGAGCGCCGCGACGCCGGGTCGGACCTGCTCTTCTGGCCCCGGGCCGAGTTCGATCGGCTGCTCGCCGAGCACGCGACGCTGAGCGAGGTGTACGGGCCGGACTGGGACGCGCATCGGGGCCGGCTGGAGACGGAGCTGGTCCGGCTGCGGGGTGCCGGTCAGGCCGGGCTGGGCGTGTTTCGCGCAGGCGTGGACGGGCTGAACGCGTTCGCCGGTCGACGGGACGGCGACCCGAGCGACGCGGCGGTCCGGGCCGGCTACGCGGCTGAGGTGCAGGCGCGACCCAGCGCGCGGATCCCCTGGCCGCCGGAGCGCAACGACGCCTGCTGGTGCGGCTCGGGCCTCAAGTACAAGAAGGACTGCCTGCCGCGCTCCCGGTAGGCGGGGGCATCGGCGTCGCCCCGGTTGCGACATAATCCCGAGTGTGGCGAAGGGTAGACGGCGGGGAATCGTCGGCGGAGTCGCGCTGCTGGTGGTGGCGCTCGTCGGTGCCGGTCTGTGGCACTATCTCCTCCGCCCGGACGACCCGACCCACGACAGTGCCGTGGCCGACGCCGCGAAGAAAGTCGACCAGGTCCAGGCCACATTCGTGGCCGACCACCTCTACCAGGCCGACAAGTACGTGCACGCGGCCGGCCAGTACCCCGACGTCGCGGTGCTCACGGTCACCGGTGACACGCACTGGGGGACCGGCGTGACGCTGGTGCTGCGGGTGGCGGGGCACGGGGTGGAGATCGGCGCGGACGGTTCGGTGATCGACGAGAGTGACGAGGCGATCTGCTTCCGCCTGCGGCTGGGCCCGCGTGACGACCGCCGCGACGACGACATCGAGTGCCCGCCGGACGATCCCATCCAGGTCGCCGAGGACCCGTCGCTCTACGAGGTCGACGAGCGGCTGAAGAGCGCTCTCGCGACAGTCGGCCCGGACGAGGCCGCGGTCCGCGCGGCGATCGACGGCCTGAAGCTGGACCCCGCCATCAGGACTGAGGTGACCGCACAGAACGGCCGGGTCGGCGTCGCCCTGCGGGCCGCGCAGTACGACTGCCTCCTGGCCCGCGTCACCGGCAACGGTGCGGAGCTGTGGCGGCCGGCACGCATCCAGTTGGCCCCGGGTGAGCTGTCGTGCGACACGCGGACCTCGCTGAGCGGCTATTTCGGTAAGGGCCTCAGGTGAGTCCCGCTTCCTCGGGAGTCCGCTGATGCGAGCCGGGTCGGCCCGTCGCGTGGCGGCGTCCACGGTCGCGGCGCTGCTGACGGCGCTCTGCGTACCCCTGGTGGTGCACCTGGCGCGGCAGGATCCGGCCCCGGTGCTGGCCCGGGCGGCGGCGCAGCAGGGCCCGGCGCCGGTGGCGAGCCACGACCAGCGGCACTTCGCGGTCACCTGGGCCGCCAGCGCCGAGCGGCTGGGCGCCGGGCCCGCCGAGCGCAGCTACCGGCTCGTCGTCCGGACCAGCGTCGGTGGGGACGCCCTGCGGATCCGGCTGACAAACGCGTTCGGCGAGCACCCGGTCACCTTCGTCAGCGCCTACGCGGGGTTGCAGCGGCAGGGCGCGGAGCTGATCCAGGGCAGCAACCGGCCGCTGACGTTCGGCGGTCAGACCTCGGTCACCGTCCCGGCGGGCGAGGTGGTCATGAGTGACCCGCTGCCCGGCGAGCTGGCCGCGGCGAGCAACCTCGTCGTGAGTCTCCACGTCACCGGCGCGCTGGGCATGCGCAGCGGGCACATCCTGGCCCTCCAGACGTCGTACGCCAGCGCGGGTGATCACGCCGCCGAGGAGGCCGCGACCAACTGGGCCGAGACGCTCAGCTCCTGGTACTGGTTGGACGCCGTCAGCGTGCGGACGTCCACAGCGGTCGGCTCGGTGGTCGTCCTCGGCGACTCCATCACCGACGGGTTCGCCTCCAGCCCGGACACCAACCGTCGGTGGCCCGACTACCTGTCCCGGCGGCTCCACGCCACGCCGGACAGCCCGGTGCGGGGGGTGGCCAACGAGGGCATCTCCGGCAACAAGGTGCTCGCCGGCGGCGCCGGCCCGGCCGCGCTGCGCCGCTTCGACCGCGACGTGCTCTCCCATCCGGGCGTCGACACGGTGTTCGTCCACCAGGGCATCAACGACATCAAGGCCCACACCGGCGTCACGCTCGACGACCTCACCGCCGGTTACCGGCAGTTGGTCGACCGGGCGCACGCGGCGGGCCGGTGCGTCGTCGGCGCCACGGTCATGCCCTACCGGGGCTGGCCCGAGTACGACAACGCAGGTGAGGCAGTGCGCCAGGGCGTCAACGACTGGATCCGGCACAGCGGCGTGTTCGACGCGGTGGTCGACTTCGACGCGGTCACCCGCAGTCCGCACGACCCGCGGGCGCTCCTGCCGCTCTTCGACAGCGGAGATCATCTCCACCCCAACGACAGGGGCATGCGGGCGATGGCGGATGCCGTCGACCTGGCCGTCCTGCGCTGCGACCGCTGAACCCTCCGGCCCCGGCCGGTCGCCGTGGCGGGCCGGGCCGGAGCGCCGCTGGTGATCTCGGGGGCTGACACGCCCCGGCGCGACCGATACCGTCCATCTCTGGACGATTGACGTCCACCCGATGCCTCCGGAGGAGACGCCGATGTTCGAGGAGTTCATGGGCCTCCCCGCCCACCCTCTGGTGCTGCACGCCGCGGTCGTGTTCGTCCCGCTGCTGGCCCTGTTGACGGTCGGCTACGCGCTCGTCGCGCCCATCCGGCCGCACACCCGCTGGGTGCTGGGGCTGCTCGCCGTGGGCGCTCCGGTCGCCGCCCTGTTGGCGAAGCTCTCCGGGGATGCCTTCTTCGAGCGCATGCGCTCGGCCAATCGGATCACCCCCGAGTTCCTCCCGAAGATCGAGGCGCACCAGGAGTTCGGCGACATCACGTTCTGGGCGACCCTCCTGTTGGCGATCGTGGCGCTGGCGCTGGTCCGGTTCGTCCCGCCGCGGGCCGCCGAGGCGAACGCCACCGGTGACGGGCGGCCGGGTCGGGCGTTGACGGTGGCGTTGCAGGTGCTGTCGGTGGTGGCCGCCGGCATCGTCGTCTACTACGTCGTCCGCACCGGCGACTCCGGCGCGAAGGCGGTCTGGGAGGGTCAGTGACCCCTCAGGCGACCTCGTCGCGTACCCACCAGGACACCGCGACGAGCCAGCCGGAGATGAGCACCGCTCCGACGGCGAAGCGGATGCTCGCACTCTCCTCGCTCCAGGGCAGGGCGGTGAGCACGAACGCGACGGCACCGCTGGCGGCGCTGTAGAGCGCCCATCCCCGGTGGCCCTGGGGGGCGAGACGTCGGGCGAGCAGCAGTCCGGCCGCGATGAGCGACAGGAACGCGGCCGCGCCGCACACCGTGTGCAGGATGCTGCCCGTGCTGGCCTGCTCGGGCAGCCCGCTCGGGGCGCCGGGTGGCCAGCCGAGCGCGGGATCGGGGACGAAGACTCCGCCGCCGACCATCGCCACCCCGTAGACGCCGACCAGCACCGGCACCACAGTCCCGGCCCGGCCCGGACGCAGTGCCCGCCACAGGCCCACCGCGAAGGCGACGGCCAGCACGCCGGTGCCCGCGAACGCGATGACCTGCAGCCAGCCGAGGTCACCGAGGGTGAGTGCGCTCACGGCGTGCCGGCGCAGGTCGAAACCGGACCGGGTGAACGCCTGCCCGAACGACAGGGCGGGGAAGAGAACGCCGGCTGCCGTGCCGCAGCCCAGTAGGAGTCGCGTTCGGCGGAGGTGGGTAGCGGTGACTGTCGTCCGGGACGTCATGGACGTACCTCTCGGGTCGGCGTCTCGTTTCACCGTCACGACGAACGAGGCGACCCCGGATCGACACCGCGACGCAGAACGGTGGTGCGGTCCGACCGGGGCCGAACCGCACCACCGCGTCGACCGTCAGCCGGCGTGGTACGCCCGGATGATGGTCTGGTCGATGCCGCTACCACCGTTCGCGGCGGCCTTCACCCGCAGCGAGACGGCCTGCCCGGCGGCGGCCTTCGGCAGGGCGAGCCGGTAACCGTCGCCGCTTGCGGTGACCCGGGCCGACGTCCAGGTGGCGCCGTCGTCCGTCGAGGTCCAGGCCCGCACCGACGTCACCTTCTGCGCCTTGACGCCGTGCGCCTGCCGGATGGCCAGCTCGGCGGTCGCGCCGGTGACGTGGTTGGCGGTGTCCATGGGCAGCGCGTAGTCCACCGCGAGCAGCGGCAGCGGGACACTTCCCGTCCCGTCCGGCCCGGCGGACCGGAACGTCCAGGAGGTGGTGACCTTTGTCGAGATCGGCAGGATCAGGCTCGTGTCGACGTCGAGGTTCAGTCGGTAGTCCGCCATCTGCTGCGGCACGGTGAAGTCGGCGAGCGGCCTATTCCGCTCGTCGACGAGCTTGCCGTCGCGGTACAACGACAGCTTGCGGTTCACGCCTATCGAGTCGCCCTGGAGGCAGTCGGCCCGCTGGTGCTTGTCGGTGAGGGTCACCAGGTCGATGTGCAGGTTGCCCCGGGTCCGCGACGGCGCGGTGGCGCAGCTGTGGCCGACGCCGGCCGGGTCGTCGTACCAGCCGGAGTGCAGCGGCTGCCGCGCCCAGACCTTGGCCTGCCGGCTGCCCGGCTGGTAGCTGCGGGGTGCCTCCTGGGCCGACAGGCCACCGTAGACGCCCTCGTCGGCCCAGAGGTAGCCGGGCGACAGGTAGTCGGTGCGGTACGGCGGCAGGTTGCCCTCGTGGGTCTCCGTGACCCACACCCCGTCCGGCGTGAAGCCGGTGCGGATCAGCTGGGTGGACATCCCCTCCGAGTCCGCCTGGTGGAACCGTTCCTCGATCCGGGCGAGTTTCGCCTGCTCCGCCGCGTTCACCCGGAACGCGGGATCGGCCGGTACGCCGAACGGGTACTCGTGCACCAGGTTGTAGCGGTACGGCTTGGCCGTGCCGGCCGGGGCGTCGAGGTTGACGGCGGCCCAGCTGCGAAGCGATCCGACACCGGGCTTCGGCAGGGCGGAGGCGCGGACGGCCGTCGCGGTCCCGTACCCGCTGACCTGGTTCCACACGGACAGCCCGTTCGCCGCGGTCTGCACGTTCGTGAGATCGATTTTGGTGGCCTTGGTGGCGACGCCGTCGACAGTGGCCGTCACCGGCCTGGCGCGCGCCGGGTCGAGCGTCACGCCGCGGTTGCCGGTGACGGTCAGGTCGGTCTCGCCGACAAGTGTCGTCTCCAACACGTCGCTGTCGACGTAGTAGGCGACCGAGGCGCCGAGCACCGAGTACCGGCCGGCCGGCACCCGCAGCGTGAAGTCGTCGCCGGGCGCACCGCCCGCCCCGCCGTAGAAGATCACCGGGTCGGTGAGGTTGGTGATCGCGAGGTTGATCCAGCTCTCCGCGCCGTCCTTCAGACCGGCAAGCGGCTTCGTGCGGATGGTCAGGTCGTAGCTGGGCTGCTCGACGTAGAAGCTCACCGGCGTGGTCGCGACCAGCGTGCGGCCGGCGGTGCGGGCGGTGACGGTGGCCAGGTAGAAGCCCGGCCGGGCGGCCAGCGCCGCGCGGTCGACCCGCAGGGTCGCCCCGGCGGTGGCGCCGCGCTTGAGTGTCACCCGGTTCGTCGACAGCGACGCCGCGCCGCGCGGCACCGGCTGGCCGTCGTGGTTGACCACCGACACGTCGAGGTCGAGGACGCTCGTCGCCGGGGTGGCCGCTCCGGTCCAGCTCAGCTTCGCCTCGCTGGTCCCGGACTGCGGGTACGCGAAGGTGCCGAGGTTGACCACCGCCTGGTCGCTGGTCGGGCCGCCGAGGGCGCGGGCCGCGTTGAGCCGGCCGGCGCCGACGGCGTACGCGTCGACGCCGGTCAGCGGGTCGGCGGCGCCGACGAGCGCGGCCTTGATCTGCGCGCCGGTCCAGTCCGGGTGCCGCTGGACGAGCAGCGCGGCGGCGCCGGCGACGTGGGGGCTGGCCATCGAGGTGCCGCTGATCGCCTCGTAGTGCGTGTCGATCGGGTCCTGCAGGTTGGTGCCGGCGGCCCGCGCGGCGACGATGTCGACGCCGGGTGCGACAAGCTCCGGCTTGGCCACGTTGCTGGTGACGAGCGGCCCGCGGCTGGAGAAGTCGGCGAGCGTGTCGTCGCGGTCGACCGCGCCGACGGTGAGCGCGCTGGCGGCCGAGCCCGGCGAGGAGATGGCCCCGCCGCTGTTGCCGGCGGCGATGACGAACAGCACGCCGGTCTGCTTGCTCAGGCCGTCGACGGCGAGCGAGAGCGGGTCGTTGCCGTCGTCCGGGTCGCTGCCGCCGAGGCTCATGTTGATGACGTCGGCCCGGGCGGCGGCCCACTCCATGCCCGCGATGATCCCGGAGTCCTCGCCCGAGCCGCGGTCGTCGAGGACCTTGCCGATCACCAGCTTGGCGTCCGGCGCCACGCCGCGACGCTGCCCGTGCGCGGCCGCGCCGGTGCCCGCGATCGTCGACGCGACGTGCGTACCGTGGCCGTTGTGGTCGACGGCGTCACCGCCCTCGGCGGTGAAGTCAGACCTGTCGACGACCCGGCCGACCAGGTCCGGGTGGGTGAAGTCGGCGCCGGTGTCGAGCACCGCGACCCGGACGCCGGCGCCGGTGTAGCCGGACTTCCAGGCCTCGGGTGCGGCGATCTGTCCCAGGTTGCGGTCGAGGTCCCGCTGCTGTCCACCGCCGGTCAGCGCGGTCGCGCGGACCTTGCGGTCGAGCCAGACCTTCTTCGCGCCGGCGAGCAGCGAGGTGGTCGCCAGCTTCGCGGTGGCCGGGCTCTTCTTGGGTACGCGGCCGGCCACCGCGCCGATGCTGGGCAGCGGCAGTACGTCACCGAGCGCGGCGACCCGGGCGGACGCGGTGGCGGGCTGCACGATGAGCGGCAGCTCCGCGGTGTTGTCGTCGTCGTACCCGTCGGCGATCAGCGTGGTGACGTCGAAGAGGTCGGGGTCGAGGACCGAACCGATCTGGGACGCGACGCGAGCCGGGATGACGTGCAGGTGCCCGTCGGGGCCGCAGGTCTGGCGGATCACCGCGTTCTCGTCGGCGGGCCGGACGGTGGCGTGCGGGCATCCCGAGCCGGTGCTGCGGACGGTCACCACGTCCCCGGTCAGCAGGGTGACGGTGTGCGTCCTGCCGTCAGCAGAGGTGGCGGGTGGGCCGGTCCGGCCGATGCCGCTGGGTCCCGCCGTGGCCGTGCCGCCCGGTAGGGCGGTGAGCGTCGTCGCCGTGACGGCGACGGCCAACAGCCACCGTGTTTTCCTGAGCATGGTGCTCCTGTCTTATGTGGACGAAAGCGCCTCTTCGGGCGACTTCCCGCAAGATCATATGCACGAGTACGTGATCTTCGGAGGTCTTCGACGACAGGTTTTTCCACTGGTGTGGCCCGGATTTCCGCAGCGTGTCACCGTCCGGCTCGGTTCGATGACGTTTCGATTGCCGTCCTCGGCGTCCAGAACGGCACATTGTGAATAAAGGGCACATCCCGGTTCGAAGGCATCGACGGGACCCGAGCCCGGACCTAGCATGGCCACGAATGGATCTTCGAGATAGGCCCCTGCCGAGACCCGGCGACCAGCCCAACCGAAGGGAGACGCGCATGCGTCGACCCCGCCATCTGGCACTCCTGAGCGTCGGCGTGTCCGGCGCCCTGGTCCTGACCGCGGCCCCCACCGCGACCGCGGCCCCGCCCACGACCGCCACGCCCACCGGCATCGTGGTCAGCGACGGCATGACCCAACCGGTGTTCTCGCTCGCCGACGCGATCGAGGAGCGGGTATTTGTCCAGACCCCTGTCGACACCGATCACGACGGTCGGCCCGACCGGGTGGCGATCGACATCTCCCGTCCCCGCGAAACCGCCACGCAGGGCTTCAAGGTGCCTGTCATCTTCGAGCACAGCCCGTACCGCAAGGGCACCTGGGGTGACGTGCCGTACCCGAGCGTGCTCGTCGACGACCTGCCGCAGAACGGTCGGACCGACCGGGCCGGGCGTCTGGGGCTCGACGCGGGCGCCCAGCGGGCCCAGGCGAAGGCCAACCTGCCCGGCTCGCTCGACGACTACTACGTGCCCCGCGGGTACGCGGTGGTGCTCGGTCAGAGCGTCGGCACCGGCGACTCGGACGGCTGCCCCACCAGCGGCGACCAGGCCGAGACCCTCGGCACCAAGGCGGTCATCGACTGGCTCAACGGCCAGGCGTTGGGATACGACGCGAACGGCGCCCCGATCACCGCCGGCTGGACCACGGGCGCGGTCGGCATGACCGGCGTCTCCTACAACGGGACGCTGCCCAACCAGGTGGCCACCACCGGGGTCAGGGGACTCAAGACCATCGTGCCGGTCTCCGCGATCAGCAGCTGGTACGACTACTACCGGGCCAACGGTCTGGTAGTCGCCCCCGGCACGTTCCAGGGTGAGGACCTCGACATCCTGGCCCAGTACACCGCCGGCCAGGCCCGCGCCGAGGGACCCTGCGCCGACGAACTCGCGACCATCACCGCGGAGCAGGACCGGGTCACCGGCGACTACTCGGACTTCTGGCGCGACCGCGACTACCTCGACGCCCGCAACGTCACGGCAAGCGTCTTCGTCGTGCACGGCCTCAACGACTGGAACGTCAAGACCGAGCACTTCGCCGGCTGGTGGGACCAGCTCGCCAAGCGCGACGTGCCGCGCAAGATCTGGCTGCACCAGGGCGGCCACGGCGGCCCGGGCAGCAGCGCGTCGGTGACCCTGCCGAGCGGCCAGACGTGGACCTACAAGCAGACCGAGAACCGCTGGTTCGACTTCTGGCTGTGGAACGTGCGCAACGGCATCATGGACGAGCCGACCGCCGTGCTCCAACGCGAGGACCGCGCCTACACCACGTACGCCAACTGGCCTGACCCGGCGGCCCGTGCGGTCGGGTTGCGGTTCGCCGCCACCGACGCCACCGCCCCGGGCGCGCTCACCACGGGCAAGCCACCGAAGGGCAAGATCGAGCAGAGCTTTGTCGACGAGGGCCGGACCATCCACCCGGATACCCTGGTCGCCAACCCCGACACGGCGAGCGCGAACCGGCTCGCCTACCGCTCCCCCGCGCTGACGTCGGACGTCCGCATCTCCGGACGTCCGGAGATGCGGCTGCGGATGGCGATCGACAACAAGCCCGACGCGAACCTCACCGCGTACCTGGTCGACTACGGCCCAGCCGGGTCGACCGCCGCCCCGACCGTGGTGACCCGGGGCTGGATGGACCCGCAGAACCGCAAGAGCGCCGCCCGCACCGAGCCGGTCAGGCAGGGCAAGCTGTACGACTACCGGTGGACCATGGAGCCGAAGGACTACATCTTCCCGGCCGGGCACCGGATCGGCGTGGTCGTCTTCTCCAGCGACCAGGAGTACACCCTCCTGCCGTTGGGCGGCACCGAGCTGCGGGTAGCCCCGAACGACAGCGAACTACGACTGCCGGTGGTCGGCGGGCGGAGCGTCCTCGGGTTCTGATTCGCCCCCGCGCTCCCGGGCGGGGCCGCACGGGCTGGTCCCGCTCGACCTGCCCGACGATTCATCTCCGCGCTCCCGGGTGGGGCAGTCCGACGCGTTCGGGCTGCCCCACCCGCATGTCGCGACCGCATGTCGCGACCGCTGCGCCGCTGTCGCACCGCCCGTGCTGTCGCACCGCCCGTACTGCCGCGCAGGTGTCGCCGGCCAACACGCAGCGACGTGATTCACTCGGCTTCGTTGATGTCGGGGTGTCCCCGCCGCCGGGACGCCGCGATATCACCAAACCCGAGTCGATCACGCCATCCGTCCGCCGTGCCGGGTTCGCCGGCACACTCACCCCGCGTCGGACCGGCCCAGCGCCCTGCCCAAGTCCGCATGATCGTGCTCGATCTTGGATGTAGTGGCTCGTGGCGTGAGGAGGGCCTGTTTCCTGGATCGAGCACGATCTTGCGGGACGCGAGCTTCCGCACGACGGGATGACCCGGGCCAAGCCGAACCACACCACACGCGCCACCCCAACCAGGCCGACCCAGACAACGCGCCGCCCCGGGGTTCGGACCGGTTCGGGGCGTGCGAACGGCGCAGACCAGCATGATCCACTCGGCCTTCATGAGGTCGCGGTGTTTCCGGCGCTCGGACTCCGCTACTTTCAGGAACGCGAGTCGATCACCTCCATCGTCCGCCGTGTCCGTATCGCCGGTGGGCGCGCCGGGCCGATTGTCGGGTTTGGGTGGGGGTGTCGGGTGGTCGGGGCCACCCCGGCGGCGGAATCGGCGGCCGGGCCGGGTCGTTATACCTGGCAGACCACCGCAAC
>NZ_JBNCKO010000029.1:0-63535 GCF_049841595.1 Micromonospora sp. DT228
TCGACCGAGCCAGGCTCATCGGTCGGACCCACTGTGCGACACACCCGACCAACCCACAAACCAAACGCGCTCTCAGGTGCATCACCTCGGACGGCCGGAGCGCTGCGAAGTACATGCACGCGAAGAATCCCACTAGGGCCGGATCTCGGTCGCTTACGGCGGCCAGCAGTAAGCGTGCTTGCTGCGGATTCGCGACGACCTTTCGGTCGATCTTCTCTTCGTTTTTCGGTGCTCGCCACTGGACGAAATCCATGGGGTGTGCGTCGAGGTATCGCAGCTCCACCGCGTATTTGAGCGCGCTATAGAGGACGGCTCGTTTGCGGGCAACGGTGTTAGCGGCGGCCGGTCCGCCGTCGAGTCGGGTCGCCAGCGTATCGAGCGCCTTCCGAATCGTGGCCGCGTTCGCTAGCTCGGTCAGCGGCAGCGTATTGGTCTTGAGCCACTTGATGACCGGTGCCAGGTCGGCCGGCGGGTCGGCGTCCCGCTGCGACTTGTTGAAGATCCACGTATACAGCGCTTTCCGAATCTCGGCGTCGGTCGGCGCTCCCCGCGTGCTGCTCAAGAATGCTGGCGTCACGGTTGTAAGAGCGTCGGCGATGCTCTTTCGTTGGGTCGCGGCGGCTCGGGGCCATTTCATGTCGACGAACGCCGCCGCGAGTTCGTACCACGTTCGGCTGTTCAGCTCTCGGGCCATCGGTTCGGGCAGGCCGGTTGGCTTGTCGAACGCGATTCCCTCGCGCTGCGCAATGACGAGGCGTGATCGGAAGCTTTCTGCCATCGCTCGTGTCTGAAACGTCTTGCCGAATTCGCGCCCGGCCACCTCCCACCGAACGCGGTAGCTCTTACGCTCCTTGCCTGTCTTGCGGTCGCGGCCTTGGTATTCGCGGGTAGCCCAGATGCGTACCTCGTAGGTGCTCATGCTGCCTCTTCGTGGTCGTTGAGCCAGTTGTCCAGGTCGCGGCGGCGGACGTACAGGCTGCCGTTCGGGTACTTGATCGTTCGGGGTGCACGGCCGGTGGCCTTCCAGCGGAAGAAGGTCGACCGGGGGACGCGTAGTTCGTCTAGGACTTCGGCGAGGGTGAGCAGGTTGCCGGTAGGGGTGCGGCGCGCGGTCATGGGCGGGGCCTCCCTCGTGCGGGGTGCAGGTGGAGCGCTGGAACAAGCCGCTGCGTTGCGGCGGGCAGCGTTGCGGCTGTTTCAGCGGGGTGTCTTGCGGGCTGATTGGCGCGGTGAGCGCCTTCCGGTCGGCGTCGGTCGTCCGTGGAGGGTCGGGGTGGCAGTGCGGCAGAACGGCGTAGGGCGGCCCGCTGAGAGCGCCATGGAGGCAAGATCCGGGCATGGTTGGTGTAAGGCATAGGGCCGAACCGTCTGTGTGGCTCTCAGCGGGCCGTCTCCGGGTGCCGATCGCCCGGCGGCGGCGCGATGCGGGCCGGGAGGGGCCGGGAAGCGTTGACACGTTGACAATCGGCCAGTGCGGCCACGTTTGCGCAGGTGAGAGGCGGTGCCGAGGTGTCAACGCCCCCCGTTGACAGGCGTTGACACCCGTTGACACCGGGTCGACCGGCGGCGGGTTGTCAACGCCTGTCAACGCCTGTCAACGCGCCCCGTTGACACCCTCGCGTGTGCTTTGAGCTGCGGAAACGTCCGCGTCGGGGGCGGTTGTCAACGTGTCAACGCCTTCGGGCACCTCGGCCACGGCGCGCGGGTGCAACTCGTAGCGGCCATCCGACCCGTTGCGGACCCACCCGAGAGCGGCCAGCTCGGCGAGCACCGCCGACACCTCATCCGACTTCGGCAGCCGGCGGGACACCTTGCGGTGCAGCTCCCGGCGGGTGAAGGTGGTCATGCCCTTGGTGGTGAGCACCCCGAGCACGTACCGGGTGTTCTCCATCGCGGCGTCGCTGCCGATGGTGGTGAGCGCGGCCCGGTAGTGCGCGGCGAAGAACTCCGCCAGCCGTACGGCGTCGGTCATCCGATCGGCGTCGATGGGGCGTCGCCACGCGTCGGCGGGGTGGTGGGCGACGTGCAGCAACCCGGCCAGCCGCAGCGTTGCGCCGGAGAGCTTGTTGCCCCACTCGCGCATGTCGTGCAGCGTCCCGCCGGGGCGTAGCTGCGCCTCCACATCCTGAGCGGCGGCCAGCCGCACCCGCCCCGCCTCGGGGGTGAGGGTGACCACGGCTGGGTCTTCCCACTCGGCGAGGGTCGCGGCCAGGTCGTGCACCCGGTGCCGGTAGCCGGCCGTCACCTGCTCGGGCACCGGCTCCGTGTCGACCAGCCGATAACCCGCGAGGGATCGGGGCAGGGCGAACAGGAACCGGGCCGGCAGGCCGCGCCCGGCGAGGTCCGCGTTCCCGCCGAATTTCCGCAGCACGGTCGGTTGCGCCATTACGCACACGGTCAGCGCGGGTTTGTCGACCGAGGCACCCTCGCGGGTCTGCCGTTCGTTGCTCATCGGCTGCCCCGCGTGGCCTTTCAGGTAGGGGTCAAGGTTCGGGGCACCGGAATACCGACCGGCGAGGGTGTCAAAGATCCCGCCCTCATCCGAGATGATCGCCATCCGTCCGCCGTTGGCGGCCATCAACCCGATAAGGGCTTCCGGGGTGGCGTCATCCACGATCAGCCGAGGCAGGCCCGGAACGGTGATCGCCTCGGCCGCGATCGCAGCCGCAACAGCCTCGGCGGCGGCCTCATCGCGCTTGCCCGGGTCGCTAGCCTTGGCCGCCTGTGCCTTGGCCTGTTCGGCCTGCCGGTCGGCAATGTCCCGCAGCGCGGCAGCCTCGGCGATCCGAGGCCGCATCGCCTCACCCAACGTCGACTGAGCGGCGAACAGCGGCGCGGTCATCGCCCGGTGAACAGGTGACTTCCGCTCGCCAGGGCCAGCGATCACAGCGGCGAACACGTTCACCGGCTCCCGCCACCCGCCGACCGGCTCCACCTCCAACCGGCCACCCGCACACGCGGAGAGCACGGCCACGGCGAGGGTGCCGGCCATCGCCGGATCGGTCTGGGTGAAGCGGGCGACGCCGGTCACCATGTCGCCCAACCAGCCGGGGAACACGTCGACCGGGAACGGCGGCGGCGCGGTGCTCGGCCCGGTCAGGGGCACTGGAACATCCCACAGCGGCCCGCCCGATGCCGGCTCGCCGGTGGCGTCGGGCTGGTCGGTGACGAGGTGGAGGCGGGCGGCGCTCATGCGGCCACCTGCCGGGGTCGCTTGCTGCCGGCGGCCAGCCCGGATCGAATGGTGCGGGCCGTCTCGACGCTGCCCAACCCGGCAGACGCTGCGGCCTGTTCCAGCACTCCCGAGGCGTCCGTTTCGGTGAGCGACCCACCGGCCGTGAGTTGCCCGAGAGCCACGGCAGCGATGTACAGCGCCCGGTTGCGCTCCCCTGCCGGCGCGGTGGTCACCCGGTCGGCTTCCCGGGTGATCGCGGCCCGCAGGTACGCGCCGCTGCGGTCGGTCGGCAGCGACACCACCACCGGCCGCTGCGGCGGAAGCGGCGCCGGAATCAACCGGGCGGCCAGCCAGCCCGGCAGCGGCGCGGTGTCGGCGTCGAGGCCGATCCGGTAGGGCCGTCCGGTGACCGTCGAGCCGGCAGCCACGACGTAGCCGCCGTTGGCGCGGGTGTCGACCAACGGGCCGAGCGTGCCGGCCGTGTTGCGCAGCGCCGGCCCGTCGTCAGGGTGCCGGTAGTAGAGGTGAGTGCCGCCCCGACCGGTCAGAACGGTGTACGTGTGGTCGATGCCGGCCGCAGCAGTGCCGTCCGGGCCGAAGCCGGCGACCCAATTCGTCGGGGTGCCGTGCCGGTCGGCGAGCACCGCGAACACGTCGCGGCCGTCGCACGCCCCGGCCCACTCGCCGGTCGGCGCGTCGCCGTCGTCCTTGGGTACGTCGAGGTCGACCACCACGAGCCGCGACGGGCCGCAGGCCACCCCGATCCCGTACGGACGCGCGGTCCATGCCCGGCGGATGCGGTCGGGGTCGCAGGTGGCGCGGGGCTCCCACCCGAGGTGATGCCCGGAGGCGCGGCAGCGCGGGTCGCGGCCGGTGCAGTCGTCGGTGGTGTGGTCGGGGAAGGCGGGTCGCTTGTCGTCGGGGCGTAGCGGGAAGATGTGCCAGCCGCGTTCGGCGTGCGCGAGTGCGGCGGTGAGCAGCGGGTTGTCAGGCATGGTGCGGGTCCTCTCCGGTGGTGCGGGTGAGGTGGTGAGGCGCGCGGCTTGCGCTTGGCCGTGTTGGCGTTCGTGGCGGCCTTGGGCGCAGGCGGCGCAGTCGCGGCGTCGTAGCAGGACGGGCCGGCCGCTGCGCGCGTTGTCGGCGGCGAGCAGCCGGCCGCAGATGTGCGGGTATGCCTCGGCGTCGGTCACCGGCCGACCGAGCACCGTGCTCGCGACCAGCCATCGGGCGGCCACCGGGTCACCGCCTCGGCCGAGGCCGCGCCGTGATCGCGGCCCGGGTCACCGCGTCGCGCAGGTCGCCGAGCAGCCCGACCAACTGCCGCCGCGCGGCCACCTCGCCCGGCGCGAGCGCGACCCTGACGCGCACCTCGGCGTGTTCGCGGCCGGCGGCGCTGCGGACCCTGACGAGGACGGCGCGGGAGCGGCCGGCAACGTCGACCACGATCTCTTCGGAGCGGTGCTCTCCGAGGCCGCAGCGGTGGTCCTTGCCGCACCACTCGGTGTGCCCGTCGCGGGTGCGGCGGTTCATCGGTTGGCCTCGGCGCGTAGCCGGTGAAAGTGGTTGTAGACGCGGCGGCCGGTGCGCAGTCGGTGGCCCCGGTCGCAGCGCCGGCAGGCACGCGGGCGGCGTAGGACGCGGGTGGTGATGCGGCCGGTGCCGGCGCACCGCTGGCAGGTTTTGACGGGCTTCACCCAGCACAGCCCGGCGTAACCGAGTGTGATCAGGGCGGGGATCGTGGCGAGGACGATAGCGGCGGTCAGGTGGGGGTTCACAAGTGCCTCCCGGGCCGGTTTTGGGTGCACGGGGCCGTGAGCTGCTATCTGCTAGGTCGCAGCTCATGATTCGGATTGGGTGCTAGCGAGGGTGCTAGCGCTAGCAGGACGGGCCGCTAGCGCTAGCACCCTCGGGGCGGGTTAGCCGGCGGACCGCTTCCGGTCACGCTCCGCGATCGCGGCGAGCACGTCGGGGTGCTTGATGCCGCGTCGGGTGGTCGGCTTGCCGTCGATGCGCCGGCCCACGTCGCCGACCTTCACCGCCGGGTGTGGCTTGAGCGCGGTGGTGAGCTGTGCCGCTTCCCACCCGCCGTAGACCTCGGGCCGCAGCTCGGCGAGCAGACCGCACAGCGTCTCGTTCCACGCCGCCTTTTCGTCTCCCGGCCACACCTGTGCCAGGTCGCCGAGCACGTCCGCGACCGGGGCCACCTCGCGGGTCTGCTCGTCCGGCTTGGGCAGCGTCCCGGCGGCCTGCCGCAGGGCGACGGCGCGGGCGACGATCTGGGCGGCGGCGTTGGTGTCGACCTTGTACGACTTGCCCGCAGTCGGCTTGGGGCCGAAGCCGCGCAGGATGCCCCACCCTGCCTCGTCGCCGGGCACGAACACCGTGGCCCGGTATCCGTTCTTGTAGGCCGACGTGCCGAGGATCATGTCGTTCGCGGTCTGGTCGGCCACGGACAGGCAGAACCGGGAGTTGACGTTGCGGGTGATGCCGGTCGGCAGGCTGTCCTTGTCGGGGATCTGCGTGCCGATCAGCAGGATCACGCCGAACGCCCGGCCGAGCTTGATGACCTTTTCCAGGATCTCTCCGGCTTCCTTGCCGTATTTGCTGGTCATCAGCTCTTGCAGCTCATCGAAGAACGCCACGAGCGGGTGAAGCCCGGAGCCCTTGAGGTTGGCCAGCTCGGGGGTGACCTTGTTCTCGGGTGCCTTGCCCAACCTGGCGTAGTGGTCGATGCGCTTGGACCGGCGGCGGCACTCCTCGTACAGCCACTCGATGAAGGCGAAGCACCGAGCGAGGGTGTCGTCATCGAAGCCGTTGCCGTACTCGGCCATGACCGGCTCCAACACCGCGAAGTCCCCAACGCCCTTCAACTCGTAACCCCGGATCTCGGCGCGCGGGTCCAGCGACGCGGCCAGCACCAACGTCCGCAGCGCGAACGTCTTCCCCGAGCCGGGCTGACCACCGAACAGCCAGTTGCGGAACATCATCTCCGCGTTGATGGCGTCCAGGCGGGGCGTGGTGGCGAACGGGAACGCCTTGAACAGGTCCACCTTCGCGCCGGTCGACAGCAACGGCCAGGGCGGTTGCGTCATCTGCGACGCCGGCTCATAGCCGACCCACAACGCCAGGCGGCCCGTGTGCCCGGGTGCCGGTTCGGGCCACACCTGATCCAGCGGCAGCCGCATCGCCGAGGCCAGCCGGCCGCGCCGGGCGACCACCTCGGCGGCCTCCACCCCGTACGGCAGGTCCACCACGGCGAGGTGCCCGGGGCCGTCGCGGTGAATGTCCACCGGGAACGAAATGGCCTTGGCGTCCTTGGCAACCGCGCTGTTGATCGCGGCCATCTGCAACGAGGTCAACGCCCGTCGCACCAGGTCGGCGGTTAGCTTGCGGTAGCGGGTGCTCTCGGTGACCCGGTCGGTGAGCGGCTTGTCCGCCGGTCGGCCGAGGGTGGCCAGCAGCGGCACCACCACGGCGAGGGCGACGTAGCGCCACCACGGCGGGCCGAGGGTGAGCACGATCGCCCCGGTCACGGTTGCGCCGGCCCCGGCGGCGAGTACCCACCACCGCCACACGCTTTGGCGCTGCCGGCGGGCGTCCAGCTTGAGCCACACGTCGGCCTCACCACGGGTCGCGGCGGCCTGCCGCAGGTGCCAGTTGCCCTCTTCGGCGCTGGCCCAGTGCAACGCCCGACCGAGGCCGCGGAACAGCCCAACCGGTGCCCACACAACGGTTTTCGCCGCGTACTTCGGCAGCCGCACCGCGTGGTAGCCGGTCACGTAGCCGGCATCCTTGCTCTGGTGCCGGGCCGCCGCGCGCATACCGCGCCACGAGCGCGCCCACTCGGCCAGGATCGGCCGGCGCTCCCGCTGCCGGGCGAGCACCTCCGGCGGGATGTCCTCGGCCGCGTCGACCAGTCCGCCGAGGCGCTCCGGGCCGTCGTCGATCGTCTCGGCGTCCTCGGTGCCGTCGTCCTCGGCGGTGTCGTCGGCCGGCGGTCGGGGGCGGGGCACCCGGCGGGCGCGGGCGTCATCCAGGTCGACCACCTCCGCATCCGGGCCGGTGGTCGGATCGGTCAGGTCGTTCTCTGCGGCCTGCCAGTCGAAACGGTTCTCATCAGGGGCAGTCATGATGGGGGTTCCTCCAACGGTCGGGAGATCGGTAGGGGGCCGGCGGCACGGCACGGGTTTCCAGGCCAGGGGCCGTGCCGCCGGGTGTTGCTACTGCCCGTGCTTCGCGCGCAGCCGGGCGGCCTCGGTGTCCAGGCCCTTGCGCTCCGTGCGGTCCTTGGTCCGGTCGGCTTTGGCCGTGATGGTCTTGGCGTCGCGCAGGTCCGCCGTCCGGGTGATCAGGCTCTTGCCGACGTTCTGGTTCTGGTTGCTCTTGGCCATGACGGGTGCTCCTTCCGGCCGTCCAGCGGGTCTGGCGGCCACCACCGCCACCGGGTGATGAGCCGGTGGCGGCGGAAGCGGTCAGCGGGCGGGGGGCGGGCAGTCGGCGCAGGTCGTGGGCGGTTTGGCGTTGCCCCACAACGTGGCGTAGTGCCGGCCGCAGGGCAGAAGAACGGTTCGGGAGTGCGCGGAAGCCGCGCGGCGGGGGATCATGGGTGTTCTCTCCCTGATGTCTGCAAGACGGATGGGCAGGGGACCGGCGGCACGGCACAGGTTGCGAGCCAGGGGCCGTGCCGCCGGGCGGAACTAGTCGTGCGTGCGAACGAGGTGCGCGAGAGCAGCACCCATGCCGAGCACCGCGACCGGGAGGCAGGCCACGGCGGTGGTGATCCACCAGGGGGCCGAGGTGACTCCGGCGGCCTCCAACAGGTGGTAGGCGACCTGGCCGAGCGCGCCGATGGCGAGGGAGCCGAGGGCGGACCACTTGGCGAACCGACGCGCTCGCTCCGGCACCCGACCGGACAGCCACACGTAGAGGGCGTACGCGCCGTACGTCTCCACTCCGATCGGCAGGGTGATCGCGCTGTTGATGGAGAAGCTGTCCCAGATCCCGGGGAGCGGGTGGACGATGCCGAACCCGGTGAGTCCGCCGAGGCCAACCCACCCGGACCAGATCGCGACGAACGCCGGCAGGGCCAGCAGCACCACCGGCCACACCACCGCCGACCGGGCCGGTGCGGGCGGGGCGGGCGTGTCCGGGCGACTGACCGGCGCGACCTGCTCGACCGGCTCGGGCGGGGTGATTTCCGGCGCGGGGGTCGGGTCCGGCTCGGCCGGCGGCGCGGGCTCGGGTGCGGCCGGCGCGGCGGTCGGGTCCGGGATGGTCGGGTCAGGGGCGTCGGCCGGAGGCGCGGCGGGTTCGGCCTTGAGCAGCGTGAGCAGTTCGCCGGCCTTTGGTGCGCCGATGCGGAACTCCCGCATGAGCCGGTTCCGCGAGGGGAACACCTCCCCGTCCGGCAGGTCCAGCGCGCGGGCGGCGGGCAACAGGTCCTCGATCGGCTGCGGGTAGCGGGTGCCGTTGATCGTGGGGGCAGTCATGGCAGGTGACCTCCTGGTCAGTTGGGATAGGCGCAGTCGACGCACTCACCGAGTGAGCGCGGGATGCAGTAGGGGCGGACCGTGTGGCAGGTCGGGCAGGTCCGGCGGGCCGCGAGTGCCTTGCCGATCGCGACGCGCTGCGCGGGGGTCGCGGTGCGCTTCGGGGCGGCGAGGTCGACCCGGTACAGGTAGGCGGTGCGGGTGCCGCCCACGCCGCGCCAGAGCACCTGAGCAGCGATGGGTTGACCACCGGGGCGCAGGCCAGCAGCGGTCAGTTGACGGCGGGTGGCGTAGCCGGGCGGGGCACCCTTCCACCAGTAGGTAGGGATGCCGAACCGCGTGCCGTCCGGGTCGAAGTAGGCGGCGCGGATGCGCGACATCAGGTCACGTCCCGGCGCACACGCTGCACGCGCATGGTGTCCGGGTTGACGAATTCCTGTTCACCCCACGGGTTGCGGTAGCGCACCCGCCAGGTGTCAGCGCCCCAGAACGGCGACCAGCCCGCCCAGTCGACTGCGATCACGCGATCGGCGGCGTGCCGCCCCGTCCCAGGTGGGCCAGCACTGGCAAGCAGGTCGCCGGCCCGTAGCCGGCTCGGTGGCAGCGATTCCAGGTCGGCGCTCGTGTAGCAGTACCGGGTGAGGTCTATCTCGATCATCAGGTCACCTCGCCTACGCGGCGCGGCGCGGGTCGGTGCGGGTGTTCAGGTCGGTCGCGGCGCGGGTCACTCGGGCCTCGGCCCGGCGCACCCGACGCCAGTCCAGCTCGGTCGGGCCGCCGTGATCCTCGGCGTAAAGCAGCGTGATCTCGGCGTCCAACAGGTCCAGCTCGGCCGCGATCAGCGGCCACTCCGCGTCGATCGCGGCCAGCTCGGCGGCGGTCGGGTCGGTGGTGACGAGGGCGAGGTGCGTACGCACGGGGGAACCTCCGGTGTCGATGAAGTGGGGGACACCCCGGGGTGCGACCAGATCGGCCGCACCCCGGGGTGAACAGGAATCAAGAGGCAGAAGTCCATGCCGCGCGCCAGATCCGGCCCGCTCGCCCCGCTCGCCCGGGAAGACACCGGGGTCGGCCACCGTGTGGCTCAAGGCGGGGATGCCGCAGACGAATCCACGCGGCGACTCCTGCTGTGAAGTTGAGAAAGATCGGCTCCCGCTCCGGCGGTCCATGGGCGTGCGGCAAAGGTGCGCCGCCTTCCCTGGGGCCATCCGGCCGGACACTGGCTTAAGCCAGTCAACTGGCTTGAGCCAGTTTGGTCACGCCGGGCACCTCCTGTCAAGAGCTGGCTTGAGCCAGTTGCAGTAAGCTCTGTTCGGAGGTGGTCATGGAGCAGGTCCCTGATCAAGACAAGCGGCTGCCGAGCAGGCGCATCGCTGATGATCTGAGAGAGCAGATCAAGCAGGGTGAGCTAGCGCCTGGTGCAAAGTTGCCGTCCGAGCGAGCGATGGCGGCGAGGTACGGCACGGCTCGAAATACCGCACGCGAGGCTGTCGCCATCCTTCAAGCTGAGGGACTGGTCGACGCGCAGCATGGGCGAGGCGTGTTCGTCCGGAGTCGGCCCCCATTGATGCGGCTGGGCTCCAACCGGTACTCCCGGCGGTTGCGAGGGGAAACGGGGCTATCGCCGTTCCGAATTGAGGTCACAAAGCAGGGGCGGACCCCTCGAACCGAATGCCGGTCGGTAACGCGCGAGGTGCCACCGAAAGAAGTGGCTGAGAGATTAGAAATTGAGCACGGCGATCTGGTAATCCGGCGCGAGAATTGGTATTTCGCAGATGATGAGCCTGTGCAATTCGGCGTTACTTATATTCCGGTAGACGTTGCGGGCGATTCGCCGCTAGCCACTGACGCGAAGCTCGGGCGTGGCAGCATCTACGCCAGGTTCGAAGACCTCGGCTACCCAATCATGAGAATTCGTGAGGAAATATCTGCGCGTATGCCTACGCCGGAAGAGTCGGCAGGGCTAATTGCGCCGCCGGGTGTGCCGGTGATCGAAGTAATGCACACGAGCCTGGACAACGCGAGAAGGCCGTTCGAAGTCACCAAATTCGTGATGCGTGGCGACTTAAACGGCCTTGACTACGAAATGCCGGTAGAGGATTAGGGAGAGAACCGTGAGTCGCAGTAGCCTGGCCAGGCTTGTTCTGCTTGCCTTGCTGTGGGGTTCAAGCTTCCTGTGGATCAAGCTTGCGCTACGCGGCTTCTCGCCGATGCAGATCGTGGTAGTGCGCCTCGCGCTCGGCGTTATTGTTCTAGCGCCGATCGCGGGGATTCGCGGACTTGGATGGCCGAAGGGTCTGGGCACCTGGGGTCACCTATTCGTTGCGGCGTTAGTAGCCAACGTAATCCCCTACACGCTATTCGGGGTCGCGGAGCAAAATATCGGTTCGAATGTGGCAGGCGTGCTCAACGCGACTACACCCCTGTGGACCGTCTTTGTTGCACTATTGGTGGGCATCGAGAGGAAGATTGATTCAAGGCGAGTCTGTGGGCTTATCCTCGGATTCGCGGGAACGATTCTGATCTTCTCGCCTTGGCAGTCGTCAGGCGAAATCGCAAGTTGGGGCGGAATGGCCTGCCTTGCTGCGGCAGCTAGTTACGGCATAAGCTACGTCTATATGGGTCGCTTTCTGGCTGGTCGTGGAATTCCCTCAATCACGTTAGCGGCCAGTCAGCTTGCGGCGGGAGCCATTCTCGCTACCGTCGCTCTACCCGTTGAGGGGCTACCGGCTCCAACGTGGCGTCCGGAGGCCGTAGGAAGCCTCTTGGTGCTCGGCCTTCTCGGCACGGGCGCGGCGTACGTACTCAACTACCGTCTGATCGAAGATGAGGGACCAACGGCGGCGTCTACCACCACCTACCTTTTGCCCATCGTTGCCGTAGTCCTGGGCGCGCTGGTCGTTCGTGAGGCTGTCACATGGCCGATGGCGCTTGGCGCGGTAGCGGTGCTGGCCGGCGTCGGGCTTGCGCAGCGCCGCGCCTCTGGCAAGAGCCAGACTGGCGCGGCGGCAAATGAGCGGCAACGGCCTCGGGGGGTCGAACGTTCGGCCAGGTAGGACGCTTGCAGAAGATGGTCTTGAAAACCGGTAAGGCAGCGATGTCTTCGTGGGTTCGAATCCCACACCCTCCGCCAACCCGGACGCCGCCCCTGATCCACTCGGCTTTCGGGATGTCGGGGCGTCCCCTGCCCAGGAATACCCCGGCATCTTTGAACGCGAGTCGATCATCTAGGTCGAGCGCTTCGTTCGATGGGCACGTTGAACAGCGGTCCGGTCACTCTGCCCTGCCGATCGTCGCGGATCGCCTGGTCCACGCCTCGTAGCTGAGGAGTGCGGCGAGGAACGCGGCGAGCAGGCCGAGGGCGGCCAGCCCGGGCAGGTACCGGCCGGCGGGTAATAACACCAGCGCCGCAACGGGAGCGAGAAACTGCTCCAGCCGTACGCGTCGGACGCTGAGGCTCAGGAACGTCGCCCTGCCGGCGAGGTACAGGGCGGTCCCGCCGAACAGCGCGATGGCCGCGATCCACTCCGAGGTGCCGTGGGACTCCTTGTGGGCCAGGCCAGCGAACACCTCCTCGACTCCCAGCGCCACATAGATCGTCCCGGCAAGCAGCGGAAAATGGGCAAGGCTGTACGAGTTGGCTGCCACCCGGTCTCGTCGTAGGCCGGACTCCCTCGTAAGCGCCAGTGCTGCGGTCGCCGCGCTCGCCGAGTACAGCCAGTACAGGCACACTGTGACAGCGATGGTGAGGAGCGCTGCCAGCAGGATCCGTTGGTGGATCATTCGGGCCCCGATGCCGGCGCCGACCGAGATCAGGGACTCGCCGAGAGCGATGATCACCACGAGGCTGTGCCGCTCCGTGAAGTGGCCAGGGCTGTGTACCGGCCACCCGCTCAGCACGGAGGCGAGCACCCCACCGCTCATGTCGATGGTGAGCGCCACCGTCCAGAGCAGGATCTGCGCGGTTCCGCCGAGTACGGCACCGAGGGCGAGTGGAATCCACGACAACACGCTGGAGAGGGCGTAGAGGCGAACCGTTCTGCGCAGTCGCTCACTGTCTGCCGCCCAGTAGTAGAGCGCCAGGTGAATCAGCCGCACCACGACGAAGGACAGCACCAGGAGCAATCGCGGTGCCCGCGTTCCCGGACCGGTCGCCCAGGCGTCGGGGATGACCAGAGCGGCGAGGAAGATGGCCGCCATCGCCCCGGTGACGCCGACACGCATCACTCCGACATCAGCGCGGGCCTGGTTGCCCAGCCAGGAGTAGACCAACCAGGAGATCCACAGCAGCAGGAGTACGAGGAATCCCTGCGTCAGCCGCACCGGCGAGGGTCGATCGCCCATGAACGCGGTCACCCGGATGAACCCGAAGACGAACACCAGGTCGAAGAAGATCTCGAACAGGGTCGTGCGGTGGGTCTCCGCGGTCACCATCGGCCGTGCCTGGAAGATCCGCCCCATCGGGCCATCTTCACCGGATGCCGGGTGGTGGGTCCGGCGCCCGGCACCCCGGTCACTCCGGCGGGTCTGCGGCCCTTCGCTCCGCGCGGATCGTCTCTTCGGCCAGTCGCTCGACCGCGCGTCGGCGTTCCCGGGCGAGCGACTGCTCGTCGGGCCTGCGGAGCGCGCTGATGACGGCGACCAGGAAGTCACGCCACATGCTCACGAATTTCCCCCGTGACGTTGCGGCGATGATCATATCCGCGCGGCGACTCCGACAGTGCCCAACCGGTCGTCGGCGGCCCCGGAACGGGGTAAGAAGGGGCTGATATCTCCGCACACCGGAAGGACGCGTTCTGATGACCCTGGAACGACCGATCGCCCCGGACCCGTACGAGCTGCTGCCGACGCTGCCCGCGTTCACGCTGACGAGTGAGGAGGTGCAGAACGGCGAGCCGATGGACTCTCGGCACGCGCACGGCAGCACCGGTGGTGACAACGTCTCCCCGCAGCTCACCTGGTCGGATTTCCCCGCCGAGACCAAGAGCTTCGCGGTGACCTGCTACGACCCGGACGCGCCGACCGGCAGCGGCTTCTGGCACTGGGTGCTCGTCAACGTGCCGGTCGACGTCACCCAACTGCCCAGCGGCGCCGGCGGCGCGGCGGGCACCGACCTCGGTGGGGCGTTCTCGGTCCGCAACGACTACGGCGAGCAGGGCTACGGCGGTGCGGCTCCGCCCGCCGGTGACCGCCCGCACCGGTACGTCTTCGCGGTGCACGCCGTGGACGTGGACCGCCTGGATCTGACCCCGGACGCCAGCCCCGCCTACGTCGGCTTCAACCTGACGTTCCACACCCTGGCCCGAGCGGTGATCCGCCCGACGTACCAGATCAAGGAGTGACCCGTACCCCGCGATCTTGCACTTTCTGTTCCGACATTCTCGACCTAAGGGGCGTCTGGACGACAGAAAGTGCAAGATCGCGGGGGCGGCATGCGGAGGGTGGGCAAGGTCAGGACGGGACTCGGGCCACCGCGAAGACGGACTGGCCGAACGGGGGGCGGACGAGCTGCTCGGCGGCCTTGGTGGCGGGCAGCACGAGGGTGTCGTACACCTTGACCATCGGGCCCTCCTTCGGCATCAGCCGGAAGACCTTCGTGGCCATGAAGTAGCCGATCAGCCCCAGCGCGTTGGCGTAGTGCATCTTCTCGATGGTCAGGCCGGCCTCGGTCATCGCCGCGCCGAGCGTCTTCTTCGTGTAGCGGCGGACGTGCCCGGTGGCGATGTCGGCCGGGCCCATCGCGAACTGGAACGCCGGCACGATGATGATCACGGCGCCGCCGGGTCGGACCAGGTCGCGCATGCTGCTCAGCGCGCCCACGTGGTCCTCGATGTGCTCCAGGACGTTGTACGAGACCGCGGCACTGTAGTCGCCCCGGTCGTTGTGGGGCAGCAGCATCTGCCGGACGTCGATGTTCGGCCGGTCGGCGAGGCGCTCCTTGAGCTGCACCAGCCGGTCCGGGTCGGCTTCGGTCGCGGTGAACCTGGGCAGCAGCTCGGACCACTCCAGCGCGTAGTCACCGAGGCCGCTGCCGATCTCGATCGGGTCGTCGCCGAGGTACGGCACGGCCAGCTCGATGAACCAGCGACGGTGGTTGACAGCGGTCGCCAGACCTTCCAACACCTCGGACTGAACGCGCTGATCCCCAGTGATTTCTGCCATGCGTCGATTCCTCACGATATGAACTCGACCCGTGCCTGGACCGACAGAGTGAATCATCCGCTGGGACGGCAGAAGAATCGGGGCATCGGGGGTGGCCGAATTATGGTCGGGGGTGGGTTCGTGATCGGCGGTCGGCGAACCCGGCACATAGTACGGCAGTACCCCGAAACATGTCACGGCAGCGCGATGCCCTGACTACCCTGTGAATTGTCATGACTACTCCTGAGCCGGACGCGCCCAGCGACAGCGACGGTCCGGCCGTCGCACCGTCGGCGCAGGGGGAGTCGGGTCGCGCTCGGCCTTCCCGTAGGGGGAAGGTGGCCGATCTGGTCGCCGTGCTGAGCTTCGTGGTTCTCGGCCTGTGGGTGACCGCTCGGCTCTGGTTGGAGCCGGGCAGTGGCGTACGGGACAACCAGTCTGATCAGTCGCAATTCGAATGGATGATGGCGCACGGTGCGCGAGTCGTCACACAGTTTGCGTATCCGTTCCATTCCAATCAGATGAACGTCCCGGACGGCGTGAATCTGATGGCCAATACGTCCGTATTATCCATATCGCTGCCACTGACGCCGGTCACCCTGCTCCTGGGGCCGAGAGTGGCATTCCTGGTCTTCCTCACCGTCGGCATGATCGCCACCGCCACCGCCTGGTATTTCCTGCTCTCCCGGGTCCTGATCGGCAGCCGCGGGCCGGCGTGGCTCGGTGCCGGCTTCTGCGCGTTCGCGCCGGCCATGGTGTCGCACGCCAACGGGCACCCGAACATCGTGTCGCAGTTCGTCGTCCCGTTGATCATCTGGCGGACCCTGCGACTCGGCGAGCCGGGCCGCTGGCTGCGCAACGGGGTCCTTCTCGCGCTCGTGATCGTCTGGCAGGCCTTCCTCAACCTGGAGATCCTGCTGATGACCGCGATCGGGCTCGGCCTGGTCATCGGCGTCCTCGCCCTCGGCCGTGCCGAGCTGCGGTCCCGGGCCCGGTCCTTCCTCGCCGGCCTCGCGGTCGCCGCCGGGCTCGCCGCGCTGCTGCTGGCGTACCCCCTGTACGTGCAGTTCTTCGGACCGGACGCGTACTCCGGGCTGTCCCGGCTGATTCGCGGCTACTCCAGCGATCTGGCGTCGTTCGTCGCGTACTCCCGGGAGGCGCTCGCCGGCAGCCCACGCACCGCCGCCGGCCTGGCCAAGAACCCGACCGAGGAGAACAGCTTCTTCGGCTGGGCGTTGGTGGTGCTGGTGATCGCCCTGGTCTGGTGGTTGCGGCGCTCGATAGTGGTGCTCGCGCTGGCCGCGCTCGGGCTGCTCTTCGCGGTGCTCTCGCTGGGCCGGGAGGTCCGCTTCGACAACCGGGGTACGGGGGTGCCGGGCCCGTGGGCGGCGCTGGAGAACCTGCCGATCCTGCACTCGGTGGTGCCGACCCGGTGGGCGTTGGCGATCACACCGATCATCGGGCTGCTCCTCGCCTACGGCGCCGAACGGGCCCGCGAGCTGGCCGGCTCGCACCCGGCCGCCAGGGGGCAGGTCCGCTTCGTCACCGCGACCGTGCTCACGATGGCCCTGTTGCCGATCGTCCCCACTCCGCTGCCCGTGGCCCGCCTCGACCCGGTCCCCACGTTCGTGACAAGTGGGGCCTGGCGGGCGTACGTGACGGGTGGACGCAGCGTGGTGACCCTGCCGCTGCCGGACAGCACCTACGCGGAGCCGCTGCGGTGGGCGGCGGAGACCCGGCTGGACATGCCGCTGGCCCGTGGCTACTTCCTCGGTCCGGACACCCGCCCGAGCGCCGATCCCCCGCGCGTTGCGTTGTTCGGTGCGCCGCCCCGCCCCACCAGCAGCTTCTTCGCCACCATCAGGCGTACCGGGGCGGTGCCGCCGATCACCCCGCAGGCGCGGGTCCGAGCGGTCGACGACCTGCGCTTCTGGCGGGCCGGGGTGGTCATTCTCGGGCCGCACGAGCACGAGACCGCGCTGCGTCGGGGGATGACCGAGCTGACCGGGATCCAGCCGGTCCGCACCGGTGACGTGTGGGTGTGGGACGTCCGCTCGTTCACCGACTGAGCCGACGAGGGGCTAACGGACGCAGCAGCCCTGGCAGACCTTGGGCCGGGGCAGGGTGAAGGCGAGGCAGCAGGTGCGCCGCTGCACGCTCGGCTCACCTGTCGGCCCCGGCACCAGCTCGATCAGGTCGGCCAGGTCGAGCGCGCCGAGCAGGGTGTCGATGCTCTGCACCGTCGAGCCGGGCAGGCCGTCGGCGGCCCGCAGGATGCCGTGCGCGATGCCGGAGGCGACCGAGCCGAGCAGCGTCCGGGTGCCCACCCGGACCTCCGACTGGATCGCCGTGATGAGCGGTGCGAGGTGCGCGTCGAGCAGTGCGGCGCGCAGCGCGGCCAGCAGCTCGGCCTCGTCGGCGACGACCCGCACCTCCGGCAGGCCGGCGAGCGCCAACGGGTCGTTCGGCAGCACCGCGACTGTGGTCCCCCGACGCAGGCCCATGGTGAGCAGCTGCCGGTGGTCCTCGAAGTGGATCAGCACGTCGGCCGGGTCGACGAGCGGCACCCGGCGGGCCGACGCCCAGCCGAGCACGACCGGCAGCGACGTCCAGTAGCTGTACGACTTCCAGGCCAGCGCCGCGCACGCGTGCGGCGTGCCACCCCAGCGGGTGGCGGCACCGTGCAGCAACTCCGGCAGCCGACTGCCGTCGATCAGGGTAGTGGCGGGCGCCCAACCGAACTCGTCGTCGACAACCAGACCCCGGGCGAGCCCGGGTACGTCGTCGGTGCCGAACATGGCCCGGAGCGCCGCGGTGACGGGGGCGAGCGGCGTGGCGACGGCGTCCCGCCTCGGCATCACCGCTGTCACCTGAGTCATCCCCCGTCTGCGTGACCGGGAGTGCCCCGGCGGACGACACGTGCCGTCCTGAGCTAAGGCTAGCCTAACCAGGCCCTCGGCCGTAAGGGAAGGCTCACCTTGGTCATATCCAGGCGAATGTCACCCCGTCCCACGGGAGTGGTGCGTCGCTTACTACCCGGAGTCGCCCCTGGGAAACGTCGCCGCACCATCGATGACTATCGGTGGATTGTCAAGCGGTGTGTCGAAAAGATGCCAGTTGCGTGTGTGCTCGCGCACAGAACGTGAAACTTAATGCCCCGGCCACGAGGAAGCTGATGACGACCTCACCCCTCGAACGGGCTGCCGACTCCTTCGCGGCCGAACTCGCCCGGCAACGGACCGGGCGCGGGCTCTCCAAGAAACAACTGGCCATCCTGATGGGGTTCGACCCGTCCTACGTGAGCCACGTCGAGGGACGCCGGCACCGCCCCACCGAGGACTTCGCCCGCCGGGCCGAGGCGGTCCTGGAAGCCAACGGCGCGATCTGGCAGCGCTTCCGGGAGTACGACGACCTGCGGCACGCCCGCACGGGTCAGCCGCACCGCGAGTCGCACCTGCCCGGACAGTGGCTGCCGCCCGGCACCGGCCTCGTCGTGGAACGGGAACTCGCCACCCTCACCCACACCGACGGCGGTTACCGGTGCATGATCCACCGGGAGCTGTACAACGCCGGGACCGAGCCGGTCACCCGTTACCTGATCCGGGTCGCCGTCGACCGCTATCCAAACGATCCCGGCCGCTCCAACCGGCACCACCGCGAGCACCAACTCACGTTCGCCGAGCTGCAACTACAGGCCCGCCGAGACGACGGCGGCGGCGAACCGGAGCCGATGCACTGGCGAGCCAAACACGACCGGGACGCGTTCAAGGAGATCTGGCTGCTCTTCGAGAACGGGGAACGGCGCTTCCCGCTCTACCCGGGCGACCGGGCCACCATCGAGTACGCGTACAGCGTCGGGCACGAGAAGTGGGGCCCCTGGTTCCAGCGGGCCGTCCGGCTACCCACCCGGCAACTCGCCGTACGCCTGGATCTGCCCGCGGCGCTCGACCCGCAGGTCTGGGGCGAGGAAACCTCGCTCTCCGCGGAGGAGGGCCCGCTGCGGACGGCGCCGCAGCGGCACGACGAGGGTGACCGGGCGATCTACGAGTGGCAGACCGACGACCCACCCCTGAACGCCCGCTACCGGATGCAGTGGCGCTTCCGCGCCCGCCCGGAAACCGAACCCGACAGTGGCCCGAGCGCTGTCCGGGTGCGACCCAGCGACCGGATGCGCGGCCTCGGCATCGTGCAGCGCGGTGACGATCTGCTCCGCCAGCGCGCCCGCCCGTTCGACCTGCCGGGGGAGGAGCACGTCGCACGGGACGTCGTCGACCGGCTCACCACGGCCCTGGCCCGACTCGACGAGCTGCACCCGTTCAGCAAGGGGGTGGGCGTCGCCGCCCCGCAGTTCGGCATCGGCCGGGCCGCGGCCGTGGTGCGGCCCCCCGACCGGTTGGCCGAGCCGGTCGTTTTGCTCAACCCACGGGTGGTCGACGCCGCCCCGGACACCGACGAGCAGTACGAGGGCTGCCTGTCCTTCTTCGATCACCGAGGTCTGGTGCCCCGGCCGCTGCGGCTGGACGTGGAGCATGCCCAGTGGGACGGCAGCCGGATCATCACCTCGTTCGAGTTCGGCATGGCTCGGCTTGTCGCACACGAGATCGACCACCTGGAGGGTCAGCTCTACGTCGACCGGATGGCACCCGGCGTGCCGCTGGTGCCGGTCGAGGAATATCGGGAGACCGGACACCCCTGGCGCTACTGACAGACGAGGGGACCGGGGCGCGTGCCCCAGGGGGCGGGGGCACGCGCCCCGGTGTGGGGGGAGGAACGTCTAGAGGTCGCCGAAGGTGTCGTAGCGGATGTGCGGCGGCGGCACCTCGTCGGCGGCGAGCACCCGCAGCGTGGACCGGACCATCCGGGCCGAGCCGGAGACGTAGCAGTCGTGCGCGGTCCACGGGCCGTACCGGGCCACGACCTCGGGGATGTCGCCCAGCTCACCGTCGAAGTCCGGGTCGTCGCTGCACGCCGCGGTCACCGACAACCACGGGTGTGCGGCGACCAACTCCTGCAACCCGTCCAGGCCGTAGAGGTCCGCTGCCTGACGAGCACCGTAGAAGACGTGCACCCACCGGGTGCGGTTGAAGGTGGCGAGATCCTCCACCAGCGCCTTGATCGGTGCCAGGCCGACACCGCCGGCCACACAGAGGATGTCGCGTTCCGAGGAGCGGTCCAGGGTCATCGACCCCATCGGCGCCGCCAGGCGGAGCAGGTCACCCGGCAGCACCCGACGCACCAACGCACCGGACACCCAGCCGGCCCCAGGCGACCGGACGTGGAACTCCAACACGTTGTCGTCGTTCGGGGCGTTCGCCACCGAGTAGTTCCGCCACTCCCGGGGGTGGTGGCGCGGCACCTCCAGGCTGACGTACTGCCCAGCCTGCCAACGCAGTGGGTGCTGCAACGCCTGGCAGGTCAACACGGCGGTGTCGGGGCCGTAACGCTTGTGGGTCAGCACCTCGGCGTGCCAGAACGGCGGGCCGTCGTCATCAGCCGCGCCGGCCACCATCAGGGCGGCGACCGCGTCGTACGCCTCCCGCCACGCCTGGTCGTACTCCAGGTTCCAACCGTCGCCGGCGATGCGGCGCAGCGCGTCCAGCAGCGCGGTGCCCATCGTCGCGTAGTGCCGATCGTCGACGTGGTACTTCCGGTGGTCGCGACCCAGCGCCCGGAGGAACTCGGCGAAGCTCTCCGGGTCGTCGACCGTGTGGATCGCCCTGATGATCGCTTCCAGCAGCCGGTCGCCCTGGCCGGTCATCTGCACCGGAAAGAGGTGCCGCAGGGCGGGGTCGAGCAGGAACACCCGGGCGTAGAAGTGGTCGGTCAGTCGGGCCCGATCGTCCTCGACCAAGGTCCAGCTCTCCTTCAGCAACCGTGCGAGGTTGTCCACGAGGCGCTCCTCCTCCAGTCGACAGCGGATCGGGCGCCCATAGAATCTCCACGGAGAGTGTCGACTGGTCGCACAGAATGTGCGATCGGCTCATGCTGGTCGGTCGGCCGTGCCACCGGTGTCACTCGTCGGGCAGAGTGGTGCGGTGACAGTTGAGCTGACCCGCCCGGTGTCCCGCCGCCTGCTGGGCACCGAAACACTGCTGGTCCTCGGCCTGTCCCTCGGCCAGTCGGCGGTCTACGCGGTGGTCTCGATCATCGCGAAGCTGACCGCCGAGGGCCCGCTCTCCAAACAGACCGCCTCGCTGAACACCTCGGCGTCGACCCGGCCCTGGCTGGACCTCACCTACCAGCTCCTCGGCATCGTGTTCGCGCTGCTGCCGGTGCTGCTCGCCGTACACCTGCTCAGCCGTGACCCCGGCGACCCGGCGCGGACCCTCGGCGTGGACGCCCGGCGGCCCGGCCAGGACCTGGCCCGCGGCGCCGGCCTGGCCGCGCTGATCGGCCTGCCCGGGCTGGCCCTGTTCTTCGTCGCGGCCCAGCTCGGCCTCAACGCCACGCTGGTGCCGGCCGCGCTGCCGCAGGTCTGGTGGGCGGTCCCCGTGCTGATTCTCGCCGCCGTGCAGAACGCCGTGCTGGAAGAGGTGATCGTGGTCGGCTACCTGGTCACCCGGCTGCGCCAGCTCCAGTGGCGGCTCGCCGCGATCATCGCGGCCAGTGCGCTGCTGCGCGGCTCGTACCACCTCTACCAGGGCTTTGGCGCGTTCGTCGGCAACGCGGTGATGGGCGTGATCTTCAGCCTCTTCTACCTGCGCACCCGGCGAGTGCTGCCGCTGATCATCGCGCACACCCTGCTCGACGTGGTCGCCTTCGTCGGCTACGCGTCGCTGCCCCGGGAGTGGTTCGACTGGCTCTGACGGATCAGCGCCGGTAGACGGCCACCGTCCGAGCGGCGAGCCGATCGGCCGCCGCCGCGTCACCCAGCGCCGCCGCGAGGACCGCCGCACCCGGCAGCAGCCGAGCCACCAGCCGCAACGCCACCCAACCGCCAGCCTGCGCGACAAGCGGGGCGGCCAACCGCCAAGCCGCCTCCGCGGCCCGCGGCCACGCCCCCTCGATCGGATCGCCGGCCGTCTGCGCCGCGGTCAGGGCCTCCCGCGCGCTCGCCGTGTCCGGGTGCACCTGGGTCAGCACCAGCAGCTCGACGGCCCGGTCGGGATGCGCCGGATCCCTGCCGTACACCGCTGCCAGGTGCAACACCAGGTTCGCCTGCGTCCACAACACCGAGGCCAGCTCGGCGAGCGGCGCGAAGAAGCCAGCAAGCGCCGCGGTCGCCCCACCCACGCCCGCCGCCCGCACGTACCGCCGGGTCACCATCCGGGCCAGGCCGTCCGCCAGAGCGTCCGGATACCTGTCCCGCAGCCGCGCGGCCCACTCGGCCGCGCCGGGCCCGAGCGACCGCACCGCGGCAAGCGCCAACAGCTCCGGCGCGAAGCCCGGGTGATCGAGCACGCGCGCGGCGACCGCCCGCAACTCCGATTCCGGGGTACGCCCCGGCACCGGGTCACCGACCAGCACTGGGGTCGCCGTGGGTTGTGGTGCCGGGGTGGTTTCGGTGGGTGTGGCGTTCTGGGGCGGGGTCGCCGCGGGTTGCGGTGCCGGGGTGGGTTCGGTGGATATGGCGTTCTGGGGCGGGGTCGCCGCGGGTTGCGGTGCCGGGGTGGGTTCCGTGGATGTGGCGCTTGGGCGCGGGGCCGCCGCGCGCTTGGCCGCCGAGGCAGTGCGCCTGGCCGGGGTGGCGGATCGTGTGGCTGGGCTGGTCGCGTGCGTGGTCGCGGCGGCGCTCTCGGTCGCGGCGGCGCTCTCGGTCGGGGCGGCGCTCGTGGTCGGGCTGGCTGCCTTCTCGGCGGGAGCGGTCTTCCTGGTCGAGGTGGCCTTCCTGGTCGGCGCGGCCGCCGCGCTGGCCGGGGTTGGCGCCGGGCTGGTCGGCCCGTCCGTCGTGTTGGTCGCAGCGGGCGCAGCCGGGGCTGTGGCGGTCGACTTCGTGGCCTTCCGGGCGGTGGCCTTACGCGGGGTGGCGCGAGCCGACGGCGTGCGTGCCGACGCTGCGGCGGATGGTTGCCGACCGCCTGCGGCTGGGTCGGCCTGGTCGGCGGCGGCTGAATCGGCCTGGTCGGCGGCGGGCGGCGTCTCCTCGGGCGGACCGGGCTGGTCAGCGGCGGGTGGGGTCTCGTCGGCCGGGCCGGTCCGGTCGGCGGCGGGTGCGGGCTCCTGCGGCGGGCCGGCCTGGTCGGCGGCGGGTGTGGCCTTCCTGGGTCGGCCGGTCTGCTCGGTGGCGGGCCGGGCTGCCTCGGATGGGCCGGTCTGGTCGGTTCCGAGTGCGGCGTCCTCGGGTGGTGCGCTCGGTGCGGGGGACGATCGGCGCGGCTGCCGAGGCAGCGGGCGGTCCGGTTCCGGAGGCTGGAAGAGCACCGCCGGGGCGGCCTTGGCCCGTCGAGGGCGCGGGCTCGCCGGAGCGGCCGCCGACGGTGGCACCGTCTCCCCGGGCTGCTCGGCGGCGGTCGGAGGTGTGAAGGTGGGCCGCGGGGAGCGCCGGCGCGCTCGTTCAGCAGGCTCTCGACGGGTCGACTCGCTGGGCGGCTGCTCCTGCATATCGATGGAGCGTAGTCCCGATCACGCCGTCGCACAGCGCCGAAACACGGGGGCGGGACGGCCCTGGTCGGCGTACCCCGGAAGTCGTTTTGCTCCGGGCGGGTGGCGACCTGTATCCTCGGGCGCGGTGGTCTGCGGATCACCGGGGAGACTTCGCCTAGTCTGGTCTATGGCGCCGCACTGCTAATGCGGTTGGGGTCTTAAAGCCCCTCCCGGGTTCGAATCCCGGAGTCTCCGCGCGAAAGCCGGGTGTGTAGACTGGCTGAGCACGAGCGCCCGTAGCTCAATGGATAGAGCATCTGACTACGGATCAGAAGGTTAGGGGTTCGAGTCCCTTCGGGCGCACAAGATCATCAAGGGTCTGACCTACGGTTGAGTAGGTCGGGCCCTTTTTGCTGTCTGGCTCTTCGCGACCGTGGGTGTCACGTGGGTGCGATGTGGGTGTCGTCGTTTGTGTTGACTTGCCGCCGCGCTTCGGCGTCTTGACCTGCGACTTCGTGCCGTGAGCTGGGGTGGGTGCACCCGTTTCGGTCGGGGGTTCGGCCGGTTCTTGCGGGCCCGTCGAGTCGCCGACGTCGGTGCGCGCGCAACACCTGCACTGTGCGTTTGTCGAGGGCGATGGTGCGGTGGCCAGCGGGGGTTTTGGGGCTGCCTTCGACGTTTTGGTATCCGGCGGTGGCGCGGTTGCGCTCCACGGTCAGTTCGCCGTGGTCGAGGTCGATGTTCGTCCAGCGCAGTCCACAGGTCTCGCCGCGGGTCCCATGCCACGTTGGCCTCGGCGTACGACTCTCGGCTGGCTGACCCGGGCACGTCCGGCCCGCCCGGAAAGCATCCCAGGCGGGCCGGACCAGCGGCTATCCGTGTGTTAGGGAACAGTGACCTGGACGCTGCGGTTGGACCCGGAATGCCCGGTCACCCGGACCGTCACGCCGGCGACGGTGACGGCGTGATTGACGGCCGTGAGGGTGGCATTGGCGAGTTCGGCCGCACGCGCGTCGCAGCCCGCGATCGTCGAGTTGGGCAGCCTGTCGGCGACGCGGATCGGTCGCGGACCGTCCGGGACGGGGGTGTTGCTGCCCGGCGGGATGCCGCCCCCGCCGACCGTCGTGGTCACCCGGTACACGAGCACCCCCGGTTGGAAGCAGGAAGAACTCACATCGAGCTGGCTGACCTGCCGGTTCTCGACCACGACCGCGTCGCGCTCGCCGGTGCGGACCACCAGCGCCTTGGTGCCGCCGCTCGCGCCCAGCGGCGTCAGCGTGGCGGGCGTGCTACCCGAGCCGTCCTGGCAGACGATCTGGGTGTCGGCCAGCCAGCCGAGCTTCCACTTGTGCCAGGCGAACAGATCGGGCGCGGGACCGGAGATGAGCCCCATCAGGTCCCAGCCGCCGGCCGCCTGGTGCTGGTCGGCGGCGTACGCGTAGAGGTCCGGCAGCCCGAAGACGTGGCCCGTCTCGTGGTTGAGGACCTTGTAGCCCCAGTGGGACAGGTCCTGTCCGAACGTAGCCCCGTGTCGCAGCTCGACGCCGTCGGCCCACGCACCCCAACCCACGCTCGCGATGAACGACGGCGAGTTGGGTAGCGACGACGCATTACTCGGGGCCACCACGTAAACGAGGTCGTACTGGCTGAAGTTGATCGCCGGGTCTGCGACATTCACCGCGTCCTGCACGTACGCCCGCTGGACGTTGAAGTCCACGTTGTATCCGCTGTACGTGGTCTGGGAGTTCGGCAGCTGACGCCACACCGTGTCGAAGGTGAGTTGTAGCGTCACCCCGCCATACGAGGACTGGCTGAACCAAGCCGGCGCCCCCGACAGCAGGCTCTTCCGCTCCGCCAACTCGCCAGCGGGCGGAGTCACACCAGGAAACCCTACGAACAGTACGATCCCCCGCAACGTACCGGTCGGTTGGAGCCAGCGTCCGTAGTCGGCCGGTCCCTCATGCTCGTTGTAGACGTCCGCAGCTGGTAACAGGCAGTCCGCCGGCGACGCCGGAACCGCCGCGGCCTGGTTCGACCCGGCCGGGCCGGCTGTGGGCGGGGCCGATGCCGCCGGCACCGCCGTGATCCCGAGAGCGACGGCGACCGCCCCCGAGATGACAGCGACAGCCTTCGATCGGAGAAGCATTCGCATCCAGATCCTCCTATGCGTAGCGCCAAATGCTCTTAGCGCCAATCCTGCCAACGGGTTTGCTGGGTTCGCGTCGGCAGAAATTGCCTAGTTGCTGGGGCGGCTGCGGTCGTGTTTCGTTCGGACGCGGACGCAGGCGGGTCGGTATCTCTCGGCGCTGGTCATTGGGGTTCCCAAGCGCAACGGTTGGGCCATCGCGGAGCAGGTCGGGGACATGTGTTCGCTGCGCGCAGAGGCTTTCGAGCCGACGGTGCCGGCAGCACGTGTAGGTGATGGCGTCCGCTCGAACGGTGGCGGGTCCGTCCGTTCGACGGCAAAGCTCAGCGGCGACCAGGTCAAGCCTTGGCAGTACGTCGGCTTCCTACGGATCAACCAGCGATAGCCCTTGTCATCGACAACGATCGGCCTACTGCCCCGCTTGTTGATTGCCACCGTTCCTCCCGCCACACAGGGAAGCATTCCGCATCCGTACAGCCATTCGTGCAGCCAAGCCGGTCGACGGCGGTAGGGCGAAGGCGGCGTCAGCCGACAGGACGAGCAGGCCGGAGACGATGGGCGACATGGGCCGAACAGAAGTCTTGATCTTTGCAAGGCAGGGGCGGGGCCCATCCGTTCTAGGGCGTGTGTCAAAGTCCTCGGTCGAGCCGAGGCGGAGTCCAGGCGGCGGTCCGGCAAGGCGGAGATTGGTCCGGATACCGGTGTTGTATCCGGACCAATCTCCAACGCGGCCGGTCGTCGTCTGGGCCCGCCGCAGGCCGGCCAGGGGCTTTGACACACGCCCTAGGCCAGGCAGTGCACCCACACCACGACCCTCGACGGCCCATGGCCGCTGTCGCGGTTGGCGAGAATCGCGAGCTCCACCCGCTGCCCAAACGAGCCGGGGGCCAGGCAGGTGGGACGGATGCCGCCGTAGGTCTCGCCTGCGGCGTCGGTCCAAGGAATGTCCGCTACCAGCGGTAGACCCTCGCCGTCGCGAACCCCACCGTCGGCGGTAAAGCCGATGGCCGTACCGTCGGAGTTCACCGCGGTCACCGTTCCCTGGACGATGGCCGGCTTGCCATTGTCGGCAGTCATGCCCCAGGTCGCCGCCCCGCCGAGTAATACGCCGGCGACCACCATGAGGAGCAGCGCCCAGACCGGAACCCGCAGAGAGCGGGACAGTCCCGGCGGCACGTGACCTGTGGCAGGCGTCGTCATTGCCGCAGTTTAGTGATCCAGCCCCGTCCGTTGTGGACGCTCGGCTTTGGTGGGGCAGAGGCCAAGGACTCAGCCTTCCAGGTAGGCGAGTACCGCCAGGATGCGGCGGTTGTCGTCCTCGGAGGGCTTGAGACCGAGCTTGGTGAAGATGCTGTTGCTGTGGTTGCTGACGGTTTTCTCGGTGACGAACATCCGGGCGGCGATCGCAGCGTTCGAGCGGCCCTGCGCCATCAGGCTGAGGACCTCATGCTCGCGTGGGCTCAGCTCCAGGAGCTTAGGGTCGCTGGAGCGGTGGGTGAGTAGCGCACTCACCACGTCGGGGTCCATAACGGTGCTGCCGGTAGCGACCTGCCGGACACTGGCGACGAATTGGTCGACGTCCGTAACCCGGTCCTTCAACAGGTAGCCCACCGCGCCCGCGCGATCTGACATCAGCTCCCTGGCGTAGATCTGCTCGACATACTGCGACAGCACCATGATGGGCAGCCCCGGAATCTGGCGGCGGGCCTCGATCGCGGAACGCAGCCCCTCGTCGGTGAAGGTCGGCGGCAATCGCACGTCGACGATGGCGACGTCGGGGCGGTGCGTCGTCAGCGACCGGATCAGCGCGGGGCCGTTGTCAACGGCTTCCACGACCTCGAATGAATTGGCCCGCAGGATCCTGATCAGGCCCTCGCGGAGCAGGGCGAGGTCCTCGGCTATCACGATACGCACGGCAGCGACATCCTCACCTCGGTAGGTCCGCCCGGCGGGCTGTCAACGGTCAGCGTGCCGTCGAAGGCCGACAGGCGACGGACGATGCCACGCAGGCCCGTGCCGGAATCGATCGAAGCACCCCCACGGCCGTCGTCGGACACCAGCATCGTCAGTTCCCCGGCAGCGCCGCCCCGGTGGGGTGCGAACTCCACGGTGATCCGGATCTGCTGGGCCTGGGCGTGCTTGATGGCGTTCGACAAGGCCTCGGCGACGGCGAAGTAGGCCGCGGACTCGATCGGGGCCGGCAGCCGTCCGGGTAGGCGGGTCACCACCGTGGTCGGGATCGGATTGGCCAGGGCCAAGGCCTTGAGTGCGCCGTCCAGGCCACGGTCGGCCAGTACCGGCGGATGGATGCCTCGTACCAGGTCGCGCAGCTCGGCGAGAGCGCTGGAGGTCGACTCGCGGGCCTCGGCCAGCAACTGCTGGACGGCCTGCGGATCGTTGGGCAGTAACTGTTCGGCCAAGCCCAGGCTCATGCCCAGCGACACCAGCCGGGCCTGCGCGCCGTCGTGCAGGTCGCGTTCGATTCGGCGCAGTTCACCGGCCTGGGTGTCGACGGTCTCAGCTCGCGAGGTCGCCAACTGTTGGACGCGGGCCCGCAGGCGCGCCTGTTCGGTGGGGCCGAGCAGAGCGCGGATCACCCGAGCGTTGAGGTTCGCGAGGCGCACCGCAGTGACGTACCAGAGCAAGAGGAAAACCGGGCCGAGCGGTACCAGACCGAACGACTGCGCGACGCTGTGCAGCCGGAAGCCCTCCCCCAGCGGAGTGCGGAACACCTGAGAAGGCGTCAGTTGGTAGATGAGCGGATAGGTCAGGTAGACGACTCCGAAAAGGAATAACAGCAGCGACAGTCCGCAACCCAACCAAAAGGTGATCGAGTTGACCACCAACCAGATCCAGTCCCGCCACGTCGCCGGGTCACGCAGGATCGTCCAGAGCCGCACCGGCCACCCGGCGTCCGGCGTCCGCTGATAGGGCCGGGCGGGCACCGGTTCGCCGAGCCGGTCGGCGGCCCACTGGCGATGCAGGTCGGCAAACCAGCGCACCAGTACGGTCGCGAGCAGGGTCAGTGGGATTCCGACGCCAAGCGCGGCGACCGATATCGAGGCGATCCAGAGTGTGGCCAGCACGGCACCTAGGACCGCGCCCGGCAGCAGCACCAGCGACCAGCCCAGCAGGCTCATCCGCTGGGCCAGCGCGGAGCGCGGATTCGTACCGCTGCGAGCGAGGCGACCCGGCCCGGAGCCCTCCCGCGAGGGCGAGGAGCCGCCGGACAGTGCGGTTCCGCTGTTATCGGTCATCTCACCCCATCATTGCGCATCGTGCCGTCTCCGCAGACTTGTTGACCGAGAACGCCGCGGCAGCGGCCGGTCGACAAGGCTCGCCGGTCCTGTCAGCCGTCGGCCCGATGGCCTTTACTTGACGGTGGCGGTCATCCGTTGGATTTCCTTGAGCACGAGGGCGGGCTTGTCCTGGGGAACGTCGTGCGAGCTTCCCTCGGCGATGACGAGTGTGCGGTCGGGCCCCGCCTTGGTGAACGCCGCTGCCGCGTCGCGCCAGGCCTGAGCGTCCTGCGGAGATCCATCGAAGGGCGTCTTGTCCGACACGATGTAGATGACGGGAACGCCGTCGGGCCAGGAGACCTTGTGGTACGCCTGGTGCGTGGGGCCGAAGTTGTCGGCCGTGGCGATGAGCTGGCGGTTCGCCTTCGTCGACGGCGCCTTCTTGAGCTCTTCGATCTGTGGCGTGGTTAGCGCGACGAGGCGTTGGGTCTGGGTGTCGGTGAAGAATTGCGGCACGTTGGCATCGATCAGCACCGCCCCGGAGACAACGCCGGGGTTCGCGAGGACGAAGTAGTGGGCCACCTCTCCTGCCTGCGAGTGGCCCGCGAGGACCACGTTCTGGGTGACGCCGAGTTCACGCAGACCGGCCTGCAGGTCGGAGGCGGCGGCCTTGGGGTCCCATTGGCCCTTCACCTCCTCGCTGGCGCCCAGACCGGCCCGGTCGTAGGTGATGATCTGCGATCCGGTGGCCTGCGACAGTTGCGGCACCAGGGCATCCCAGTACGAGGAGTCCTCGCCACCGCCGGCGTCCAGCACGATGGTGGGAGAATTTCCGGGCGTGACGTGGAAGGCAAGCTGATGCCCGTTGTTGGCGATCATGTGCAAGCCCGCTGCGGGGGCCGCACCTGCCGGGCCGGCCGCGCTTGTCGAGGTCGAGGGAACCGCGGCTACCGAACTGGCCGCGGGCGCGGCCTTCGGCGCAGCCGAGTCAGCACACCCGGCGACTGCCGCTATCACGGCGACGGGAAGGACGAGGGCCAGGGCGGCCCGACGGAATCGGGAGATCTTCTGCGTGGTCATGGAAATGAGCTTCCACGGTTTCTAGATCTTGCTCGATCCTGCTGCCGCCCAGTCGGGTTGGGAGTTACCCCTACCCTCGCAGCGCCCGGCTGAGCCGCACCTGCCGAACGCCTGACGCTCGGTCGGCGGTGGGCCCCGGTCGCACCGGGACCCACCGCCGCCGGTCTGTCCTAGGGCATGTCCTACCGCGTGCCGATGGTGACGGCGCGCCCGCCGGGCCGGTACAGCAGCAGATGGTCCGCGCTGCCGGTATGCCCGAAGTCATAGGCGACGATCCGGTCCTGGGCGTTGCGCAGGTCGAACCAGCCGACGCTGCCGACGCCCTGGTGGGAGACGTGGACCGCCGAGTACGTGTCGGTGGGGTCGTGCCGCACCACGTCCAGGTAGCCGGTGCCGGGCCGGTAGACGGCGAGGTGGTCGGCCATGCCGGTGTGGGCGTAGTCGAAGGCGACGATGCGGTCCCGTGGGTCGGCGAGGTCGTAGCCGCCGATGCCGCTGGACGACATGAGGTGCGGCCAGAAGGTGTTGCCGGCCGCGTGCCCGACGATGGTGACGAGCCGGGCGCCAGGGCGGTACAGCAGCAGGGCGTCCTGCTTGCCGGTGTGCGCATAGTCGTAGGCGATGACCTGGTCGTCCGGGCTGGTCAGGGCAAAGCCGTCGATGCCCTGATGCGACCCGACGACCGTCGTGAACGGCCCCGCGGCGCTGTGCTGCAGGATGAACAGCACGTTGTCGCCGGGCCGGTACGCCACGAGGTGGTCGAGCTTGCCGGTGTGCTCGTAGTCGTAGGCCACGAGCCGGTCCTTCGGCGACGACAGGTCGTAGCCGCCGATGCCGCTTGTCGAGGTGAACACCGGCCAGAAGCTGCCGTCCGACGCGTGGCCGACGACGTGCACAACGCCCGTCCCCGGCCGGTACAGCACCAGGTAGTCCTGCCGGCCGGTGTGCGCGAAGTCGTAGCTGATGATCTGGTCGTTGGTGCTGCTCAGATTGAAGCCGCCGATCCCGTTCGTAGACCTGAACACCGTCTCGAAGCTGGGCCGCTCGGTGCCGACTGTCGCCTTTCGCCGCAGCACGTACACGATCCCGGTGCCCGGCCGGTAGACCAGCAGGTGATCGAGCTTGCCGGTGTGCTCGTAGTCGAACGGCACCACCCGGTCTCGGGGATCGGCCAGGTCGTACCCGCCGATCCCGCTCTGCGACTTGAACGGCACCCGCAGGTCGGGGTTTGTGAACGCCAGGCTCAGGTCGTCGTAGAGCGTCACGTCCTTCTTGACGAAGCCCTTCTCGGTGACGACGCCGTACGGGTTGTTTTCGGAGTCGCGGTACGAGAACAGGACGAGCGGGCCGGTGTAGTCCAGCGCCTGCCACATCCGGACGCCCTTGACCAACTGGTCCCGTTTCTCCGCCCACCACGAGGCGGGATTGGGGTAGATCAGCCCGTAGCCCCACTCGGTGCCCCAGATCTTCTTGTCCGCGTCGCCCCTCCGCACCATCACGTCGCGGACCGCAGCGAGCTCACCACAGATCCGCCCCGGCGTGTCATCGGCCGGCGGTCCGAACAGGTTCTCCCAGGGCGCGCCACACTTCGGCGTGTCCGGGGCGTCGTGCATGTCGGAGTACGGATGATGGGCGACCGCGTCGAACGTGTCCTTGTAACCGTGGGCGTACCCCCAGTCCAGCCACGCCGACGGCGACCTCGCCGCGTCACCGTGAATCGCGCCGAGCCCCGCCGACCCACCGGCCAGCACATAACATTGGCCGCACGTGGCGCGGATCTCCGTGGACGCCATCTCGACCAGCTCCCAGTACCGGGCCAGTGTCGCGGTCGCGTCGGCGCCCGTGTCGTAGCGCCCGTCCCCCGGCCGGATGACGCCGTCGTCCCCGTACACGCCGTCGTACTTGCCGAAGCCGTCGATGTTCGGCTCGTTCCAGATCTCGAAGGCGTCGACGATGGGCGGGGTGCCGGGCGGCGAGCCCGGCGGCGGCCCGTAGTGCTGCACCGTCTGGTCCACGAGCGTCTTCCAGCCCTCGCTGTCCGTCGGCAGCCAGGTCTCCGGCGGGTCCTGCGTTGAGTCGCCCGTCCCGAAGTGGCCGCCGTTGAGCCAGCTGGGCGAGCCGAACAGGGTCACGAGCGGTCGCATGCCTTTGCGGTGCGCCTCCATCACCGACTCGTCGAGGTGGCGGAAGTCCATGGTGATGGCACCCGTGGCGTCATCTTTCGACGCGTACGTGTGAAAGTCGGTCCATGCCCTGATGATCGGCGTGCGGCCCGGGACGAACCCCTGCATGCGGTCCAGATGGTCGCCGATCCCGCCAGGGGTTTTGAAGTCCCAGCCGACCTCGGAGAAGCCGACGTCACGGTTGCTGTAGGGGTAGCGCGACTGCACCGGGTCAGCGGACGCCGGGGCGGCACCAGCACCGGCACCGGCGCCGGCGGCGACGACGACTGTGGCCGCCAGCGCCATGAGGGCCGCCGCCGACAGGGAGACCAAGCGTTGTGCTCGGATCATGGGTGACAGTTCCCGCCTTCCGCTCGGAGCGCGCCGTGAAACGGTCGCTCATACACGCGGACCCGGGGCGGACAGGCTTGTCGCCGTGCAACGCACCTGCGGCGCCCCGTGCTGACAACCCGCGTGTCAACCGCCGCGTGGGGAATGTAGCTGATCTTCGATTTATCAATCAAGAGCGTAAGGTGAACAGTTCACTACCGCCCGTACGGTGAGTGCCGGTCGGCCCCGGACCAGAGGAGCCGCTCGGCGCGCGCGAATCATGGTGCTGAGCTTCGCTAGCCTCTGCAGGTGATCTCCTACCGCGCTACCGCCCCCGCAGACCTCGACCGCGTGACCCCGTGGATCGTGACCGAGCCCGTGGGGTGGATCCCCGCCGACCGTTACCTGGCCGAACTGGCCGAGGAGATGTACCGGCCGGAATGGACGTGGATCGCCGAGCACGACGGCCGGGTCGTGGGACGGGCACTGTGGTGGGGGCCGAAGGGCAGCCCGCATCCGGTCGCGCTCGACTGCCTCGACGTGGATCCAGCCGTGGACGACCGTGCCGCCGTCGCCGCCGAGCTGATCCGGGCCGCGCTGGCCGGATTCCCGGAGCCGGTGGAGTACCTGATCAAGGTCACCGGTGGCTGGCGTGACGATCCGGCCACCTTGGCGGCCGTGGAGTGGCGGCGGGCGGCGGCGCATGCGGCGGGCCTCACCCGCGAGGTGGAGCGGCTGCAGTTCGAGTGGGCACCCGCCGACGGGGTGCCCCCCGCAGCCGGCAGGCTGCGGTTCACCGAGGCCTCCGACGAGGAGTTCCTCGCGGTGTTCAGGAGAATCGCCGAGGGCAGCCTGGATGCCCAGACCCGGGCGAGCCTGGCCGCCAAGGGCGTGGACGCGACCGTGCGCGAAGAGATGGACTTCTATCTCGGGGCGCCGGGTAAGCGGGAGTGGTGGCGGATCGCCTACACGCGCGAGGGCGAGGTGGCGGGCATGGCGATTCCCTCCGCGACCCCGTACAGCGTGAACGTCGGCTATCTCGGGGTGGTGCCGGAGTTCCGTGGGCGCGGCTACGTGGACGAGGTGCTCGCCGAGATCACCCGCCTTCACGCGACCAACGGGGAGTCGCGTATCACCGCCACCACCGACATGGGCAACGCGCCTATGGCGGCCGCTTTCCGTCGTGCCGGATACCGCAACACGGAGATCCGGATCAACCTTTCCAACGACGTCCAGCCCTAGGGCCTGTGTCAAAGCTCCTGGCCGGCCTGCGGCGGGCCCAGACGACGACCGGCCGCGTTGAAGATTCGTCCGGATACAACACCGGTATCCGGACGAATCTCCGCCTTGCCGGATCGCCGCCTGGACTCCGCCTCGGCTCGACCGAAGGCTTTGACACACGCCCTAGACGAGGCCGGTGCCGACATCGCGACGCACGAGCTCGGACCGCCTCGCCGCAGTTATGGATCGCAGGAGAGAGCGACGCGATAGACAGCGTCTACGTCGACCTGGTAGACAGTGTCTATGCCGGAGTCGGACGGAGGTCTTCGCGCTCGCCTGGTCGAGGTTGGTGTCGACCTCGTGACGCGAGAGGGCACACCAGCCCTCTCGCTGCGCGAGATCGCCCGTCGAGCGGGGGTGTCGCATGGCGCGCCCCGTCGTTACTTTCCCAGCCACCACGCCCTGCTGGCCGCCATCGCGCGGGAGGGCTATCTGCGCCTCGGCCGGCAGGTCACCGACGTGGTCGGCGACGACGGGGACCCGTACGGGCAGCTACTCGCACTGGGCCGGATGTACCTGGAGTTCGCCCAGGCCAACCGCGGCATGTTCGAACTGATGTTCCGCCACGACCTGTTGCGGGGCAACGGCATGGGCCTGCGGGAGGCCAGCGGCCCCCTGTTCGGAGTTCTGGTCGACCTGGTCACCCGAGCCTTACCCACACCGCCCGGCGGCCCGGCGCCTTCCGTCGTCGCCGGCGCACTGTGGGCCAACCTGCACGGCATCGCCCAGCTCTGGCTGTGGGGCAGCCTGCAGACGGTGATGGAAACCGTCGATGCCGAATCGCTGCTGCACGCCGCGCTGGACGCGCATCTCCGGCCGACACGCAGCCTCTGATCAGCCACCTCACGGGAGCGGCCCAGATGCAGATCGCCATCCTTCTCTTCGAACGGTTCACCGCACTCGACGCCGTCGGGCCCTACGACGTTCTGTCCCACCTGCCCGGCGCCGAGACCGTCTTCGTCGGGCAGCACTCGGGTCCGGTCGTCAACGAGGTGGGCACCCTGCGTCTCACCGCCACCGCCACCCTCGCCGACGTACCGAGACCAGACGTCATCGTGGTGCCGGGCGGGCCGGGCTGGCACGCCCAGATGATCGATGGCCCGGTACGGCAGTGGCTACGCACCGCGGACGAGCACAGCGCCTGGACCGCGTCGGTGTGCAGCGGATCGCTCCTGCTCGCCGGGGCTGGTCTGCTCACCGGTCGTCAGGCGACCACCCACTGGCTGGCGCATGACCAACTGTCGCCGCTGGGCGTCGTCCCGGTCGCCGAACGCGTCGTCGTCGACGGCAAGTACCTGACCGCCGCCGGGGTCTCCGCCGGCCTGGACATGGCATTCACCCTCGCCGGACGCATCGCCGGCGACACCGTCGCCCAGACCATCCAGCTCGCCCACGAATACGATCCCCAACCGCCCTACCGTGCCGGTTCTCCCGACCAGGCCCCCCGTGGCATCGTCGACGCGCTGCGCGCCCGCCGCGACGCCATCCTCTACTGACAGCGAAGGGGACACATGCTGTTGCAAGCGACCGTGCGGCTGGTGATCGCACCGCTCGCCCGGCTGGTCTACCGGCCCGTCATCGAGGGGAGCGAGAACGTCCCGCGGCGCGACGCCGTGATCCTGGCCGCCAACCACCTGTCCTTCATCGACAGTGTCGTGATCCCACTGGCGACGCCGCGACCTGTCGCATTCCTCGCCAAGGCCGAGTACTTCCGACAGCCCGGAATCAAGGGATGGCTCACGCGCACCTGCCTGACCGGCATCAACGCCATACCGGTGCAACGAGGCGGCCACCGCGCAGCCCAGACATCGCTACAGGTCGCCCTCGACGTGCTCGCAGACGGGCGAGCCTTCGGGATCCACCCGGAAGGCAGCCGGTCACGCGACGGGCGGATCTACCGCGGCCGTACCGGCGTCGCCTGGCTCGCGCTCGCCTCCGGCGCTCCGGTCATCCCCGTTGCCGTCCTCGGCACCGACCGGATCCAGCCTGTCGGTGCCCGACTCCCCCGAGTCGGCCGGATAGCCGTGCGCTTCGGCGCGCCGCTGTACTTCGCGCAGCCTCCGACCGGCAGTAACGGCCAGACCCGACGCGCTGTCACCGACGAAATCATGGCCGCGATCCAGGACCTGTCCGGTCAGGAGCCGGCCAACGGCTACAACGAACTGTCGACAGGCGCCTAGCGACTGACGATGGGCCTCAAGCGAGTTCGCATCGGCCCAGACACGCGATGTCGGCGAGTCAGGTCATGCCTTTTCGAGCACGACCAGGTGGTACTCCAGCCAGCGCCGTGACAATCCAACCTGCAACGCGGATCCGCCGATCATGTTGGCCCAGAAGGGCATCTCCACAATACGTTCGCGGAGCCGTGGAACGACGGCCGTAGCGCCCACCGCCAGCTTGATCAACCGGTCGCGCGGCCGACCGAGGCGCAGATATGGGGTGAGATCCAGGTCCTCGACCAGGCGCAAGCCAGCGCACTCGGACATGGCGGCCAACTCGGCCACACTGTGCAAACTTCCGACCCGCCACCCGGCGCGGAACTGGTCGAGGCAGCGCTCACGCGCGGCGAGCCCGCGATCCTTGTCGGTCATCCAGTCGTCGCACAGGATCAGGCGGCCTCCGGGGCGCAGCCGTTCCACCAGGGACGGGAGCAGGTTCTCCAGTGATGGCGAGTGGACGACAGCCTCCACGGCGACCATGGCGTCGTAGTGCGGGCGGGCGGGCAGTTCCGCGAAATCGGCACAGATCACGTCACAGCGGTCGGTTAGTCCCTCGCGGGCGAACCGTTTCGCCGCGATGTCGGCCTGCACTCGGCTGATCGTCACCCCGGAGATGAGCCCGTCCACCTCGTGGGCCAGTCGAACCATCGTCCCACCGACGCCGCAGCCGAGGTCGAGGACCCTTGCGCCGTCCACGGGGACGTACCCGCGGACACGCTCGATCATGAGGCGATTGACGGTGTCCATGGCCTCTGCCGCGTTCGCGACATCCGGGGTCCACACGCCACGGTGGATAGCGTCACTGCCGGGGCTCTCGGCGACCAGGAGGAACCGCCGCGTGTTGTCGTCGTAGTAGTCGGCGACGCGATCAACGTGGCCAGATGGGGCGCGCTCAGGTGTCGAGCTCATCGACGGAAGTTATCACGGTGGCGCTCTGGCCCGGGGCGTCGTGCGATGGCGCCTGGCCGCGTGCGGCGGGCTGGCGCACCTGTGCGCGGAGTGTCAGCGTGACCGGCTGACGGACACGACCCGCGGGTCTGCGGAGTAGCGGCGGACGACGTCCGCGGCGTCGTCAGCTGTGGCACCGGGATCGAACAGCACCTCCAGGCACGATGGTTGCAGCTCTTCGAACCCGAAGCCCTCAACCACGTGATGCGGGTCGAAGCGCTGGTTCTCGCGCACCAGCTCATCAGCGGACTCCCCCTGCCGCACGCAGACCACCGCTTCGGGCTGAGGACCACCCCAGGCCAGTGCGGGAGCCGCCACGCCGATGGTGAGCACTACCGCCGAAACCACGCCGATCACTGTCGTCCGGCCAAGCCCTGGCCGGCTGGCCGGCGAGATCACCGCCACCAGGGCGGACAGCGCGTACACCCAGAGAGCCCGCTTGTCCGCCGAGTCATAGAGAGCCAACGCGACGACGCCGGCCCCGACGGCATGGGTGACCAGGCTGATCCGCCGGAACCCCGGTGAGTCGACAAGCGCCGCCGGTATCGCGGTAAGCGCACCGAGCACCAGGAAGAGCAGGACCAGCCCGTACGCACTCCATTCGTGGCGCGCGTCCAGGGCGAGCAGCACGAGGGCAACCACGAATCCGCTGACGACAAGCGGCGGACGGAGGAGCGCCAGGAGGCGTACGACCATTTGATGACCGTACGCGAAGTGACCGACGTGGATAAGGGTTCTCCTCGGCCGTCTTCCGGGAGAAGACTCAGTATGGTGATTTCATGCCCGCGCCCTCCTTCGCGGATTCCCCCACCAGCCTGCTGCCGCGCGTCACCGAGGCTGCCGGCCGGGTGCTGGCGACAATTGAACGCCTGGGTGAGGACGAGGTACGCGGCCCGTCCCGGTTGCCGGGCTGGAGCCGCGCGCACGTCTTGGCTCACCTCAACCGGGGCGCGGACTCCCGGGTGCGGCTCCTGGAATCGGCCCGGACCGGCCGGGTGATCCGCCAGTACCCGGACGAGGCCTACCGGGAACGGGAGATCGAGCAGTGGGCGCGTCGTAGCCTCGCGGAACTCGTGGCGGACTTCCGGGTCGCGGACGAGCGACTGCGCGCCGCCATCGCGGACCATCCGGCCGATCGCTGGGGGCGCAACGTCCGATGGCTCGGTGCGGAGGGCCGCAGTGTCGACGACGTGGTGCCCAGCCGGCTTCGTGAACTGGAGGTCCACCACGTCGACCTCGACGCCGGATACGGGCCGCGAGACTGGCCGGATTGGTTCGTCCAGGCCGAGCTGCCCGATGTTGTCGCCAGTCTGCGGGATCGGCCGGAGGTTCCCGACCTGCGACTTGTCGTCTCGGGGGAGGACACGGCCTACCAGTTCGGGGCGCGACCGACCAGGACGGTCGGGGGGGAGTCGAGTGTGCTCCTGGCGTGGCTGATGGGGCGCGGTGACGGCGAAGGCCTCACCGTCGAGCCGGCTGGCCCCCTGCCGCATCTGCCCGACTGGAAGTAGAGGCGCCGGGCACGGAGAGGACGGCGCCGGTGGTGGCGGCGTCCAGACACGGGCCGCTCCTCGGGGCGTACCGCGGCTCGTCCAGATCGAGGGCCAGGTCGCCGGCGAACGCCGCGGTGTGCGCGGTCTCCCCGCGAAACAGCGTGACCGACACCTCCACCGGCACCGGCAGCACCCGTTGGGCCATCTCCGCGACGTGTTGCAGAACGTCGTCGAGGCTGGTCTCGCCGAGCGCGATGCGGCCGAGTTCGTACTCCCGGCCGTCAGTCGGCGACCACGAGCGCCTGGGGTGCGGCGGCCTTCATCCGGGTACGCGTGTCCACGCCGGCACCCGCTGCGGCGTCCGCGCCCACGGCGTGCCGACGGGTCACCTCGACGTGTGGACGGCATCGACGTGGGTTGGTGGGCGGAGGATAGGCTGCGGGCGGCAGTCGAGTGACCTAAGGGGAACGGGTGACAGGCGGAACGGTTCGCGCGGTGATCGCGGTCTGCGGGCATCCGGCGTGAGCAACGGGTTGCGGCCCGGGGACCCGGCCCGCCTCGGTGGGTACGAGGTGCTCGACCGGCTCGGCGACGGGGGCATGGGCACTGTCTTCCTGGCCCGGTCACCGCAGGGCCGACAGGTGGCGGTCAAGGTCGTCCGTCCGGAGTTCTCGCATGACGAGGAGTTCCGTGGGCGGTTCCGAAGTGAGGTGAACCGCGCCCGCCAGGTTCCACCGTTCTGCACCGCCGAGGTCCTGGACGCCGACCCGGACCACAACCCGCCCTACCTGGTGGTGGAATACGTCGAGGGCCCCAGCCTGGCCCAGGTGATCAGGGATCGAGGGCCGCTGGGGGCCGCGCAACTGCACAGCATCGCGGTCGGGGTGGCTACCGCGCTCACCGCCATTCATGGCGCCGGTGTGATCCACCGGGACCTGAAGCCGGCAAACGTCCTGGTCGCACCGGGTGGGATCAAGGTCATCGACTTCGGCATCGCCCGAGCTTTCGAGGCGACGAGCCAGCACACCCGGACCAACCAGATGGTCGGGACCGTCTCGTACATGGCTCCGGAGCGGTTCGACGCGACGTCCGGCCACCCAGTGGGCCCGGCTGCGGACATCTTCGCGTGGGGTGCCCTCGTCGCTCACGCCGCTACCGGCCGCAACCCGTTCGGGGGCGACTCCCCGACCGCGGTCGCGATGCGGATCCTCACCCAACCGCCGGACCTGACCGGCCTCGGCGGTGCGCTGCGGGAGTTGGTCTCCCGGGCGCTGGAGAAGGATCCCGCTGCCCGGCCCACCGCCCGGGAGTTGCTCGACGGACTGTTGACCGTAGCGAATCAGGGGGGCGCGGACGCGACGGCCCAACGCCTGGCGGAGATGCCGACGGTGCGTGCGGCGCAGGCTGGCGGTGGTGTCGACCAGGGGCGGCCTGCGAAGTCCTCCGGCCCGGCCGGTCGCGAGGGCTCGGGCCGGCGTGGCTGGCTCATCGCTCTGGGCTCGGTCGCCGCGGTGGTCGCGGTGCTGGTGCCCGCCTTCCTGTTTGGCCCGCGCCTGCTGGACGACAAGGCTGGACCGACCCCGCCCGGCTCGACGGCGGCCGGGAGCCCGGCGACGGGCGGGGCGTCGGCGTCCGCGTCCACGCCAGCAGCGACTACGCCAACCAAGCCGCCGTCGGCCGCCGCAGACCCTACCGAGGCCATCCTGGCCGGACAGCGGCGAATCCTGGTGCACGTTGTGGAGATCGACCGTGATCTGTCACTGCCGTCGGACGGCGAGCTCGCGGTCGGTGGCGGGACCGGCAAGGACGCGCTATTCGTGCTCGAACCGGTAGGCGCCGAATACATGATCAAGTCGGTGAACCCGGAGATCGCCCACCGACCGTGCCTCGGGGTCAAGAGAGACGGGAACCGGGACAAGTTGCTTGTGGGAGCCGAGTGTCGGCCGACCAAGGCAACGCAGTTCGCGATATCCCCGGAGGGCAGGGACGACAAGGGGCGCACCTCCTACGTCATCTCCAACCAGGAGTACGGCGTGGTGCAGTGGAGCCCGACCAGGAGCGAGATCTACGTCGAGTTCATGGGTGACGCCCCGGTCGACACCACCTTCAGCCTTGTCGACCGAGGCGCGGTCTGAGGCGGGGCGTACCCCGACCGAGTCGACGCAGGACCCATCGCTGGTTTGATGGGCAAACGTCGATGTTAGCGCCAACGCGGCGGCTCCTCAAGGGCTCTCGTCGCGGTCGGTGCTGACGAGCTGGGGGCAATGCCTGCAGAGGTCTGGTGGGAGGCGATCTCGCCCCGGGTCACGACCCGTCACCGCCTGATGTTCCCAGCACGTTACGTCTTGACGAACGGCATGTTATCGCTCACAGTCGATGGCTAAGGACGACGACATCCATGGCTTACCGGGGAAGCCTGCTTCGTCGACCCTCGGATCGGTCGTGCGTCAGGGCATGTAGGCGTGTTGTTAGCGCTAACTTCCCCGACACATCGCCCGGGCACGTGTCGCGGTGCGCCCACCCTCGGGCAGGCCGTTCGGCTTTGGTCATTGAAGGAGGATCATGTCTGCCCTCGATAGGTCTCCATCGATCGCGCCGCCGTCGCGGCGGCGTTGGTGGTTGCCCCGCATTATCGCCGCCGGCGCGGCGGCGGTGCTGGTCGGCGGTGCTGCCGTAGCGGTGGTGTCGTCACCCGCCGCCGCGGCGACCGTCGACACGAGCGCGTGGTACGTGTTGATCAACCGCAACAGCAACAAGGCCCTGGACGTGTACAACCTGGCCACGAACGACGGCGCCAGGATCACCCAGTGGACGCGCAACAACGGCAACCAGCAGCAGTGGCAGTTCGTCGACTCCGGCGGTGGCTACTACCGGGTGAAGTCGCGGCTGTCCGGCAAGGTGCTCGACGTCTCCGGCCGCTCGACCGCCGACGGCGGGCCGATCGTGCAGTGGTCCGACAACAACGGCACCAACCAGCAGTTCCGGTTGGCCGACTCGGACAGCGGCTACGTCCGGTTGATCAACCGCAACAGCAACAAGGTGATGGAGGTGCAGGGCGCCTCGACCGCCGACGGCGGCAACATCGTGCAGTACGCCGACTGGAACGGCACCAACCAGCAGTGGCAGTTCGTCCGCGTCGATGGCGGGAGCAACCCCACCACGCCGCCGCCGACGTCGCCGCCGCCGGGCGGCGTGTGTGACCTTCCCTCGACGTACCGCTGGTCGTCGAGTGGCGTGTTGGCGACCCCGAAGTCGGGCTGGGTGTCGCTCAAGGACTTCACCGTGGCCCCCTTCAACGGCCAGCAGTTGGTCTACGCCACCACGCACGACTTCGGCGACAGCTGGGGTTCGATGAACTTCAGTCTCTTCTCGAACTACTCGCAGATGGCCTCGGCCACGCAGACCGGGATGAACTCGGGGACCGTCGCGCCGTCGTTGTTCTACTTCGCGCCGAAGAACATCTGGGTGCTCACCTACCAGTGGGGGGCCGGAGCGGCGTTCCACTACCGGACCTCGACCAACCCGACCAACCCGAACGGCTGGTCGGCGGCGCAGCCGATGTTCACCGGGAGCATCACCGGTTCGGGTACCGGGCCGATCGACCAGACGGTCATCGCCGACGACACGACCATGTACCTGTTCTTCGCCGGTGACAACGGCAAGATCTACCGGACCAGCATGCCGATCGGGAACTTCCCCGGTAACTTCGGCAGCAGCTACACGACCATCATGAGTGACACGCAGAACAACCTGTTCGAGGCGCCGCAGGTCTACAAGCTGCAGGGCCTGAACAAGTACCTCATGATCGTCGAGGCGATCGGTTCGACCGGCCGCTACTTCCGCTCGTTCACGTCCACCAGCCTGAACGGTACGTGGACGCCGCAGGCCGCGACGCAGAGCAACCCGTTCGCCGCCAAGGTCAACAGTGGTGCCACCTGGACCAATGACATCAGCCACGGTGAGCTGCTGCGCACCAGCGCCGACCAGACGATGACTGTCGACGCCTGCAACCTGCAGTTGCTCTACCAGGGTCGTTCCCCCAGCTCCGACGGTGTCAACTACGGCCTCCTGCCGTACCGGCCGGGTCTGCTGACCCTGCAGCGCTAACACCACCTGATCGCGAAACGGGCGGGCTCGGCGAATGCCGAGCCCGCCCGAATCGTGTGGCCGCCGTGCGGTGCCAGGAAGCCGACGCAACCGGCCACCAGCCGAGCAACCGCCACCGCGATCAGCCCAACCTCATTCGACGGCGGTGCCGGTGACGCAGGTGAGCACCTGGCGCTGACCACGAGTGGCGCTCGACGTGGTCGTGGCGAAACCGTGGGATTCGAGCAGCAGCCGGGTCGTGGTCAGGTTAGCGGTGGCGTGTGCGGCCGTGGGTCGCTCGCCGAAGACGTACAGTCGCCCGCCCGGGGCCAGCAGGCTTCGCATCCGGGCGATCTGCTGCGCCGCGTCGCCCAACCAGAAGAGGCTGACGTTCACCGCGAATATCTTGGTGAAGCGGTCGGCGGGGAGGTCGGCCGACTCGAACCCGGCACATCGAATCTCGGCCCTGCCGGCGCTGACGTGGCTCAGGTTCCGTTGGGTCGCGAGCCGCACCATCGTCGCGGCGCGGTCGATGGCGACGATCCGGCCGGTGGTGAGTCGGCTGGCGACCAGGGACACCGCGGCCCCCCGACCGCACCCGATCTCCAGCACCTGATCGGCGGGTGCGACGGCCATCGTTTCCACTGCCCAGCGCTGCCGGTGAGCGGTCGTGGCCCGGACCGGCTCGTCCCCTGCGGAGGCGAGGCCAGCGCCGGGGGAACCCGGATCGCGGTCGGAAAGGGTGGACCTCACGACGTCACGCGCCGGTGCCTCTTCTGCTCACACATCTGATTTCACCCCCTCCGACGTGTCCGTGCACCGTGTCCTCGGTCACCACAACGCCGGGAGTCGTACCGGTCGGTGCATGGGCGCCACGCTAGTCGCGGTTATGGAACGAACATCAAAGAATTCTCCTTCCCCTGGTAGTCCCTGCGCCTGCCCATGGAAGGCAAAGAGAGTGTTTTGGGCGTGTGCATCCCACTATCAGGTTGGCAATGTGAGCGCAGTTACTTTGTCGAACGTTCCAGAACTGGCTAGCGTTCCGCCTCGTGAAGCCCCACGGACCGGTCGACGAGGTCCGACACCTCCGGTGCCACTCCGTGGATCTTCAGCCCCGCCGCGCAGCGGCATACCGGTCGAGGAGATGTGGGACGAGATGTCTGGACGGTTGGATTCGAAGGTGCTGGTCGTGACCGGCGGTACGCAGGGCATGGGCCTGGCGTTCGCGCAGCGGGCGGCCACGGAGGGCGCGCGCGTCGTCATCGGCGCCCGGGACAAGGACCGGGGCGAGGAGGTGGCCGCGCAGATCCGGGACGCGGGAGGTGGCGCCCTGTTCGTGCCGACCGACGTGACGGTCGAGGAGGAGATGGCACGGCTCGTCGAGACCGCGGTGTCGGAGTTCGGGAGGCTGGACGGCGCGTTCAACAACGCTGGCGGCGGCCCGATGGCAAGTGTCCGCGAAACCGACAGTGACGACTGGCATCGGTCGCTCGCCCTCAACCTGACGAGCGTCTTCTACGGCCTCAAGTACGAGATCCCGGCGATCATCGCCTCCGGCGGCGGCTCGATCGTCAACAACGCCTCCGTCTCCGGCGTCAAGGGCGACGCGACGCAGGCCGCCTACAACGCGTCGAAGCACGGTGTCATCGGCCTGACCCGCTCGGCGGCACTCGACGTCGCCCGTTCCGGTGTGCGGGTCAACGCCCTGGTCACCGGCCTGATCGACACGCCGCTCTGGCAGGGCGTCGTCAGTCAGGCCCCGGAGATCGCGGAGCGCTACCTGTCGGCGCAGCCGACCGGACGGGCCGGCACCTCCGACGAGGTCGCCGCGCTCACCGCCTTTCTGATCAGCGACGAGGCCACCTTCATCAGCGGCGCGTCCATCGCCATCGACGGTGGCCTCACCGCCTGAGGCGTCGCGGACGCCCCGAGTGCGGGACGGCGGCCCGAAACAGCCGCCCGCCTCGCACCCGGGGCACGCCCGTCAGGCGATCCGGTAGGCCCGCTGGATCGTCTGCGTGACCGTGTTGCCGGCAGTGTCCGCCGCCGTCACCCGCAGCGACACGAAGCCGGGCCGGCGGGGGTGAGCGATGAGAGCGACACCCCGCAGCACCGGCAACGCGACCCACGTCCTGCCGTCGTCGAACGACGCGGAGACGCCGAGTGTCCGATTGGCCGCCGCCGTCGACCCCGCCTGCCGGTCCAGCGCCACCGGGATGGCCATGACCCTGCCCGTCCGGGCCGTGTTGGTGTCATCCAGCGCCGGCGTCGGCCGGGCCGTCGTCAGCGGCAGCCGCTGCGGTGACGACGTGTGCGCCGAGGTGAAGGTCCACGCCACCGAGACCGAGGTCGACAGCGTGTCCGGGGCGGCGCGGGTGATTGTCGCCTCCAGTCGGTAGGTGGCCTTGCCGGCAGGAACGGCGAACTCCGCCCACGGGCTGTCCGAGCTGCCGATCTCCGTGCCGTCGCGCAACAGCCGGAACCGCACCGGCCGGTCGTCGCGGCTCGCGGGGCGTCCCGCCGCGTCACCGAACAACGGCAGCGACGCGACCGAGATGGTGTCGCCGTCGCGGCCCGCGTACCCGAGGGGTGCCAGGCTGGGTGCGTGGGCCACCGTGGGGCCGAAGGGCGCCGCGTTCCAGGTCTGGGCGTAGGTCCGGCCCGCCTGGAAGGTGGAGTCCTGCGTACTGGAGTTGTCGCCCTCGAGGAACGTGGACGTCCAGGTGATGCCACCGTCGGTGTTGTAGTACTCGGTGCCGTGGAACGGCAGGTCGAGCGGCGTGCTGGAACCGATCGGGCCGGATCCCCCGGGTGCCGACGCGCGGTGGAACCGGACGGCTGTCGCGGCCGTGGACTGGCTCCGGTAGGTCGTCCGGACCGTGGCGAGGTTCTTCGCCGAGAGCTTCCTCGCCAGGCCCGTGAACATGTCGCCGGGGCGGACGTACGCCAGGTCGTACGTGTAGGGGCTGTTCCGGAAGGTCCCGTCCGCGCCGGGGCGGGCGAGCCCGACACCAAGCGTCGCGGTGAACTCGGGTGCGGCGACGGCGGGCCCGATCCGGCCGAAGAGGACGTCCCCGAACGACACCCCGCTCAGCTGGACACCCGGGTAGCGGAAGCCGTCGTCCCAGTTCGCGCTCACGTTGATCGCGATGGGTGCGGCGTCCCGCAGGGGCACCGTCAGCGCGACCGGCTTGGCGGTGCGGGCGTCGACGGCCTCGGTGACCGGGCCGCGTACGTCGAGCACGGGCTGGACCAGCAACGTCGACGCGTCGCCCTCGTGGATGGTGCTGTAGAGCGCGTACCGGCCCTTGGGCAGCCGCAGGGTGCCGCCCCCCGGTGCCCCGTCGAGGGTGCTGAACTCGCCGGTGGCCAGGCTCGCCGCCACTGTCGTGTACCCGGTGGCCGGTCGGCCGTCGCGTCCGGTGTGGGTGAGCCGTACGTCGTAGCTCTCGATCTCGCGGTTGAGCGCGAACGGCGTGCGTACCCGCAGGTCTCCGGCACCTGTCGCGGTCAGCGCGCCCTGGTAGACGCCGTCCGGAGCGTCCACCCGGGTGTCCACGGTGATCGTCGCCTCGGCGCGACCGCCGGCCGGCACCACAAGCGTCGCCGGGCTGACGGTGAGCATGCCGGCCGGGGCCGGGGCGATGCCCAGCGTCAGGGTGACCGGCGTGCTGCCGGTGTTGCGGTAGCCGACGACCTGGGTGATCGGAGTGTCGTCGGCGTGCGGCCAGCGCTGGACCGGAAAGTCGATGGCGGCGACGTCGGCGGCGACCGGCTGGGCGACCGCGCGGGCGATGTCGACCCGGCCGGCGCCCTGCTCGTAGATGGTGTCCTCGCCGGTCGGCTTGGCCGAGTCCATCAGGGCGGCCTTGAGCTGCGGGCCGGTCCAGTCGGGGTGCTGCCCGGCGAGGATCGCGGCGGTGCCGGCCACGTGCGGAGTCGCCATCGAGGTGCCCGACATGGTGGCGTAGTCGCCGCCGGGGGCGGCGGCCACGATGTCGACGCCGGGCGCGCTGATCTCCGGCTTGATGTGGTTGTCGCCGATGCGCGGGCCCCGGCTGGAGAAGTACGCCCGGTTGTCGTCGGCGTCGACCGCGGCGACGGCGAGGGCGTCGTCGGCCGAGGCCGGCGAGGAGACCGACTTCGGTTTGCCCTCGTTGCCGGCCGCGACCACGAAGAGCGTGCCGTACTGCTTGCTCAGCTCCTGCACCGCGGTTTCCAGCGGGTCGAGGCCGGGTGCGTCGTCGCCACCCACGCTCAGGTTGACCACCCGCGCCTGCGGCGCGAGCCACTGCATGCCGGTGATGATGTCCGAGTCCTGGCATTCGGTGGTGGCGCAGACCTTGCCGACGAGCAGCTTCGCCCCCGGCGCCACACCGCGATACCTTCCGCCGGAGGCAGCGCCGCTGCCCACGATCGTCGACGCCACGTGGGTGCCGTGGCCGACCGCGTCGCCGGGGTCGTTGCCCCCGGTGAAGTCCCGGACCTCGGTGAGGTGACCCGCGAAGTCGGGGTGGCTGGCGTCGATCCCGGTGTCCAGCACGCCGACCGTGACACCGGTGCCGTCGAAACCGGCCTGCCAGGCCGCCGGGGCGCCGATCTGCGGCACACTGCGATCGAGGGAGACCCTGCGCTTGCCGTCCAGCCAGATGTGGGTGACACCGGGGGCCAGGATGCGCGCGGCGGCAGTCCCACGGGTGAGCGATCCCCAGAGCGTGACCCGGTCGTCCGGTTTCGCCCGTACGGCCAACGCGTGGGTGGCGGGCAGGTCGGCCCGGACCCGCGCGGCGCCCCCGACGGTCGCGGCCCGCGCCTGCGCCGCCGCGTTCTCCGGGTACGCGACGAGCAGCGGCAGCTCGGCGGCCCGGTCGTCGTAGCCGAACCCGCCGAGCACGGTGAGGTCGAACAACCGCCGGTCGAGGCGTCCGTCCCGCAGCAGTGGCATCGCGTCCACCGGGATGACGATCTGGTGGCCGCCCTCGCGGCTGGTCACGAACCGCATGCCGGCCCGCCCCGGCCCGCGCTGGATCGTTGGGTGACCGTTCGCGTCAAGCGTGACCTCGTCGCCGGTGATCAGCGTGAAGGTGCCGGGTCTGCCGTCGACAGTGGCCCCCGGCTTCACCCGCGCGTTGGCCGGGGTGGCCGTCAGGCCCGCCGCCACCAGCGCGGTCGCGAGTACGCCGGCTGTCAGCGCGCGTCGTTGCCGTCGTCGCACATCGTCCTCTCCGCCACGGGCGTCTCCCGGGACGGCACGATGACGCCTGGCCGGGGCGTTAGGTTGATCACTCTGCTGTGATGGCCGTCACAATCCGCACCCGCGCCGGGGTGTCCGATTCACCCGGAGGGGTTGCATGCGGCGGTGACCAGCGGAAACGGCAGGGGAGGGCACCGGTCGGATGCGTGATGCCGAGGAGTTCGACGCCCTCTACGCGGCCTGTGCCGGCCGGATCGTGGGTCACGTGTACGCGCTGACCGGCAACCGGGCCGAGGCGGAGGATGCCGTCGCCGAGGCGTTCATGCGGGCCTGGCAGCGCTGGCGGACGGTCCGGGAGGCGGACAGCCCGGAGGCGTGGGTCCGTCGCGTCGCGTCCCGGATCGCGGTCAGCAGTTGGCGCAAGACGTTCAACCGGGTACGCGCGCATCGCCGGGCCGCTGTCGACCAGGGCGTTCCCGGGCTGAACGAGGACCATGTCGCCCTGTTGCAGGCGTTGCAGCGGCTGAGCGTCAACGAGCGCCGGGCCGTCGTGCTGCACCACCTCAACGATCTCAGCGTCGCCGAGGTGGCGGCCGAGATGCAGGCCCCCGTCGGGACCGTGAAGACGTATCTCGCCCGTGGTCGACGAGCGATGGCCGGGCTGCTGACCGACGCGCACCAGGAGGAGACGTCCCATGGCTGATCCACGCGACGAGCTCTCCGCGATCGTCGACGAGGTCCGGCGGGTCGCGACGCTCCCCTCCGCGCAGACGTTGCGGCAGCGCAGCGACAGGCGTCGGCGGCACCGGGTGACTGTCGCCGCCGGCGTGGCGGGGCTGGCTGTCGTGGCCGTTGCCGCTGGCACCACTCTCTGGCAGGCGCGGGCCGGCGTCGAGACGCCGGGTGTCGGCCCGGCCACCCAGGTCGCACCGTCCGTGCCCCCGTCCGCGACCGCCCCGTCCGCAATCGCCTCGGCGGGACCGCAGCAGATCCTCGGCGGCGGGCGTCAGGTCCGGATCGTGCTGCCCGGCATGCGCGGGGCCACGTTGGCGATCGACCGCGACGGCGATCAGGTGCGGGCCACCAGCGAGCAGGACGTCGAGGATCGGGCGCTGTGGGTTCTCCACCCGGAGGGCGACAGGTACCGGATCCGTCTGGCGTCCGGTGCCAACGCGGTCTGCATGACCGTCGTGCACGACACCGCGCCGGGCAGCGTGCGCGGGCGCACGTGCGATCCGGCCGCCTCGACGCAGCTCTTCCGGATCGAGCAGGTCCCCGACGGCAGCTACTCGATGTTCCAGGGGAAGCGCTACGTCCAGGTGGTCGACGGCACCAACGCCCTGGTGCCCGACCTGCCCGAGGGCCTCACCACCACGTACGAGTTCGAGGACCGTGGGCCTGCCCCGCGCTGAGCCGCGAACGGCCCCGGTGCGGACAGTCCTCGTCCACCGCCGTCAGAGCCAGACCACGATCCCGGTCAGGTCGTTGAGGACCGCCGCCACACCCGCCCGGACGGCGGCCGCGCAGCGCTCGGCGGTGAACGACTTCGGGTCGTACGTCGAGGACATGCCGAGCCCTTCCCCGCGGAACGACGCGCCGTCCCAGTCGACCGATGTCACGTTGTGGGTGGGCTCCGCCAACTCGGCGCCCACCACGAGGAACTTCTCGTCCAGGTGGTTCGGGGTGACCAGGGCGAGGGGATCGATGAGGTCGCCGCCGGCGCTGACGATGAGATCCGGGTTCATCTCCATGGCCTTGGCGATGCTGGGAACGGCATCGTGGGCGTTGCCGACGACGATCGTCCGGAGATCCGCGTGCTCGTCGTCGGCCCACTCCCGTACGGCCGTCACCAGCGCCTTCGTCGGGTCGTCAGAGCCGGCGGTGAGCAGGACGACCCGGTAGTCCTTCGGCGGGTGGACCCCGGCCCACGAGCCGGGTTGCGGCGTGATCGTCGCCTCCGGAGCGGGGGTGGTGGAGGGGGCGACGAATCCGGGGCCGAGCGTCCCGACGGCGCTGGGTGCGGGGTGCGGCTGTGACCAGTCGTCGCCGGAGTCGCAGGCGGCGACCAGCGCGGCGGTCGCGGCCAGCATGGCGACGGCGCGAAGCGGGGGGCGCAAGGTGGTCGTCCTTTCGAGTGGTGGCGGCAGCCTCGTATTCCTATCTCAATTCCCTGCGCCGTTTATCCACGGGCGGTCGTCCGGGGCTGTTGTTTTCCGGCGGTTCGTCGGCGCGCGGGCTGGTGTTCACCCGTGCCCTGCAACGTGCACTGGCCTACCGAGGGAGTCGCATGTTGGGGCGCGTTCGCCGTACCGTTATCGTCACCGCTGTCGGGATTGCCGCGGTGGTGCTCCCATTTTTGGCTGCCGGACCGGCCTCCGCGCACGGCTTTTCGTCGACTGTGTACGCGAAAATAATGGCCGGAGACGAGGGTCACATCCGTACGGCGATGGACCTCGAATACGACCTTCTCGTCGTGTCCGCCGCGGATTCGGGTCACGACGACCCGCTCTTCGAGGCGGGCACCGCCGCGTTCGAGGCGGGCGATGGCGACGCCCAGGCCGCGGCACTGAAGAGCCATTCGTCGACGGTCCTCAGGTATGTCTCCGACCGGTTCTCGGTGAGCGCGCGGGACGCGGCCTGTCGGCCGACCCAGGTGGGCGACGCGACGATCGGCGAGCGCGAGGGCGTGCCGTACGCGAATCTGCTGCTCGACTGGACCTGCCCCGAGCGGGTCGGCGAGCACGAGGTGCGCGGCGCGCTGTTCCCGGACGTCGAGGGCTACGTCAAGGGCACCAAGACGATCGTCACCTACGAGATCGACGGCCGGTCGGGCAGTGCGGCGCTGGACAGCGCCAACCCCACCTTCTCGACCGGGCAGGCGTGGTACCAGCGCTTCGGGGAGTTCTTCCTGCTGGGCGCCGAGCATCTGCTGTCCGGGATCGACCACATCCTGTTCCTGCTGGCGCTCATCGCCGGATCGCGGCGGCTGCGGGAGATCGTGCTCGCGGCCACCAGCTTCACCCTGGCGCACTCGGTGACGTTCATGCTCGCGGCGCTCGGCCTGGTCGAGGTGCCGGGGGCGGTCGTGGAGCCGGTGATCGCGTTGTCGATCGCCGTCGTCGCCGGCTGGCACCTGTGGGGTATCTGGCGACGCGGCGAGCACGCGACAGACCTGGACACGGCGGGGCACGGGCACTTCAGCCTGGATCGGGCGGGCTGGATCCGTCTCGGTGTGGTGTTCTGCTTCGGCCTCGTGCACGGCCTGGGCTTCGCGGGCGCGTTGGGCATCGACGAGGCGTGGTCGTGGACCCTGCTGTGGTCGCTGTTGGTATTCAACATCGGCATCGAGGTCGTTCAGTTGACGATTATCGCGGTGGTCTTCCCGCTCCTGCTGGTCCTGCGCCGCCGTGCGCCGAAAACCGGGATCTGGGCGACCGGCGTTGTTTCCGCAGCCGTGTCCGTCATGGGCCTGATCTGGTTTGTGCAGCGCGTTTTCGGGTCCTGAGTAAGGCTAAGTAGTTCGTGAAGTGCAGGTCTTCGCAAGATCACGTTCATGGTCGGTTAACCGGGCGGCGAAAGCGTGGATTTGCTTCCCCGCGTCGGGTGAAGTCACCATCCATTTCTCTATTTGAAAAGGGAACAATGTCGATGACATTGAGCACCTCGACACGGGCCCCCGGGCTTGTGCGGCGGCGCGTGGTCGCCGGGGTCGCAGCCGGCTTCCTGGGAATGGGCGCGGCCCTCGGCAGCGGCCTGACGGCCACTGCGAGCGCGGCCGAGTCCACCACGATCACCGGCGTGATCCTCGGCGTCGGCGCCAACGAGACCCAGCGGATCGTGAGCTGGTACTCCTCCGCGGACACCGCGCAGAAGATCCAGCTCGCCCCGACCGCTGAGATCGTCAACGGCGAGTTTCCGGCAAGCGCCGTCAGCTTCGACGCCGTCGGTGCGGCGAACACCTCCACCACCGGCTTCAACCGGCACGCCACGATCAGCAACCTGCGGGAGAACACGGCGTACTCGTACCGGGTCGGCGCCGAAGGCGGCTGGTCCCCGGCGTACGCCTTCAAGACCCAGGACTTCGAGGGCGACTACGACTTCCTGTTCTTCGGTGACCCGCAGATCGGCTCCTCCGGTGACCGGCTGAAGGACCAGGCCGGCTGGGAGGAGACCCTGAAGGTCGCCACCGGCGCCAACCCGAACGCCGAGCTGCTGGTCTCCGCCGGTGACCACGTGGAGAGCGCCAACGACGAGGGGCAGTGGAGCTCGTTCCTGGCCCCCGAGCAACTGCGTCAGTACCCGCTCGTGGCCACCATCGGTAACCACGACGTCGGCGGCAAGTCCTACGAGCAGCACCACTTCACCCCGAACACCGACCGCTCGGCGCAGTACTACAACGGCGACCAGGCGACCCGGTCCGGCGGCGACTACTGGTTCATCCACAAGGACGTGCTGTTCATCGACCTGAACAGCAACAGCTACGCCAACCCGGCGGACGGCTCCGCCGGCGGCGACGCGGCGCACGTCGCGTACGTCACCGACGTGATCAACAAGCACGGCTCCGAGGCCAAGTGGAAGGTGCTCGTCTACCACCACTCGATCTACTCGCCGGCCAGCCACGCGACCGACACCGACAACAAGCAGCGGCGCGAGGACTTCACCACGGCGTTCTCCAACCTCGGCGTGGACATGGTGCTCCAGGGCCACGACCACAGCTACACCCGCAGCTACTCGATCAAGAACGGCCAGAAGGAGAACCCGGCCGAGCAGCCCGGTGCTGCCGACGTGTTCCCCGGCCCGGGTGGCGTCATCTACGTGACGGCGAACTCGGCCTCCGGCTCGAAGTACTACGACATCAAGAAGCCGGACGACAGCGGCACCGGCATCCGCGGCAACGGCCCGGACCCGCTGGACCCGGGCAAGTACTGGTACAACTCGGTGCAGAACCAGGAGCACGTCCGCAGCTACGTCAAGGTGCAGGTGCGCGGCGACAAGCTGGTCCTGGCCAATGTCCGCAGCGGCACCTGCGCGGCGCCGAACGCGGCCGTCGAGAAGGGCCTCTCCTGCGTCAACACCCCGGAGGGTCAGCCAGTCGGCTCGATCGTCGACAAGGTCACGGTGCACCCGTACCACGGTGACGGTCAGGCCATCCAGGTCAACGTGCCGAACCCGGCTCCGGGCGAGTTCGGCTGGACGATCGACGGCTACAACGGCCTCGTCGACCTGGGCACCGCCCAGGAGCGCGACGGCACCTTCTTCGAGGCGGCCGGCAAGATCAACCCGATCCTCGTGTCGGACAGCCGCCGCTCGCTCGCCCCGTGGTCGATCTCGGCGAACGTCGGCGACTTCTCCGACGCCGACAAGAAGTTCTCCGGCTCCTACCTGGGCTGGAACCCGTACGTGCTCGACGGCGGCGCGGGCGCCGAGGCCGGCGCTCCGGTCCTGTCGTCCTTCGACGACCAGGGCAAGGGCCTCTCGGTCTCCAGCGCCCTCGCCGCTGCCGCGCAGGGTCACGCGCGGGGCGGTGCCCGCCTCGGCGCCGACCTGGATCTGAAGATCCCGGACAGCATCGCGAAGGGCAGCTACCGCACCACGCTCACGATCACCGCGCTGAGCAGCTGACCGACCTGTTCCACCGGGCGGGGTAGGCACCTTCGGGGGCCTGCCCCGCCACCCATGTGCAGTCCTCCCAAGATCACCTCAAGGAACCGACATGTACCCGTCCGTAACGCGCTGGAAGAAGCGTGCTCGTACCACCGCGCTGTCCCTGCTCGCCGTCGTCGCGACCGTCGGCGTCGGCGTCGGCGCCGGCCCCGCCCTGGCGGCGGACGGCAACGTCGCCTGGACGGTCCGCACGGCCTCCAACGGCTACGGCGAAGCTCGGTCCAGTTACAGCTACAACGTCAACCCCGGCGGCGCTGTCGAGGACGCCATGGTCGTCGCCAACCGCGGCAAGGCGCCACTGACCCTGTCCGTGTACGCCGCCGACGGGTTCACGACCGACGCGGGCCAGCTCGACCTGCTCACCAAGGACGCCAAGTCCGTCGCGATCGGCGCCTGGGCGAAGCCGAAGGCCGGCAGTGTCGTGATCCAGCCCGGGAAGACCGCGCAGGTCCCCTTCACGGTGAGCGTTCCGGACAACGCCACGCCCGGTGACTACGTCGGCGGGATCCTCACCACGCTCACCCAGGCCGACCAGGCCGAAGGCATAAACGTCGACAGGCGCCTCGGCATCCGGATCAAGCTGCGGGTCGGCGGCGAGCTGAAGCCGAACCTCGCGATCGAGGACCCGCACGTGACGTACGGCGGTTCGGTCAACCCGTTCCGCAAGGGCGACGCCACCATCACCTACAAGATCCACAACGTCGGCAACGCCGCGCTCTCCGGGCAGCAGGCGGTATCGGTCTCGGGGCCGTTCGGCGTGCTGCGGGTCCGGGCGAAGGACATCGCCGCCCCGCCGGAGCTGCTCCCGGGCGAGAGCTGGGACGTGACCGTGCCGATCGCCGGGGTCGCCCCCGCCGTCTCGCTGGCCGCGACCGTGACCGTCACGCCGCTGCTCACCGACGCCTCGGGCTCCACCACCTCGCTGAAGCCGGTCCAGGTCACCGCGCACGGGTGGGCGCTGCCGTGGATGTTGGTGCTGGCGCTCGTCGTCCTTGTCGCGGTTGTCGTCGGGGCGTACCTGTACCGGCGTCGCAACCGGACGCGGCGCACGGTGCGCGAGGACGCCCGCGTACGCGACGCCGTCGCGCGGGCTCTGCGGGATCAGGAGCCGCGGACCTCCTGATCACGCAGCTCCGCCTCCCGCCTGTCCCTCTCCCGCGATCTTGCACTTTCTGCGCCGTCATACCAGGGCGTTCCACGCGTATCGGCAACCGAAACTGCAAGATCGCGCGGCGGTCGCCCTTGTGGGTGAACGGCGCTCGGCTCCGGACCACGCCCGTCCCCGAGCGCGCATGCTGCGACGGTGACGCCGGCACAGAGGGGGGATCCACATGGTTGACGGGGATGTGCCAGAGCGGATGCAGGCCGCGGCCCTGGACGAGTTCGGTGGGCCGGAGGTGATCACGCTGCGGAAGCTGCCGATCCCGCAGATCGCCGACGACGAGGTGCTGATCAAGGTCTGGAGCGCCGGCGTCGGGGTGTGGGACGCGTACGAGCGGCAGGGTGTGCTGGTGCCGGAGGGCTCGGCCCTCCCGATCGTGCCCGGCTCCGACGGCGCCGGCACCGTCATCGCCGCCGGCAGCAAGGTGTCGAACGTCGGGGTCGGCGACCTGGTCTACGTCTCCGCCACCACCCGCCCGAAGGGTGGCTTCTACGCCGAGTACGCCGCGGTCAAGGCGGAGTACGCGGCCAAGGTGCCCGCCGGTGTGCCGGCCGAGCACGCCGGGGCCATGCCCACCGACGCGCTGACCGCGCTGGCCGGGCTCGACACCGTGAGCCTGTCAGCCGGCGCCTGGTTGTTGATCTTCGGTGCGAGCGGCGGCCAGGGCCACCTGGCCGTGCAGTTGGCCAAGCGGCAGGGCCTGAACGTGATCGCCGTGGCCTCCGGGGCGGACGGCGTCGCGCTTGTGACCCGGCTCGGCGCCGACGTGTCCCTCGACGGCCACGCCGACCCGACCGAGGTGCTCGCCCGGATCCGGGACGCGGCACCGGCCGGGGTGGACGCCATCCTGGCGATGGCGGGCGGCAAGACGCTCGACCGGCTCGCCGAGGCGCTCACCGATGGCGGTGTGGTCGCGTTCGCCCACGGGGTGCAGCCGGAGCCCAAGGAACGGCCAGGTGTGGTGGTCCGGGCGTACGACGGCGAATCGAGCCCTCGACAGTTGCAGCGCCTCAACGAACTCATCGAGGCCGGCCCGTTCGTGGTGCACGTCGCGGAGAAGTTCCCGCTGGGCAAGGTGCGGGAAGCGCACCAGCGCCTGGAAACCTCCTACGCCGGCAAGCTGCTGCTGACGGTGGCCTGAGACCTCAGTGCGCCGTGCGCTGTTGCGGCACGCGTACCGACGCCATGCCGGCCGCCGTCGCGGCCTGGATGCCCAGGTCGGTGTCCTCGAAGACCAGGCACGAACCCGGGGGTACGCCGAGGTGTTCCGCCGCGAGCAGGAACGCCTCCGGGTCGGGCTTGGCCCGGGTGTAGTCCTCGGCGCAGACCAGCACGTCGAAGCGGTCCAGCAGGCCGAGCGCGTCGAGCGAGGCGATGACCGAGGCGCGGGTGCTGCCGGAGACCACGGCGAACGGAACCCGTCGATGGGCGTCGTGGATGTGCGCCACCACCTCGGGCACGGCGGCGAGCTGCGGCAGCAACTCCTCGTAGTAGCTCTCCCGGCGCTCGACGACGGCCGCCACCGGCATGGCCAGACCCTGCTGCTCGTTCAGGGCGACGATGATGTCGGCGGTGGGTCGCCCACCCCAGGCGTAGAAGAGGTCCTCCGGAAACTCGCAGCCCCACTCCTCGAGGGCCCGCTGCCAGGCCAGGTAGTGCAGCGGCATCGAGTCGACGATGGTGCCGTCGCAGTCGAACAGGTACGCCGCGAACTCACCGGATGGCAGAGGCAGAGTCATCGGGGAAGGGTACAGCTCACTCGGTCGTGACGGTTTTCAGCCGGCTGAGCAGGTACGCGCGCTCCGGTTCGGTGCCGACGAGCGTCAACGCGCTGCGGTACGCGGCAGCGGCCTCGTCGTACCGGCCGAGCCGGCGGAGCAGGTCGGCCCGCGCCGCCGGATAGGGATGGTGGCCGCGCAGGCGGGGATCGTCGGCCAACTCGTCGAGCAGCGCGAGCCCCGCCTCCGGCCCGTCCCGCATGGCCACCGCGGCGGCCCGGTTCAGCGCGACGATCGGTGAGGGCACCAGGCCGAGCAGCACGTCGTAGAGCGCCACCACCTGCGGCCAGTCGGTGCTGGCCACGTCGGCGGCCTCGTCGTGCAGCGCGGCGATGGCTGCCTGCACCCCGTACGGGCCGGGCGCTCGGCCGGTCAGCGCGACCACCACCAGGCCACGCCCCTCCTCGATCATCGGATGGTCCCACCGTCCCCGATCCTGGTCGTCGAGGAGGACCATGGCGCCGTCCGGTCCGGTACGCGCGTCCCGTCGGGCGTGGACCAGCAGCATCAGGCCGAGCAGCCCGGCGACCTCCCGCTCGGCCGGCAGCAGCCGACGCAGGATCCGGCCCAGCCGGATGGCCTCCTCGGCCAGGTCGATCCGTTGCAGGTCCGGGCCGGAGCTGGCCGCGTACCCCTCGGTGAAGACCGAGTAGACGGCCTGGAGCACCGTGGGCAGACGAGCGGGCAGCTCGTCGGGGCCCGGCACCCGGAACGGGATGCGGGCGTCGCGGATCTTCCGTTTGGCCCGGACGAGTCGCTGGGCCATGGTGGCGGGCGGCACCAGGAAGGCCCGCGCGACCTCGGTGGTGGTGAGGCCGGCCAGGAACCGCAGGGTGAGTGCGCCGCGATCCTGCGCGGCCAGGGCCGGGTGCGCACAGGTGAAGAAGAGCGCCAGCCGGTCGTCGGGCAGGTCCCGGTCCGCGTCGGCGGGCGGGGCGTGGTCGGCCCGCTCCGCCTCCGCCCGGAGTACGGCGAGCCGCGTCGCCAGCACCCGGTCGCGACGTAGCCGGTCCACCGCTCGACGCCGAGCGGTGGTGAGCAGCCAGGCGCCCGGCCGGCTCGGGACGCCGTCGGTCGGCCAGTGCGTCAGCGCCGCCTCGATGGCCTCCGAGGCGACCTCCTCGGCCAGGTCGAGGTCGCCGAAGCGGCGCACAAGCGAGGCGAGCAGTCGGCCGCGTTCCTCGCGGAACACCGCCTCCACCGACGACCCGACGGCTGCCTCCTCATCCGGCATGGTCAGACCTGCGTGTCGATCTCGAAGATCGGACGGACCTGTACCGATCCGGTGGCGATGGCCCCCGGGCTGCGGGCCGCCCAGTCCAGCGCGGCGTCGAGGTCCGGCACGTCGATGACGTCGTACCCGCCGAGCAGCTCCCGGGTCTCGGCGAACGGCCCGTCGGTGATCGTGCGCTCGCCGTCCGGGCCGACCTGCACAGTCGTGCAGGTGGTCAGGTCCTGCAGGGGATGCCCGGAGACCCAGACCCCGGCGTCCTTCATCTCCCGGTCGTAGCGGATCCAGTCCTCGAAGCTGCACCCGTTGTCGACGACCTTCCCGTCGACCATGGGGCTCATGAACAGCAGCATGTACTTCACGTCTCGGCTCCTCTCGGTGCGGCGCGTCGCCGTACAGCATGACGACGGTCGAGGCCCGGGGATATCGACACGGCCGGTCAGGTTTTTCGGGCCGGATCTCACGACGCCGGGTCACGTCGCTCGAACCAGGTCACCCCGATCAGGAAGGCGGTCAGCAGGGTGAGCGCCGCCAGCGGTGGCAGGGATCGACCGATCGGCAGCAGGGGCAGCGGCAGCAGCGCGGCGACGACCTGTGTCGGGTACACCGCGCGAACGGTCAGCCGCTGGAATGCCAGCCTGCTGAGTAGGTAGAGGGCGGTGCCGCCGTAGAGCGCTGTCGCGGCCTGCCAGCCCAGCCGGCCGGGATGCGTCGACTCCTCGGCGAGCTGGGTGATCACCTCCTCGATGCCGAGCGCGACGTAGATGACGCCGATGATCAGCGTGGAGTGCCCGAGGCCGTACGCGTCGCCGGCAACGCGGGCTCGCCGCTCACCCGGCACGTTGCTGACGGCCTCCCGGGCGGCGGACGCCAGCCGATCGAAGTAGAGCCACCACAGGCAGACCGTGCTGGTGAGGCCGAGCAGCGCGGCCAGCAGGGCCGAGCCGATCGGCGCCATCGCCCTCGGACCTGCGCCGGCAGAGATCAGGGACTCGCCCAGCGCGATGATGAGCACCAGGCCGAACCGCTCGCTGAAGTGGTCCACGCTGCGGAGTTGCCACGGCCGGAAGGTGGACGCGATCCGGGCGCCGCCGATGTTCAACAGGAACGCGACAGTCCAGAGCGCCGTCTGGGCCGCACCACCGAGGAGGGCACCGATGATCAGCGGAACCCACCCCAGCACCACCGGCACGGTGAAGAACCGCAGCGTCGAACGCAGCGCGGGGTTCGTCACGCTCGCCCAGAACAGGATCACGAGCTGTACGGCCCGGCCAACCACGTAGGCCAGGGCCAGCGTCAACGGCGCGTCGAACAGCTCCGGGCTCTGCTGCCACGCGTCCGGCAACACAAGCGCGGCCACGAAGATCGCTGCCATCGCGACCAGGGTGATGGCGCGGACCGGACCAACGTCCGGCCGGACCAGGTTTCCCACCCAGATGTACGGCGACCAGGAGTAGAGCAGCAGGAGCAGCAGGAGCAGCCCCTGGGCCAGGGTGAGCGCGCTCGGCGACACCGCCATGAACGTGATGACCCGGGTGAGCGCGAAGACGAAGACCAGGTCGAAGAAGATCTCGAACATCGTGGTCCGGTGCGTCACCCCCGCCGGCACCGGACGGATGTTGAGTATCCCCCTCATCCTCGCATTCTGCGCTATCGGGACTGCTGGCTCATCCGGTCTGCTCGCCCGACGTCGCTCCGAAGGTCAGGAAGAACCGCTCGGCCGCGCCGATGTCGCCGTGCAGCTCGATTTCGCCCGCCGAGACCGCCGAGCGCAGCGGCGTGCCGCCGAACATCAGATCCCGCAGCGCACTCACCGTGCCGGTGACCGTGACGTCGACCTGACCCGACCGGCCACGGGCCACGCTGATCCCACTCGGAGCCACGTCCACCTCGAAGGCGTCGGTGCCCACCCGCAACCCGAGTCGAGTGGCCAACGGCGCGTCGGCCGGAGGCCGATACAGGGCCTTGAGCAGCAGCATGAACGCGTCGGTGCTCATCTCGACGTCCGACTCGGCCGGCAGGCCGGCCCCCCACCGCGACAGCTCGATGAGCGTCGGCTCCAGTTGCTGGCCGCGTTCCGTCAGCTCGTATGCGTGCACGCTCGCCGGTGGCCCGAGCTGCACCCGCCGGACGATGCCGGACTGCTCCAACTCCCGGAGGCGCTGGCTGAGCACGTTCTGGCTGGCCGTCGGCAGGCCGGCCCGCAGATCGCCGAAACGCTTCGGGCCGAACACCAGCTCTCGAACAATCAACAGAGCCCAGCGCTCGCCGACGATGTCCATCGTGCGCGCCGCCCCGCAGGCATCCCGGTAAGTCCGCTGAGTCACATCGCCATCGTAGTCGGTGTCCACCGAACAGTGCTAGCCTCGGACCGTCTAGTCCTAACTTAGGAGTAAGCAATGGATGCACTGCTCGCCAAGGTGATCGATCGGCACGGCGGCCTCGACCGCTGGAACGGCGCGTCGACCCTCACCACCCGGCTCACCTATGGCGGCCCATTCTGGGCGTTCAAGGGCAGACCCGACTTCGACGGCACCGAACTTGTCGAGGCCGACCTGCACCGGGAGCAGATTCGGCACGTTGCGGAGAGCACCGGCCGGGTCACCGAGTACGACCGCGACGCCGACCGGGTCACCGTCACCGCGGCCGACGGCAGCCTCATCGACGAGCTGACGAATCCCCGGGCCAGCTTTGCCGGCTACACCCGGGAGAGCCAGTGGACGCTCGCCCAGGCCGCCTACTTCCGTGGTTACGCCACCTGGCACTACCTCGTCGAGCCGTTCCTGTTCACCTGGCCGGGCGTCGAGGCGCACGAGATCGAGCCCTGGTCGGAGGGCGGCGAGTCGTGGCGCGGGCTGCGCGTCACGTACCCCCAGAGCCTGGACACCCACAACGACACCCAGCTCTACTACTTCGACGACAGCGGGCTGCTGCGGCGCATGGACTATCAGCCGGTGGTCAACGGCTCCTCCCCGGTCGCGCACTACGTGAGCGGGGCGATCGACGTCGACGGGCTGGTCGTGCCGACGCGACGCCGGATCCACATCCGCCAGGAGGACCGCACCCCGGACCTCTCCTGGACGCCCATCACCCTCGACCTGGCCGACGTCCGGATCCGCTGAGACCCCGATGGTGTCGCGGCGGACCCGGCGTCACGTCGCCGACCGGACGCCCCGGCCTCAGGTCGAGGCGTCCGTGCGGCGCCGGCTCCGCTCAGCCCGCCGCCGCACCTGCTGGTACGCGCCGGTCAGCCCCATCGCCCGGCGTACCTCGACCAAGGTCTGGCGTACCTCCTGACGGGTCCGCTCCGTACCCTCGACGATCAACCGGTCCACAAACCCTCGGTCCGCCTCGATCTCGGCCCGGCGCTCCCGGATCGGCGCCAGGAACCCCTCCAACGCGACCACCAGGCGTTCCTTGACCTCCACGTCGCCCACCCGTCCGGCCCGGTAACGCCGGGCCAGGTCGGCCACCTCGTCGCGGTCCGGGTTGAAAACCTCGTGGTACGCGAACACCGGGTTGCCCTCCACCGTGCCCGGCACGTCGGCGCGTACCCGGTTCGGGTCGGTGTACATGCCGAGCACCTTGCGACGCACAGTCGCCGCGTCATCGGAGAGCGCGATGCTGTTGCCTCGGCTCTTGCTCATCTTGGCCGCCCCGTCGGTGCCCACCAGGCTCGGTGTGTCCGCCGCGATCAGCTCGGGCACCGGGAAGACCGGGCCGTACAGATGGTTGAACCGCCTGGCGATCTCCCGCGTCACCTCGACGTGCGCGGCGTTGTCCCGACCGACCGGGACCACCTCGCCCTTCACGCAGAGGATGTCCGCGGCCTGGAGCACCGGGTAACCCAGCAACCCGTACGGCATCTCCTCCTTGCCGGCGTCGCGGGCCATGTCCTTGAGCGACGGCACCCGTTCCAGTCGGGGGACCGTCACCAGGTTCTGTAGCAGGGTGTTGAGGTCGCCGACCTCCGGGATCGCCGACTGGAGATAGAACGTGGCCCGTTCCGGGTCGACGCCGGCGGCGAGAACGTCCGTCACCATCTCCCGGGCGTTGCCGGAGACCTGGTCGATGTCCTCGCGGCGGTTACGAGTGGTGAGCATGTGCAGGTCGGCGATGATGAAGAAGCTCTCGTAGCGCTTGTGCAGCCGTACCCGGTTGGCGATGCTGCCGACATAGTGGCCGAGGTGCAGGCGGCCGGTCGGCCGGTCGCCGGTGAGCATTCGTGCGACGGACATGGTGATGCCTCTCGTTCCGTTGGTGGGTCACGCGTGGGCGCGCGCCGAGCGGGGCGGGTCAGCCCCCTCGGTCAGCGGGATCGGCTCAGCGAGCCGTCCGCCATCGCGCGCCGGCGCGGAACCGCAGACCACCGGCACGGAGGACATTCAGAAGTTGCTCACGGCCATCGCCGGAGCTGGTCGGGATCCCGGGCACCGCACCGAGCGGGAGGCCGTCGACCATGTCGACAGCCTCCGGTGCGCAGTTGCCCGTCCGGACCACGACCTCACATTACCCGCGGGACGGCGCCGGGCGGGGGAAGGTGAGTGTCGGCGTAGTAGCTGCCAACGCGTTCCCGGTACGCCGGGTCGGCCGGATCCGCATCGAGCGGCGGCGCGTCCTTGATCTGCTGCTTGGTCCGGTCGACATGCACGACGCGTTCCTGGTGATCCACCCGCTCCACGGTGCCGGCTGGCAGTAGCACCTTCTGACCGAAGATCCATGGGCCGGTGTCCACCACCAGGTGTCCGGCATCCGCCTCGTTGCTCGCCTCGTCGATGGTGCCGATCCGCCCGTCACTCGCCTGCACCTGGTAACCCACCAGGTCAATGGGCGTGCCGGGGCCGGGAGCGTCCGGACCGTCATGGCCACCGTCGTGGCCTTCCGGCGGGGTGACCGACGAGGTGGTCTCGGTGTATCCGCCAGCCAGGGCGGACGGGTCGCGCCAGGCCCAGGGATTGAAGATCGAGGGTTGCATGGGGCACCTCCGGGGGGACGGTCCTCAGCTGTCCTCTTTCGAAGTGCCCACCGCTGCGGCGTCGGAAACGGCCCGATGAAGGCGTGAGCCTGTCACTCGTCCAGTCCAGCCTTGTTGGTGGCTTGGTTGGTGGGGCGGCTTGGTTGGTGGGGTGGGTGGGTGTGCGCGCCGTGCCGACGTGGTGGCGGGCGGGTGTGCGTTGCCATGCCGACGTGGTGGCGGGCGGGTGTCCGCGAACCGCCAGGTGAAGAGGTCGCTGGCATACTCGGCTGCCATGGTGCTGTCGCGTGGGTGGGCCGTCTTCCTGGTCGGCGTCGGGGTCTGGACCTGGGTTATCTGGCCGAGGTTCGCGGTCGCGATCTGGCAGGACCCGCGGTCCTGGACGTCCGGCACCGTCGCCGACGGCCCCGCCACCAGCTTTCTGTGGGTGCACGCGCTGCTGATCGCGGCGTCGCTGGCCATCGGGACGACAGTCGGTGTCCTCGGCATCCGAGGCTGGTTCGCCGCCCGTCGGCGGCAGGTGTCCTGACCCGCGCTGGTTCTGGCCCGCTGGTTCTGGTTCGCGCTGGTTCTGGCCCGCTGGTTCTGGTTCGCGCTGGTCCTGGCCCGCTGGTTCTGGTTCGCGCTGGTTCTGGTTCGCGCTGGTCCTGGTGGTGGTGCCGAGGCCAGGGTCGAGCAGTCGTCGGTCCGAGCGGCGCAACCGGTCGTCGGCGCGAGTGTGACGGGCGCCGCTGCTCGTGGATTTGACGATCAAACCCGCAGACGCGTAACTTTCTCTCTGCCAGCGCGGAACGGGGCAAACGGGACGGAAGTCCTGAGGCTCCGGAACGGACTGGCAACCGGGTCGAGTAGGGGTTCGCTCCTGCGAGACACGGTCCGGGCGGGGCTCGCCGGATCGGCCGCGAGGCGGATTTGGTGCGGCGAAGCCGACCGGGTAAGGTTCACGACCGGCAGGGCACCGGGCGAGACTGCGGGAAACCGCAGCGGTCGGCCTGCCAAATCCGACGACCTGACGCAGCGGTTCGCTGCTGCGTGAGTGCGCCGGCGCTAAGCCGTACGAAGCATGACAGACCGGGACACACGGTTTGACACAGCGAAGACGGTGAGGTAACGTAGTAAAAGTGCCCGGCGCGAGAGCGGCGGGGACGCAGAACGAAAAGCCCCGGTTGGGGTTCCACTGAGGTGGGGCTTCTGGTCGGTGTGTGGTTGTTCTTTGAGA
>NZ_JBNCKO010000030.1:0-50465 GCF_049841595.1 Micromonospora sp. DT228
TCCTCGCCAGCACCGGCATGACCCTCGAACCCGAACCACCGAGATAGCCCGAACCTCGGCCTTTCAACCTCTGTAGCGGCCTTCACGTCTCGCACCCGAAGAGGAGCCCAACGGGCGCCTTCGGTTCAGCGGAAAGGAGTGGTTCCTTGAGAAGGCCACCGGTCAAACTGGCCCTCGCTGTCTCAGTCGGCCTGGTCGCTTGGTCGCTGCCCAGCCTCGCGATCGCAGCCACCAAGAGCACCAACGGTTCTGTCACCAGGGATGTGGACAACTGGCAGGGGATCTCGGTCGAGGACACGTCCTGCGACAACCATGATGTGTACTCGGATTACAAGCGCGACTCCGGGTCGGCGCAGGTGTTCCGCAACTCCCAGGGCTGCGGCACCACCGAGACCAGCAGTAAATCGTCCTCGAACCTGATCCAGCGCTTCAACTCGTGTGTCGACGACGTGGGAACCAACACCTGCAGCAGCGACGCAACTCGCTAACCACGTGGTATGACAGTTCCAGGGTGAGTTTGGTGCGGGCGGGGACCAGCCCGACCCGCACCAAACTCCTGCGTTTGGAGGTCGAGTGTCGGCAATCAGGGATGCGCTGGCAGTACAGGCGCGGGGGCTGCGCTACTCAGTCGCCGACAGAGTGATCTTCGATGAGGTGGATCTAGAGGTCAAGTCGGGTGCGTCGATGGCGGTTGTGGGGCCGAGTGGCTCTGGAAAGACAACACTGTTGATGTGTCTTGCCGGTGTCCTACCATTGTCCGCTGGGCAGGTCTGGATCGGCGGCACGGAGTTGACCACTCTTAATACCAAGGCGCGGGCGGCTCTCCGCCTGAGGTCTATCGGTGTCGTGTATCAGTTCGGCGAGCTGCTTCCCGAGCTGACACCGCTGGAGAACGTCGCTCTCCCCGCGCTGCTGGCCGCTACGGGACGACGACGCGCTCACTCCCGTGCCGCCGAACTGCTGCGGGATCTCGGCGTTGGCGACCTGGCAGAAGCGGTGACCGCCACGCTGTCAGGCGGCGAGCGGCAGCGCGTCGCGGTGGCTCGGGCGCTCATCACGGAGCCCGCGGTGATGTTGGCAGATGAGCCGACCGGATCGTTGGATCGCGCCTCGGCGGATGTCGTCGCGGACCTGCTCTTCAAGCTCCCCGAGCAGTATGGCTGCGCGTTGATCGTCGTGACCCACAATGACCGGATAGCGGACCGGGCGGACCATCGCCTGTCCCTTGACTCCGGGCACCTGACCACCGTCGCCGCAGGCACCTCGTGAGCAGGGCTCTGATCCTCGTTGCACTCGGTCGCCGCGCGGGGCGGCGTGGTGGAGCCGGCAGCGCCGTCCACCGCTGGGCGCTCGTCGCCGCGGCGGCGACGGCCCTGTTCACCTGCTGGATCTTCCTCGCGATCAACGCGGTCGCTGTCGAGCGCACCGAGCGCATCGCGGCCCGAGAGCCGGTTTTCGTCGTCAGCGGCATGGAGTCGTCGGCGACTGCCCGGTGGATCCTCCACTCCGACTACGACGACAACAAGCAGTTCGATGTCTTCTACGTGGCGCCACTTCGCCCCGATGCGCCGCCGCCACCCGGCCTGCCTCGATGGCCCGCACCAGGCGAGGTGTTTCTGTCTCCGGCGCTACTCGACAGCTCGGACCCGCAAGCACTGCAGCAACGGTACGGCCGATACGGCGGGACGATCGCCCGACACGGCCTGACCAGTCCGGCGGAGCGGCTGGCCTACTATCGCCCTCCCACCGACCTGGCCTTCGACCAGCGCGAGGGACGAGTGGCGATCAGCGGATTCGGGATCGATCCCGAACGCATGGTGGGTGACCTCTCACCGAGCACCGTTTTTGTCTCAGGCAGCAGTTGGACAGCCACCGATGTCGCGGTTCTGGTTCTAGTTGTCGTGTCGATTCCGGCCGCCGTGCTTGTGCTGCTCGCCGTGCGCAGCAACGCCGAGCGGCGAGATCGCCGCCTTGCGATGCTCGACGCGCTCGGTGCCTCACCCCGGTCTCGGGCATGGGTGTTGATCGGCGAGGCCGTCACGCCGGTGGTCGTCGGAGCTCTGCTGGGTGGCCTGACCGTTCTGCTAGCGACGCTGGTCGACCTGCGCCTTCCTCTTACCGAGTACATCATCGCCGGCGACGACCTTGCCAGCACGCGCGCCCTGCTTGCCCCACTCGCACTCATTGTCGCGACTGGCATCCTCGCGCTCGTCGTGATCGTTCAGCTGCGCAGCAGTGCCCGGGGACAGACGAGGCCCAGGAAGTTGCAGACGCGTTTGCGGGGACTACCCCAGACCATCTTCCCGTTGGCGCTTGGCGCGGCCATCTGGGGCGCCGCCAACTCCGACGGTGGTATCAGTCCCGGCTTTCCCGTCGGGCTTGTGGTCTTCCTCGTCGGCATGGCGGCGACGTTTGCGACTCTGCCGTCGGTGCTGGCCAGCCTCGCCGTCACCGGTGGGCGCTGGATCGCCGTGCTCGGTGGTCGCCGCGGCTGGCCGTCGGCGGTCGTGGGAGGGCGGTGGCTTGGTGCTCGTCCCGCTCTCGTCGCCCGGCTCTGCGCGGCATTCGTGATCGGCTTGGGCCTGCTCGTGCAGGTGCAGGTGCAGGTGCAGCAGGAGTGGGTCGTCGAGCGCACCCGCGGACTAGCCAACGGCGCCTCCAGCTCAGCGCTTTCCGTTGGTGACAAACTCGTGTCCGTCCGCACCAAGGCAACGGCTGCGGGCGCGGACCAATTCGCCGAGGCGCTCGGCCGAGACCGTGTTCTGCGTGTCGTCGAGACCGCCGATCAACCCGTCGTCGTCGGTACATGCACCGCCCTGCAGGCCCTCGGGCGTCTTGCGCAATGTCCTCAGTCGCCGGTGCGCATCGAAGACGCCTACAGCAGCGCCAGCGCGAGGGGGCGGGCGCTGCTCTTTGACACCGAGATCTCCGATCCAGAGTTCGCAGTGACTGCGGCACCGGTGACGACCGGCGAGATCACCGGCTTCTTCGTGCTCAACGACGCAAGCAAGATCGGGGAGCAGCAGATCCAGCAAGCCGCGTATGCGACTCTGACCAAGCCCTACGTCTCGACGCCGGGACAAGACTGGATCGCAGGAGGCTTAGAAGGAGCCGCCACTTTCAGCTGGGTACTGGCATTCGGATTGATGGGCGTCGCAGTGCTGGTGCTCGCCGGGGCCCTCGCCGCCGTCAGCATCTTCCTCAGCCAGGCCAGCTCACTCGGCGTCCTCGCCGCCTACAACGCCGACCGCCGCCTCTACATCGGCATCGCCGGATGGAACCTGGCGCTACCGCTCGTCATCGCCGGCATCATCGGTGCGACCGTCGCTGGCTTCCTCGGATGGCTTGGACTCGTGATCCGCAGCGCGGGCGAACTCTCGATGAACCTCCTCGTTGCGGGCATCGTCGCAGTAGTGGCCTTGGCGACCCTGCTGGCCCTCGTGGGCGGGGAAGCCGCCTCGCGGGCCGCACGCTCGTGGCGCCCTTCCGACGACTGACAACGCAGACCATCCCAGCGTCACGCACATGTGCGCGACGTGATCATGCTGCTCAGGGTCTTCACGTGATCGGCGGCGGTCGGAAAGGTCGGCCAGGACTACCTGCGCCGCATCGTGCTCCGGGAGCGGGACAGACCGGGCGGCGCGGCACCGGAGTTGATCGGGCAGACCGTCAGGTTCGCGCTCGACCATGGCTACCACGTGGTGCTGGACGGCATCATGCACGCCGATCGCTATCGGAGCATGCTGACGAGCCTGCGGGACGGTCACCGGGGGCGGTCGCTGTTCTGCTACCTCGATGTGTCCCTGCCGGAGACGCTGCGGCGGCACCTCACGCGTCCGCAGGTGAGTGAGTTCAGTGCCGAGCAGATGAGCGGTTGGTACGCCGGGCACGACGTTCTGGGCTGGTCCGACGAGCTGGTCCTGGCGCAGAGCGCCGGGTTGGAGGAGGCCGTTCAGGCCATCGCCGCGGCCGCCGGACTGCCCCAGACCGGCCGTGATGACGACATGCTCCCGGTCGTTCCGTAGACCCAGCCTGTCCGATCACACCTTGAGGACGTCCACGTCGTACAGCGCTATCGACGCGTCTCGGGAGGCCAAGGTCAGACTTTCGGTGATTGCTTGGGCCACCAGCATGCGGTCGAAGGGATCGCGGTGATGTGATGGCAGACGCCCGGCGGCGATGGCGTGGGCGTAGGTCACCGGGAGTTCCCGGAAGCCCATGTCTCTTACCCGCTCCGCCAGGTCAGGGGGGCCGCCGAGTTTCCCGGTGCTCTGTTTGATGGTGATCTCCCACAGGGTGACCGGGGAGAGAAAGATGTCCGGCTCGTGTCGCAGTCGGTCGAGGAATTCGGTGCCGAGGGTCGGATCGCCGGTGATGGCCCAGAGCGCGACGTGGGTGTCCAGCAGCAGGGTCATGCGCCGATGCCGAAGTCGGTGGCGATCTCGGCGTTGGTCTGTGGCGAATCCCAGTCGCCGGACAGGTCCAGTTGACCGGCGAGGGAGCCGACTGCGGTGCGGTTGGCCCGCCGGACCAGCGGTACGACCTTCGCCACCGGAGTGCCCGCCCGGTCGATGATGATCTCCTCGCCGTGTTCCACCCGTTCGATGATGCGCGACAGATGGGTCTTGGCGTCATGCATGTTGTAGTGCACGGCCTCAGCCGACATGGCGTGACCCCCCTTGCTTAGCTAAGCGATTAGTCTAGCCGGCTTGGCCGCATGCGCCAGCGGCTTGGCTGTTCGGGTTCGGAGCGGGCAACGCCCGGTCGGCATTCGGGACGACAACCGCTTCCGCTTGACACCAACCGTCAAGCGCTTGACGATGGGTGTAAAGCGAAGGGGGTCGGTGTGTCACCAGAGAACGAGGAACTTGTCGTACAGCTCGTCAGGTTGATCGACGTTCGGCTGCTCGATCCGCTCGAGATCCTGGTCGACGGTCACCCGGCAGTCGACTCGCTGCGTGCCGTCGTGCGCGAACGGGCAAGCTCCTGGGCCACCACCATGGTCGGTGGCGACGAGCAGGCCGCGTACGGCGTGATCGTCCGAGCGATCTCGACGCTCTATCCCGGCGACGGCCCGTTCAACCCGCCCCTCGACTGGTGGCGCACGCCGCTCGGCCAGGTCGTCGCGCGACGGGTGGGCCACCCCACCGCCGAATCGGTGTCGTACGCGGTGGCCGGCGCCATGCTCGGCATCACCCGCCAGGGAGTTCACGACCTGGCCTCCCGTGGCAAGCTCGCCCGCCATCCCGAGGGCGGCGTGCTGTCCGCCGCCGTCCGCGACCGACTGCTCCGGCAAGGAACCCGACGTGCCTGATCCCCTCGTCAGCTCCGGCCGTGTGCCGATCGCGTACCGCGATTTCGGTGGATCGGGCCCCTCGCTGTTGCTGCTGCACGGTGCGGGCGGCAACCTCGCCCAGTTGACGACGCTGGCCGAGGAGTTGCGGCAGGCGTACCGGGTGGTCGGCGTCGACCTGCGCGGCCACGGGCGGTCCGGCGACGGCCCGTGGCGGTGGGACGAGGTGTTGGACGACCTGGCCGCCGTCGCCGACGGCCTCGGTCTCGACCGTCCCGCGGTCGTCGGGGTCTCCCTCGGTGGGATGTTGGCCGCGCTCTGGGCGCAGCGTCACCCGGAGTGTCCCGGCGCGGTCAGCCTGGACGGAAATCCTCCGCCGAGCCGCCCGGAGCAGCTCGCCGGGATGGACCCGGGGCAGGCGGTGACGGCGCTCGCCGAGCTGCGGGCCGTCTTCGACGGGATGGCCGCGATGATGGCCGAGCCGCTCACCGCCGAACGGCTGGCCGCGGCGGTGGCCGGGCAGCGGGCGATGGCCCGGCGGTACGGTGCCGATCCGGCGGACTGGGTGGCGGCCTTCGAACGGAACCTCGTGCCGTGCGACGACGGCCGTAACCTGCTGCGCCCCGATCCGGAGCTGACCGTGCGGTTGCGGGAGGCGATGGGGTCTCTGGACCTGGTCCCCGCCTACCGGGACGCCCGATGCCCTCTGCTGCTCGTCCTCGCCACCGAGGACCTGCCCGAGCAGGAACCGTTCTCCGAGGTGTACGCGGCCTACCGCCGGGCCATCAGGGCGCGACTCGCCGCCGTGGACAACCCGCGCCTGCGGGTGCTGGAACTGGCCGGCGCGAGCCACGCGATGGTCGCCGAACGCCCAGCGGACCTGGCCGCCATCGTCACCGACTTCCTCACCGAGGCAGCTTACGGCTGAGCCTGTCGCGGACGTGGCGGGCTCGCGTCCGACAGCTTGGGCTGTCGGCTAACGCGGTGGCGAGACGTACAACCCGGTGTTGCACCCCGTCTCGCCCGGCTCCAGCCACTCCCGGTCGTACCCCGGTGCGGTGATGGCTCCGTCGGGTTTGCGGACCAGCAGGAGGCAGTCTCGCTCGGCGGGCACGGCCAACACGGCGACCAGGGCGTTCTGGTGGGTGGCCGTGTCCACTGTGACGTGCTTCTCCGGGAAGGCGGCCCGCACTGTGGCCGCGAGGGTGTCGGGCGTGGCGGTGCGCAGTGCCGCGGTGAGCCGGGCGACCGCGTCATTGGGCATCGCCGGGTACGGCTTCGCCGTGGGCACCGGAGGGGCCGCCACGGGCGGGCAGTCGATCTCCTCGGACGTGGTGTTGCGATAGAGCTTCAGCCGATAGCGGTAGCACCGGGTGGCCTGACCGGCGGAGTGGCCGGGGTGGCCGAAGTTCCCGTCACTCTCCGGCACCGCCACCGTGAACCGGACGTCGATGGTGGCCTGCTCGTCGGCGGAGATGCGTCCCGACCAGGCCAGCGGTTCACGGTGGGTTCTCGACGTGCCGTTGGTGGCCGGTTCGAGGATCTCGGTCGCGGCGATGTACTCGGCGTCCCGCACCCGATCGCGACCACCGAGCTGCTCTTTGAGGTGCTCCGCCTCGGCCGCGGCCTCGTCCCGGGCCATCGAGTCGCCGTCGCCGTACTCCGCGCACCCGGCCGTCAGCAGACAGAGCGCCAGCACCGCGCAGACCAACGATGTGGAGCCGGAGCGACGACGGATGCCGGCTGCCCGTCGAGGCGTTGTCCGCCGCCATCCGCCCGTCCGCGTCCGGGGGAGCACAGGACCTTGATCGACGTCGTTCGAGGTGATCCGGTGCGGATGAGCCATGGCGTCGAGCCTGCCGGTCGACGGCAGCGAGAGGATGAGTGCCCGTACTCAGCCTGCTAGGCGGCCCGGTCCCTCGGCGCGGATTCATCGGACGATGCCAGTGGGGCGTGGGACGGGAGTCGGGCGTTCTGCCCGGTACGAGCGTCTTTGCGCATTGACCACTCTTAATTGGCTGTTGCAGTCGTCACACGTTCGACATACAGTCCCTGGGGAGAGCTTCGTAGCGATTGGAAAATGAGTGCGGTCGGGCAACAGCAGCCCTCCGCCAGTCCTTAGTGGCGTCGCTGTTCCGTGCTCGTCGCTCGATACCCGCATTCGGCATCCCGTCGACGGCAAGTGAAAGGAACAGCACGTGAAATCAGCCATATCCACCGCTCGAACGTCATTGTTGGCGCTCGCGGTCTTCGTCTCCGCCGCAGTGCCGGTCGTGCTGACAAATCAGCAGCCGGCCGCAGCCGCGGTCCAGGCGACCTACTACGTCGCCCCGGACGGCAACGACTCCAACGCGGGGACGATCGAATCCCCATTCAAGACTCTGCAACGCGCGCGGGATGTCGTCCGCACGGTGAATACGAACATGACCGGCGACATCGACGTGTTGCTGCGCGGTGGGAGTTATCCGATCAGCAGCACCGTCGAATTCGGCGCCAGCGATTCGGGCACCAACGGATTCCGGATCAGCTACGGCGCCTACCCCGGTGAGAAGCCGGTCCTCGACGGTGGTGTCCAGGTGACCGGGTGGACCCAGCACAGCGGCAATATCTGGAAGGCGCCGCTGGACCGCGCCAACAAGCTGCGTGCGCTGTATGTCAACGACAAGCGTGCCGTCATGGCGTCGAAGACCATCAGCTCGGGGGGCTGTTACGGGACGTACAACATCACGGCCAACCAGGCCGCGTGGGCGTGGGAGTCGGGCTCGCAGTGCGACGGCGCCAAATACAACCTGAATGATTTCCCCGCCGTCGCCCGCAACCAGGACGACATCGAGATCGAGACGGGCACGACCTGGACCACGGCCATCGTGGGCGTCCGCCAGGTGACCACGAGTTCCGACGGCGCGAACCGGGTTGCCCTGTTCCAGCAGCCGGGTGCGGCGATCGCCCAGGGCTCCTTCAACGGCAACGCCCAGGTGGGCGGCAGCCACAAGCTCATGAACGCCTACGAGTTCCTGGACGCGCCCGGCGAGTTCTTCTTCGACAAGGGCACCAAGACGGTCTACTACTACAAGGCCAGTGCCGACAACATGTCGACCGCGTCGGTCTACGCGCCCAACAACCTCACCACCGTGCTGCGAGTCGCCGGCACCTCGACCAGCAGTCACGCGCGCAACATCACGTTCTCCGGTCTGACGGTGCAGCACTCCGACTGGAACCTGTTCAACGTCGCCGGCGCGTCCTTCAAGCAGGCGCAGCAGGGCAACCTCGGTGCCCAGGTGTACGCGAAGGGCAACTTCCACGTCTACCACTACCGCAACGTGGACGTCACTCCCGGCATTCTCCAGGTGCAGAACGCCGACGGGATCCTCCTGCAACGCAACCGGATCCAGCACACCGGCGCCGACGGGATCAGCATGGTCAACGACGTGCAGGGCTCGCAGTTGATCGGCAACTCCACGAACGACATCGCGGGCTCCGCGATCCTGGTGGGCCATCCCCAGCACGTCTACATCGGTGACGGCACGTCGACGAACCGCGAGAAGTACTCCGCGCAGGTCGAGGGGCTGCCGAAGAACATCGACATCAAGAACAACTATCTCTACGACAGTGCCGTCCTGTTCAACGGGCACAGCGCCATCTCGGCCTACTTCGCGGACACCCTCACCATCCAGCACAACCGGATCGAGAAGACTCCGTGGTCGGGCATCACCCTCGGCTGGGGCTGGTGGAACTTCGACGGGTCATCGGGCTCGATCGTGCCCAACCGACCCACCACGACGGCGCGAAACAACAACATCAGCTACAACCACATCATCGACACGGTGCAGCGCCTCAGCGACACGGCCCCCATCTACACGCTCGGCAGCCAGCCCGGGACGATGATCACCAACAACTATCTCCAGGGCGTGCCGTCGGGCCACAAGTACGGGCTGCACCCGGACGAGGGATCGGCGTTCATCACCTTCCGCGACAACGTCCTGAGCATCGACAAGAACGTCACGTGGATGATCAACTCCGACGACTTCGGCCGGAAGCACGATCTGAGCATCACGCAGATCTACGGCCCGATCAACAAGGTCTCGAACAAGAACCTGCCGAACAGCACTGTCGCCGACATCCTCGTCTCCTCCGACTATGTCTGGCCCGCGGCGGCGTACGGCATCGCCGCGAATTCCGGCCTTGAGGACGCCTACCGGGACATCGTCCCGGCGAGCACCTTCTCCGCGCCGAACTACGTGCTGCCGGCCAGCACGTTCGTCGCAGGCGCCACGGCGTCGATCCCGATCCGGAGCACCGGCGACGCCACCAAGTCGGTCTGGCTGGCACCCTCCGGCACGACCACCTTCACCGCCGGGGCGACGATGACCAGGGCGGCCGGCAACGCCACGTCCATCGCCGTGCCGACGACCCAGGGCGAGTACCGGCTCTACGTCGTCGACGCACAGGGCAACCGGTCGGCGGAGTCGACATTCATCGTCCGGCAACAGCAGGGCGGCGGCGGCACGGGAGCCGGGCAGCTCGTGGGTGGCCAGTCCGGCCGCTGTGTCGAGGTGCCCAACTCCTCCACCACGAACGGCACCCAGACGCAACTCTGGGACTGCTCCACCGGCGCCAACCAGCGCTGGACCCAGACCGCCAGCAAGCAGCTGACGGTGTACGGCAACAAGTGCCTGGACGCGTCCGGGGCCGGTACGGCCAACGGCACCGCGGTCATCATCTGGGACTGCCACGGCGGCACGAACCAGCAGTGGAACGTCAACAGCAACGGCACCATCACGAACGCACAGTCCGGACTCTGCCTCGATGCCAACGGCGCCGCCACCGCCAACGGCACCAAGGTGATCCTCTGGTCGTGCAACGGCGGCGCGAACCAGCGGTGGACGCTGCGTAGCTGACCGACCAGACCCCGGGGCCAGGCCGACACGGGCCTGGCCCCGGGCTATTTCTGGTATCCGTAGTTGTCGCAGGTCCGGCGGCCGAGGACGCAGTTCTTGGTGCGCTTGTTCATGGTGGCGACGTCCCACATCACGAACGCGTCGCCGTGCATCGACGAGGCGCTCTTGCCCTCCTTGTCGGAGGAGAGGTAGTAGCCCGCCGGGGTGCCCTTCGCCGGGTACTGGATGTCGAAGGTGATCGCCGGAACCCGGACCGGATGGCTGGGCGGGCAGGCGTCGCCGCTGCCGTACGCCACATGGTCCTTGTGGTTGGGGCTGTCCAGGTGCTTGCCGTCCCAGCAGTCCGGGAACTGCATCATGAAGTGCAGCGTCGCGTCCCCTCCGCAGATGGGCCAGTTGCCGTTGGTGCTGCGGGCGACGCCGTCGAGATCCCCCGGGCCGTAGAAGGCGCAGTAGAACTGCCCGGTCGCGCCGCGCGGTGTCGGCTTCTTCTTCTTGGCGTCGCCGGAGATCATGCGGAGGCCGTTGGGCAGCGGCATCTGGCCCGTCGAGTTCTTGGCAAGCGATCGGTAGTAGACCCGGAAGCCCGTGGTCTCGACCGGCTTGCCCGTCGCGTTGTCGTAGAGCGTGGGCACCCAGTAGGCGGAGTGGTCCTGCGCCGGCTTGCAGGAGGTGGCCGTGAACTTCGTCAGGTCACCGGCGACGGTGTTCGCGTCGACCGCCTTGTTGCCGACGAAGGAGTGCATGTGTGAGGCGCCCGGTAGGCCGGGAGCGACGATCGGGTCATCCGGCAACCGGTGGCTGTACTGGCAGTCCGCGCGGAACTCCGGCAGGTTGCCCACACCGGCCGGGACCGGATCGATCGTCAACGCCCGGTACGCGTCGGCCTGCGCCGTCCAGGCCGTGCGGTCGACGGGGATCCAGCCGGTAGCGGGGATCTTCGGAGCGGCAGCGGTGGACGGGGTCGCGGCGATCGACGGGGTCGTGGAGGCCAACGGCGTCGCGACGGCCGACGCTGCCGCAGGGGACTCGGTGGGTCGGGCCGATGGAGACGGGTAATCCACGGCGTTGGCCGCGTTCGACGGCTCGGGCGGCACCCCGCCGTTGCCCAGGTACACGCCCCCGGCCGCGACGACGAGCAGCACCGCCGCTCCGGCGGCCACGCCGAGTTTGGTGCGGGCCGGCCACCCCGGCAGTCGATGACGGGACGCCGGCGGGCTCTCGTACGACACCTGTCACTCCCAACGAGCCGACATGAGGCTGACCCGAACGGCCACGGCCGCCGAATGGTAGGTGCCCGCCGCCCGTACTCGACAGTTCCTTAAACCTTCCTTAAAGTGCACGGATCGCTGTGTCCACACAGGTCGGTGCGTCGCGCCTGGCCACGGACGTGGAGCAGCCGAAAGTCGCGGATTACCGTTCCCCGGGGTGATATGTATCGCTTTCCCAACCCGTCGAAGGCGAAGGTTGCCTCGGGCTACCGTGTCCCCGGTTCAAGTGATCATCGTGAGCGGTCGACACCCGACCGGACTCACGGGAACCGGGTTGCACACCCGAAGGAGGTTCCATGGCTCGCACCCGCATGGTTGGGGCGCTCGCCGCTGTCCTCGTCCTACCGGCTCTCACCGTCGTGGCCGTGCCGTCACCGGCGTCGGCGGAAGCCGTCGCGCCGAAGGCCGCACCGCCAAGTGACATGCGTGAGCTCACCCGGAAGGACTTCACGCTGGACGGTCGGCCGATCGAGACGCCCGCGCGGTACCAGCCGCGCACCGGCGCGCGGCGGCAGGCGCAGTCGGTCGAGACGCCGGCGGTCGGCACGGTCCGTCAGTGGCTCGGCCTCGACGACGTCCAGGGCTCGGTCTACCGCAAGGACTACACGCTGCGGGCGGTCGGTGAGCACATCGAGGTCTGGGTCGCCAACGACCTGGCGTTCCCGGCCGGTGACTGCCGCGCGCAGGTGCCGTCGTCGACGCAGATCACCGACGCGCAGGTGAAGCACCTGGTCGACGAGTTCGACACGAACATGTACCCGAAGGAGACGAACGCCTTCAGCACCCCACCCGACCGGGACGGCTCCAACGCCCAGATCGGGCCGGACGCCAACGGCGACGGCGGGGTCTACACCGGTGCCGGCAACAAGACCGTCACGCTCGTGGACAACGTGCGGGACGACAACTACTACACGTTCCCGGCCGCGCCGACGTACATCGCCGGGTTCTTTTCCGCACAGTTCAACGAGCTGCTCGACCGCAACGTGATGACCGTCGACGCGTTCGACTGGCTGCACCGCATGACGCCGAACCCGCCGGACGAGCCGACAAGCGACCTGTGCACCAGCCGGGGCGCCCGGCCGAACAGCTACGAGGGCACGTTCGCGCACGAGTGGCAGCACCTCGCGCACTACTACGCGGACCCGTTCGAGGGTAACTGGATCAACGAGGGCCTCTCCGACTTCGCCATGTCGTTGACCGGGTACAGCGACTCGAAGGCCACGGTCTTCGACCGCGGCGCCGACAGTCACCTCTACTGCTACCAGGGGTTCGGCACGGTCCAGACGCCGTACAACACCAACCCGCGCGACTGCGGCGGACCGGAGAACTCCCTCACCCTGTGGGACGAGAGCCCCAACCCGAACGCGGTCCTCGCCGACTACGGCAGCGCGTACTCGTTCATGCTCTACCTGTACGACCGCTACGGCGCCGCCTTCATGTCCCGGCTGCACCGCGACGGTGCCCGGCAGGGCCTCGCGAGCCTGGACGCCGAGCTGGAGACGGTCGGGGTCCACGACGTCTACCAGGTCATCCACGACTTCCAGTCGATGACGCTGCTCGACAAGCTCGTCGGCGAGTCGAAGTTCGGCATCACCCTCGGCGTCGCCAAGAGCCGGGTCACCACGCCGAGCCTGCGCTCCACGGTCAACCTGGCCAGCACGGCGGCCAACGGTACGCCGGGGGCCGCCCCGAACGGAGCCGACTACGTGCAGCTGGGCACGGCCAAGGGCAAGGTGCTCAGCGGTCGCGACCTGCGGTCGGTGAAGTTCCAGGGCGCGAAGACCCTGCCCGCGCTCCCGCTGTCGTGGACGACCACCAGCCAGGACCCGGACCGGCCGGGCAACGCGGTGCTCTTCTCCGGCAACGCCAACAGCCTCGACTCGGCGGCGGTCAGCTCCGTCGCCGTGCCGACCGCCGACCCGACGCTGCGGTTCCAGGCCAAGTACGGGGCGGAGCTCGGCTACGACTACGGCTACGTCACCGTGTCGACGGACGGCGGTGCCACGTACACGGCGATCCCCGGTGACAAGACCGTCGACGGGCCGCGCGGTCCGGCGCTCAACGGCACGACGAGCGGCTTCGAGGCGCGCTCGTACGACCTGTCGGCGTACGCCGGGAAGACCGTGCTGCTCGGTTTCGAGTACGTCAGCGATGGCGGCACCAATGAGGGTGGCCTGCTGCTCGACGACATCACCGTCGGCGGGAAGCTGCTCAGTGACGGCACCAGCCTGGCGCCCTTCGACTCTCCGACGGAGATCCGGCCGACCCCGGTCGGCAACTGGAACCTGCGGCTCGTCGGCATCGACGAGAAGCACTCGATCGCCTGGCAGTTCGAGTCCAACGGCCGCTCCGAGGTCACCATCGGCAAGCTTGAGCTGGCCGTGCTGGACGCCTTCCCGAAGGTCGTCGCCGTGGTGGCGTACGACGAGCCGACCGAGCAGGTGCGGCAGTACGCGCCGTACCAGCTCACCGTGAACGGTGCGGTGCAGCCCGGGGGCAGCAGCTCGCTGAGCTGATCCGCACCCAGGTCGCGGGGCACCCGCCGTCGAGGTCGACGGTGGGTGCCCCGCCCGCTCTGGCCGGGTTGTCGGGACCGGAAAATGTCGGCCGGAGAGGTGCTGGCGGACCGCGTGCGGGTAATGCGGGGTGATGAAGTCGACCTGGAAGCCCCACGAGAAGCACGGCGGGCTGTCGAGCAAGGACAAGCGCGAGCTGCCGGAGACCGTCTTCGCGTTCCCCCGTGAGCGCAAGGAACCGATGACCGACGCCGGTCACGTCCGCAACGCCATCGCCCGGTTCGATCAGGTGCAGGGCGTCACCGACGAGGATCGGGACCTGGCCTTCCAGAACATCCTCACCGCCGCCAAGCACTACGGCGTCGAGGTCGCCGAGACCAACTGGCGTCAGCTCGGCAAGCTCCCGCACACACCGAATCCCGCCCACTGACCGACACGGTCGTCCGGGTCAGGCCGGCTTCAGCGAGGCCAGGATCTCTTCGTAGTGCGGGTTCTTCATGACGCCCAGCACGTTGCCGAACGGGTCGACGACCGCCGCGGTGATGAACCCCTCGTCACCGTGCGGGGTGATCGGCTGGTACTCGGTGGCGCCCAGCGCCAGCAGTCGGTCGACGGTGGCGTCGAGGTCGTCGACGTACCAGTGCATGACCACGCCACCGGGCCCCGTCGCGGCCCCGGGCGGCGCGAACCTGCGGTCGATGATGCCCAACTCCGCCTGGTAGTCGCCGATCCGGAACTCGGTGTAGGCCGGGCGTCCGTCCGGCCCGGGGCGCGAGAAGTACGCCTCGACGCCGAGGAAGTCGGCGTACCAGGCGGTGGCCGCCTCCACGTCGTCGGCCCAGATGTTGAGTGTGGCAAATCCCCGTAGACTCATCAGAAATTCCTTCCGTCGATGTCTTCGAGATGACGCTATCGGCGATCGCGGAAGCTTTGCTTCCGCAATAGTCGGCGTGTTCGCAGAAGTTGCGTGTAACCCGCCCCTTCCCCGGGTAGTCGCCGCCGTTGCCATCACGAGCGGCGGGGGTCAGCGTGGAAGCGAGGTATCCGGCGATCGAGGCGCACGGTCTGATCGGTGACCTGCAGACCGCCGCACTGATCAGCGCCGACGGCTCGGTCGACTGGTTCTGTGCGCCCCGCTTCGACTCACCGAGCGTCTTCGGCGCGCTGCTCGACCACGACAGGGGCGGCCACTTCCGGCTCACGCCCGACGGCGTCGACTACACGAGCAAACAGCTCTACCTGCCCGGTACGCCGATCCTGATCACCCGCTTCCACAGCGCCGACGGCGTGGGGGAGCTGTTGGACTTCATGCCCGTCACCGGCGAACGTGCCACCGACCGGCACCGGTTGATCCGGCTGGTGCGGATGGTCCGGGGGAGCATGCGGTTCCGCTTCGACTGCCGCCCACGGTTCAACTACGGGCGTGATTCGTACGAGATCGAGGTGCACCCCGAGGGTGACGTCTTCCGGAGCCCGACCCTCGACCTCACCCTCGCCGCGTTCCGAGACTCGGAACGGAAATTCGACGCGCGGGGAATCCGGCGCGACGCCGAGGGGGTGTCCGCGTCGTTCACCCTGCACGCGGGCGACATCGGCGGGGTCGTCCTGGAGACGGCCTGCCCGCACGCGCCCCGGGCGATGAGCACCGAGGAGGCGTGCGACCTGCTCGCCCAGACCCGCGACCACTGGCGGCGGTGGGTGGGCCGCTCCCGCTACAAGGGTCGCTGGCGGGAGGTGGTCGAGCGGTCGGCGATGACGCTCAAGCTGATGACGTACGCGCCGACAGGCGCACTGGTCGCCGCACCCACCGCCGGGCTGCCGGAGCAGATCGGCGGGCCGCGCAACTGGGACTATCGCTACACGTGGATCCGGGACGCGTCCTTCTCCGTGCACGCGTTGCTGCGCCTGGGCTTCACCGACGAGGCCCAGGGATATCTGTTCTGGCTCAACGAACGCATCCGCGAGGCCCGCGACGACAACCTGCCGCTGCAGGTGATGTACCGGATCGACGGTTCACCCGACCTCTCCGAGGAGGTGTTGGGTCACCTGGAGGGCTACCGGGGCTCCGCGCCGGTGCGGATCGGGAACGGCGCGGCCGGCCAACTGCAACTCGACATCTACGGCGAGGCGCTCGTCTCGTTGGAACTGGCGGACCGGAGCGGGCTGATCGCGCCGTACCAGGGGTGGCGCAAGACGGCAGGGATGATGGACTGGCTCTGCGAACACTGGAACCAACCCGAGGACGGCATCTGGGAGACCCGGTCCGGCCGGCAGGACTTCACCTACGGGCGGGTGCTGTCCTGGGTCGCGCTCGACCGTGCCATCCGCATCGCGCACCGCCGTGGGCGCCCCGGCGACACCGCCCGGTGGGCCGCCGAACGGGACGCCATCTACGAGCAGGTCATGACCCGTGGGTTCGACCCGGGATGTGGCGCGTTCGTGCAGCATTACGGCTCCGACATCCTGGACGCCTCGCTCCTGGCGATGCCCGGCCTGAACTTCATCTCGCCGACCGACCCGATGTGGGAGTCGACGCTGCGGGCGATGGACGACAGCCTGGTCTCCGACAGCCTGGTCTACCGCTACGACCCGAAGGCCTCACCGGACGGCCTCGCCGGCACCGAGGGCACCTTCAACATGTGCACCTTCTGGTACGTCCAGGCGCTGGCGTTGGCCGGTCGGGTCGACGACGCCCGGTTGACGTTCGAGAAGATGCTGACCTACGCCAGTCCGCTCGGCCTCTACTCGGAGGAGATCGCCCCGACCGGTGAGCAGATCGGCAACTTCCCGCAGGCGTTCAGCCATCTCTCGCTGATCAGCACGGCCACCCACCTCGACGACCTGCTCGACAGGGAGCAGTGCTGACCCGTTCGGTCAGAACAGTGTCAGCGGCTCGACGGGTGTCGGCTCGGGCAGCGGGTCCAGCTCGGGTACGCGTGCCCGTACCTCGTCGTGGAACCGGCGGGCGAGCACGGGCGCGTCGGCGTTGTCCGGGGTGTGCAGGAACATGGTCGGCGAGCGCCCCTCCCGCAACCAGGCCACCGTGACGTCGATCCAGCGCTGCCACCCCTCGACCGTGCGGGTCGGGTCGTCCCGGCCGAGGTAGCGGACGATCGGCCGGTCGGTAAGCGCGAGCGACCGGAGCGGCACGCGTGGCTTCTTGGTCCAGGCGTCCCGTTCGGCGTCGCTGCTGGGTGGGCTCGCGAAGAAGGCCGTCGTGTCGAAGGGGATCCACTCGGCGGACGCGACGGCGAGGGTCGTCTCCAGCAGCCGGGCCGCGTCGGCGTCGGTGAAGAACGCGGGATGGCGGACCTCCACGGCGTACCGGTGCGACGGCGGGAGTTGACCCAGGAAGCGGCGCAGGGTCGGGACGTCGGCGGGGGTGAAGGAGCCGGGCAGTTGGATCCAGAGGGCGTGTACGCGCGGGCCGAGCGGCTCGATCGCGTCGAGGAACGCGCGCAGCGGTTCGCCGACGACGGTGAGCCGGCGTTCGTGGGTGATGACCTTCGGGAGCTTGGGGACGAACCGGAAGCCGGGGTCCGTCTGTGCGGCCCACGATGCCACGGTGTCCCGGGCCGGGGTCGCGTAGAAGGTCGTGTTGCCCTCCACGGCGTCACACCAGCCGGCGTAGTGCCGCAGGCGCTCCGCGGGTGGCAGCTGGTGTCCCGGCCACGACCTGTGGCTCCACATCGCGCACCCCACGTGCAGACGCATGCCCGCCCTCTCCGCCGGTGACCCGTGCCTCGACCGGAGCCCACCGTATCGGGGCGCCTCGCCCCGCCACCCGCCGGACATCGTCAACTTGGGGTTGACGGAATCGGATCGTCAACTTACGGTTGACGCATGACAGATCCTCTCCAGATGAGCAACACCGTCAAGCTGGACGACCTGATCCAGGCCATCAAGAAGGCGCACACCGACGCGCTCGACCAGCTCACCGACGCGGTCATCGCCGCCGACCACCTCGGTGAGGTCGCCGACCACCTGATCGGGCACTTCGTCGACCAGGCGCGCCGCTCGGGCGCCTCCTGGACCGACATCGGCCGCAGCATGGGTGTCACCAAGCAGGCCGCCCAGAAGCGCTTCGTGCCGAAGGCCACCGACGGGTCGCCCCTCGACCCGAACGAATCCTTCGGCCGGTTCACCCCCCGGGCCCGCAACGTGGTGATGTCCTCCCAGGAGGAGGCCCGCGCCAGCGGAAGCCCCGAGATCCGCCCCGAGCACCTGGTGCTGGGCCTGCTTGCCGAGCCGGAAGGGCTGGCCGCCAAGGTGATGGCCGGCCGGGGCGCCACTGCCGAGGTGGTGCGGGAGAAGGTCGCCGCCCTCCTCCCGCCACCCGCCGAGCAGGTCCCGGACCTCATTCCGTACGACGCGCGTGGCAGGAAGGCGTTGGAGCTGACCTTCCGGGAGGCGCTGCGCCTCGGGCACAACTACATCGGCACCGAACACATCCTGCTGGCCCTGCTGGAGCAGGAGGACGGCACCGGCGTGCTCACCGATCTCGGCCTGGCGAAGGCGACTGTCGAGGCCGACCTGGCCGCCGCGCTCGCCGCCTTCACACCACCGAAGTGAGGCCCCGGCGTCAGGGCGCCTCGGGGAAGCCGTAACGCAGGGCGTGCTCCGGATCGGCCGGGTCGATCTGGCGCACGCCCGCGTCGGCGAGGCGCTTGTTGACCTCGTCGAGCTGCTCGCGCACCAGCCGGGCCTCCTCCTCGGTGACCCGGCCCCGGTGTGGCTTGCCGGCGTGCTCGAGCGTGCTGTAGTCGATCTTCTCGGCGCTCTTGCGGGCCTTCGGTGGGCGGACCCGCTCGGCCGTCCGCAACAGTTGCGCCATCGGCACGTCGGTGGCCATCGCGTCGAACTCGCTGGCCGTCAACACCACCCGACGCGGCTCGCCGCCACCGTGCCGGTCGTGGATCTCCACCACCGCCACGTCCAGGGCGGCGTCGTCGATGTTTTCCACCTCGCCCGGGGTGGCGTCCAACTGCACGGGCCCGGCGACCAGGTCCGGGTGCTCCAGCACGACGACGCGGACCACCTCGTCCTCCTGCCGCAGAACCGTGCCGGTGAAGTCGGAGACGTGGATCGTCTTCTTGCCCATGCGGGGAGCTTCTCCTGTCGTAGGCCGGATGCCGGACCACAAGAAATTACCCGACAGGTGTGCGAAAGCCCTCGCTGGACCTCCCCGGTGTGTCGCCTCGGGCGAAGGTCAGAGGCTGCCCTTCGGTGCCACCCACTCGCTGGGTTGACCGGTGACAGCGGTGATGCGGTCGTAGTCGGCGTCGTAGTGCAGGACGGTCGCGCCGTGTTCCTCGGCGGTCGCCGCGATGATCAGGTCGGGCAGCCGGAAGTTGCGGTGCTGGCTCTCGGCCGCGAGTAGGCGATGAACCGCCATGGCACGGTCCATCGCCGCTGTCGACACGTCCATCCACCGCCCTCCACGCAGTGCCTGCCAGAGGATCTCGTACCCCTTCGGGTGGGGTGCGTTGTTGAGGTATTCCAGGCTGGTCATGTGGCAGGCGGCGAGCCGCCCCTCGGCCAGAAGCGACTCGAAGCGCCGCCGGACCGACGCGTGACGCCCCTGCAGAACATAGACCGAGGTGTCCGCAAGATAGATCTGACCAGCCATCAAGCTGCCTCGGCGTTGCGTGCCTGCTCGGCGAGCGAGTCCAGGTCGCGACCGCCACCGTAGCGCCAGGCGTCCACGGACCCGGAGAAGTCCATCTCCACCTGATCGAAGGCGGCAACAACCTCGCGAGCCTGTCGGCGTACGGCGAACGCGTGCAGGGCTGCATTGATGGTGGCCACCTTGGTGTCGGTGCCGAGCACCTCCTTCGCGGCGTCCAGCCACTCGTCGTTCACGTCCACGGTGATGCGAGTCATGGCGTGAAGATACACCAGATTGGGCCGTGCCGAGGCACCAAATTCGAGTGAGGTTTGGTGCGTCAGAGCGTGTTCAGGCGGTGCTGACTCGAACTGCCGGCGGGCAGCTTGTTCAGCCCCGCCCACGACAGGGTGCGCCCGCCGAGCGCTGGGGGATGCCAGTAGCGCGGCTGGGGCGGGATGCCAGCGGTGCCCTCCGACGCGCGCCAGAGTCGCTCGGGGTCCTGCTGGTAGTGGGGGTACTGCTCATTCGGCATGGCCCTACCGTTGCAAACAAAGGTGTCCAGATAAGGACAAACATATGACGGTCGATCGCCGTGTGCGGTCACCGTGCCCCGCCCGGCCCTGCCGGATCGCAGCCCGGCCGGGCCAGCCCGGCGTACGGTGATCCACGACGGGTGGACCGACGGGGAGGTGGACATGCTCGACCGGCGGGTCCAACTGCACCTGGCCACCTGGCTCGGCCAGTGGCCGGCCGGGGCAGGGCTGCACGTGGTCGCCTCGCACCGACGGGCCGCGCCGGCCTGGGACGGCCGGCTGCGCCCCGCGCTCGCCGTGGATACCGGGCGCAGCGGCGTGCTCTCCGTCGCGCCGGACCGGGTGGCGGCGATCCGCTCGCTGATCCGGCGTACCCCGGACCGGTTTCTCGCCGCGTTGCCGCAGGCCGTGGGGCTGCCCGAGTGGTGCGTGCACGACGGCCCCTTCCGGTGGAGCGTGTCCCCCGCGCCGCTACCCGACGTGGGGGAGTGGACCCCACCGACGGCTCCCGGGCTGCCGCCCTGGCTGCGGCTCTTCGACCGGCCGGTGCTCGTGGTCCGCGACCCGGCCGGTGGCTACCTGGCCGGTGCCGGGATCAAACGGCACGACGCGTACGGGCACGAGTTGGCCGTCGGCACCGCGCCGGTCGCGCGGGGTCACGGCCTCGCCCGCCGACTCGTGGCACAGGCGGCGCGGCGGGTCCTCGACGAGGGGGCGGTGCCGACCTACCTGCACGAGCGGGACAACCTCGCCTCGGCCCGGGTCGCCGACGCGGCCGGTTTCCCGGATCGGGGCTGGCGGGCGTACGGGGTCTATCCGCGCTGAGTGGCGCCGGGCGCTCGCGGACCGTGGATCCCGGGCCGGATCCACGGTCCGCAACCTCCCCCCAGGCCCCGGTTCCGGGCGTGCCGACCCGCGTCGGGTCGGTACGCGTCGATCACGCTACGTATCGAACAGGCGTGGGGCAAGGTGTGAGCTGTCGGTTCGGAGTGTCGAAAAGCGGACTTGACCTGCTTCTTCGCTGATCGCTAGGTACCGGCCGGGTCAGTGACGGAGCGTGCGAATCAGGTCGAGCACCTGTCGGGTCACCGGCCGGAGGACCCGGAGCCGGGACAGCGCCACGAGCCGGTCGATCAGTGGTACGGCCCCGTCGATCAGCTGACGGGTCTTGGCCTGGCCCGGCGATCGATCGTGCACCCAGTAGAGGATCACGCCCATGTACGCGAGCCAGAGCAGCTCGGGCAGTTGCGGGCGAAGCTCGGCGTCGACCTTGGCCGTCGAGCCCGTCAACACCTCGGCGAAGAGGTCGATGGCCGCCTGTCGAGGACCGGAGGACTCCGCGGAGAAGGGGCTCAGCGGGGAGGTGGGCTCGGCCGCCGTCTTGAAGAAGGTCGCCGCGAACGCGTGCGACGGCGTCTGCACGTCGATCCCCGCGTGCAGCACTCCGGCCAGCCGGGCGCCGAACGCCTCCTCCCGATCGAGCACGGGCTGTGCGGCCGCCCGGTGCGCGGCCTGGGACTGGGCGTAGAACTCCTGGATCAGGTGGTCCTTGGAACCGAAGTAGTAGTAGGCGTTGCCGACCGCCACGCCGGCCTCCTGCGCGATCGCCCGCATGGTGGTCTGGGCGTAACCCCGCTCGCGGAACAGTCGCATCGCGGTGTCCCGGATGAGCTGCCGGGTCTGCTCTCCTCGGGCGGTGGCTGGGTCACCCGCAGTGGTCGTCTGCGCAGGCTGCTCGGTCATCGAGGCCACCGTATCCCGCCAGGTCGTTTGTCGGCTCGTCCCACGGGTCGCGGACCCGCTCCCGGATCGCCGAGGCGGCGGCCACCGCCTGTCGGGCGAGGGGCAGCAGGTGCGGTCGGGCCAGTCGCTCGGCCATGGACCGGTGGTCGGCCAACGCCCACAGGCAGGCGAACCAGGCGCCGTCGCCCGCGTACACCTCACCGGTGTCGGCGATCACGGTGAGGTCGCGCAGCGTCGCGTCGTGGTCCAGGCCGGGGAAGCGCCGCCGGGCCTCGGCGGACCCGGCCGGCACGAACTCCAGGGGTACGAGCTGGGCGCGGGAGGTCAACCAGCGGCGGGCGGCGCGGCAGAGCGGGCAGGCCGCGTCGAACAGCACGGTGAACCCCCGGATCCCGCCGTCGGAGTGCGCGGCGGGATCCGGGAGCCGACCGACGCCGTCGGTCGGTGGCACGGTCATCGGGTCGGCGGGTTGTTCGCCGGCCCGGCGCCGGGCTGCGGTCCGGCCGGCTGCGGTCCGGCCGGGTGCGGTCCGGCGGGGTGCGGTCCGGCGGGGTGCGGTCCGGCGGGGTGCGGTCCGGCCGGGTGCGGTCCGGCCGGGTACGCGCCGGTCGGCTGGGGCCCGGTCGGGTACGCGCCGACCAACTGCGGTCCGACTGGGGCGGGCTGCATGGGAAGTCGGCCGATCGGGGCGATCGGGGGGTGGGTGGCGAGCTGGCGGAGGCGGGTTCGGCGGTAGCGGCCCAGGGCGAAGACGTTGAAGAAGTGCAGCGCGCCCAGCACCAGCAGCACCAGGCCGACCTTGAGTGACAGTTCCTCCATGGCCTGGCTTGTCGACACCACCGCGTCGGAGTGCCTCATCGCCACCGTGACGTAGCCGAGGTTGAGCAGGTAGAACCCGACGACCAGGAGGCTGTTGACCGCTCGGGCGAGTCGTTCCTCGGCGAACACCTCCTCCAGGAAGACCAGCCCGTTGCGCGACAGTGCCCGCGCCACCCAGATGGTCAGGCCGACGCTGACCGCGAGGTAGATCACGTACATCCAGACCTTGGTGTCCATGTGGACGCCCTTCTTGAACGTGTTCAACTACCGACGTCGTCAGCCTAGGGCGAATGTTGAACATGTTCAAGAAGGGGCGACAGGTGACTGTGGACACTGTGCTGCGGCGCTGGAGCGCCGATCCGGCCGAGCCCGGGGACCTGGCCGGGAGATGCCGCGGCTCAGCCGGCCAGACCGAGGGCCTCGGCCGCCGCGCGACCATTGGCGTGGCTCGCGCCGTACGTGGTGACGAAGGCGCGTACGCCCGCGGGGCGCCACTGTGCCGGCCACCCCATCTCCACCACCGTCACCGGATGTTCGGCGGCCAAGCCGGCGACCAGCTCCGGGCCGCCGGGCAGCCGGTGCAGGTGGCGCCCCACAAGCACGATGGGTCGGTCACCGGCCAACCCTCGCAGCGTCGCCGGATCGGTCTCGGTGGCGATCACGCGAATCTCCGGCACCCCGTCGAGGTGCGGACCGAGCCCCCACGGCACCCGCCCCTCGGCGATCGTCGACTCGGTGTGCAACTGCACCACAAGCGGTCGGTCCAGGCCGGTGAGCACCCCGTCCACCCGGATGGCGCGACGCGCTGCCGCGTACCCCAGCTCGGTGTCGCCGGCCGTCGTCGACGCGACGGCGGTCCGGGTCCAGGCGGCGAGTTCGGCGGCGCGGCCGGCGGCCTGCTCGACCCGGGCGGTCGCCAACCGGCCGTCGGTGAGGGCGTCGACGATCTCGGCGGCCACCCGCTCGACAAGCGCGGCGTCGACCCGCGCGCCGATGCAGAGCAGGTCGGCGCCGGCCGCCAGGGCGCGGACCGCGGCCGGCCCGACCCCGCCGGCGGCGACCGCGGCCCCCTTCATCTCCAGCGCGTCGGTGATGACGGCGCCGGTGAAGCCGAGGTCGGTGCGGAGCAGGTCGACAAGGACGGCCCGACTGAAGGTGGCCGGATCGGCGCCGGTCAGCGCCGGCACCCGGATGTGCGCGGTCATCACGGCGCGGGCCCCGGCGGCGATGACCGCCCCGAACGGCGGCAGGTCCCGTTGGCGCAGCAGGCTCAGTGGAGCGTCCACGGTGGGCAGCTCGTGGTGGGAGTCGGCGACGGTGGCGCCGTGACCGGGGAAGTGCTTCGCGCAGGCGGCCACGCCGGCGGCCTGCAACCCGGTCACGGCGGCGGCCGAGTGCGCGGCCACCCGCACCGGGTCCGCGCCGAACGACCGGGTGCCGATCACCGGGTTCTCGTCGGCGGTGTTGACGTCCACCGTCGGGGCGAGGTTGACGGTGATGCCGAGCGCCGCCAGGTCGGCGCCGATCGACTGGTAGACCCGCCGGGTGAGGGCCACGTCGCCGATCGCGCCGAGGGCGGCGTTTCCGGGGTACGGGCTCCCGGTGGCATGCGCCAGCCGGGTCACGTCGCCGCCCTCCTCGTCGATGGCGACGAGCGCGTCCGGCCGGCCGGCGCGCAGGGCGGCGGTGCTCGCCGCCACCTGGGCGGGGTCGTGCACGTTGGTGCCGAACAGGGTGTGCCCGGCCAACCCGTCGGCCAGCAGTTCGACCGCCCAGTCGGGTGGAACGGGCCCCGGGTACGCGGCGAGCAGCGTGCCCAGTGCCAGCCGGCGCAGTCCTGCGTCCAACCCCACGTGATCTTCCCCCTTCGGTGCCCCACCGGTTACGAAACGTCATACCGGTGGTGGTCTTGGCCCTGCCGAATCGGCGGAGCGTCCCACTGTCGGGTGGCCGTTACGCTACGGCTACCCGTTCGCAGGTCGGTTTACAGTTAGCAAAGTTTACTAAAACTAGAGGACGTGTCATGAGTGCGACCCGGCTGCCCGGCACCCCCCGTCTGTTGCGGGCGCTCAACGACCGTGCGGCACTGGAACTGCTCCTCGAACGCGGCCCGCTGACCAGGGCCCGGCTCGGCGAGCTGACCGGGCTGTCGAAGGTCACCGCGTCCCAACTTGTCGAGCGGTTGGAGGAGCGTGGTCTCGTCACGCGGGTCGGCGAGCAGGCCGGCGGGCGGGGACCGAACGCCCAGCTCTACGCGGTCAGCCCCGGCAGCGCGCACGTGGTCGGCGTGGACGTCGGACCGGACCGGGTGGTGGCCGCGTGTGCCGACATCACCGGTGCGGTCATCGGCCGGGTGGAGCAGTCGACCCGGGACACCGACGACCCGGTGGGCGTCGTGCACAACGCCGTGGTGCAGGCGGCCAGCAGCGCCCACGCGCAGCTCAGCAGCGTACGGCGGATCGTGCTCGGCACCCCGGGCCTGGTCGACCCCGGCACCGGCGACATCACGTTCGCCTTCAACCTGCCGCGCTGGCACAGTGGTCTGCTCGCCGCCCTGCGCGACGACCTGCACACCCCGGTGGTCTTCGAGAACGACGTCAACCTGGCCGCGGTGGCCGAGGCGCAGTCCGGCGCCGCGCAGGGGCTCGCGGACTTCGTGCTGGTCTGGGTGGGCGCCGGCGTGGGCCTGGCGATCATGTTGGGTGGGCGGTTGCACCACGGCAGCAGTGGAGCGGCGGGTGAGATCGGCTACCTGCCGGTGCCCGGCGCGCCCATCCCTCGCGACGTCTCCCGCCGCGCCAAGCCCGCCTTCCAGCAGTTGATCGGTGCGGATTCGGTCCGCGCGGTGGCCCGCGAGCACGGCTATCCGGACACCGACGCCGCCGAGGCGGTGCGCGCGGCCGTCGCGGCCGGCGACGACGGTGGCCCGATGCTCGACGAGCTGGCCCGCCGGCTCGCGCTGGGCGTGGCCAGCACCTGCGTGGTGCTCGATCCGCCCCTGGTCGTGCTCGCCGGCGAGGTGGGCCAGGCCGGCGGCGCCGCCCTCGCCGAGCGGGTGCAGCACGAGGTCGCGGCGATCACCCTGGTCCGACCGCGGGTGGTGCCGACCGGGCTGACCGAGGAGCCGATCCTGCACGGGGCGCTGCGCACCGCCCTGGACGCCGTGCGCGACGAGGTGTTCGGCTCCACCGTCGGCTGAGCCCACTGCGCCGGTCATGTGGAGGAATATTTCACCGCAGCTCGGCGGGTTGCAAGCTCTTGCCGCGTTGTCGGCCTGAGCCGGTCCGTCGGGCCGCCCGGAGCGGGAGGCCCGACGAACCGCCTCTCAGATCAGGTCGCGGCGACGGAACACGGCGAACGCTGCGGCGGTCAGCCCGCCGGTGAGCCCGAGCAGCACCAACAGCGCCGGCAGCCAGGTCAGCGTGTAGAACGCGTCGCAGTAGCCACCGCTGCTTCCCCTGCACAGCTGGGCGTCGTAGAAGCGTGCGTCACCGTTGAGCCACGCCCCGATGTGGCTGGAGAGCATCAACAGGTCCGAGTGTGAAGCGTCGACGATCTCCAGCACCAGGCGGGCGCCCAACTCCCACAGCACCACGTACGCGGCGAGCGCGCCGAGCGCCGCCGACGTGTGCCGGCCCAGCGTGGCGATCGAGAAGCCCAGCGCGGCGGCCAGCAACACCAGCACCAGACCACGGCCGTGCACCGCGCCGAGCTCACTCCAGAAGTCGTTGCTCAACCGGCCGGGCAACCCGGCGGTCTGCCCGATCACCCAGAACGTGGCGAGGTAGGCCACCGACGCCAGCACGCTCAGGACCAGCACCGTGCCGAGCAGGGTGCCCAACTTGGCCCCGAGCACAGTCAACCGGCGTGGCCGCCAGAGCAGCAGGTTCACCACTCCGCCGGAGTTCAGGTCAGCGCCGATGTAGGAGGCGCCGACCAGGAAACCGAACAGCACCAGGAACGCGATGAGGAAGTAGAGCAGTGGCCGTGCCTGCTGGGCGAAGCTGAACACCCCCGGCAGGAAGTCGGCGGCGACCGGCAGTTGCTCCCGCAGGGCCGGATCGAACTCGGAGCAGTCGGCGGGGAGGTACAACCCGTCGTCCTCGGTCGGGAGCGCGCCGCCTCTGCGCTGCAGGCACTGCTGAAACGCGACCTCCATGCTCTGCCGCTGCTCGGCGGCCTGCGCCCGCGCCGAGTCCAGCTCCCTCGCGGTCGGCTTGTGCGACCCGGCCAGGGTGGTCGCCGCCGTCACGGCGAACGCCAACGCCAACAGGACGACCATGAGCTGCACGAAGCGACGACCGGACAGCCGCTCCAACTCGGCACGAACCAGGTTCACGCGTCCACTCCCCGATCGAGATCGATCACAGCTTCGCCCCGCTCGCCGTCCGGCAGCGCCGAGGCGTCCGGCAGCGCCGAGCCGTCGACCTGCCGGGGGACCGACGCGTGCGCGTACGCCCCCGTCAGCTCCAGGAAGACGCTCTCCAGATCCGGCCGAACCGGCGTCAGCTCGCCCACCCACAGCCCCTGCTCGCCGAGCACCCGGCTGACCACAGTCGGGTCACTCACCCCGCTCACCACGAGCGCCTCGCCGTCGACGACAGCCGTCAGTTGGGCCGCGTGCAGCAGCTCGGCGGCACGCTCCCGCTCGGCCACCCGCACCAGGAACTCGTGCCGATCGTGGCCCGCCAGCACCTCGTCCACCCGGCCCGACGCAACCCGCTTCCCCCGCGAAATGATCGTGACGTGGTCGCAGATCAACTGGATCTCGCCCAGGATGTGACTGGACACCAGGACGGTCACCCCGTCGGCCGCCAGCGACCGCATCAGGTCCCGCATCTCCCGGATGCCCGCCGGGTCCAGCCCGTTCGCCGGCTCGTCCAGGATCAGCAACCGCGGATCCTTCAACAGCGCGGACGCCACCGCGAGGCGCTGCTTCATGCCCAGCGAGTAGCCCTTCACCCGCTCGTCGCTCCGGTCGCGCAGACCCACCATCTCCAGCGCCTCGTCCACCCGCGAGACGGGGACCCCACCGGCACGAGCCAACAGGCGCAGCGTGCGGTGCCCGGTGAAGTTGCCGAAGAACTGTGGGCTCTCGACGATCGCGCCGACCTGCCCCGCCACCCGGGGCAGCAGCTCCGGCGACGGTTGGCCGAGCACGGTCATCCGCCCACCGTCGGCGCGTACCAGCCCGAGCAGGGCCCGCAGGGTGGTGGTCTTGCCGGAGCCGTTGGGGCCCAGGAAGCCATGGACCTGGCCGGCCTCGACCAGCAGGTCGAACCCGTCCACCGCCACCCGCCGGCCGTTACGCAGGCTGCGGAAGGTCTTGCGCAGACCCTCGATCTCGATGACCGCGCTCATCCGCGCGGCTCCGAATCTTGACGGAACATCAGCCGTCCTCCGGGATTGGTGATCAACGACACGGCGCTTCACCCTATGGCCGAGGCGCCGCCCATGGGGGGCGCCGCGGCGCTGCGTGGTTGGATGGTGTGGTGACTGATGACCTGATCCATGGCGCCGCCGGCGCCGCGCCTGTGGACCCGGATCTGGTGGTCAGCCTGGACGGCGTCGGGGTACGCCGGTCCGGCACCGCCCTCCTTCAGGACCTGACCTGGCGTGTCGAGTTGGACGAGCGTTGGGTGGTGCTTGGTTCCAACGGCGCGGGCAAGACGACCCTGCTCAACCTCGCCTCCGGCCGGCTGCACCCCACCACGGGCGTCGCGCACGTGCTCGGCGAACGGATCGGCCGCACCGACGTCAACGAGCTGCGTACCCGGATCGGGCTCACCACCGCCGCGCTCGCCGAGCGGCTGCCCGCCGACGAGCGGGTCACCGACGTGGTGGTGACCGCCGCCTGGTCGGTGGTCGGCCGCTGGCGGGAGAACTACGACCCGGCCGACGAGGCGCGGGCGCGGGCGCTGCTGAGCCAACTCGGCGTCGGTGGCCTCGCCGAGCGCCGCTACGGCACCCTCTCCGAGGGTGAGCGCAAGCGGGTGCAGATCGCCCGTGCCCTGATGACCGACCCGGAGCTGTTGCTGCTCGACGAGCCCGCCGCCGGGCTCGACCTGGGTGGTCGGGAAGACCTGGTCGCCCGACTGGCCGAGCTGGCGTACGACCCGGACGCCCCGGCGATGGTGCTTGTCACCCACCACGTGGAGGAGATCCCACCGGGGTTCACCCACGCGCTGCTGCTGCGCGAGGGCGGGGTGGTCGCCCAGGGCCTGCTCGCCGAGACGTTGACAGGTGACAACCTCTCCAAGACGTTCGGTCTGCCGCTCGTGGTCGAGCGGTCGGGCGACCGTTACACCGCGCGGGCCGCCTGAACGCCACGACAGGGCGGAGACGACAGTGCCGCAGACCCGGGTTGCCGTGGTGGGCAGCGCCAACATGGACCTGGTCGCGATGGCGCCCGCGCTGCCGCGGGTGGGCGAGACCACGCTCGGCACCGACTTCGTGATGGTGCCCGGCGGTAAGGGCGCCAACCAGGCCATCGCCGCGGTCCGGGCCGGCGCCGCCTGCGCCTTCCTCGGCGCGATCGGCTCGGACGCCTTCGGTGTCACCCTGCGGGCCCGGATCACCGCCGCCGGGGTGGACACCAGCCAACTACGCGTGGTCTACGGCACCTCAGGGGTCGCACTGGTCATGGTCAACGCGCAGGGTGAGAACGCCATCATGGTGACTCCCGGCGCCAACGACGCGCTTGTCGGCCTCACCGAGGAGGAACTGGCCACAGTACGCGCGGCGGACGTGCTGGTCGCCCAACTGGAGATCCCGGTGCAGACCGTGACGGCCGCCGCGGTGGCCGCCCGCGCCGCCGGCACCCGGGTCATCCTGAACGCCGCCCCGGCCCGGGACCTCCCACCCGAGCTGCTCGCCGCCGTGGACGTCCTGGTCGTCAACGAGGGCGAGGCGCAGACGCTCACCGGCCGAGGCCGGGAGGACCCCCGGGCGCTGCTCGACCTGACCCCCCGGGCCGTGCTCACTCTCGGCGGCGAGGGCGCGCGGTACGTCGACCGCGACGGCACCGACGTGCACGTGCCGGCGGTACGCGTCGACGTGGTCGACTCCACCGCCGCGGGCGACGCGTTCACCGCCGCGCTGGCCGTCGGCTGGGGCGAGGGACGCGACCTGGTCGACGCGGTGCGCTGGGCGTCGGCGGCGGGCGCGGCCTGCGTCCGCAAGCTCGGTGCCTCGGTGGCGCTACCGCAACGCGCCGAGATCGACGAACTGTACGCGCGGGCCTGAGCGCGCCGATCACCTGCGACTGCTGATCCTCCGCGCAGCCGGGGAGGGCTCAGCCGGCCGGCTCGTCGGCGAGCTTCTCGCCGCGACGGCGCAGCATGCCCAGCCCGGGAATGCCGGCCACGGCGAGCTTGAGGTCGCGGGTCACGTCGAGCAGGTCGTGCAGGTCGGGCCCGACCCGGTCCAGGGTGGCCAGGATCGGCAGGATGTCGGCCGTCAGGTGCTCCCTGAGTTTGGGCAGCTCATCGATCAGGTGGATCGCCGCGGTGATCTCCTCGTGGCTCAGCTCCTCGACGAACTTCGCGGCCATCGGCGCGGCCCGCCGCAGCGCCGGCTCGTACGCCGCCAGCAGCTCGGCCGCCGTGGCGGCGGCCTCCGCAGCGGTGCCCACGGTGGTGGCGGCCCGGCCGGCCACCCGGTCGGCCTCGGCGACCACCGTGCCCGCCGCCCTGGAGACCCGGTCGGCCTCGGCGACCACCACGGCGGCGGCAGCGGCCACCTCGGTGGCGGTGTCGATGGCGGTGGTCGCGGCGGCGCTGATGACGGCCACCTCGCGGACCGCCGCCTCGGCGTCGTTGAGCACCTGATCGGTCCGGTCCAGGGTCGTCTCGATCCGGTCCACCACGCCGTTGATCCGGGCCAGCAGCGCCTCCACCCCGTCCAGCACCGCGAACGCGCGGGCGGGCACGGCGGCCATCGAGGCGGCCGAGCCGAGCGCCTGGTCGAGAGCGGAGCGGGTCAGACCGACAACTGCGGTCGGTGTGGGGAGGGGGATCGCCATGGGGTCAAGTGTGCGTCGGCCGTGCCATAACCGCCCGACGGAGCCGGTCAGCGTGAGTGCCGGCCGGCGACGTCGGCGCGGGCCACCCGCAGCGCCCACCAGATCAGCGGCACCTGCAGCGGCACCCGGCCGTACGCGATGGCCCGCTTCGTCGGGCGTCGGCGTCGCCAGTCCACTGCCATCTTCACGTTCGCCGGCAGGACGGCGACGAAGAGCGCGGCGGCGGCCCGACCGCCGGCCCGACGGGTGGCCGGGTTCGCGACCGTAGCCGCCACCGCAAGTTCGGCCACTCCGCTGGCGTACGTCCAGAACCGGGCCGGGCCCGGCAACGCGCGCGGCACGATCGGGTCGTAGACGCCGGGGCGTACCAGGTGGGTGACACCGGCCACGGCGAGCAGGCCGGCCAGGGCGACGGCCTCACCGCGGCGGGTGGTCATCGATGGTCCCCCTGCTGTTCGACGGCGCGCTGCACGGCCCGGTAGATCTGCCCGAACCGTAGCGCGTCCGGGGTGCGCACCAGCAGGTCCTCGCGGCCGTGGTGCTGCACCCACAGCTCGTGCACGTGGCTGCCACGCTCGTAGGAGCGGTCCAGCCAGCCGAGGGGGATCTCCAGGAACGGCAGCGCCACAAGCGCCCCGACCGCGCAGGCGGCGAGGATGATCAGCGCCAGCTGCCAGTTGCCCCGGTCCTGAGCCGACCACGCCAGTGACAGCACGCAGACCACGGCGACCAACGGGGGCAGCGAGAGCAGCAGCACCAGGACACCGCGCCCCAGCACACGGCCGCGGACGGCGAGGGTTTTCTGGCCCCGCGCGTGCCAGACGAACGTCACGTCGGGCAGGGCGATCACGTGACCACCCGCCCGGATCGACTCGGAGGTCACCTGCACCGCGTCGTCCCGGTAATAGAGGGTCATCACTAAGCCTAACCACCGACAGGCAACATTCGCCTCCGCTGCGTGAGGTTCGCTCAGATCTTGGACATTTAGCGTCCGCGTCGAACCGGTTCCGGGCGGGGCCGCTATCGACGGCTGGCGGGGCGGGCCGGTTGGCTGTGTTCGACCGCCCGCTGCACCGCCCGGTAGATCTGACCGAAGCGCAACGCGTCGCCGGTGCGCAGCAACCGCACCGGCTGGCCGCGCCAGCGCGCCCAGATCTCCAGTTGACGGCTGCCCCGGGCGTACGAGCGGTCCAGGTGCTCGAAGAGGAAGTCGGCGACCGGCCCGACGGCCAGCCCGATCAGCACCGACGCGCCGACGATCGCGATCGTCACGGTGGGTGAGCGGTGCAGCCAGACGGCCACGCCGATGCCGAGCACCGCCGCGACCAGCGGACCGGCCAGGGCGGCGCCGATGGCGCCGCGCCCCACCAGGACGCGCCAGGAACGGCTGCCGCGGCGGTGCCAGATCATGGTGATGTCGGCGAGCGCGTAGCTGCGACCGTCGGCTCGGAAGGTGGTGGAGGTGACCTGCACCGACCTGTCGTCGTAATACGTCGTCATGGCTGGACTCCCGCCCGCGGGGCTGACACCACACTACTTACCCAAACGAGCCGGGTCGTAAGGTTGGCACGCGACTTCGACGAGGAAGTGAGGGCAGCGTGGGCGAGTTCGTTCGGCTGGAGACCAAGGACGGCATCGGCACGATCCGGCTGGAGCGGCCGCCGATGAACGCGCTCAACACCCAGGTGCAGGAGGAGTTGCGCGCCGCCGCCACGGCGGCCAGCGCCGACCCCGAGGTCCGCGCCGTCGTCGTGTACGGCGGGGAGAAGGTCTTCGCCGCCGGCGCCGACATCAAGCAGATGGCCGAGATGTCCTACGTGGACATGGCTGACCGGGCCGCGAACCTGTCCAGCGCGCTCGGCGCGATCGCCCGGATCCCCAAGCCGGTGGTCGCCGCGATCACCGGGTACGCCCTCGGTGGCGGCTGTGAGCTGGCGTTGGCCTGCGACTGGCGGGTGGTCGCCGAGGACGCCAAGCTCGGCCAGCCGGAGATCAAGCTGGGCATCATCCCGGGTGCGGGCGGCACCCAGCGGCTGGCCCGCCTGGTCGGCCCGGCCCGCGCCAAGGACCTGATCATGTCGGGGCGGATGGTGGACGCGCAGGAGGCGCTGCGGATCGGCCTGGCCGACCGGGTCGCCCCGGCCACCGAGGTGTACGACACGGCCGTGGAACTGATCACTCCGTACCTGACCGGGCCGGCGCAGGCGCTGCGCGCGGCGAAGCTGGCGGTCGACGGCGGTCTGGACATGGACCTGAACTCGGGTCTGGCCTGGGAGAGTCAGCTCTTCGCGGCGCTGTTCGCCACCGACGACAGGCGCGAGGGCATGACGGCGTTCGTCGAGAAGCGCACGCCTGACTTCACCGGCCGCTGAGCCCGCCGGTCCACCCTCCCACTGCCCCTGACCTCGGTAGCGTCCACCGGCCGGGACCACCGTCGGACGGTCAAGTGACTGGCCGGTAACCTGTGATCCCGGCCACGGACGATGGGAGCGACATGACGGAGCGGATCGAGGGTCACGGCGGCGAGTTGGCGCTCGCGGCCCTACGCGCGCACGGCGTACGGGAGATGTTCACACTCTCCGGCGGGCACGTCTTCCCGCTCTACGATGCCGCGTACAAGACCGACTTCCCGATCTACGACGTCCGGCACGAGCAGTCCGCTGTGTTCGCCGCCGAGGCGGTGGCCAAGTTGCAGCGCCGGCCCGGTCTCGCGGTGCTCACCGCCGGGCCCGGTGTCACGAACGGCATCTCCGGCATGACAAGCGCGTTCTTCAACGCCTCCCCGGTGCTGGTGCTCGGCGGGCGCGCGCCCGCGTTCCGCTGGGGCTCCGGCAGCCTCCAGGAGATGGACCACCTGCCGCTTGTCACCCCGGTCACCAAGCACGCCGAGACGGTGTTCAGCACCGACGACATCCCGCGTGCGGTGGGCGCCGCGCTCACCGCCGCGCTCACCCCGCACCGTGGGCCGGCCTTCCTCGACTTCCCGCTGGAGACGGTCTTCTCGGTCGCCGAGGTCGACCTGCCCGCCGTCTCCGGCGTCGACCCGGTCGTGCCGGACCCGGAGGAGGTCGGCCGCGCCGCGCTGCTCATCGCCGGTGCGCAGCGACCCGTCATCATCGCCGGCTCCGACGTGTACGCGGGCGACGCGGTCGCCGCGCTGCGCGAGGCGGCCGAGGCGTTGCAGGTGCCGGTCTTCGCGAACGGCATGGGCCGCGGCTCCCTCCCGCCGACGCACCCGCTCGCGTTCGCCAAGGCCCGTCGGGCCGCGCTCTCCGGCGCCGACGTGGTCGTGGTGGTCGGCACCCCCCTGGACTTCCGGCTCAGCTTCGGCGACTTCGGCGACGCCAAGGTGGTGCACATCGTCGACGCGCCCAGCCAACGGGCGACGCACGTGCAGCCGGCCGTCGCCCCCGCCGGTGACCTGCGCCTGATCCTGTCGGCGCTGGCCGATCACTCCGGTGACCGGGCCGACCACACCGACTGGATCGCCGACCTGCGCGTGGCCGAGGACGCGGCCAAGGCCCGGGACGCCGCCGAGATGGCCGCCGAGACCGACCCGATCCGTCCCGCCCGGATCTACGGCGAGCTGCGTCGGGCGCTGGACCCGGACGCGATCACCATCGGCGACGGCGGCGACTTCGTGTCGTACGCCGGGCGTTACCTGGAGCCGGCCCAACCCGGCACCTGGCTGGACCCGGGCCCGTACGGCTGCCTGGGCACCGGCATGGGCTACGCGATGGGTGCCCGGGTCAGTCACCCGGACCGGCAGATCTGCGTGCTGATGGGTGACGGCGCCGCCGGCTTCTCGCTGATGGACGTCGAGTCGCTGGTCCGGCAGAAGCTGCCGGTGGTGATCGTCGTCGGCAACAACGGCATCTGGGGGCTGGAGAAGCACCCGATGCGGGCCATGTACGGCTACGACGTGGCCGCCGACCTCCAACCGGAGTTGCGCTACGACACGGTGGTCAGCGCGCTCGGTGGGGCGGGGGAGACGGTCGCCAAGGCGGCCGACCTGGGCCCGGCCCTGCAACGGGCGTTCGACGCCGGAGTGCCGTACCTGGTGAACGTTCTCACCGACCCGACCGACGCGTACCCCCGGTCGTCGAACCTGGCCTGAGTCGTACCCGCCGCCGCCGTCGCCCGTCCGCGGGCGGCGGCGCGGCGTATTCCCGCAGCTAAATCGGCGGAAATTCGGCTCCCGTCGTCGTAACGTCAGCGCGGGATCGGCGGGATGTCAGCCCTGTCGCCCACAGTGGTGTCACCACTGACGACGACAGGAGTTGCGATGGACCACGCGATCCGCGCCGAGGGACTGGTACGGCGTTTCGGCGCCACCACCGCCCTCGCCGGAGTTGATCTGGAGGTTCCGACCGGGACCGTCTTCGGTCTGCTCGGGCCAAACGGCGCCGGCAAGACCACAGCCGTGCGGGTGCTCGCCACCCTGCTGGCCGCCGACGAGGGGCACGCCACGGTCGGTGGCTTCGACGTCGTGCGCGACGCGCACCAGGTGCGCCAGTTGATCGGTCTGACCGGCCAGTACGCCTCGGTCGACGAGACCCTGACCGGCGCGGAGAACCTGCTGTTGATCGGTCGGCTGCTCGGTCTGAGCAGGGCCGACGCCCGACAGCGCGCCCGCCAACTCCTCGCCGACTTCGACCTCAGCGACGCCGCCGACCGGGCCGCCAAGACCTTCTCGGGTGGCATGCGTCGCCGGCTGGACCTCGCCGCCAGCCTGGTCGGCCGGCCACAGGTGCTCTTCCTGGACGAGCCGACCACCGGCCTGGACCCGCGCAGCCGCAACGACCTGTGGGACATCGTCCGCACCCTGGTCTCCGACGGCGTGACGGTGCTGCTCACCACCCAGTACCTGGAGGAGGCCGATCAGCTCGCCGGTGAGATCGCCGTCGTCGACCACGGCCGGGTGATCGCCCAGGGCACGCCGGAGGAGCTGAAGGCCAAGACCGGCGGTCAGACCCTCACCGTGCGGCCGGCCGACAGCACCGACCTGGGCATCGTGACCGCGATCGTCGGCGAGGTGTCCGGTGCGGTTCCCGAGGTGGCCCAGAGTGCGGTCACCGTCGCCGTGAACGATCCGGGCGTGTTGCCCGCGGTGGTCCGCCGCCTCGACGCCGCCGAGATCGCGGTCGCCGAGCTGGCGCTGCGCGGCGCCAGCCTGGACGAGGTATTCCTCTCGCTCACCGGCCACCGGGCCGAGGACTCGCCGGCCGACACCGACCTGGAAAGGACCCCGGCATGACCGCCGCCACCCTCCCCGCCCCGCTGGCGCCGGCCCGCCGGCTCAGCCCGGCCGCAGGACTGCGCCACACCCTCACGCTGGCGTGGCGCAGCCTGGTGCAGATCAAGCACAACCCGATGGAGCTGCTCGACCTCAGCATCCAGCCGGTGATGTTCGTGCTGCTGTTCACCTACGTGTTCGGCACCGCCATCGCCGGATCGTCAGGTGAGTACCTGACCTTCATGCTGCCCGGCATCATGGTGCAGAACGCGCTGTTCGCCACGATGACGACCGGGTTCGGGTTGAACAACGACCTCACCAAGGGTGTGTTCGACCGTCTCCGGGCGCTGCCCATCGCCCGGTGGGCGCCACTGGCCGGCCGGATCCTCGCTGACACCGTCAAGCAGGCCTGGTCGATCGCGCTGCTGCTGGGCGTCGGGTCGATCCTGGGTTTCCGGGTCGGCAACGGGCTGCTCGGGGTGGTCGGGGCGTTCGCGCTGCTGCTGGCGTTCACGCTGGCCGCGTCGTGGATCTCGGTGCTGGTCGGCGTGCTGGTGAGCGAGCCGGACAAGGTGCAGATCTTCGGCTTCATGGTGATCTTCCCGCTGACGTTCACCAGCAACATCTTCGTACCCACCGACCGGATGCCGGGCTGGTTGCAGAGCTGGGTGGAGGTCAACCCGGTGACTGTGGTGGCCGACGCGCTGCGCGGGCTCCTGGTCAGTGGTCCGGTGGCCGGTCCGGTCCTCCAGACGCTGCTCTGGGGCTCCGGCATCGCGGTGATCTTCGCGCCGCTGGCGGTGCGCGCGCTCAAGCGTCGGGTGTGAGTCGACGCTCGGGCACCGACGCCGGCGCGACCGCGCCGGCGTTCACACCTCCGGCCGGTCACCCTCGCGGGGCGGCTCACCGTCGTGCCGGCGCAGGTCGTCCTCGCGCCGGCGCAGGTCCTCCTCCCAGCGGCGGAAGAGCTCCTGGTCCTGCTGCTTGGCGCGGTCCTGCACGGAGCGCAGGAACTCCGGATCGTCGTCGGGGGCGACCGGCCGGGGCCGCTGCCGCTCGGGCAAACCGCCGCCGCGAGGCCAGCTCTTCCCGGCGCCGGAGCTGGGCTCCCGGCCGGCGACGAACCAGGCGATCGAGCCGACCAGCGGGAAGAACAGGATGATCAACACCCAGGCGATTCGGGGGAGGGCGCGGATCTGACCCTCCTCGGCGGAGAGGCAACTGATCAGCGCGCAGACGGCGAGGACAATCTGCGCCAGGAAGAGGAGAACGTACAGCCGGGCCATCCACCCATCATGGCGCACCGAGTCTCGTCACCACAGTCCGCGAAGCACCAGCAGCACTCCCAGTAGTGCGAGCCCCACGGTGCCCACCGCGACCAGCGGCAGTGTCCGACCGCCGGTGCGGGCCGGCCCGGTGCCGGTGCCGCGGGGCCAGCAGAGCACCAGCAGGGCGCCCCAGAGCAGCACGACGACGCCGGCGATCAGCGCCCCGGCCGGGCCGCCCGCCGACGCCAACCGGACGGCGAGCGCGGTCACCACCGTCACCGTGAGCAGAGTGCGTCGCCAGGCCAGGCGGGTGCGCTCCGGTTGCAGCCCGGCGTCGCGTCCGGTGTTCACCGCCCGCCGACCGCCCGGACCAGCACGGCGATCACCAGCAGCACCGCGCCGGCGCCCACGGCCAGGGCCAGGATGGCGGGAAACCGGGACGCGGGCAGCTCCTGACCGAGCCGGATGGCCCGCTCGGTACGCGCCCAGTGGTCCACGGCCCGGATGGCGACGGCACCGCCGAGCAGGAGCAGCGCGACGGCGATCGCCTCCCGCAGGTGGCTCATCGGCAGGGGCGGCAGGAACTGCGCGGCGGCCAACCCGCCGCCGACCAGCGCCAACCCGGTGCGCAGCCAGGCGAGGAAGGTCCGTTCGTTGGCCAGCGAGAAGCGGTAGTCCGGCTGTTCACCGACCATGCCCAGCTCCGCCGGGTCGAACCATCGCCTGATCGCCGCCCACACGGTCGGAGATTATCCGCTTCCCATCCCGCTTAGCCTGACTCGGTGACTGATCTCGACGCAATGACGCTGCGCGCCGCCTACGACAACCAAATCCGTCCGGAGATCCCCGACCCCGTCCCGGCCGGCGTGACGGTGGAGCGGGACGGGCCGTTGGTGCGCATCATCGGGCTCGACGCCGGCGGCTTCCTCACCTACCGCGACCTGGGTGGACTCACCGGGGACGCGCTGGACGAGCTGATCGCCCGGCAGGTGGCCCTGTTCCGCGAGCGCGGCCAGTCGGTCGAGTGGAAGCTCAACGAGCACGACGAACCGGCGGACCTGGCGGACCGGCTGCGCGCCGCCGGCTTCGTGCCGGAGGACCGGGAGACCGTCGTGGTGGGGCCGGTCGCCCCGCTGGCCGCCGCGCTGCCGGTCACCCCCGAGGGGGTACGCCTGCGTGAGGTGACCTCGCGCGCCGACCTGGAGCGGATCGCCGCCATGGAGGCGGAGGTCTGGCAGGAGGACCGCTCGCATCTCGTCACGGGCCTGGCCAAGGAGATCGACGCCGACCCGAACTCGATCACCGTCGTGGTGGCCGAGGCGGACGGGACGGTGGTGAGCGCCGGCTGGGTGCGGTTCCCGGCGAACACCGGCTTCGCCACCCTGTGGGGCGGCTCGACCCTGCCGCAGTGGCGGCAACGGGGCATCTACCGGGCGCTCGTCAACTACCGGGCGCGGCTGGCCGACCAGCGAGGCCGGACGCTCATGCAGGTCGACTGTTCCGAGGACAGCCGGCCGATCCTCCAGCGGCTCGGCCTCGTCCCGGTCACCACCACCACCCCGTACGTCTACACTCCGTGATCATGGAGCAGCGGTTGACGGACGAGGAGCGGTTGACGCTCAAGACCGGCGCCTTCGGTGCCGTCTTCCTCGTCTCCAACGCCGACCCGGGGGTGCTGGGGGTGATCCGGGAGAGCCTCGCCGCGTCCAACGCGCTCTCCGACGCCAGCGGGACGGTCAAGGAGGCGCTCACCACCGGTCCGCTGCCGCGGCTTCCCCGGGACTCGCAGTTGGAGATCGAGTCGGTGGTGTTGCCGGCGCTGCGGCACGCGGTGCGGATCCTGCGGGACAAGTCACCGGGGGACGTGGACGCGTACCGCTCGGTGGTGTTGGGTGCGGCGGACCGGGTGGCCCGGGCGCACGCCGGGGTGGCGCCCGCCGAGGCGGCGGCCATCGACCAGATCCGGGGTGCGTTGGCCGACCCGGCCTGACCGTCGGCCCGTCGGTGAGCTGTGTCACTCTGAGTGCCCCGGGGAGCGCAAGCTACCGGCAGGTAACATTGCGCCGTGGGCAACTGCACAGCAGCCCGCGGTTGACCTGGCGTCGACCGACGCGCGACGCTGCGCCCCAGACCGGGCGAGCGAATCGCATCACCACACAGGAGGGTCGTCGAAGCGCGATGAATATCGTCGTACTCGTCAAGCAGGTGCCTGATTCGGGCGCGGACCGCAACCTGCGCAATGACGACAACACCGTCGACCGCGGTTCGGCGAACAACGTGATCAACGAGATGGACGAGTACGCCATCGAGGAGGCGCTGAAGATCAAGGAGGCGCACGGTGGCGAGGTCACCATCCTGACCATGGGTCCGGACCGGGCGACCGAGTCGATCCGCAAGGCGCTCTCCATGGGCCCGGACAAGGCCGTGCACGTGCTGGACGACGCCCTGCACGGTTCCTGTGCCGTCGCCACCTCGAAGGTGCTCGCCGCCGCGCTCGGTCAGCTCAATGCCGACCTGGTCATCTGCGGCGCGGAGTCCACCGACGGCCGGGTCCAGGTCATGCCGCACATGATCGCCGAGCGGCTGGGCGTCGCGGCGCTCACCGGCGCACGCAAGCTCACCGTCGACGGCAGCACGCTCACCGTCGAGCGGCAGACCGAGGAGGGCTACGAGGTCATCACCGCCGCCACCCCGGCCGTGGTCTCCGTCTGGGACACCATCAACGAGCCGCGCTACCCCTCCTTCAAGGGCATCATGGCCGCCAAGAAGAAGCCGGTGCAGACGTTCTCCCTGGCCGACCTGGGCGTCGCGCCCACCGAGGTGGGCTTCGACGGCGCCACGAGCGCCGTCGTCGAGCACAGCAAGCGCCCCCCGCGCTCCGGCGGCGCCAAGATCACTGATGAGGGTGAGGGCGGCGTCAAGCTCGTCGAGTTCCTCGCCACCGAGAAGTTCGTGTGAGAGGGGGGTCTGACATGTCTGAGGTTCTCGTCGTCGTCGAAGCCACGAAGGAATTCGGCGTCAAGAAGGTCACCCTGGAAATGCTCACCCTCGCCCGTGAGCTGGGCACGCCCAGCGCGGTGGTGCTCGGCGGGGCTGGCGCCGCCGAGGCGCTGAGCGGCAAGCTGGGCGAGTACGGCGCGGAGAAGATCTACGCCGCCGAGGGTGACGAGATCGACGGCTACCTGGTGGCTCCCAAGGCCACCGTGCTGGCCGAGCTGGTCCGGCGGGTGCAGCCGGTCGCCGTGCTGCTGGCCTCGGCCCAGGAGGGCAAGGAGATCGCCGCCCGGCTCGCCGTCAAGCTGGACAACGGAATCCTGACCGACGTGGTCGGCCTGGACGCCGACGGCACCGCGACCCAGATCGCCTTCGCCGGCTCCGCCATCGTCAAGTCCAAGGTCACCAAGGGCCTGCCGTTGGTCACCGTCCGGCCCAACTCGGTCACCCCCACCCCGGCGGCGGCCACCCCGACGATCGAGCAGCTCACCGTGTCGGTCACCGACGCCGACAAGCTGGCCAGGGTCGTCGAGCGGGTCGCCGAGCAGAAGGGCTCCCGGCCCGAGCTGACCGAGGCCGGCGTGGTCGTCTCCGGTGGTCGCGGCGTCGGCAACGCCGACAACTTCAAGCTGGTCGAGGAGTTGGCCGACCTGCTCGGCGGCGCCGTCGGCGCGTCCCGCGCGGCCGTCGACTCCGGCTTCTACCCGCACCAGTTCCAGGTGGGCCAGACCGGCAAGACGGTCTCCCCGCAGCTCTACGTCGCGCTCGGCATCTCCGGTGCCATCCAGCACCGGGCCGGCATGCAGACGTCGAAGACCATCGTCGCGGTCAACAAGGACGGCGAGGCGCCGATCTTCGAGCTGGCCGACTTCGGCGTGGTGGGTGACCTGTTCAAGATCGTCCCGCAGGCCGCCGAGGAGATCCGCAAGCGCAAGTGACCCTGCGACACGACAGTGGCCGCCCCACGACGGGGCGGCCACTTCTTTTCCGTGGGGAGCTGATCGGCGGGCCGGGGAGCTGAACCGGCCCGCCGATCAGCCCGTCAGGGTGCCCCTCAACAGGCTGTCGCCGGAGTGGCGGGTGTTGTTGTCGTACTGCTCGGCGGAGACGTCGACCACCGAATAGCTGGTGAGGTCGACATTCGGGGGCAGGGGCAGCAGCGCGTCCGAACCGCCACCCAGGGTGCCCACCGAGAACATCTCCATCGTCGTCGGATTGATCAGCCAAACCTCGTAGTACCCCGGGACGCGCGGGAGATTCGCCACGTGCAGATGTAGTTGGCCGTCCCGCAGAACCCGGGCGTCGCCCTTGGCCGCCGGTGGCGTCGAGCCGTACGCCGCCAGCGGCGCGCTCGCCACCACCACAGGCGTCGGAGCGGGCGCCGGGTCGTCCGGTCGCAGCACGGAGACCGTGCCCAGCACACCGACCGCCGCGGCGGCTGCCGCGGTCACCGCGGTGGCCGCCCAGCGCGACCAGCCGGCGCCCCGACGGGACCGGCGCGCCGAATCCAGCCGGGTGACAGTCGGCTCGGCCACCGAACCGGTGGCCTGCCCGGGGATGGGCCGCGGACGGATCTCGGCCGGCGACGGCTGCGCCGCTCTGACCTGGGCGGCGATGCCCTGCCAGACGTGCTCCGGCGGGTCGGGCAGGTCGGCCAGACCCTGCGTCTCGGTGCCGAGGCCGGCCACCTGCCGCAGGGTCGCCACCTCCGCACGGCAGAGCGCGCAGGTGCCGAGGTGGGTGCTCTCCCCGTTGTCCGCCTCGCTCTCACCGAGCGCCAGAAAGACCAGCCGCTCGTGGTCCAGGTGCTGCACCGTCCACCTCCCATCTGCGTTTCAAGCTCGCCATGCCGCGCCGGATGTGGCTCTTCACGGTGCCCAACGGCACGCCTGTCACCGTGGCTATCTGCTGGTGTGTCAGGTCGTCGTAGAAGGCCAGCTCCAGCATCCGTCGCTGGTCGTCCGGGAGACGAGCCAACTCGTCGGCGATCACCAACCGGTCCACCACGCGGTCCGGGTCCGGGTCGGCGGGTGCCAGCTCCGGCAGCTGCCGGACCGTCTCCACCACCCGGGTCTCCCGCGCCGAGGCGCGCATCCGGTCGATCACCTTGCGCCGGCCGATGCCGAGCAGCCAGCCGATCAGCGATCCCTTGGCCGGGTCGAAGGTGTCCCGACCCAGCCAGGCGGCGACGAACGTCGCCTGGGTGACGTCCTCGGCGTCGGCGCGGTTGGCCAGCATGGAGGTGGCCAGGTGGAACACGGCCCGACCGTACCTGTCGTACGCCTCGCGCAGCGCCGCGTCGTCACCGGCGCGGAAGCGCGGGTCGAGGTCGTCCACCGGGGGGTCCGGTTCCTCGTGCAGGGCCGTCATCGGGCGGCTCGCCTTCGATGGGGCATGCCCGACTGTAGCTGCCACAGTCTCCGCCCCACTCTCCCGGTCGATGTCATCTCAGCAGCTCTTCGTCTCGCGACCCCCGTTCGGATGCGGGTGGGGCCGAAAAAGAAAAGTGCCTCCGGCCCGCATCCGCGCGTCGGAGCGGCGGCGTAACCCGTTCTGCAAGCCAGGCCTGACGAATCAGCACCAATCACCAGGAGGCAGACATGCAGTTCTCGTACCTGCGTCGGGTCGCGGCGGGCGGCGCGGTCGCCGCGCTGGCCTTCGCCGGAGTCGGCGCACTCACCGCCACCCCCGCGTACGCCGCCACGTCGAAGGTCTCCGTCGTGCACGGCATCCCGGACACCCCTGTCGACGTCTACGTCAACGGCAAGAAGACGCTTGCGAACTTCAAGCCCGGTGACGTGGCCGGCCCGCTCAACCTGGAGGAGGGCGACTACGACATCGCGCTCACCAAGCCGGGCGAGCCGATCGGCAGCGCGATTCTCAAGGTCGACGACGCGGCCGTGCCAGGCGGCGCGAACATCAGCATCGCGGCACACCTCGACGCCGCCGGCCAGCCGAAGATCACCCCGTTCGTGAACGACGTCTCGAAGGTCGACGCCGGCAAGGCCCGGCTGATCGTCCGGCACACCGCGGCCGCACCGGCGGTGGACGTACGCGCCGGCGGCACCCCGGTCTTCAAGGGCCTCACCAACCCGAACGAGGCCAAGGGCGACGTCGACGCGGGCAGCGTCAAGGCCGACGTGGTGCTGGCCGGCACCGACACCGTGGCCATCGGCCCGGCCGACCTCAACCTCAAGGAGGGCACCGCCACGATCGTCTACGCGATCGGCTCCGCCGAGGGCAAGACCCTCGACGTGGTGGCGCAGACCATCACCGGCCTGCACTCCGCCCCGGGCGGCGTGCCGAGCGGTGACGGCGGTCAGGCCGGCACGGGCGTGGACACCTGGTGGTACGTGCTCACCGGCGCCGGCGTACTCCTGCTGCTGGGCGGCGGTGTGCGGATGGCGACCGCGCGGACCGGTCGCAAGTGACGGTGCGCAACCGCGGCGCGCTGGCGGCCCTGGCCGTCGGCGTTGCCGCGCTCACCGTCGCCGCCGTGGTGGCGTGCGGTTCCCAACCGGCGGGGAACGTGGGTGCCGAGGAGGCGACCACGCTGGCCAGCACCCCAGCGGCGGACGCCAGCGCGCCGTCGGTGCCGATCAGCGTCGGTGAGTTGCCGGCCGACGCGGCGGTCGTCCCGCCGGTACGGCTGGTGATCCCGGACATCGACGTCACCGCCACCGTCAACGCGGTGGGCATCAACGAGCGGACGAACGAGTTCGAGGTGCCGCCCAGCGTCGACCAGATCGGGTGGTACCGCTACGGGCCCGGCCTGGAGGCAACCGCCGGCTCGGTGGTCATCGCCGGTCACGTGGACAGCGTCAAACAGGGCAGGGGGGCGTTCTTCCGACTCCGTCAACTCGACAAGGGCGACACCCTGACCGCGACCGGCAGCGACGGCACGGCACGGCGGTACCGGGTCGTCGCCCGGGAGGAGTACGCGAAGACCAGGATTCCGTTGGACCGGTACTTCGCCCGGGACGGCAAACCGCGGCTGACTCTGATCACCTGTGGCGGGCCGTTCGACGCCAAGGCGCGCAAGTACCGCGACAACATCGTCGTCACAGCGGTGCCCGCCTGACCTGGGCCGCCGCCAGGGCCGGGGTGGTAAATCCCACCCCGGTCCGGTGCCGGGTCCCTCCGCCATCCGGGCGCCGCGGTGTCGGCCGTAGGCTGAACGGCGATGGCTTACCTGGATCACGCGGCGACGACTCCGATGCTCGACGAGGCACTGGAGGCGTACGTCGCTACCGCCCGCGAGGTCGGCAACGCGTCCTCCCTGCACGCGGCGGGTCGTCGTGCCCGCCGCCGGGTCGAGGAGTCCCGCGAGAAGGTCGCCGCGGTGCTGGGCGCCCGGCCGTCCGAGGTGATCTTCACGGGTGGCGGCACGGAGAGCGACAACCTCGCGGTCAAGGGCATCTTCTGGGCCCGCCGGGGAGCCGCCCCGGACCGCCGTCGGGTGGTCTCCAGCGCCGTCGAGCACCACGCGGTGCTCGACGCTGTCGACTGGCTCGTCGAGCACGAGGGGGCCGAGGTTGGCTGGCTGCCGGTGGACGCCGCCGGTCGGTTCGACCCGGAGGACCTGCGCGCCGAGTTGGCCGAGCACGCCGGCCGGGTGGCCGTGGTCACCGCGATGTGGGCAAACAACGAGGTGGGCACCATCCAGCCGGTCGCCGAGCTGGCCGCCGTCGCGGCCGAGCACGGTGTGCCGTTCCACACCGACGCCATCCAGGCGGTCGGTCAGGTGCCCGTCGACTTCGGCGCCAGCGGCGTCGCCGCGCTGACCGTCACCGGGCACAAGTTGGGCGGCCCGACCGGGGTGGGTGCGCTGCTGCTCGCCCGGGACGTGCCGGCCACGCCACTGCTGCACGGGGGCGGCCAGGAACGTGACATCCGTTCCGGCACCCTCGACACGGCCGGCATCGTTGCCTTCGCGGTCGCCGTCGAGACGGCGGTCAAGGGCCAGCAGGAGTACGCGGCCCGGGTGGCCGCCCTCCGCGACGACCTGATCGAGCGGGTTCGTCGGGCGGTGCCCGAGGTGATCTACAACGGTGACCCGACCGACCGGCTGCCCGGCAACGCGCACTTCTCCTTCCCGGGCTGCGAGGGCGACGCCCTGCTGCTCTTGCTCGACGCCCAGGGCATCGCCTGCTCGACGGGGTCGGCCTGCTCCGCGGGGGTCGCCCAGCCCTCCCACGTGCTGCTGGCGATGGGCGCCGACGACGACCGCGCCCGCTCCTCGCTGCGCTTCTCCCTCGGCCACACGAGCACCCAGGCCGACGTCGACGCCCTCATCGCTGCCCTCCCGACGGCTGTAGACCGAGCCCGCCGAGCCGCAGCCCTCCGCACCCCCCGCTAACCCCCCGCCCCCGCCCCGGGCTCCGCCCCTTCCTTCCGGCGATCTTGCACTTTCGGTTGGCGGTTCGCGTCTTGTGCGGCATATGTCGCCGCAGAAAGTGCAAGATCGCGTGGGTGGGGTGGGTGACTGGGCGCGGGTTCCGGGGTTTTCGGGGGTGGTGGATAGGGTTGTGGTGGGGAACTGGGGTGGGAAGGGGGTTCGCTGGTGAAGGTTCTGGCGGCTATGTCGGGCGGGGTTGACTCGGCCGTGGCGGCGGCGCGGGCGGTGGCGGCCGGGCACGACGTGACAGGCGTACACCTGGCGCTGGCTCGCAATCCACAGACCTATCGGACCGGGGCGCGTGGCTGCTGCACGCTTGAAGACTCCCGGGACGCACGGCGGGCCGCCGACGTGATCGGCATCCCCTTCTACGTGTGGGACATGGCCGACCGCTTCCACGAGGACGTGGTGGACGACTTCGTCGCCGAGTACGCCGCCGGGCGCACGCCGAACCCCTGCCTGCGCTGCAACGAGAAGATCAAGTTCGCGGCGGTGCTGGACCGGGCGGTGGCCCTGGGCTTCGACGCGGTGGTCACCGGGCACCACGCCCGGCTCGGCGCGGACGGGCTGCTGCGGCGCAGTGTCGACATCGCCAAGGACCAGTCGTACGTGCTGGCCGTGCTCACCCGCGAGCAACTGGACCGGTCGATCTTTCCGTTGGGCGACTCGACAAAGGCGCAGGTGCGCGCCGAGGCCGCCGAGCGTGGCCTGGCCGTGGCCGACAAGCCGGACTCGCACGACATCTGCTTCATCGCCGACGGCGACACCCGGGGCTTCCTGGCCGGTCGGCTCGGCGAGGCGCCCGGCGACGTGGTGGACGCCGGCACCGGCGCGGTGGTCGGCAGTCACAGTGGCGCGTACGCGTACACGGTGGGGCAGCGACGCGGGCTGCACCTGGACCGGCCGGCCCCGGACGGCCGCCCGCGTTACGTGCTCTCCATCACGCCGAAGACCAACACGGTGACCGTCGGCCCCGCCGAGGCGCTGGAGGTGTCCGAGGTCCGCGCCGTTCGTCCAGTCTGGACCGGCGGCGCACGCCCGGACGCGCCTGTCGAGTGCGAGGTGCAACTGCGTGCGCACGGCGACGTGGTGCCGGCGACCGTCGCCCTCGACGGTGACCTGCTGCACGCCGAGCTGCGCCGGCCGGTACGCGGTGTCGCCGCCGGCCAGGCAGTGGTCGCGTACCGGGCGGACCCGGCCGGCGACGTGGTCCTCGGCTCCGCGACCATCACCGGCTGACCGCACGGCCTGGGTGTCCGCGGGATAGCCTTCGGCCGTGACAGATCAGGCGTGGCCCTGGCCGGCCGGCGCGGCAACCGGAATTGGTTCGCTGCCCGGCACCGACATCGGCGAGGCCCAGCGGGTGGTCCTCGGTGAGCTTCCCGAGCTGCCCCATCTGCCCGAGCTGCCGGCCCGTGGTCCCGGCGCGGACCTGATCGGCCGGTCCGCCGGGCTGCTTGTCGAGCTGCCCGTCGAGGTGTACGCCGGACGGTGGCGGGTCGCCCCGCGCCCGGGCCGCGACCTGCGTCGAGCCCGTGACCTGATGGAACGTGACCTGGACCAGCTCGCCGAGCAGGCCGAGGGGTACGCCGGGCCGATCAAGGTGCAGGCCGCCGGCCCACTGACGCTTGCCGCGTCCGTGGAGTTGCCGATCGGCGGCCGTCTGTTGCGTGACCCCGGCGCGGTTCGTGATCTGACCGGCTCCCTCGCCGAAGGGCTGCGCGCGCACGTCGCGGCGGTGACCCGGCGGCTGCCCCGGGCGTCGGTGCTGCTCCAACTCGACGAGCCGTCGCTGCCGACCGTGCTGGCCGGGCGGGTGCCGACCGAGAGCGGGCTGGGCGCGTACCGGGCTGTCGACTCGGTGGACGCGGCCGCCCTGCTGCGCACGATCGTCGACGCGGTGGGCGTACCGACGCTCGTGCACTGCTGCGCCCCGGACGTGCCGCTGGAGCTGATCCGCTCCACCGGCGCCGTCGCCGTCGCCCTCGACCTGGACCTGGTCACCAAGCTGGACCCGCTCGGCGAGGCGCTCGACGCCGGCCTCGGGTTGTTGGCCGGGGCCGCGCCGACCCGACCGCCGTCGGCCGGTGGCGCGTCGACCTCCGCGCAGATCGCCGATCGGGTACGCCAGGTCTGGGACCGTCTGGGCTTTCCCCGTCGGCAGCTCGCCGAGCAGGTGGTGGTCACCCCGGCCTGCGGTCTCGCCGGTGCCACCCCGGAGTACGCGCGGGCGGTGCTCGCCGCGTGCCGGGACGCCGGCCGGCGGCTCGCCGAGGTGTGATGTTTCCTGTCGTACCCGGTGGGCAGGATGACGGTCATGATTGGACAGCTGCGTTCAGTGGTGATCGACTGCCCGGATCCGCGGGCGCTGGCGATGTTCTACGCCGAGTTGCTCGGGGTGCCTCTCGCCGAGGGTGAGACGGAGGACGACTGGGTGGTGCTGGGCGGTCCGCCCGGTCACCAACCTCGTCTCGCCTTCCAGCAGGCGCTCAACCTGCGGCCTCCGGTCTGGCCGGATCCGGAGCGCCCTCAGCAGTTCCACCTGGACGTGACGGTGGACGACATCGAGAGCGCGGAGAAGGCGGCACTCGCGCTCGGTGCGCGGCGGCTGCCGGGCGAGGGCGAGGGTTTCCGGGTCTACGCCGACCCGGCCGGCCATCCGTTCTGCCTCTGCTGGGACTGAGCCGGACGTGGGTTGCGGCGGCCGGGCATCATGGCCGCCGTGATCCCTACCCCTGCGCTGCGCGCCTCCGGTTCCCTCTTCGGCCTCGCCTACGGTGACGCCCTCGGCAAGCCCACCGAGTTCCTGACCGTCGCCGAGATCGAACACCGGTACGGCCCGACCGGTCCTCGTGAGCTGTCCGGCGAGCCGGCGCTTGTCACCGACGACACCCAGATGGCACTCGCGGTGGGCTGGGCGCTGCACGACGCGCCCGCACTCACCCCGGAGGCGGTGGAGCCGCTGCTGCGGCGGCGCTTCCAGGCCTGGGCGGTCAGCCCGGACAACAACCGCGCCCCGGGCATGACCTGCCTGCGCGCCTGCGGGGAGTTGAGCCGTGGGCTGCGCTGGCAGGAGGCAACCGTGGCCGGGTCGAAGGGGTGCGGGGCCAACATGCGGGTCACCCCGGTTGGCTTGCTCAACGTGGACCTCGACACGATGGCCGGGTTGGCCCAGTTGCAGGCCGGGATGACCCACGGCCACCCGACCGGGCTGGCCGCCAGCGAGCTGACCGCGTACGCGGTCCTCACGCTGCGTGCCGGCGCCACGTTGCCCGAGCTACCCGCGATCCTCACCGAGCGGGCGCGGTCCCAGCGCCTGGTCTACCGGGAGCAGTGGCTGGGTGATCTTTGGCAGCGCCCGGGGGTCGGGACACCGGAGGAGTTCATCGCCCGGGGCTGGGACGAGTGCCTGGCGGTGCTGGGTCGACTGACGGACGCCCTGCGCCTGCCGGACGACGGCGGCGACCCGTGCCGGGCCACCGGGGAGGGCTGGGTTGCCGAGGAGGCGCTGGCCACCGCGCTGCTCTGCGCCGTACGGCACGCCGACGACCCGGTGGCGGCCCTGTCCCGGGGCGCGACCACCGCCGGCGACTCCGACTCGATCGCCGCCCTGGCCGGCGCGTTCGTGGGCGCGGCCGCCGGCATGGCCGCCTGGCCGACCGGGTGGATCGACCGCATCGAGTACGCCGACCAACTCGCCACCCTCGGCACCGCCTGGGACTGACCGCCCCCGCCGCCCGGCCTGGGCTGGCCTGTGCGGCCTGGCCTGGCCTGGTCCGTCTGGCCTGGTCCGTCTGGCCTGGGCTGGCCTTCTCGGCCTGGGCTGGCCTTCTCGGCCTGGGCTGGCCTTCTCGGCCTGGGCTGGCCTTCTCGGCCTGGCTGGTCCGCCTGGCCTGGGCTGGCCTTCTCGGCCTGGCTGGTCCGCCTGGCCTGGGCTGGTCCGGTCTGCCGGCATGATCGACTCGGCTTCCTGGAAGTCGGGGTGTCCGACGGTCTGGGATGCCGCGGTTCCCGGGGACCCGAGTGGATCAACGCCTGGCGCGGCCCCGACGAGGGCCGGGACGGCCGACGCCCGGACCGACCAGGGTCAGGGGGTGGGCAGGTGACGCAGGCTGCGGACCTTGCGCCACAGGTCGGCGTCGCAGCGGCCGGCGTGGTCGGCGAAGGCGGCCGAGCTGAGTCGGATCGGCTCGGTCAGGCTGAGGTAGCTGTCGTGCTCCGCGCCGGGGTCCCAGTCCAGGGTGGGGATCCGTACGTGGTCGTCCCGGTCGCTCTTGTCCTGACTGGTGATCTTCAGGACGTCCGCGCCCCGGGAGTCCGTCCGCAGCACCAGACAGGGCCGCACCTTCGAGCCACTGCCGTCGGCGTACGGCACGTCTGCCCACCAGATCTCGCCGGGTGCCGGGGTGTCGTGCCGGTCGGTGTCGCGTGAGCGGCTCTTGGTGGCCGGCCGGTCGGTGCCGCGCGGTCGGGGCGGGGCGGGACGACGGCCACCGGTGCGGGCCGTGGCACCGCGATCCCCTCGGGTGCCCGAGGGGCGGGTGGAGACCCGGTGCCGCCAGCTGTTCCATGCCCAACCCGCGGCAACTGCCAGCAGGATCGCCGCAGCCCAGAGCAGTGCCTCGCGCATCGCGTTACCTCCTGCCCACCGACGGAGGCATCCCCGCCGCCTGCCCACGGGCGGGTACTCCCGCCTCGTGCCTGTCGGCGGGTACTCCCGCCTCGTGCCTGTCGGCGGGTACTCCCGCCTCGTGCCTGTCGGCGGGTACTCCCGCCTCGTGCCTGTCGGCGGGTACTCCCGCCTCGTGCCTGTCGGCGGGTACTCCCGCCTCGTGCCTGTCGGCGGGTACTCCCGCCTCGTGCCA
>NZ_JBNCKO010000030.1:50564-60464 GCF_049841595.1 Micromonospora sp. DT228
GGCGGGTACTCCCGCCTCGTGCCTGTCGGCGGGTACTCCCGCCTCGTGCCTGTCGGCGGGTACTCCCGCCTCGTGCCAATCAGCGGACGTATGTCCGCCCTCGCCGCGGCCCACCGGCCACATCGTCCGGCGATCCTCGCACGTCGCCGCCCGGGCCGCCCGCCAACCACACCGCAACCGCCCCACCCCGCGGCACCCCCGGACACCCCTTGATCACCTGATGCTGAGTAGTTGGATCGGCCCGTTGAGAACTACTGAGCATTAAGTGATCACGGATCGCGGCGGATGAGGAACGTCGCGGCGGGCGGGCGGGCGGGCGACGGATTGTCCCACCGGCCCGATACCGTGCCGGAGTAGCGTGATCAGGGAGGTCGCAGGCGTGTCCGAAGGTGGCGGTGTGTCCGAGGAGCAGATCGGTCAGCAGGTCAGCCCGGCCCAGGAGGCGGCGGCCGGGGCTGAGCCGACGCCGCAGGCCCGGGAGCGGCATGCCACGCTCAGTCAGGAGTTGACCGAGCATCAGTACCGCTACTACGTGCTGGACGCGCCGACGATTCCCGACACCGACTTCGACCGGCAGTTGCGCGAGCTGGAGGCACTGGAGGCGGAGTTCCCGGCGTTGCGGACGCCCGATTCACCCACCCAACGTGTGGGCGGCACGTTCTCCACCGACTTCACCCCGGTCACCCACGCCGAACGGATGCTCTCGCTCGACAACGCCTTCGCCGACGAGGAGTTGGCCGCCTGGGCCGAGCGGGTCGAACGGGACGCGGGCGGCCCGGCGCCCTACCTGTGCGAGCTGAAGGTCGACGGGTTGGCCATCAACCTGACCTACGAGAAGGGCAGGCTGGTCCGGGCCGCCACCCGGGGCGACGGCCGCACCGGTGAGGACGTCACCGCCAACGTGCGCAGCATCCGGGGTGTGCCCGGCCAGCTCACCCCCTCCGCCGAATTCCCGGACATTCCCGAGCTGGTGGAGGTTCGGGGCGAGATCTACTTCCCGGTCGCCGCGTTCGCCGATCTCAACGCCGGCCTGGTGGAGCAGGGCCGCGCGCCCTTCGCCAACCCCCGCAACGCCGCGGCGGGCAGCCTTCGGCAGAAGGATCCACGGGTCACCGCCTCCCGGCCGCTGCGCCTGGTGGTGCACGGCATCGGCGCCCGCCGGGGGTTCCAGCCCACCGCACAGTCCGAGTCGTACGCGGCGCTCAGGTCCTGGGGGTTGCCGACCAGCGACCGCTGGCGGGTCGTCCCCGACCTGGCCGGCGTCGCGGAATACATCGGCTACTACGCCGAGCACCGGCACGACGTCGAGCACGAGATCGACGGGGTGGTGGTCAAGGTCGACCCGGTCGCCATCCAGGGCCGGCTGGGCTCGACCAGCCGTGCGCCCCGGTGGGCGATCGCCTTCAAGTACCCGCCGGAGGAGGTCACCACCAAGCTGCTCGACATCGACGTCAACGTGGGGCGGACCGGGCGGGTCACCCCGTTCGCCGTGCTGGAGCCGGTGCGGGTGGCCGGCTCCACCGTCGCGCTCGCGACCCTGCACAACGCCCGTGAGGTCGAGCGCAAGGGCGTGCTGATCGGTGACACGGTGGTGCTGCGCAAGGCCGGTGACGTGATCCCTGAGGTGCTGGGCCCGGTGGTCGACAGGCGTCCCGCCGATGCCCGGCCGTTCGTCATGCCGACCACCTGCCCGGCCTGCGGCACCCCGCTCGCGCCGTCGAAGGAGGGCGACATCGACATCCGTTGCCCCAACACCCGCAGCTGCCCGGCCCAGCTGCGTGAGCGGGTGTTCCACCTTGCCGGCCGCGGCGCCTTCGACATCGAGGCGCTCGGCTACAAGGGGGCGGCGGCCCTGCTGGACGCGGAGGTCATCGCGGACGAGGGTGACCTGTTCCAGCTCGATGCCGAGCAGCTGTCCCGGTCCCCGTTCTTCGTCAACAAGGACGGCAGCCTGGGCAGCAACGCCAGCAAGTTGCTGGACAATCTGGCGGTCGCCAGGGAACGGGACCTGTGGCGGGTGCTGGTGGCGCTCTCCATCCGGCACGTCGGTCCGACCGCGGCCCAGGCGCTCGCCCGGCACTTCCGCTCGATGGACGCCATCGACGCGGCCACCGAGGAGGAGCTGTCCTCGGTCGACGGGGTCGGGCCGACCATCGCGGCGAGCCTCCGGGAGTGGTTCGCGGTGGACTGGCATCGCGAGGTCGTCCGCAAGTGGGCCGACGCCGGCGTACGGATGGCGGAGGAAGCGGGCGACGAAGGGCCGCGCCCGCTGGAGGGGTTGACCGTGGTGGTGACCGGCACACTCGCCGGTTTCTCCCGGGACCAGGCCGCCGAGGCCGTCCAGAGCCGGGGTGGCAAGGTCAGCGGGTCGGTCTCCAAGAAGACGAGCTTCGTGGTGGTGGGGGACAACCCGGGGTCCAAGGCCGACAAGGCGGCCAGCCTCAAGGTGCCGGTGCTCGACGAGGCCGGGTTCCAACTCCTGCTGGACGCCGGCCCGGACGCCGCACGGGAGGTCGCTCAACCCGGCGGCTGACCGGGTGGGCGGTGCCGCGACGACTGGTCACGTATACCAACTTAATTACGACTACGACCGATTCGTGACTGTCATACCGGGAAATCGGGGCCCGAGGGCGTTTCATTGGGTCACGGCGTGCGCACCGGCACGTCGACGGTCGGTCGGGAGGTGTGGTGGAGGTCGCCGACCCACGCAACTCGCTGCCCCCGGGACGGGTGGCGCCGTTCGCTGCCTTCGTCGTCGGCGTCCTGGTGGTGGCCACGGCGACCGCCGCCGTTCCACTCGCGACGCTTCCCGACGAGGTGTCCCGGCTGCCGGTGGCGTTCTGGACGATGGCCGCGCTCGCCGTGATCTGCGACGCCCGCCCGTTCGTCCCGCCGGGGCGCCGGCAGACGTCGGCGGTGTTCCCCTCCACCTGCTTCACCTTCGCGATCCTGCTCGGTTGGGGCCTCGGCCCGGCGGTGCTGGTGCAGGCGGTGGGGGTGGTCGTCTCGGGTTGGCGGATGCGGCACGCGGCGTGGCGGACGGCGTTCAACGTCGGGCAGTACGCGTGTGCCCTCGCCGCCGCGTACGGCGTGATCCTGCTCGGGCCGGGCGCCATCTTCTCCGGCGGGCGGTTGCACTGGACCGACGTGGCCGCCGTCGCCGGGGCGACGCTGGCGTGGTTCCTCGTCAACTACGGGCTGGTCAGCTGGGCGGTGCGACTGCGCTTCGGCGACCGGTGGTGGCCCACCCTGCGGCAGGGGCTCGGCTTCGAGTTGCTCTCCACCGGCTCGCTGCTGCTGCTCGCCCCGGTGCTGGTCGCGGCGGCGCGGGTCAGCGCGGCGCTGATCCCGCTGGTGCTGGTGCCGCTGTTCGCCGTCTACCGGATGGCGCGGCTGACCGTCGAACAGCAGCACCTCGCCGCCGCCGACCCGCTCACCGGCCTGCCCAACCGCAAGGCACTGTTGACCGAGGTGGCCGAGCAGGTACACGTGCATGCCGACCGGACGGCTCGGGGCGAACCCGACGGTCAGTTGGCGCTGCTGTTGATCGACCTCGACCGCTTCAAGAACGTGAACGACGCCCTCGGGCACGCCGTGGGCGACCGGCTGCTGGTCGAGGTGAGCGCGCGGCTCACCGACGTACGGCCCCGACCGAAGATGATCGCCCGGCTCGGCGGCGACGAGTTCGCCATCGTGATGACCGGGCTGACCGACGTCGGTCAGGCGCGGGAGTTGGCCGACCAGGTGGTCGAGGCGCTGGCCGAGCCGGTGCCGCTCGACGGGCTTCCGTTGGACGTGGGCGGATCCATCGGGATCGCCCTCTTCCCCGAACATGGCGAGGACTTCGCCACTCTGATGCGCCACGCCGACGTCGCGATGTACGACGCCAAGCACCGCAACGACACGGTGGCCGTCTACGCCCCCGAGTCCGACCACAACTCGGCCGAGCGCCTCGGCCTCCTCGCCGACCTGCGTCGGGTGCTGGAATCCGGCCCGCCGGTCGACGGGTTGTTCGACGCCGAGCCGGCCGGTCACAGCCACCTCGGGGGAACGTCGGACCAGGAAGACCGGGCCGCCCACGCCGACCGGGCCGCCCACGCCGACCGGGCCGCCCACGCCGACCGAGCCGACCGGGGGGACGGGCGGGGTCGGGACGGCGTGCCGGGTGAGGTGGCCGGTACGGAGCGGGTGGTCGGCGTACCCCTCAACGCGGCGGCCGAGGTGCGCGGCGGTGACGGGGCGGCGCTGCCCACCGGGGCGGCGGCCGAGGCCGCGCCACAAGCGGACCCGACGCCGGCGATCGCGACGGCGCCCCGCTCCGGTGGCCGGTGGTGGGGGCGCCGTCGGCGCGACGACGCCGAGCTGCTGCACGCCGACGAGCTGATCAACCAGATCGCCACCGGTGCCGACCCGATCCGGGGCCGCAACACCCGTGCCGCGGTCACCGGCGCCCGGCCGGGGCGGGGTCGGGAGCGACGCGCCGGGCTCGGAAACGGCCGTCGGTCACCGAATGGAGGCGCGCTCGCCGCGCTGGGCAACGGTGACCTCGGACCGCGGCGGGGCATCGGGTCGGACGCACCGGGGCGGCCGCTCGAAGCGACGGGGTGGGCGCACGCGGACGACGGGCCGGCCGACGACGCCGGGGAAATCACCATGTATTACCAGCCGCAGATCGCCATCGCGACCGGCGAGGTGGTCGGTGTCGAGGCCCTGCTGCGGTGGCGACACCCGCGGCGGGGAATGGTCGACCCGGAGGAACTCATCCGGGTCGCCGAGCAGAGCGCCGTGATGCGGCTGCTCACCCGGCGGGTGGTCGACGACGTGGTCGAGCAACTCGCCAAGTGGTCGGAGGTCGGCATCGGCCTGCGCGCGGCGCTCAACGTCAGTGTGCGGGACCTGCACACCGGCGAGATCGCCGACCAGATCGCCGACCGGCTGGCCCGGTCCGGGGTGCCGGCCGAGCGGCTACAGGTGGAGATCACCGAGGGCGCGTTGATGGCTGACCCGCGCCGGGTGCTGGCGACCATCTCCCAGTTGCACCGGATCGGGGTGGGCATCGCGCTCGACGACTTCGGCACCGGCTACTCGTCATTGCAGCACCTGCGCAGACTGCCGCTGTCCGAGGTGAAGGTGGACCGGTCGTTCGTCCTCGGCATGGCCGACGACGCCGACGACGCGGCGATCGTCCGGTCGATGATCGAGTTGGCCGGCGCTCTGGGGTTGCGGGTGGTGGCCGAGGGCGTCGAGGACGAGCGGACCTGGCGGATGCTGCACGCCGCCGGTTGCGACGCGGCGCAGGGTTGGTTCTACGCCCGGCCCATGCCCGCCGCGGAGCTGGTCACCTGGCTGGCCCGGTACCGGCCGGTGCGCCCCACCGGTGGGCACCCGCAGTCGGAGAGCGCGCGCCGCCCCACCCGCTGACCCGAGGCCGCCGGAGGGGGAGTCCGGGGACGCGGCACCGGAGCGGAACAATAGACTCGCTCCGGTCACCGCGCGTCACGCTCCAGTCGTCGCGCGGCCGGCACACCGCCCGACCAGCAGGACATCAGAAGGGGGCACGGATGGCCGCCATCTCCCGCGAGGAGGTCGCGCACCTGGCGCGCCTGTCGCGGCTCGCCGTCACCGAGGAGGAGCTGGACACGTTCGCCGGTCAGCTCGACGTGATCCTCCAGGCGGTCGCCCAGGTCGGCGAGGTCGCCGCCGCGGACATTCCGCCGACCTCGCACTCGGTGCCGTTGACGAACATCTTCCGCGAGGACGTGGTCACGCCGTGCCTGACCCCGCAGGAGGCGCTGTCGGGCGCGCCCGATGCCGAGGACCAGCGGTTCCGCGTGCCGCGGATCCTGACCGAGGATGTGGCCTCATGAGCGAGCGGCAGCGAGCGAATCAGCAGTGCAGCGCCGTGGTGCCTCATGGCGTCGCGGAGCGAAGCGGAGTGACGGCATGAGCGAGCGGCAGCGAGCGAATCAGCAGTGCAGCGCCGAAGTGCCTCATGGCGTCGCGGAGCGAAGCGGAGTGACGGCATGAGCGAGCGGCAGCGAGCGAATCAGCAGTGCAGCGCGGTGGTGCCTCATGGCGTCGCGGAGCGAAGCGGAGTGACGGCATGAGCGATCTGACCAGAATGACGGCGACGGAGATCGCCACGCTTGTCGCCGGCGGTGAGACCTCCGCCGTCGAGGTGACCCAGGCGCACCTGGACCGGATCGCCGCGGTCGACGACCGGGTGCACGCCTTCCTGCACGTCGACAGCGAGGGCGCGCTCGCCGCGGCCCGCGCGGTGGACGAGCGCCGGGCCGCCGGCGAGGAGTTGGGCCCCCTCGCGGGTGTGCCGGTCGCGGTGAAGGACGTGCTCGCCACCCGGGGTGTGCCGACCACCGTCGGCTCCAAGATCCTGGAGGGCTGGCGTCCGCCGTACGACGCGACGATCGTGCAGCGGCTGCGGGACGCCGGCACGGTGATGCTCGGCAAGACCAACATGGACGAGTTCGCGATGGGCTCCTCCACCGAATACTCGGCGTACGGGCCGACGCACAACCCGTGGGACCTGGACCGGATCCCGGGTGGTTCGGGTGGCGGCAGCGCCGCCGCGCTGGCCGCGTACGAGGCGCCGCTGGCGATCGGCTCGGACACCGGCGGCTCGATCCGCCAGCCTGGCGCGGTCACCGGCACCGTGGGCGCGAAGCCCACCTACGGCGGCACCTCCCGCTATGGGCTGGTCGCCTTCTCCTCGTCGCTGGACACCCCCGGGCCGTGTGCCCGTACGGTGCTCGACGCGGCCCTGCTGCACCAGGTGATCGGTGGGCACGACCCGCGGGACTCCACCTCGATCCCGCAGCCGGTGCCGGACGTGGTGGCGGCGGCGAAGCTCGGGGCGACCGGCGACCTGACCGGCGTGCGACTCGGCATCGTGAGCGAGTTCGTCGGCGAGGGCGCCGAGCCGGGTGTGATGGCCGCGTTCCGCGAGTCGGTGGACGCGTTGACCAAGATGGGCGCCGAGGTCGTGGAGGTCTCCTGCCCGACGTTCGCGTACGCCCTGCCGGCGTACTACCTGATCGCTCCGAGCGAGTGCTCCTCCAACCTGGCCCGGTTCGACGGCGTCCGGTTCGGCCTGCGGGTCGGCGACAACGGCAACCGGTCGCTGGAGGAGGTCATGTCGTTGACCCGGGAGGCCGGTTTCGGCCCGGAGGTCAAGCGCCGCATCATGGTCGGCACGTACGCGCTGTCGTCGGGTTACTACGACGCGTACTACGGGCAGGCGCAGAAGGTCCGGACGCTCATCACCCGCGACTTCACCGCCGCGTTCGAGCGGGTCGACGCGTTGATCTCGCCGACCACCCCGTCGGTGGCGTTCCCGATCGGCGCGCGCACCGCCGACCCGTACCAGATGTACCTGGCCGACCTGTACACGATCCCGACCAACCTGTACGGCGGGCCGGGCATCTCGGTGCCCTGTGGTCTCTCCGAGGGGTTGCCGGTCGGCCTGCAGGTGATGGCCCCGACGATGGCCGACGACCGGATGTACCGGGTCGCCGCCGCGTTGGAGTCCGCCGTCGGCACGTTCACGCCGCCGGCGCTCTGAGGGCGGGCGGGATGCTGACGCGGATCGAGATAGACGGGTTCAAGTCTTTCCGTGATTTCTCGTTGAACATCCCGCCCTTCCTTGTGATCATCGGACGGAATGCGGCAGGCAAGTCGAACTTGTTCGACGCCATTCAGTTCCTCAGTCGACTGGCCGGCGACCCGGTTCTTGAAGCCGCCCAGCACATGCGTGGCGACATCGTGGACCTGTTTCACAAACACACCGACGGATCCACGGTCGAGGTGATGTCGTTTGCCATAGAAGTGCTGCTGGACAGATCGGTTACGGATGCGTTCGGCGACACGGCTGAAGTCAACCATTCGCGGCTTCGCTACGAGCTGATGCTTGAACTCAGATCGACCGGCCACAGCGGGACTCAGCGGCCGTACGTCGTCCGTGAGGCAGTTCGGAGAATCCGGCGGGCGGACGACACCTGGGTGGCCCGGTTCGACGCCGAACAGCGTAAGCGGTTGGCGGCCTATCGCACCGGGGCCGATCCGTTGGAGACGGAACAGGACGAGCAGAACCGGCCGGTCTTCAGCATCAGGCAGCAGGGCAATCAGGGGCGTAAGCGTCGGCTTCCTGCGTCGGCTGCCACCGCCACCGTCCTGTCCAGCCTGACCACGGCCACAGACTTCCCCCTGCTCTACGCGCTAAAGCGGGAAATGCAGTCGTGGCGTCTGCTGCACCTGGACCCCAGCGCGCTCCGTGCCCCTGATTCCTACGACGACCCCGACGGCCTCGCAGCTAACGGAGGTCACCTGGCCAACACGCTGCGGCGGTTGGCGGATGAGACCGGCAATGACGACAGGCCGGAAGGAGCGCTGAACGATCTCTCCGCTGACCTGGCCGCCGTCATTCCGGGTGTCATCCGGGTTCGCCTCGCTGAGGACGAGGCCCGCCGGCAGCGGCAGGTGGAAGTGCTGACCCGAGAGGAAGCGCCTTTCTCCGCCAGGGTGGCCTCGGACGGAACACTGCGAGCGATCGCCCTCCTGGCGGCGTTGTACGACCCCAGAGGCGCCGGTCTTATCTGCTTCGAAGAGCCTGAGAACGGCATCTTCCCGCAACGGCTCGCGCAGTTCGTCAGGTATCTCCGGAACCTCGTCGATCGGGCCATCGACGCTGGAACCGAGGGCACCGCTCTGACCCAGCTCATCCTGAGTAGTCACTCGCCGGCGATCCTGCGAGCGTTGGAACCCGCCCACGCCCGGCTGCGGACCGACGCGGTCTTCATGGACGTCGTCAGTCGCGTGCAACGCGGCCAGGCCCGTAGTCGGGTCAGTCGGTGGAGGGCGATTGCGGGGGCGCGGCAACTCACGATCGAGGACGCGTTGGATGTCGGGAGTGTGGTGAGCCCGAGAGAGATCGCTGAATTCGAGGTCATGGCCGAGTTGGACAACTGATGCGTTATCTGACCTCCGCGTTGGTCTCCGAGGGCGTCACCGATGACCAGTTTCTCCCCAGGCTGCTTGCCAGGGCGTTGACCGAGATCTGCTTGACCGAATTCGAGGACGCGGTCGAGGTCGCTGACGTTCAGCCGCTACGCGATCGAAGAGGGCCGTGCTCGGTCGCTGATGTAATCGGACTTGTCGAGCAGAATCCGGCAAGCTTCTCCCTCATCTTCTTTCATCACGATCAGGGTGCCAACGCCGAGCGGACTGCTGCGGAGTGGCTGCGACCGCTGCGTGAGTTGTGGGGCGAGCGTGCGGAGCAACTGGTAGCAGTGGTTCCGGTGCGTGAGACGGAGGCGTGGCTTCTCGCGGATGGTGACGCACTGCGAAGTGCGCTCGGCGTCAGATGGACCGATATCGAGATGGGACTCCCCGCGCAGCCGCGACAGGTGGAGCGAGTGGCCGATCCCAAGAGCGCGCTGAACAGCGTGATGCAGCGAGTGAGCCGTTCGACTACCGACCACTACGGCCAGCTCGGTGAGTTGGTCTCGCTGGCTCGGTTGGAGGGTGTGCCTGCGTACCGACGGTGGTGGACTGACACCCGCGACGCGCTGGTGCGGCTGGGTTACCGCTCAGCTTGACCCAAGGTCGGGCCGTTGAGGTAGCGGCGGGCTCGTTGGGTGGTGCGCCACTGCTGGCAGAGCAGCACCGCCCAGGTGGCCGCGCTCAGTCCGGCTATCCACAGGGTGGATGGTCGGTCGGTGCCGATGGCTAGCAGCAGCTGCAGAGTGAGGGCCGCCCCGTACACCCAGGGCAACCACCGCTGGCGTACCTGCCGCTCCGCCTCCTTTCGGGCTAGTACGACAGCCGCCATTCGTGATCATGGTTGGAATTCGAGGTTGAGGCGGCGGGCGTAGTGGGCTCGTCTGG
>NZ_JBNCKO010000031.1:0-53405 GCF_049841595.1 Micromonospora sp. DT228
AGACGATCATGCGGTGGCCGTCCTCATTCCTGCGGGACCCGAGGTCACCTCACGAACGGCGGCTGCCGTACTAGGATGCTTGCGGGAAGTGCGGTCTACGACAGGGCTGCGCGGACTCGATGACAGGGACGGCTCTTGACCAGCCGCCGTAACGGGTCCGGTAACGAATCGAGGTTCGCCGCGTGGAGTGGTTGGCATGGGCCAGTAGAGGGCGGCACGAAGGCGTGCCATTCTGTCCGCAACTGCGGATCTATCGAACGCTTCCGGCATGCCGTGACAGGATCGTTGTAGAACTGGGGGTCAAGGGGTCGTCGGTTCGAATCCGGCCGTCCCGACAGCAAATGAGGGTTTCCGCAGGTCAGTGAGTTGCGGAAACCCTCATCTTATTGCTGTGGCTTCGATGAAGTGGCGTGTAAGGCGCTGCTGGAACCCTTAACTCCGCCCGCCAGTTCCGTGACCCATCGCCCTGCCCCGCACTGTTCTGGTTTGTCATCACGTTGAGGCAGTCCGATAGATCGCGACCGTCGGTGCGTTCGGCTTCTTCGAGCATCCAGGCAAGCGTCCGTCCAGGGAGAAGCAGCTGGCCTTCAGACTGTGGAGGTGCTCTGCCGGCATGTATTCGTAGAGGTTGGCGTCACCGCCATCGGAGACGGTGGCCTGCGCGCGCGATCTCCTGCTGCACTCCTGGCGGACGGTGATCTCAAGTGTCGGTCGCGGATGGCAGAATCCCGCCCACTGCTTGGCGGGAGGAGGAGATCAACATGGGCTGGCTGGCGGCCGGAGCCGACTATGAGGTGAGCCTGGAACGCGGGAAGGTGATCGCGCGTAACCGCCAGGGCGGGTTGCTCAAAGGCCTTCCGAAGGCGCTGCGTGACACCGACGTGGTCATCGGCTTGCGGCAGCTCTCGGAGTGGCTGAAGCGGCACGAGGTTTCCTGCCGGCGGGAGGTCGAGCAGTGGGTGGTGCGGTCGCTGCCAGTGCCGACCACCCGTGATCTGCGAGGTGTGGGCAGACGAGGCATGGCGTACGTCGCCGCGTGATCTGATCGTGATGCCGATCGACGGCGCGGGGCGATGGGCCACCGACCGCCCGCGCAGTCACCGATGGCAGCCCTCCGAACGGGAAAGACGGAGTGCCGGTCGCCGGGCGGCTACGAGCACCGCGCCCATGACGACTACAAACGACGCCGAGTCGGCCGCGGCTCCGACCAGCCGGCCAGCCGGCCGAGCTGCTCCGTGTACGTCGGCGTCCACCACCAAAGTGGGGCTTCGATGGTGGACGTGGACGTGACGTCAGGCGACGACGATGAGTGTCTTGCCGAGCAGCTTGCCGTTGCTTGCATCCTGGTGGATGGTCGGCAGTTCCTCCAGCGGTCGGCGGTCGGCGATGTGCAGCTTGAGTACGCCGTTGTCGATGCGGGAGACGAGGTCGGCCAGGTGGGAGGCGTCGGGGCCCACCCACACGCCGGCGGTGCGTACCGAGCGTGCCTCGTCGGCCGGCACCGGGCCGGCGGAGCTGACGACGATGCCGCCGTCGGCCACGTAGGGGGTCAGCTTCGCGAGGTCCTCGGGAGCCAGGCGTACGTGGTTCACCACCACGTCGAAGGGACCACCGACAGGGGCCGGGCCTGCGTCGAGGTCCAGCGGGTCGACGACCTTCTCCGCACCGTAGCCGTTCAGGCGGTCGGCATGCTGGGGGCCGTCGACGGCGGTCACCTTCGCGCCGGCTTCGACGGCGAGCTGGACCACGATGCTTCCCACCGCACCGCCTGCCCCGTTGACGAGAACGGTCTGGCCGGTCTTGATCCCGGCGAGCTCGACGGCCGCTTGGCGTGCGGCCAGCCCGGTCAGGGGAAGTGCGGCGGCGTCGGTCAGCGGGATGCTGCGGGGCGCGGCGGTCACCAGGTCGGCGGCCACGACCGCGTACTCGGCGGCTCCGCCGTGCTCGTGCAGCGGGAACATGGCGATGATCGGGTCGCCGACCTGCAGTCCGCTGACTCCGTCGCCGAGCTCGGCAACGGTGCCCGCGACGTCGAGGCCGGGGGTGATCGGCAGCGGGGTGGGGATCATCTCAGCGAGGACACCCAGCCGGATGTGGTCGTCGACGGGGTTGAACGAGGTGGCCACCACCTTCACCAGCACTTGGCCGGCGCCGGGGACCGGACGCTCCACCTCCTCGTGGCGCAGGACCTCGGTGCTGCCGAACTCGTGGTAGCGAATAGCCTTCACTGCGCTCTCCTCATGGTTTCGGGGTGTCGGATCCGTGGCGAACGGGGAAATCTCCGGACGCCGCGACGCCGCCGCACTTGCCTGGGCAACTGTGAACGAGTGTGCTTGACTTGCCTAGGCAAGTCAAGGTGCGCGGCATCACAAGGACCGGCCGGGTCAGTTCCTGCCTCTGAGCAGCGAAAGGCGTCTGGGTGCCAGGTTGCCCAGTCAAGTAAGCTGCGCGTATGACCGGCACCCCCCAATGGCTCGACGACGAGCAGCAAGAGCTGTGGCAGGACTTGCGCACCGTGGTCATCGCGCTGCCCACGCTGCTGGACCGCCAGTTGCAGCGGGACGAGGGCATCTCGAACTTCGAGTACAGCGTGATGGCCCGGCTGTCCATGACCGAGACGCACACGATGCGGCTCAGCGACCTGGCCGCGCAGTGCGACAGCACGCAACCACGGCTGTCCAAGCTGATGGTTCGTTTCGAGCAGCAGGGGTGGGTCACCCGGTGCCCTGACCCGAACAACGGTCGGTACACCCTCGCGACCCTGACTGACGCCGGACTGCATAAAGTCGAGGACAGCGCCCCAGCTCACGTCGAGCGGGTCAGGCAACTGGTGTTCGACCCGCTCAGCGCTGCACAGCAACGCCACTTCGGCGCCGCGCTCTCCCGCATCGCCGCTCTGGTACGCGAGCAACTGGACGGCCGGTGAACGACGCCCACCGAACTGAGCTCGATACGGCCGCTGACCTGGCTGCAAGTCGAAGGTCGCGGTATGCGCTCCACCTCCGCCGCCAGCCCCCACCGATAACCGGTAGACCGCTCGTTCGCTGAACCGCCCGCTCCCAACGGAGGTGGAACGACCATGAAGCAGTGATCACCTCCGCAGCAAGGGCCTCAAGCAGCGGGTGGAAGGTCGCATCAGACGTGACCCCGCCGGACGCTCCTCGGCGGTCGCGCCCTGCTCGGCGATCGCACCTGGTGCCGCCAAGGCGCAACCGCGGGGCCGTCACCCTCGCCCCTGCCCGCACGGGTCGGGTGCCTCGCCTCACCTGCGAACCGCAGCCGGGTCTCGACTGGTGCGGCCAGGCCGCAGTGGTCAGCAGGTTGGCCTTGCCGGCCGATCAGGCTCCACGATCCCCGCGACCATTCGTCTCCGGCCCAGCGCCGCACCGCCTACACAATGTGGGCTATAGCGACCGGAGCTGGCGGACCCGGCCGGCGATGGCGTGCCGGGCGGCGTCGCTCTCGTAGGCGATGACGTCGAACTCGTGGGGCGCGCCGGGGTAGAGGTGCAGTTCGACCGGGACGCCGTCGCGGCTCAAAGCGATGGCGTAGCGCAGATCCTCGTCGCGGAAGATGTCCAGCTGGCCGGCCTCGATGTACGCCGGCGGCAGCGCGGTGGCGTCGGTGATCCGGGCCGGAGCGGCCAGGGCCGGTACGTCGGTGCCTCCGGCGTTCGAGCCGAGGATGGCCTGCCAGGCGGTGATGTTGTCGTCGTAGGACCAGGCCGCATACGGCGCGATGTGCGGGTCGGTGACGGTGTTCCGGTCGTCGAGCATCGGGAAGATCAGCAGCTGCCGGGCGATCGCCGGGCCGCCGCGGTCGCGAGCCAGGATTGAGAGCGCGGCCGCCAGGCCCCCGCCCGCGCTGTTGCCCATGACGGCGATCCGGGCCGGGTCCACGCCCAGCGCGCCGGCGTGCGCGTGCAGCCACTGCAGCGCCGCGTAACCGTCCTCGACCGGCACCGGGAACGGGTGCTCCGGGGCCAGGCGGTACTCGACCGACAGGAACGGGACTCCGCTGCGGGACACGATGCGGCTCACCGGGCCGTCCCACATCGTGACATTGCCGAGGATCATGCCGCCGCCGTGGAAGTAGAGCACGGCCGAGCCGGGCTGGGCACCGTCCTTGGTGTACCAGCGCAGCAGCAGCTCGGCCCCGTCTGCGGTGGTCAGGTGGTAGTCGGTCGTGCGGACGTCGCCGGCTGCGGGCTCCAGGTTGTTGATCGCGGAAAGCATCCCGTTGAGCGCGGTACGACGGCCCTTGACGTCGCCGGCCGGTGGCGGGGTGAGATCACCGGCGTGCTCCAAGATCGGGGCGAGGGCGGCGGCTATCTGCGGGTCCAGTGGTGAGGTCATGTCACGGCTTCCTGATCGAATGCTAAGCGGATGAATGCGTCCGCTTAAACATATGCCCGGCTCAAGGCTTCGCCCCCGCAGAGTGATCAAGGACGCAGGTCAGCGGGGCGGGCCGACGATGACGTTGCCGTACTCGGTGGCGATCGCCGGGTTGGGCTTGATCTGGAAGCCAGGCGGGCGCGGGGTCGACTTGTCGCGCCCGGTCGCCCGGAACATGCCCTCAATGCCGGCCGGCGTGTTGATCATCAACAGGTCGGCCTTCTTCGACGTGATGCGGTAGCCGTGCGGGGTGCCCTTGGGCAGGAACACGACAGCGCCCTCGGCCAACTCGTACTCCTCGTCGCCGTGCCACACCAGGGCGGTGCCCTTGATCAGCATGAAGACCTCGTCCTCACGGGTGTGGGTGTGGAACGGCGGGGCCTCGCCCTCGCTGACGTCGAAGCGGCCCATCATCAGCTGGCCGTCGGTGGCCTTGCTGTCGAGCAGCAGCGCGAGCGTGCCGCCGTCGAGCCATTCGAGTTGTTGCTGCTGCTCGGGCTGGGCCAGGTAGAGCATGCTCATCGGCGTCTCCCTATACGGATGAATTACTCCGTTTAGAGTAGCGCGAGCCCGTCGTCGTGCGGGGCGAGGCCGGCGAGATAGATGCCGGCGGCCCGCCGTGCGTGCCGGTCCCAGTCGGTAATCCCCGGCAGTGGCTGAGCCACCATCGTCGCCATCAAGATCAGGTCGAGCGCGCGGACGCCCGTACGGATCGTGCCGTCCGCGCCGCCGCGGGCCAGCATGGCCTCGATCGTCTGGCGCAACTCGTCCCGCAGGCCGGTTGCCTCGTCGCTGATCACCGCCGGGCCGCCCCGCAACGGAAGCAGCAGCTCATCCCGGCGGTCGATCATCCGGAACAGGTAGCCCCGGACCGCGTCGATCCCGGTCACGGCCTGCGCGGCCGCCTCCCGCAGCTCGTCCACGACCAGGCGCAGCGACTGGACGACCAGGCCGTCCAGCAGCGCCGCACGGTTCGGGAAGTGGCGGTACAAGGTGCCGATACCGACGCCGGCCTCGGCCGCCACCGTCGCGAGCGGCACCTGCAGGCCGTCACGGGTCACGACCACCATCGCCGTCGCGAGGATCCGCTGCCGGTTTTGAATGCCGTCACTGCGCTCGGCGCGCAGCCTCGACCGCTGTCCTCCGTCTTCGGGCACAGCAGAAAACTACTGCTCCACTACTGACCGCCACGCAGCGGGCCGGTGCGACGCACATCGGCTAGCTCGAAGGACAGCCCCCGAGCCGCCCGCGTCGGTCAGCAGCTCCCACCGGCGTGCACCAGCGCGGCCGTCAATGCCCGCGGGCGGGTAGCAATCCCGGTAGCCCGAGGGACGCGGGTCCCGGACGGTTGCGGGCGGCTCGATCAAGCGCTGAGGTTCGTCATTCGGTGGTGCGTGTTTGGGACCCGGCCTCCGGGGACCTGCGGTTGGAGATTGACCTCGGCCTCGGCGGCGTCAGGTCGTGGAGGCCGGGGCCGTCTCGCGGACCAGCGTGACAGCGCTGCGATTGGCGACTGGAATGATCAGCGTCGATGCGACGAGCGCAGCGACGGCGATGCCCAGCCATCCCCAGAAGCCGAAGGCGATGACCAGGCCGGAGAGCGCCGCCGGGCCGATGATGTTCTGCGTGATCACGTGCAGGTCGAACGCCCCCAGGTACTCGCCCTGAGCGTGCTCGGGGGCGAGGCCGAACGCGAGCCCCCAACCGGAGGCGGCCTGCATCACCTCGGCCACGGAGAGGATCAGCACGGCGGCGACGATCGCCACGGACGCCAGGACCACGTTGTCGTCGAGCGCGGTAACCGCCAGGACCGCGCAGCCGCCGGCCAGCCAGTAGCCGGAGCGCCGGGCGAGCCGACCGGCGCCGTGCACGGTGTCCGCGCCCCGGCTGGCCCGCACCTGGAACAGGATGACGAACGCGGTGTTGACGATCAGCAGCAGAGGAATCAGGAAGTGCGGCAGGTCGGTGCGGTTGAGTGCCCAGAGCGGCATCGTCACCAGGATGATGCTGACGTGCGAGGCGAGGATCGTCGAGACGCCGATCACCGCGAGGAAGCGTGGGTCGCGGACTGCGGTGAAACGCTTGAAGCCCACCGGTGCGGGACGCGGCGGCACGTCGGGCAGGCGGGTGACGAGCAGCGCGGCGCCGGCCATCAACGCGGCAGTGGTGAGGGGGATCAGCACGAGTAGCCGTTGGCTGAGGGCGGCGACGGCCGCCACGCCGATACCGATGCTGAAGCCGATGTTGAACACCGACCGCATCATGGCCTTGAGCTTCACCCGCTCCTCGGCGGGCACGAGGTTGCCGATGAGGGCCCCGTTGGTCGGGCCGGTGCCGTACTCGAGGAAGCCGACGGTGACCACCAGCGCGAAGAAGGCGGTCGCGCTGTCGACAAGGCTGTAGAGCCCGAATCCGACCGCCAGCGTGGCGAACAGGATGACGAGCAGGCGGCGGGCGCCCACCCGGTCGGCGATCACACCGAACAGGACCGACGAGAGGAAGGCGGACAGGCCGGCGGCCGACAGGCCCAGGCCCACCTGCCGGGCGTCGAGTCCGACACGCAGCGTGAAGTAGACGACGCTGCCGCTGAGGAAGACTCCCTTGCCGATGGACTCGGCCAGTCGGATCGCGATCAGCTTCCTGCGGAGCGGGTCGGTCGGTACCAGGCCGGCAAGAACGTCCGTCACTCGTGACAAGGGCATGGGTCAATCCTGGCGACGGCGATGTCCGGCGGACAGGGCGACAGGTGTAGCGCGTACGGGACGACGTCCCGGATCGGCCGGGAAATTCCCCCGTGGACTCCCGGGTCGGCGGCCCGTCGACCGCCTGTAAAAGGTCCGCTGTGGACGGCTTCGTCAGGGCCAAAACGGAAAGTTTGGTTCGGTTTTTCGATGGGTCAAAAGGCTGACCGAGCCCGTTCCCGGGATCACTTCTTGTGTTGTTCTGTTGGCCGTGAGTAGATGTTCATCACGACGCGGGGTCGGCGCTACCGCGGCGTCTCCCCGCGCGACTAAGACACCGCGGGCCGTTCGGACGGGGTGAGGTGGATAGATGGTCAGCGTTGGCTCGGCCTCGGAACTGACTCGGAACATGAGGCGGTATCCGGAGGAAGTCACAGCGGAGACACAACCCGACGCGGTGACAGTGGTCCTGGCCGACGCTCAGCCGGTGGTGCGCAGGGGCCTGCACGCCCTGCTGTCGCCGTCGGCTGAGGTCGCCGTGACAGGTGAGGCGGCGTCCGCGCGGGAGGCGTTGGCGCTGGCCACCGCCACACGTCCCGACGTGCTCGTTCTCGACGTCGAGCTGCCGGGTTTCCAGGCGGGAGTGACGATCCAGGAGATCAACCGGGTGTCGCCCTCGACAGCGGTGCTGGTCTTCACCGCGGTCGAGGACGAACACACGATCCTCGCGGCCATGTGGGCGGGCGCCCGGGGCTACGTGCTCAAGAGCTGCCCGGGCGACGGCATCGTCCGGACGATCCGGGGCCTCGCGACGGGTGAGGTCATCCTCGGCCCCCGGGTGGCCGACAAGCTCATCGGGCAACTGAGCCGGGAGCCCCGCAACCAGCAGCTCTTCCCGGAGCTGACAGCCCGCGAGCGGGAGGTGCTGGAACTGATTGCCTCGGGTATGCGCAACGTGGCGATCGCCGCGAAGCTGAATCTGTCCCCGAAAACGGTCAGCAATCATATTTCCACCATCTTCAGCAAATTGAACGTTTCTGACCGGTACGAGGCGATCGAGGTCGCCCGCCGGGCGCGGTTGGGGCGCCCCGGGCCGCCCGGCTCCCATCGACCAGTGGTGCCTCGTGGCAGCGTTCTGCTGGCCGGCAGGCGTGGTGTCGTGGCGCCGGGCGCGGCCGCGTACGCCGGCGCGCGGTCGGTGCGGGGGTGAGCGGGATGAGCCTGGACCTGGACGCGATCGCCAACCGACTGGAGCCACGGTTCGGCCGGGCCGCGCACCGCTGGGTGGGCACGCTGCGCCAGCGGCTCGACGACCTCGTCGAGCAGTGGGAGTTAACTCTCGGTGACCCGCTCAAGTCCGGCAACTCCTCGGTGGTGTTCCGGTGCGTGGGCCCGCTCGGCGACGCGGTGCTCAAGCTGTCCCCGGACAGCTACGCCGTGCGGGAGGAGGTAGACATGCTGCGCCAGTTCGCCTCCAGCGGGCGGGTGCCGGCGGTGCGGGAGTCGGCCAAGGGCGCCGTCCTGCTCGAAGCGATCCACCCCGGCACCCTCGTGGAGAAGATGCCGCAGCCGCCCTCACCGCGGGAGTACGCCGCCTTCCTCACCGATCTGCACGGCGCGGGCGACCCGGCTGCCGCTCCCCGTCAACTGGCGGACTGGATCGACGTGCTGTTCAACTCGGCGACGCGCCGGGGCGCCGACCTGAGCGGGTCCAAGCGGCTGCGCGACGACCTGTTCGCGGTGCCCACCGACACCGTGCTGCTGCACGGGGACCTGCACCTCGGCAACGTGCTCAACGGCGGAGGCAGGGGCCTGGTGGCGATCGACCCGATGGCGTGCGCCGGTGACCCCTGCTTCGACGCAGTGGACTACGTGCTGGAGGGCCTGGACCGCGCGGAGATGGTGCGCCGCCGCGACGAACTGGCCAGCGCCGCCGGCATCGACGTGGGCCGGCTCGACGCCTGGTGCCGGGTGACGGCCCCGATCGGCGCCACGTACGTCAGCAATCCCGTGCACTCCGCCGAGCTGGCGGCCTTCGGGCGCGGCGAGTACTGACCGGCCGACCACCGCCCCGGTCCGACGGCAACCCGCGCCGGGCCGGGGCCGCGCCGTGCCCGGGGACCCGCGTCGACGTGTCGCCGACGCGACCGGGAGCTTTTCCTGGTGGGGCAGGAGAACGTGCTCTGCCGCGCGGGACGTGCCGGGCCGCACGATCGGTGCATGGTTCGTACCGGTCGTGCCTCCTTCGCCCAGGAACGCCTCTACTTCCTCGATCAGCTCCAGCCCGGAAACCCGGCGTACGTGGTGGCCTTCGCGGTGCACCTGCGCGGTGCGCTGCGACCCGAGGCCCTCCGCACGGCCCTGACCCGGGTGGTCGCCCGGCACGACGCGCTGCGCACCACGTTCGCGGTGGTCGACGGTGTCCTCACCCAGCGGGTGTCGTCGATGCCCACTGTGGACGTCGACATCACCGCCGGCGGGTGGGTCGATCGCGCCACCCAGGAGGCCCACCTGCGGACGCTCGTCGCCGAGCAGGCCCGGCAGCCCTTCGACCTCGCCGACGGGCCGGTGGTACGGGCCTTCCTGCGCTCCTGGGGCCCGGACGAGCACGGCCTCGCGGTGCTCGTGCACCACATCGCCTGCGACGGGTGGTCGGTGGGTCTGCTTCTGCGCGACCTGGCCGCCGAGTACGACGCCACCGTCGACGGGTCGGTGGCCGCCTACGACGAGCCGGCCGAGTCCTACCTGGCGTACGCCGGGCGGCAGCACGAGACGTGGCGGCGGGACAGCTCGGGCCTCGACTTCTGGCGTGCGGCGCTTGTCGACGTGCCACAACTGGCGCTGCCCACCGACTTCCCCCGCCCGAGCGTGCTCGGCACCACCGGCGCGGCGCTGCGCCGCCCGGTCGAGCCGGAGCTGGTGCGGCGGCTGGGGGAGTGGGGGCGGGCGCGGGGCGCGACGTTGTTCGCGGTGACGCTCGCCGCGTACGCCTCGGTGCTGTCCCGGTACGCGCGCCAGGACGAGGTGGTGGTCGGCGTTCCGGTGGCGAACCGGATGGACGACGCCGAGGAGCGCCTGGTCGGCTGCCTGGTCAACACGCTGCCGATCCGGCTCGACGTGTCCGGCCGGCCGAGCTTCACCGAGCTGGTGGAGCGGGCACGACGGACCAGTATGGCGGCCTTCGCCAACCAGGACGTGCCGTTCGAGCAGATCGTGCGGGCCACGGTGGGGGAGCGGCAGCTCAGCCACGCGCCACTGTTCCAGACCTCGCTGACGGTGCAGAACTTCCCGTTCGCGTTCCCCGAGTTCGCCGGGGTACGGCTGACCGAGGTCGACGTCGAGATCGACGTCACCAAGTTCGACCTGGGCCTGACCCTCGACGTCTCCACCGGCGTGCCGTTCCTGCGCGCCGAGTACAGCACCGAGCTGTTCACGGCGGAGACCGTCGGCACGCTGCTCACGCACTACCTGACGTTTCTGCGGTCGATCGTCGACGAGGAGCAGCGGGAGCCGTCCATGGTGGACGAGGCCGAGGGGGCGCAGCTCACCGAGGGGGTGAATCCGCCGCTCGCGTCGGCGCGGGTCAGGCACCCGTCGGTGCTGCGTCGCTTCGCCGACCACGCGGCGGCGACTCCGGACGCGGTGGCCGTACGCCACCGGGACGTCGAGATCACCTACGCCGAGCTGGACCGGTGGGCCGGGCGGATCGCGGCGGGCCTGGCCGACCGCGGTGTCCGCCCCGGCGTCCGGGTCGGGCTGCTGCTCGGCCGTTCACCGGCGGTCGTCGCGGCGATCCTGGGCGTGTGGAAGCTCGGCGGCGTCTACGTGCCGCTGGACCCGGACTACCCGCGCCAGCGCCTCGAACTGATCGCCGCGAACGCCGGGATGGCGGTGCTCGTGGTGGACCCGGAGACCGCAGAGGCGGCCGCGGCGCTCACCCGCGACAGCGGAACCCCCCTGGCCGACGCGCACACCCTCGACGGAATCTCCGTGCTCGACGAGACCTTTCCCGGGCCGGACGACCCGGCGTACGTCATCTACACCTCCGGCTCGACCGGCGTACCCAAGGGGGTCCTGGTCGGGCACGGCGGCCTGGACGCGCTGAACAGCCCGACCCCGGCGGGCCTGGACGTCACGGCCGCCGACGTGTGGCTGGCGGCCAGCTCGTTCTCGTTCGACGCGTCGGTGTGGGAGATGTGGGGCGCGCTGACCACCGGCGCCCGGCTGGTCATCGCCGACCGGGTCGACCTGGTGGACCGGGAACGGCTGGCCCGGCTGGTGCGTCGCGAGGCCGTCACCGTGCTGTTCCAGACCCCGGGCGCGCTCTACCGGCTGCTGCCGCCGTACCTGCGGGCGCTCGACCCCGACGAGACCTCCCGCATCCGCTACGTCGTCCTCGGCGGCGAGGCGCTGAGCTGGTCGCGGCTGGCGTCGCTGATCGCGGACGCGCCGGGTCTGCAAACGGTGTTCGTCAACATGTACGGCATCACCGAGGGCACCATCCACGTCACGATCTTCCAGGCGTCGGCCGCGGACGTGCCCCGGGTCCACGAGGGTGCCATCGGCGTGCCGTTGCCGTCGGCGCGCTGCTACGTCCTCGACGAGGACCTGCGGCCGACCGGCCTCAACGTGCCCGGCGAGCTGTACTGCGGCGGCGCGCTCGTGGCGCACGGCTACCTGGACAACCCGGAGCTGACCGAGGCGCGGTTCCCGCCCGACCCGTACGGCGGCGGGGTCATGTACCGCACCGGCGACGTGGTGAAGTGGGGTCTCGACGGGAGCATGGTGTACCTCGGCCGCAACGACACGCAGGTGCAGTTGCGCGGCTACCGCGTCGAGCTGGCCGAGGTGGAGGGCGCCCTGCTCACCCACCCCGCGGTGCGGTCGTGCGCCGTGGCCGCCGAGGACGACGAACTCGTCGCGTTCGTGGTCCACGGGATCGGCCCGGACGCCGAGCACGACCTGCGGGCGCACCTGCGCGAGACACTGCCGGCGTACATGGTGCCGTCGCGGATCCTGACCGTCGCGACCATCCCACTCACCGCGCACGGCAAGGTGGACCTTCCCCGCCTGCTGGCCGACAGCCGCGCGGCACGGACGGCCACCGCGCCGTCGCGGCCACCGGCCGCAGTGGCCGGCACCGGGCTGGAGGAACGGATTCGGGCCTGCTGGATCGAGGTGCTGCGGCGACCCGACGTCGGGCTGCACGACAACTTCTTCGACCTGGGCGGCCACAGTTTCGCGCTGATCGCGCTCCAGCAGCGGATGTCCGAGGAGGGTCTGGGCGTCTCGGTGACCGACCTCTTCCGCTGCGGCACAATCGCCGGCTGCGCGGCGGCGCTCCAGCAGACCGCGCCCGTCGTCGCGGACGCCAACGCGGCCCAGCGCCGCCAGGGCCGCGCCCTGCTGGCCGATCGGCGGCGCGGCGTGGGAGCCGGCCGTGGCTGAGCTGGACGACAGCGCCGCGGTGGCGGTGGTCGGCATGGCCATCCGGGTCCCCGGCGCCGAACGCGACCTGGACCGGTTCTGGCGACATGTCCACGACGGCGTCGACGTCGTCACCGTCTTCACGCCGGAGCAGCTCGTCGGTTGGGGCGTACCCAAGGATCTGGTGGAACGGCCGGCCTTCGTGCCGGCCCGGGCGGTGCTCACCGACGCGGACCGCTTCGACCACCGGCTGTTCAGCTACTCGCCGTCGGACAGCGCCCTGATGGACCCCCAGCAGCGGGTCCTGCTGGAGTGCGCCTGGGCGGCCCTGGAGCACGCCGGCCACCCGCCGGTCGCCGCCGACGGCAACCGGGTCGGGGTGTACGTCGGCACCGGGCTCAACGTCTACCTGCTGGACAACGTGTGGCCCAACGAGCGCGCGGTCGAGGCGGCCGGTGGCCTGGGCGTGATCATCGGCAGTGACAAGGACTTCGCCGCCACCCGGATCGCCTACAAGCTGAACCTTCAGGGGCCGGCGCTGACAGTGCAGACCGCCTGCTCGACGTCGCTCGTCGCGGTGCACCAGGCGACGCAGGCGCTGCTCACCTACGACGCCGACGTGGCACTGGCCGGCGCGGCCACCGTCGCCCCGCCGACCCGGCGTGGGCACCTGCACGAGCCCGGCGGCATCTTCTCCGCCGACGGTCGCTGCCGCGCCTTCGACGCCGCCGCCGACGGAACGGTGCCGGGCGACGGCGCGGGCGTGGTGGTGCTCAAGCGGCTCACCGACGCGCTGCGCGACGGCGACACGGTGCACGCGGTGATCCGGGGCTCCGCGGTCAACAACGACGGCGCCCGCAAGGCCGGCTTCACCGCGCCCGGCCCGACCGGTCAGGCCGCCGTCATCGCGGCGGCGTTGGAGGTGGCCGACGTCGACCCGGACACCGTGGGCCTGGTCGAGACGCACGGCACCGGCACCGCGCTCGGCGACCCGATCGAGGTGGCGGCACTGCGGCAGGTGTTCGACTCCGCCCGGCCCGACCGGGCGCCCTGCGCGCTGGGCGCGGTCAAGTCGGTCGTCGGACACCTGGACACCGCCGCCGGGGTGATCGGCCTGATCAAGACGGTCCTGGCCCTGACACACCGGACGATTCCTCCGATCGCCCACCTCCGTACGCCCAACCCCGCGATCCGACTGGACGGCTCGGTGTTCGAGCTGCCGACGACCGCACGACCCTGGGCGCCTGTCGACGGCGTACGCCGGGCCGGGGTGAGCGCCTTCGGCATCGGCGGCACCAACGCCCACGTGGTGCTGGAGGAGGCCGCGCCAATCCCGGCCCGACCCCGCCGGCACGTCCCGCAGCTCGTCCTGGTCTCCGCGAAGACCACCGCGGTGGCGCAGGACAGCCTGGACCGGGTCACCGCGTTCGCGGCGGAAACCGCCCCCGGCGACCTGGCCGACCTCGCGTACACACTGCGGACCGGCCGCGCCGAGCTGCCCTGGCGGGCCGCCGTCCTGACCGGGGTGACCGACGGGGTGGCCCGGGTCCGCAAGGTCGACGCGACGGCTCGGGCGCGCGGGGTGGCGCTGCACCTCACCGGGGCCGGTGCGGTGACCGGCAACCGGCCCAACTACGACGCCGACCCGGTGTACCGGCGGACCGTCGACGAGGGCGTCGCGCTGCTGCGTGGCCACGACCTGGACGATTCGGTCCGGGAACGCGGCGACCGGCTGCTGGCCTGCGTCGGCCTGACCCGGTCGCTGCGCAGCCGGGGCGTCACCCCGCGCGCCCTGGCCGGCGACGGTGTCGGCGCGGTGGCCGCCGCCGTCGTGGCCGGGGTGATGTCGCTCGCGGACGCGCTGGCGCTGCTGCGCGACACCGACGACCCCGGGGTCCGCCTGCACCCCGCCGCGCTGCCCCTGCTCATCGACGGGCGGCCCGACGACACCGCCTTCTGGCGGGCCGCGGCCCGCCGCCCCCCGACGTCGACGCCGCCCCCCGACGTGCCCGACCCGGTGCTCTGGATCGAGGTCGGCACCAGCGTCACCCCGCACCTGGACGCCGATCAGCCGGCACTTCCCGCCAACCGGCACGCCCGCCTGCTGGCGACCGTCGGCGCGCTGTGGCAGCTGGGTCTCACCGACGCCTGGGACCCCGTGCACGACACCGGCCGCCGCCGGCTGCCCGCCCCCACCTACCCCTTCGCGGCCACCCGGCACTACCTGGACGCACCCGGAGCCGACCCGACCACAGAGAGGCGACACTGATGCGCGACGTACAAGACCGGACCTGGGTGGCCGAGTTCGAAGAGCTGTGGATGGAGGTGCTCGGCGTCGACACCGTCGACGACGACGACGACTTCTTCGACCTCGGCGGCCACTCGCTCAGCGCGCTGCGCCTGAGCACCCTGATCCGCCAGGAACTCAACCTCGCGGTCATGTTCGGCCACGTGCTGGAAAACCCCCGCCTCGCCGACCTGCGCACCGTCGCCGGTGACGTGCCGCTGGAGCGTCCGGCGGCGGAGACCGCCTGATGGTCGCCCCCGACCTCGCCGCCTGGGCGCCGCTCGCCGCACGGGTGCTCGGCGGCACCCCCGAGCAGGTCCGCGCGGTGGCCGCCACCGAGTCGTTCGTCGCCCTGGGCGGCACCTCGTTCCAGGCCATCGCCCTCGTCTCGCTGGGTCAGCGCGAGCTGCGGGCGGACGTGGACAGCGCCCGCCTGCTGTCGGCGCTGCCGCTGGCCCGGGCCCTCGCCGGCGCCGTGGACTTCGTCGACACCGCGCCACCCGTCGTCGCACGGCGGCCGGCAGAGCGGGAGCTGCTGCCGGGTCAGCGGTCCATGCTGGCCGCGCACCTGCTGGAGCAGGACGCGCCGTACCACCTGATGTTCACCGTGGAGGCGGACGGGCCCCTCGACCCGGGCCGGGTCCGGTGGGCGCTGCGCGAGCTGACCACCCGACACGAGGCGCTGCGGACACGCTTCGTCCGCGACCCCCGCCAGGCCCGGATCGTGCTGCCGGCGCCCTACGAGCCGCGCCTACTGCACCAGACGCTGCCCGACGACGGCGCGGTACGCGCCGTGCACGACCTGTACGGCCCGGCCGCCGCGCGACTGCTGCGCCCCTTCGCGCAGCCACCCGTGGTGTTCGTGCTGACCCGAACCGGTCGGCGCGACCTGCTCACCATGCTGGTGCACCACACGGTCAGCGACGGTTGGAGCGTCGGACTGTTCGCGCGGGAGTTCGCCGAGTTCTACGCCGGGGACGGCCCGGCCGAGGCGGCCCCGTCGCCGGACTGGGTCGGCACCCGGCTCGCCGCGCAGGAGTCGTCCGGCGCGCTGGAGGCCGCCCTGACCCGGGTCGCCGCGCGGCTGGACGGGGCGCCGTGGACGGTGACGCTCCCCACCGACCTGCCGCCGGTCGCCGAGGCCGACGGGCGGGGCGCCCGGTTGCGCTTCCACCTCGACGAGGCGGCGGCGGAGGCGTCGACCGGGTTGGCCCGAGAGTGCGGGGTGACCGTCACGTCGGTGGCCCTGGCAGCCTGGGCATTGACAGTGTCCCGCCGCGCCGGTCTGGACGACCTGGTGCTCGGGGTGCCGGCGGCGGGCCGGTTCGAGGCGGGCATGGACCGCCTGGTGGGTCTCTGCACCCGGGTCGTCCCGGTCCGCTGCGCGGCGACCGACGACAGCACCGTCCGGGAGTTCGTCCGCGGGATCGCCGACGCCCTGGCCGCGGCGGTCGCCGACGCCGACGTGCCGTTCGAGAAGGTCGTCTCCGCGCTGGGCGCCGGCACCGACCCGGGCCGCAACCCGCTGGCCCAGCTCGGCTTCGCCGCCCACCACGAGCTGGTGCCCGACGAGCTGGTGGTGGGCGACCGTACCTGGCGGGTGCACGAGGGACACTGCGCCGGCGCGGTGTTCGACGCCCTGCTCTACCTCCAGTCGTGGTCGGATCGTCCCCGGTTCGCGCTGGAGTACGCGACAGCCCTGCTGACCGCCGCCGACGCCGGGGAACTGGTCGAGTCGTTCCAGGCGGCGGTGCGGGAGCTGGCCGCCGACCCGGACGCGACGGTGCGGGACGTCACCACGCTCTCGGCGGGTCAGCGCGCCCGGTTGCGCGAGCTGGGCGCGGGCGGGACGTACGACACCGCCGACGACGTGTGGCACCGGTTCGCGGCGTACGCGGAGTCGGCGGGCGAGCGGTCTGCGCTCGTCGACGCGCACACCGGGCTGACGCTCACCTACCGGGACCTGCACGACGCCGCGGTCGAGCAGTCCCGTCTCCTGCACGGCCACGGGGTGCGTGCCGGCGACGCGGTTCTCCTGGAGGTGCCCCGCTCGGCCGCCGAGGCGGTAGCGGTGCTGGGCGTGCTGCGACTCGGCGCGCACTACGTGGCCGTGGACCAGCACGCCACCGCCGAGTGGCGTACCCATCTGGCGGCGACCGTCGCGGCGCGGGCCCGCCTCGGTGCGGGCGAGCCCTGGCCGGGAGTCGTCGACTGCCCGCTCGTCGATCCGCGGACGCCCGTCGGGGCAGACCCGGTCGAGGCGGCGCCGAGCGACCCGGCGCGCACCGCGTACGTCTCCTTCACGTCCGGTTCGACGGGCGTGCCCAAGGGCGTCGTCGTGCCGCACCGGGCGGTGCTGCGACTGGCCGACGACCCGGGGATGTTCGCCGAGCGGCCGGGTATGCGGATGCTGCGGCTGTCCCCGCTGGCGTTCGACGCGTCCACCCTGGAGCTGCTGGTGCCCCTGGCCACCGGCGACACGGTGGTGGTCTTCCCGCCGGAGGACCCGACGCCACACGGGCTGGCCGACGTCCTGAGCACCGCCGGGGTCACCCATGCCTGGCTCACCTCGGGCGTGTTCCACCTGGTCGCCGACCACCGTCCGGACGCGTTCGCCGGGTTGCGGCAGCTGTTCACCGGCGGGGGAGTGGTGTCACCGCCGCACGTGCGCCAGGTGTTGCGGGCCTGCCGGGGCCTGCGCCTGACCAACGGGTACGGCCCCACCGAGAACACCACCTTCACCACCACGTACTCCGTCGAGCACGCCGACGCGACGCCCGACCCGCTGCCGATCGGTGCTCCGGTGTACGGCTCCGACCTGTCCGTCGTCGACGCGTCGGGTCGTCTCGTCCCACCGGGCGCCGTCGGCGAACTGCTGGCCGGCGGCACCGGTCTGGCCGACGGGTACCTGGGCGACCCGACGAGGACGGACGCCTCCTTCGTGCGCCACGACGGGGAACGCCGTTACCGCACCGGGGACCTGGTGCGCTGGGGCGCCGACGGCCAACTGCGCTTCCTGGGCCGCAACGACCGCCAGGTGAAGATCGCCGGACACCGGGTGGAGCCGGTCGACGTCGAGCGCCGGTTGCGGGCGCAACCGGGCGTCCGCGACGCCGTGGTGTTCCCCACCGGTGACCCGGCGAGCGGGGTACGCCTCTGCGCGGCGCTCAAGCCCGACCCGGACGGCGTCGACGTGGCCGCCGTGCGCCGCGCGGTGGAGCCCGACCTGGCCCCGTACGCCCGGCCGCAGCAGTGGGTGACGGTGACCGAGTTCCCGCTGGACCGCAACGGCAAGGTCGATCTGCGGGCGCTGGGCGCGCTGGCCCAACCGACAGCGCCGCCGGAGACCTCGGCCACGCCGCCGGAGACCTCGGCCACGCCGCCGGAGACCTCGGCCGCGCCGCCGGAGACCTCGGCCGCGTCGGCCCGGGTTCCCGCCCAGCGTTCGGCGTCGCTGGCCGAGTTCGAGGAGCTGGTGACGGGCGCCTGGGCGGAGGCGCTGGGCACCGACGACTTCGACGTCGACGAGGCGTTCTTCGACGTCGGCGGTGAGTCGCTGCGCCTGGCGATCGTGCGCCGGCTGCTCCAGGAGCGGCTGGCCGGCCGGACCATCCCGCTCACCGACCTCTACCGCTTCCCGACCGTCCAGACGCTGGCCCAGCATCTGCACGCGCAGACCGAGAGAGCAGGCGCACCCTCATGAACGACGACATCGCGATCGTCGGCCTGGCCGGTCGGTTCCCCGGCGCCGCCGACGTCTGGGAGTACTGGTCGAACCTGGTCGCCGGGAAGACCACTGTCAGTGCGCTGACCCGGGGCGAGCTGCTGGCCGCCGGGGTGCCCGCCGACCGGCTCGACGACCCGGCGTACGTGCCGGCGCGCGGCGTCCTGGCCGACCCGGACCTGTTCGACGCGGCCTTCTTCGGCATCACTCCGAGGGAGGCGGAGACGATGGACCCGCAGCACCGGCTGCTGATGCAGACGGCGTGGGCCGCGCTGGAGTCGGCGGGGCTCGCCACCGAGCGGCCGTTCGGTCGGGTCGGCGTCTTCGCCGGGGCCGGGTTCAACTACTACGCGCTGCACCACGTATTCGCCCAGCCCGACGTCGTCGAGTCGCAGGGGCTGCTGTCGGTCGTGCTGGGCAACGAGAAGGACCACCTGGCCGCGAAGATCGCGTACCGGCTGGACCTGGGCGGGCCCGCCATCACCGTGCAGACCGCCTGCTCGACGTCGCTGGTGGCGGTGCACCTGGCCTGCCAGAGCCTGCGCGGCGGCGACTCGGACGTGGCGCTCGCCGGTGGCGTCTGCGTGGCCGTGCCGCAGCAGGCCGGGTACCTCTACGAGACGAAGGGCATCCTGTCGCCGGACGGCACGTGCCGGCCCTTCGACGCCGCGGCCGACGGCACCGTGCCCGGCAACGGGGTCGCCCTGGTGGTGCTCAAACGCGTCGCGGACGCCCGCCGGGACGGGGACACCGTGTACGCGGTGATCAAGGGGTCGGCGGTGAACAACGACGGTGGGATGAAGGTCGGCTACACCGCGCCGGGCATCGCCGGGCAGGTCGACGTGCTGACCCGCGCGTACGCCTCCGCCGCCGTCGACCCGGCGACCGTGGGCTACCTCGAGGCGCACGGCACCGCGACCGAGGTCGGCGACGCCATCGAGCTGGCCGCGCTGACCGAGGTGTTCCGTCGCGGCGAGCGACAGTGCTCGATCGGCTCGGTCAAGGCCAACGTCGGGCACCTCGACGCCGCCGCCGGTGTCGCCGGTCTCATCAAGGCGGCGCTGGCCCTGCACTTCCGGCAGATCCCGCCGCTCGCCGGCCTGAAGCAGGCCCGGCCCGAGCTGCTGGACGGGTCGACACCGTTCACAGTGGACACCGTCGCCCGTGGGTGGGAGGCCGCCGGTGGTCCGCGCCGCGCTGGGGTCAGCGCCTTCGGTCTGGGTGGCACCAACGCGCACCTGGTGCTGGAGGAGGCCGACGGCCCGATCCCGCCGGAGCCACCGGCCGCCGACGGCCCCGCCGAGCTGATCGTGCTGTCCGCGCGGACCCCGGAGGCGGTCCGCGCGGCCGCCGAGCAGGTGCACGAGTACGTGCGGCAGCGCCCCGACCTGTCCGTGCGGGACGTCGCGGTGACGGCGCAGACGTACCGCCGGCACTTCCCGCACCGGGTGGCGGTGGCCGCGCGGGACGTCCCGGCGGCGCTCGCCGGGCTGCGTCGGGCGCGGGTGCGCGCGGCGGCCCGCCGACCCCGGGTGGTCTTCCTGTTCCCCGGGCAGGGCGCCGAGTTTCCCGCCATGGCGCGGGGCCTCTACGACCACTACCCGTCGGTGCGGGCCGACCTCGACCACGGGGCGGAGCTGCTGGCCCCTGTCCTCGGGCTGGACCTGCGGGACGTCCTCGTCGACGACGACCCGCACGGTGTCGTGCACCGCACGGACGTCACCCAGCCGGCCCTGGCCCTGTACGAGGTGGCGCTCGGCCGGCTGCTGCTGTCGTGGGGCGTCCGTCCGGCGGCGATGATCGGCCACTCGGTTGGTGAGTTCCCGGCCGCCGCGCTCGCCGGTGAGCTGGCCGACGACGACATGCTGCGCCTGGTCGCCATCCGGGGCCGGCTCATGCAGGACGCCCCGGAGGGTCACCTGCTGGTCGTGCTGGCCGGGCCGCGCACCGTGGAGGAACACCTCGCGGGCCTGGCCGACCTCGACATCGCCGCGCGCAACGCGCCGGACGTTACCGTCGTGGCAGGGCCGCCGGCCCCGCTCGCCGCGTTCCGTGAACGCCTGGACGCGGCCGGGGTGCCCTGTCGCGCGCTGCCCGCGCAGCGCGCCTTCCACACCCGGATGATGGCCGACGCGGCCCGGCTGCTCGGCGTCGAGGCCGACCGGGTGCCCCATCGACCCCGCACCCTCCCGGTCGTCAGCAGCGTCGACGGCACGCTGCTCGACACCGGCCAGGCGCGTGCCGAGGGCTACTGGGCGGCACAGTTGCGCAGCCCGGTGCGCTACCACGACGCCCTGCTGACCGCGCTGGAGCTACCCGACCCCGTGCTCGTCGAGGTCGGTCCCGGCACCGCGCTGACCAGCATGGCACGGCAGACGCCGCAGGGACGGGGGGTGCCCGGGTTCGCCACACAGCCGCGACCGACGCCGCGGGCCGACGCCGCCGACGTCCTCGCCGGGCTCGGTGGACTGTGGACGGCCGGAGTGACGGTGGACTGGGCGGCGGTGCGCGGCGACACCCCGGCGCGGCGGGTGGCGCTGCCGACGTACCCGTTCGCCCGTACCCGGCACTGGCTGGAGGCGACACCGCCACCGGCCCCGGACACCGCCGAACCGTCGCCGCCTCCCGCGGCTACCGGGGAAAGCACTGTGGTGGGCGAGATCGTGGCGCTGTGGGGCCGGTTGCTCGGCTCGCCCGACATCGGGCCGGACACCGACTTCTTCACCGTCGGCGGTGAGTCCCTGCTGTTCATCCGCATGGTCAACCAGGTGCAGCGCCGCTTCGCCGTCCGCATCCCGATGGAGAAACTGTCCGCGCGACCCACGCCGCGCGTCCTGGCCGAGCTGGTGACGGCATGACCGGCCACACCGACCTGGCACACGCGGCAGCGGTGGCGGCCGTGCTCGCCCACCGCCTCTCCGGCGCGACGTCGGTAACGGTGCGCGGCCCGCACGGCGACCACACGCTGCGCGTGCACCCGGACACCACACTGACAGAGGTACGCGCGCAGACGCGGACACCGTCACCCGAGCTGTCCCCGGTGGACGTGGTGCTGGTGACACCCGGCCCACCGGGCGGGGCGGCGGGAACGGTGGGCTCGGTGCCGGTCTGGCTCGCCGGCGGCCACTGTCATCCCATCCACCTCCAGGAACGACTGGACACCCTGAGCGGATGGCTCACCACCCATCCCGACCGCCCGGTGCGCGAGGCGGTGCTCGTCGGTCCCCGGGAGTGGGCCACGCTGCTCGGCTTCAACCCCGCGCCGACCGCGGCCCCCCGGACACCCGTGCACGAGGCGATCTGCCGGCAGGCGGAGCGCACCCCGGACGCCGTCGCGCTGCGCGGCGGGGGACGCGACCGCAGCTACCGGGACCTGCTCGACGAGGCGGCGGGGCTGGCCGGGCGACTGCGCGCCGAGGGCGTGGGCCCCGGCTCGGTCGTCGCCCTGTGCACCGAGCGGAGCCCGGAGATGGTCGTCGCGGTGCTCGGTGTCCTGCTGGCCGGAGCGGCGTACCTGCCGCTGGACCCGTCCCACCCGAGGGCCCGGCTGGACCTGATGCTCACCACCGCCGACGCCGCGCTGGCGCTCGCCGACGAGGAGGGACGGGCCGCGCTCGGCAGCGGCGGAGCCCCGGCCGTTCCGGTGCGACCACTGGTCGGCGCCGACCTGCCCGCCTTGCCCGTCGACTGGCGTGGCTACCGCGCGCCGGAGGAGGTGGTGGACGGGCTGTCGTACGTCATCTTCACATCGGGGTCGACCGGGGCGCCGAAGGGTGTGCAGATGACCCATCTGTCGCTGGCCAACCGGCTGGCGTGGATGCAGGAGGAGTACCGCATCGGGCCCGGCGACGTGGTGCTGCAGAAGACGCCGTACACCTTCGACGTGTCGGTGTGGGAACTGCTCTGGGCCTTCCTGGCCGGCGCGACGCTGGTCACGGCCGAGGCCCAGGCGCACCGCGACCCGCAGGAGATGGCCGCCGTCATCGCGCGCGAGGCGGTGACCACAGTGCACTTCGTGCCGTCGATGCTCGCCCTGTTCGTCGAGGAGCCCGGGGTCGCCGCGTGCGCAGCCCTGCGCCGGGTGATCTGCAGCGGGGAGGCCCTGCCGCCGAAGCTCGTCAACAAGCTCACCGCCACCCTGCCAATGGTGCGGGTGGACAACTTGTACGGCCCCACCGAGGCCGCCATCGACGTCACCGCCTGGCCGTGCCGCCGACCCGAACCGGACCCCACCGTCCCGATCGGCAGGCCGATCACCAACGTCACGGCATACGTGCTGGACGACGACGGTGCGCTGGCTCCGCTGGGCGTACCCGGGGAACTGGTGGTCGGCGGCGACTGCCTGGCCCGGGGGTACGCCGGACGGCCGGACCTGACCGCCGAGCGGTTCGGCACCGTGCACGTCGCCGGGCGTCCCCAGCGGGTGTACCGCACCGGCGACCTGGCCTGGTGGTCACCGCAGGGTTACCTGAGCTACGGCGGGCGCATCGACACGCAGGTGAAGATCCGTGGGCAGCGGGTGGAACTCGGCGAGATCGAGTCGGTGCTGAACAGTCACCCGCTCGTCGCGAACAGCGTGGTGCTGCTCCGCGACGACCTGGGTGCGGCCCCGACCCTGGTGGCGTACGTGGTGACCGAGCGGCACGCCGACGCGGGCGACGTGAGCGAGGCGGCGCTGCGGGCGTTCCTGGCCGAGCAGCTTCCCGACCACATGGTGCCGCTGCGCCACGTGGTGCTGCCCGAGTTGCCCGCCACCGCCAACGGCAAGGTCGACCGCAGGGCTCTGCCCGCCCCGCCGGCCCGGGTTCGCCGGCCGGTACGGGTCGGGTCGCTCTCGGCGTAGGGCGTCGGGAGCGCAGGAGTCCGCAACGGGTCCGATGGATGTGGCGACGCGCTCGGCGAACTCGCCGAGCGCGTCGGCGGCCAGCAACCGGCGATGCGGATCTTGCCCCAGGTGTCGATGGGCGGTTCAGGTCGGGCCATCGGGTCAGCGCTCCGGAGCGGCACTGGCGCCGTCTTCGCCACCCTGCGCGAGGCGGTCACCGTGCGGGAGTTCCGGGAGATGGTGTCGCGGTTGCCGCGCGACGACGACGGTGCTGTCGGCCCCGTCCCGCCGGCACCCTTCACGCGCTGAACCCACGGCGCAGAGTGTGGTCCGCGGCGAGCGACCCGATGCCTCTGGTCGGGAAATTCCTCTACGCAATGAATGTGCGACCGCAAAAACAGCCCCTGGTGATCGTTCTAGGCGAAAATCCGCCGCTGCGCCAGGGGGATGATCGGACGATTTCCGTCATCCCTCGTCTGATCACCCGCTAGCCCTTCGGGTTGACTCTAGTCAATGATCTTCCGCGCCAGGCATTGAGTCCTATGCTCGTTCCATTGTGAAGTCCTGGGGGGGAAATCATGATCAAAGTAGCCGACCTCGGCGTGTCCGTCTCGTGTGGAGCGATGTGCGCGTCCTGAGATGGGAAATTCGACGCTGATCTATCGCTTCGGCGATGCCACTACCGCCCGGCCCAACCATCCCGCCGTGCTCGGTGACACCGGCCCGCTCGACTACGCCCGCCTGGCCGGCCTGGCCGGCGGCCACGCCGAGCTGCTGGCCGGGGCCGGCGTCCAACCCGGCGACCGGGTCGGACTGTTGACCACACACGGCGCCGGCACCATCGCCGCGATGCTGGGCACCCTCGCCGCAGGAGCCGCCTACGTGCCGCTCGACCCGGGCTTCCCGGAGCAGCGACTGCGCCAGCTCGTCGACGGCGCCGACGTCACCGTGCTGCTCAGCGGGGGCGAGCACACCGAGCTGGCCCGCCGGCTCGCCACCGACCGGCCCGGCACGCGGGTCGTCCCCGCCGTCGACGTGCGGCCGGCGCCGCTGCGGCCGGTGCCGGTGGACCCGGACGCCCTCGCGTACGTGCTGTTCACCTCCGGCTCCACCGGCCGGCCCAAGGCGGTCGGGCAGACCCACCGCAACCTGCTGCACGTGGTGGACAACCAGATCGCCACCCTCGACCTGCGTCCGGACGACCGGCTCAGCCTGCTCGCCTCGTTCAGCTTCGACGCGGCCATCCCCGACCTCTACCCGGCGTTGCTCACCGGCGCCGCCGTCGTCCCGGTCGACCTGCGCCGCCACGGGCTGGCGTACGCCGTCGAGCAACTGGCCCGGCACGGCGTCACCGTCTACCACTCCACCCCGACGGTCTTCCGGTACCTGCTGGACACTCCCGGCGTCGACCGGCTCGACCGGGTCCGGGTGGTGCTGCTCGGTGGCGAACAGGCCAGCTACGCCGACGCCACCCGCGCCCAGGGTCACTTCGCCCCGGGTTGCGTGCTCGTCAACGGCTACGGTGCCACCGAGATGACCTTCGCGGCCCGGTCCGCGTTGCCGCTGGCCGACGTCGACCGTACGGCCACCGGGCCGCTGCCGATCGGCACCGCCCTGCCCGGGTACGCGCTGCGGCTGACACCGGACGGCGAGATCGTGGTGCGCGGCCGGCACCTCGCCCCCGGTTACCTCGACCAGGTCAGCGACCGGTTCGGGCTGGACCCCGACGGGGTGCCGGCGTACCGCACCGGCGATCTCGGTGAGCTGCTGCCCACCGGCGAGCTGCGCTGCCTCGGCCGCCTCGACCGGCAGGTCAAGGTGCGCGGGTTCCGGGTCGAGCTGACCGAGATCGAGTCGGTGCTCGCCGCCGAGCCGAGCGTCGCCGAGGTGCGTGCCATCGCCCGCGACGGCGAGCTGCTGGCGTACGTCCGGTCGACCGGGACACCGGTGGACCCGGCCGCGCTGCGGGCCGCCCTGGCCCGGCAACTACCCGAGTACGCATTGCCCCGCGCCGTCGTGCCGGTCGCCGAGTTTCCGCTGACCGTCAGCGGAAAGATCGACGAACGGGCGCTGCCGGCGCCGGCCCGGGCCGTGCTGGCCGAGGATCGACCGGCCAACCCGACCGAGCGGATCGTGCACGACATCTGGTGCACCGTGCTCGGCCGGGACGCCGTCGGCCGCACCGACAGCTTCTTCGACGTCGGCGGGCAGTCCCTGCTGCTCGGCCAGGTGCAGCAGCGGCTGACCGAACGGTTCGGGGTCCGGCTGCCGCTGCTGCGGCTCTTCGACCATCCGACGGTCGCCGCCCAGGCTCGACTGGTCGACCCGCCGCCGTCCACCGACCTGCCGGCCCCGCCCGTCGCGACCGCCTCGGCGTCCACCGCGTCGCCGTCCACCGGCGGTGCGTACTCCTCATCGGTCGGCGTCCGCGAGCACACCGGCGAGGAGATCGCCGTGGTCGGTCTCGCCGGCCGGTTCCCGGGAGCGGCGGACGTGGCCACCTTCTGGTGGAACCTGTGCGCCGGCGTCGACGCCATCCACGACCACAGCGACGAGGAGTTGGCGGCGCTGGGCGTCGGCCCCGGGCTGCGCGCCGACCCCCGGCACGTGAAGGCCACCGGGCGGCTCGACGGCATCGCCGACTTCGACGCGGAGTTCTTCTCCTTCGGCGACCAGGAGGCCGCCCGTACCGACCCGCAGCACCGGCTGTTCCTGGAGACCGCGTGGGAGGCGCTGGAGGACGCCGGCCACGACCCGACCCGGTTCCCCGGCCTCGTCGGCGTGTACGGCGCCACCTCCGTCAACCGTTACTTCCTCTTTCACCTGATGGACAACCCGGCCGTGATCGGTGACGTCGATCCGGACGACTGGGAGTCCCGCCTGATCGGCCGGCAGCTCACCGACCACCTGCCCGGTCAGGTGGCGTACCGGCTGGGGTTGACCGGGCCGGCGGTGGCCGTGCAGAGCGCCTGCTCCAGCTCGCTGGTCGCGGTCTGCCTGGCCGCGCAGAGCCTGGCCGACTACCAGTGCGACATCGCGCTGGCCGGTGGCGTGAGCATCACCTGGCCCCGGCACCGGCACACCCCCGGTGGCCTGGCCTCACCGGACGGTCGCTGCCGGGCCTTCGACGAGGCCGCCCAGGGCGCCGGCTTCGGCTCCGGCGTCGGGGTGGTGGCGCTACGTCGGCTCGCCGACGCGCAGGCCGACGGGGACCGCGTCCTCGCGATCCTGCCCGGCTGGTCGGTCACCAACGACGGTGCCGACCGGGCCGGCTACGCCGTCCCCGGGCCGGCCGGGCAGGCCGCCGCGGTGGCCGGCGCGCTCGCCGCGGCCGAGGTCGCCCCGGGCGAGGTCCGCTTCATCGAGGCACACGGCAGCGGTACGCCACTCGGGGACGCCATCGAGGTGGCCGCGCTGCACGAGGTGTACGAGGGCGCCGCCCCCGCCGAGACCTGCGCGCTCGGCTCGGTGAAGACCACCATCGGTCACCTCGACGCCGCGGCCGGCATCGCCGGGCTGATCAAGGCGGTGCTGGCCGTACAGCACGGGGTCATCCCGCCGAACCTGCACTTCACCCGTCCGCACCCGGAGATCGATCTGGCCGCCGGTCCGTTCTACGTACCGACGAAGGCGCGGGACTGGCCCGACGTGCCGCGCCGGGTGGCCGGGGTCAGCTCGTTCGGGCTGGGCGGCACCAACGCGCACGTCGTGGTGGAGCAACCACCCGCGGTCGAGCCGGTCGACACCGGGTCGGCCGGCGCGCACCTGCTGCCGGTGTCGGCGCGTACCCCCGCGGCTCTGCGGGCGGCCCTGACCCGGCTGCGGCGGCACCTGGCGGGCACCGCGCCCACGCTCGCCGAGGTCGCCGCGACGCTGGCGCTGGGCCGACGGGAGTTCGGCTGCCGGGCCGCGGTGGTCGCCACCACCCCGACCGACGCGGTCGCCGCGCTCGACGCGTTACTGGCCACGGACACCCGAGTGGTCGGTCCGGCCGGCCCGCTGCGCGACCTGGCCGCCGGTTGGGTGACCGGCCGGTCCCTGGACTGGACGGCCCTGCACCCGGCCGACGGCGTCCGACGAACCTCGCTGCCCACCTACCCCTTTCAGCGGCAGCGGTACTGGATCGAACCTCCTCAGAAAGGTGTTCGGTGAACTGGTTCCCGTCCGCCGGCAGCCGCGATCCGGCACCGGTGCAATTGTTCTGCCTGCCCTATGCCGGCGCCGGAGCCGGCGCGTTCCGCACCTTCTCGGGCCGATTCGGTCCGGACGTCGAGGTGCTGCCGGTGCAGCTCCCCGGCCGGGAAAACCGGATCAGCGAGGACCCCCGGTTCCGGGTGGTCGACGTGGCGAGCGCCATCGCCGGGCGGGCCACCGGGCCCTACGCCATCTACGGCCACTCGATGGGCGGCCGGCTCGGCTTCGAGGTGGTCCGCGAGCTGCGCCGCGCCGGGCGTCCACTGCCGCTGCGGCTCTACGTCGGCGGCGCCCGCGCCCCGCACGTCACCGCGCCCACCATCTTCGACGGGCTGTCCCAGGTGGACGACGACGAGCTGCTGCGCCGGCTGCGGACCGGCGGCGGCCTGCCCGCCGGTGTGCTGGAGCACCCCGAGCTGGTCGACCTGCTGCTGCCGCTGCTGCGCGCCGACTTCGAGCGGGTGGACAGCTACCGGTACCGGCCCGAGGAGCCGCTGCCGGTGCCGATCATCGCGTTCGCTGGCCGGCGCGACCTGGCGGTGACCCGGGAGCAGAGCGCGGCCTGGCGGGAGCACACCGCCGCCGGCTTCACCCTGCACGAGCTGGACGGCGGGCACTTCTTCCTGCACGACGCGTTGCCCGAGCTGGCCGACGCGATCCGCGCCGACCTGACCGCGGCGCTCACCACCGAACCGCCGACCGCCACGCTGAGGGCGGCCGCCGCCGCGCACCGGGTCCCGCTGGGCGACACCGGCTGGTCGGTGTGGCGCGACGCCATCCTGCGCAGCACCGGCTTTCCGGCCGACGGGCTGACCCTGCTGTCCGCGCCGCACGCCGCCGCGGCGGCCGACGAGCTGCTGACCACCGGCACCGGCGCCGACGTCTTCGACAAGGAGTTCGCCGAGGCGCTGTCCACCGCCACCCGGCGGATCACCGAGCTGGCCGCCGACCCGCTGCTCCGCGAGGCGGTCACCTGGCAGAACCGGGGGATGCTGCCCACCCTGGACGGGCTGGTCCGTGGTGGCCCCGACGCTGCCCGCAACACCCGTAGGCGCGAGCGCGAACGGGCCGTCCTCAGATACTGGCAGCGCTACTGCGGCAAGAACGAGACCGTCGGCTTCTTCGGCCCGAGCTGCTGGGTCACCCTCGACCCGGAGCTGCCGGTCGCCGCCGAGGTCCGGCCGGGCGCGGCGCTGACCCGTGACCGCTGGGTGTGGTTCGAGTCCTGGGCGCTGACCGTGTACGCGCAGCGGATCGCCGAGGACCTGGCCGTCCGCCGCTGGTGGGCACCCCAGCTCGCCCCGCACCTGAGCCTCGCCGGCCGGGAGGTGCGCCGGCCGGGTCGACCCCCGGTGCCCCTGTCGCCGGTCGAGGCGGCACTGCTCGGTGCCGCCGACGGCCACCGCCCCGCCCACGAGCTGGTCACCGACCCGGCCGTCGGTCTGCGTCGGCCGGAGGACGGGTACGCGCTGCTCGACCGGCTGGTGCAGCGGGACCTGGCCACCTGGGACGCCGCGCTGCCGGTGAGCCCGGCCGCCGAGGACGTGCTGCGGCAGCGGATCACGCAGGTCGGCGACGCCCCCGCGCGGGCCGCCGCCCAGGCCGGCTTCGATCGGCTGTGCGCCGCCCGGGACGCGGTCGCCGCCGCGGCCGGTGATCCGGGCCGGCTGCACGCCGCGCTGAACGCGCTCGACGAGACGTTCACCGACCTGACCGGGCAGCCGGCGCAGCGCCGGGCCGGGCAGATGTACGCCGGTCGGACGCTCTGCTATGAGGACACCAGCCGTGACCTGGACGTGGTCTTCGGCGCACCGCTGCTGGACGGGATCGCCGCCCCGCTCGCCGTGCTGCTGCGGGCCGCCCGCTGGCTGGCCGGCGCCTTGGAGGAGGCGTACGCGGTGGTGTTCCGGGAGCTGTACGACGAGCTGCGCGCCGAGGCCGGCGACGCCCCGGTGGCCCTGTCCGACCTGTGGTTCCTGGTCCAGGGCATGTTCTGGGGCAGCGGGCCGCGCCCGGTCGACGCGGTGGCGGGCGACTTCGCGGCCCGCTGGGCGGGGCTGTTCGGGCTGGCCGACCTGCCGCCGGGCAGCACCGACGTGCGGCTGGACGTGGCGGACCTGGCCGCCCGGGTCGACGAGGTCTTCCCCGTTCTCCGGCCAAGCTGGTCGAACTCCCGGCTGCACAGCCCCGACCTGCAGATCTGCGCGGCCGACGCCGACGCGCTGGCCCGCGGCGACTACACCGTGGTGCTCGGCGAGCTGCACGCCGCCTGGCCGTCGTTCGACTGTGCGGTGTTCACGGCCGCACATCCGGACGTGCAGCGGCTGCGCGACGCGCTGGCGGCCGACCTCGGCCCGAACCGGATCCGGCTGCTCTATCCCACCGACTGGCCGCGCCGCACCAGCCGGGTCGCCGAGGCGCTGATCGGCCCCACCGACCGGCAGGTGGCCTTCGCGTCCGCGCCCAACGCCGACCCGGACCGGGTGCTGCCCACGGTGGCGCTGACCGTTCGGGACGAGGACGGCCGACTGACGGTCGTGGCCCCCGACGGGCAGCGCTGGCTCCTGACCGAGGTCTGCGCCGGGCTGCTCAGCCTGCATGCCGTGGACGGATTCAAGCTGGTCGCGGCTGCCCCGTACACCCCGAGGATCACGCTGGACCGGCTCGTGGTGGCCCGGCAGACCTGGCGGACCACCGTCGGCGCGTGCGACTTCGGCGCGGCGAAGGGTGAGCGGGCCCGCTTCCTGGCGGTACGGGACTGGCGACGCCGGTTGGGCCTGCCCGAGCAGGTGTACGTCAAGCTCGGCACCGAGACCAAGCCCTGCTTCGTCGACCTGAGCAGCCCCGTCTTCGCTGACATGTTCTGTGTGCTGGTCCGGGCGGCCCGGCGTGACGGCGGCGACGACACGACGGTGGTGGTCAGCGAGATGCTGCCCACCGAACAGGACGCCTGGGTGCCCGACGGGGCCGGTCGGCGCTACTTCAGTGAACTGCGACTGCACATCGTGGACGCCGACGAGCCGGAACCCGTCCGATGAGTCACGTGCTGCCACTGGGCGGGACGGGCTGGTCGGTGTGGCGGGACGTGGTGCTGCGTACCGCCGACTCCTCCGCGACCGCCGGCCGGATCGCCGCCGACCCGCTGCTGCGCGAGGCGGTCACCTGTTACCGGCACCGGGCGACAGCTGGATGACCGACGCGCAGGGCCGCGGCTACGTCAGTGAGCTGCGCCTGCAGATGACCGATCCGAACAGCTATCCCGGGGGGAAACGGGTGACCGACCTATTGTCCAGCAACGCCGTACGGGGCGAGGCCCTGCCCTGGCCGGACGCGACGATCGCCGAGCTGGTGGTCGCGCAGGCCGCCCGTACGCCGGACGCGACGGCGGTGCGCCAGTGGGACGTCCGGCTCAGCTATGCCGAGCTGCTGTCCCAGGCCGCCGGGGTGGCTGCCGCGCTGCGCGCCCGCGGCGTCGGCCGGCAGAGTCGGGTGGGAGTGTGCGGCAGCCGCCGGCCGGAGCTGGTGGCGACCGTGCTGGGGGTGTTGCTGGCCGGCGGTTGCTACGTGCCGCTGGAGCCGGGCGGCCCGCGTCGGCGGCTTCGCGGGATCGCCGCCGACGCGGGCATTTCCCTGGTGGTCGGCGACGCCGCCGAGACCGAGTTCGCTGACGCCCCCGGCGTCGAGGCGGTCGGGTTGCCCGGCCCGGCCCCCCTCGCGCCCTGCCCGGCCCGGCCCGGCGACCCGGCGTACGTGCTGTTCACCTCGGGCTCCACGGGTCGGCCCAAGGGTGTGCTCACCAGCCACCGCAACGTGGTGGAGTTCGTGACGGGCGTGGCCGCGCTCAGCGGCGCCGACGCCGGCGTACGCAGCCTCGGCCTGGCGTCGCTCGGGTTCGACGCGGCCACCATCGACCTGTTCGTGCCGCTGCTGCTCGGCGGGACGGTGCAGCTCCTCGGCACGGCGGATCGCGCCGACCCGGTCCGGCTGACCCGGTTCATCGTCGAGCACGAGGTCAACTGGGGTTTCATCACGCCCACCGTGCTGGCCATGTTGGACCCGGCCGAGCTGACCGGCTGGCGTACGATGCTCTGCGGCGCCGAGGCGGTACCGGCCGCGCTGGCCGCCCGCTGGGCACCCGGCCGCCGCCTTCTCAACGCGTACGGCCCCACCGAGACGACGGTGATGGCGGCCAGCGGCCCGTTGAGCGCCACCGAGGTCGACCCGGTACCGATCGGCCGGCCGATGCCCAACCACCGGGCGTACGTGGTGGACGCGGCGCTGGACCCGGTGCCTGCGGGCGAGACCGGTGAGCTGCTGATCGGCGGGCCCGGGCTGGCCGACGGCTACCTGGGCCGGCCGGCGCTGACCGCCGAGCGGTTCGTTCCGGATCCGTTCTCCGGGCTGCCCGGCGAGCGGTTGTACCGCACCGGCGACCTGGTGCGGCAGGACCCGGACGGGCGGATCGTCTTCCTGGGCCGGGCCGACCGGCAGGTGAAGATCCGTGGGCAGCGCATCGAGCTGGGCGAGGTCGAGGCGGTGCTCGCCGACCTGCCCGGGGTGACCGGGGTGGCCGTCGAGGCGGTGCCCGGTCCGGCCGGCACCGAGCTGGTCGCGTTCCTCACTCCGGCGGATGCCCCCGACGACGCGCGGCTGCGCGCGTACGCCGGCAGTCGGTTGACCACGGCGATGCTGCCGGCCCGGGTGCTGCGCAGCGCGGCCCTGCCGATCAGCCCGATCAGCGGCAAGCTGGACCGCCTCGCGCTGCGCGCGCTGGCCGCGGCCCGCACCGCCTCCTCCGCCGACGCCGTCGCTCCGGAGGTGCCCGGTGGTCCCCTCGCGGCGGCCGTGGCCGGCATCTGGACCCGGCTGCTCGGCGCGGCACCCGGGCCGGCGACCGACTTCCTCGCCGCCGGTGGCAACTCCATCGCGGCGATGCGCCTGGTCGCCGCGCTGCGCGCCGAGCTGGGCCGGCAGCTCGACGCCCGTGAGGTGTTCACCGAGCGCACCTTCGGCCGGCTCGCCGAGCGGGTGGCCGCCGCACCCGTCGGCGACGACCGGCTGAGCACCGGCAACCCGCCCACCCTCTCCCCACCGCAACGCCGGCTCTGGTTCGTCGACCAGCTCGCGCCGTCCAGCGCGCCGTACAACATCGCGGTGGCGCACCGGCTGCTCGGCCCGCTGGACATCGCGGCCCTCGGCGCGGCACTGCGGACCGTCGCCGAGCGGCACGACGTGCTGCGCTGGCGCATCCCGCAGACCGCCGGGGTGCCCTACGCGGTCTGCGCCGAACCGACCGACGTGGCGGTGCCGGTGGTCGACCTGACCGGCAGCGCCGAGCCGAAGGCGGAGCTGGCCCAGATGCTCGCGGCCGGTGCCGCGCACCCGTTCGACCTGGCCACCGGGCCACCCTGGCAGGTGACCGTCTACCGGCTCGGCCCGGCCGAGCACGTGCTGGCGGTCACCTGGCACCACGCCGTCTTCGACGGCTGGTCGGAGCGGATCTGCTACGACGACCTCGCCGCCGGGTACGCCCAGGCGGTGGCCGGTACGGCGCCCACACTGCCGGCGCTGCCGGCCCGGTACGCCGACTACGCGGTGTGGCGGGCCGAGCGCGACCGGCTGCGGGGCGGGCCCGACCTGGCCTGGTGGACGGGGCACCTGGACGGCGTGCCGACCGTGCTGGACCTGCCCCGGGACCGGCCGCGGCCGGCGGTGCAGACGTACGCCGGGGCGGAGGCGGCGGTCCGGCTGCCCGCCGACACCGACCGCGCGGTCCGCGAGCTGGCCGAGCGTCGCGGCACCACGGTCGCCGCGGTGCTGCTGGCCGCCTTCGGTGAGCTGATCGCGCGGCTCACCGGGGGCGACGACCACGTGCTCGGGGCGATCGTCGCCGACCGGCGGTTGGCCGCCTTCGACGACGTCATCGGCTTCTTCATCGACACGGTGCCGGTGCGGGTCCGCACCGGCGGGGTGAGCTTCGCCGAGCTGGTCGACCGCTGTGCCGGGGAGTTGCACGAGGTCACCGCCCACCCGGGGGCCCCACTGGAACGCATCGTCGAGGCGCTCGGCGTCGGCCGGGACACCGCCCGCGCACCGCTGGTGCAGGTGCTGTTCAACGTGCTCAACTTCGCGCCGCCCGCGCTGACGTTGACCGGGTTGGCCGCCGAGCCGGTGTCGGTGCCCAAACCGGGCTCGCCGTTCGACATCACCGTCTACGTGGTGCAGCACGGCGGTCGTACGGGCGTCGAGGTGGTCTACAACCCGGACCTGTTCGACGCCGGACGCGTCGACGACCTGCTCGCCGACCTGGCCGAGCTGGTGGGCGCGCTGGCCGTGGCGTCGGACACGCCGGCCCGCGAGGTCGCCACCGCGCTGCCCCGACCCACCGTGCGGGTGCCGCAGCTCGGCGCGATGACGGTCGCCGGCGGTGACCCGGTCGGCCCCCCACCCGCGCTGATGCCTGTCGGCCCGGACGGGCTCACCGAGACCGAGGAGCTGATCGCCCGGATCTGGCGGGAGGTGCTGGAGCACGACCGGGTCGGGGTGACCGACAACTTCTTCGACATCGGCGGGCACTCGCTGGCGCTCGCCGCCGTGCACGCCCGGCTGACCGCCGCGACCGGCCGGTCCATCCGCATGCTCGACCTGTTCCGCCACCCCACCGTCCGAGCGCTCGCCGCCAGCCTCGACGGTGCCGCCGACCGGCCGGAGCTGGCCCGGGCCGCCCTGCGGGCCGCCGCACGCCGCGGCCGTACCCGTCGTACCCCACCTCGCCGCCCCGGCGGCTCCGCGTGACGAAGGACAGCCTGATGAGCAACCCGACCGCAGCCGACCAGTCCGACGACGTCACCGAGTCACCCGACCACGGCATCGAACCGATCGCGATCGTCGGCCTGGCCGCGCGCCTGCCCGGCGCCGCCGACGTCCACGAGTTCTGGCGCAACCTGGTCGACGGCGTGGAGTCCACCACCGAGCTGACCCGGGAGGAGCAGCTCGCCCGGGGCGCGACACCCACTGAGGTCGACGACCCGGGCTGGGTCAACCGCGCCCCGCTTGTCGACGGCTACGACGAGTTCGACGCCACACTGTTCGGGATGACCGCCCGGGAGGCGGAGCTGACCGACCCGCAGCACCGCCTGTTCCTGGAGTCCTGCCACACCGCGCTGGAGGACGCCGGCTACGACCCGGCCCGCTACGACGGCGCGATCGGCGTGTACGCGGGCACCGGCGGCAACACCTACCTGCACCGCTACGTGCTGCGTAACCAGCGGGTCGGCGGCAACCCACACGGCGCGGTCTCCATCGCCACCGGCAACTCGCCGAACTACGTGGCCACAAACGTGTCGTACCGGCTGGACCTGCGCGGGCCGAGCCTGACCGTGCACACCGCCTGCTCCACCTCGCTTGTCGCGTTCCACCTGGCCTGCGAGTCACTGCGCAACGGTGAGTGCGACATGGCGCTGGCCGGCGGTGTCAACATCGAGCTGCCGCACGTCGGCTACCTCGGCATGGAGGGCTTCACCTCGCCCGATGGCCGGTGCCGCCCGTTCGACGCCGCCGCCAACGGCACCGTGTGGGGCAGTGGCGTCGGGGTGACGCTGCTCAAGCGGCTCTCCGACGCGATCGCCGACGGGGACCACATCCGTGCCGTGGTTCGGGGCAACGCCATCAACAACGACGGCGCCGGCAAGGTGGGCTTCACGGCGCCCAGCGTCGACGGGCAGGTGGCCGCGATCGCCCAGGCCGTCGACATGGCCGACATCGACCCGCGCACCATCAGCTACGTCGAGGCGCACGGCACCGGCACCGCGATGGGCGACCCGATCGAGGTCGCCGCGCTCTCCGCCGTCTACAGCCGGGACACCGACGAGCGGGGCTGGTGCGGCATCGGGTCGGTGAAGTCCAACATCGGCCACCTCAGCCAACCCTCGGGCATCGTCAGCGTGATCAAGACGGTGCTCGCCATGGAGCACGGGCTGATCCCACCGACGATCAACTACGAGACGCCGAACCCGGCGGTCGAGTTCGCCGACACCCCGTTCTACGTGGCGAACACCCTCACCAAGTGGGACACCGACGGCGGGCCGCGCCGGGCCGGGGTCAGCTCGTTCGGCATCGGCGGCACCAACGCGCACGTCGTGCTCGAGGAGGCGCCGGCGGCGTACCGCACCGACCGCCGGGTGCGCTCGGCGCATCTGCTCCAGGTCAGCGCTGCCACCCCGGGCGCCCTGGACGCCGCGGTGCAGCGCCTCGCCGCCCACCTGGACGGTGCCGCGGACGCCGGGCCCGCGTACCTCGCCGACGTCGCGCACACCCTGCGTGCCGGCCGCCGCCCGCACCCGCACCGCCGCGCGGTGGTCGCGTCGGATCTCCCCAGCGCCGTCACGGCCCTGCGCGCCCCGAAACGCGGAGCGCAACCATCGACCGGGCGTCCAGCCCCGAAAGTCGCTCTCCTGTTCTCCGGTCAGGGTTCCCAGTACGCCGGGATGGGCGCGCAGCTCCACGCCGAGCAGCCCCGCTTCGCTGCCGTCGTCGACGAGTGCGCCGAACTGCTCCTTCCCGACCTGGGCATCGACCTGCGTGACCTGATCCTCGGTCGGGATCCGATGGCGGGGGAGAAGCTCACCGAGACCCGCTACACCCAGCCGGCGCTGTTCACCGTCGAGTACGCCCTGGCCGCGCTCTGGCAGGCCACCGGCGTACGCCCGGCCGCGATGATCGGCCACTCGATCGGTGAGTACGTCGCGGCCACCGTTGCCGGGGTGCTGAGCCTGCCGGACGCGCTGCGGGTGGTCGCCGCCCGGGGCCGGCTGATGCAGACGCTGCCCACCGGGTCGATGCTCGCCGTCTCACTGGACGAGTCGGCGGTCGCCGACGTGCTGCCCGAGGGGCTCTCGGTGGCCACGGTCAACGGGCCGGGGACCTGCGTGGTGGCCGGCGAGACCGCCGCCGTCGAGGCGTTCGCGGCGACGCTGACGGCAAAGTCCAAGATGCTGCGCACCTCGCACGCGTTCCACTCGCCGATGATGGAGCCGATCCTCGCCGAGTTCACCGCGCTGATGGGCACGGTGTCGCTGCGCCCGCCGACCGCGCCGTTCCTCTCCAACGTGACCGGCACCTGGATCACCGCCGAGCAGGCCACCGACCCGGCGTACTGGGCGGCGCACCTGCGCCAGCCGGTCCGCTTCGGCGACTGTGTGGCCACCCTGCTGACGGCGGGCACCTGGCAGTTGGTCGAGTGCGGTCCCGGCCGGCAACTGGCCAGCCTGGCCCGGATGCAGGTCGCCAGGGCAGCGCCGGAGCAGCGACCGCTCATCCCGCTGGGCAGCCTGCCCGCCGCCGGGGAGACCACCGGCGACCTGGCCGCTCTGCTCGGCACCGCCGGCGCGCTCTGGTGCGCCGGGCTGCCCGTACGCTTCGACGTGGACCCGGCGGCGCGGCGGGTGCCGCTGCCCAGCTACCCGTTCGAGCGCCGCCGCTACTGGATCGACCCGGACCCGGAGCAGCAGGTCGCCGCCGCTGCGGTGGAGACCGGGCCGCGACCGCTGCCCGAGTGGTTCGCGGTGCCGGTCTGGCGGCAGGCCGCGCCGATGTCGCCGACCGGGTCGCTGGGCCGCTGCCTGGTGCTGACCGCGGGCGCGCGCGGCGACGCCCTGGTCGCCGGCCTGCGGGCCGCCGGCGCCGACCCGGTCCCGGTACGCCCCGGCGACGCCTTCACCGCCGACGGCGGCTACCGGCTGCGCCCCGGGGTGCGCTCGGATCATGAGGCGCTGGTCGCCGCGCTCACCGCCGACGGTGGACTGCCGACCCGGCTGGTGCACGCCTTCACGCTGGACGGTGCGCCGACCGGCACCGACATCGCGGCCACCTGGGCGGCCCAGGAGCTGGGCTTCTTCAGCGCCCTGCACCTGGTGCAGGCGCTGGCCGGCGCCGGCCTGACCGGCGAGGACGGCGACGTCGTCCTGGATCTGGTCACCGCCGGCACCGGCGATGTGCGCGGCGACGACCTGCGCCGCCCGGAGCACGCCACCCTCGCCGGGCTGGCCCGGGTGCTCCCGGCCGAACTACCCGGGTTGGCCGTCCGGCTGGTCGACGCGGACCCGGCCGACGACGACGTCACCGCGCTGGTCGCCGAGCTGCGCCGTCCTCGGGAGCCGGAGGTCGCCCTCCGTGGGGGCCGGCGTTGGGTGGCCGACGTCGAGCAGGTGACGCTCGACGCCGAGGGGGAGCCGGGCGCGCTGCGCGACGGCGGCCGGTACCTGATCACCGGTGGGCTCGGCGGCATCGGTATCACCCTGGCCGAGGACTTCGCCACCCGCGCCCGCGCCAAGCTGGTGCTGCTGGCCCGCTCCGGGCTTGCGGAGCGTGAGCGGTGGGACGACCACCTCGCCGTGCACGGCGACGACCGGGCCGGTCGGGCCATCGCGGCGATCCGCCGGATGGAGGCCGCCGGCGCCGAGGTGCTGGTGCTCGCCGCCGACGTCACCGACCCCGCCGACCTGCGCCGGGTCCGCGACGCCGCGCAGGCCGCGTACGGCGGCATCGACGGCATCGTGCACGCGGCCGGTCTGCCTGGCGGTGGAATGGCCGAGGTCAAGGAGCGGGCCGAGGCCGAGCGGGTGCTCGCTCCCAAGCTCGCCGGCACGCTCGCCCTGGCCCAGGTTTTCGGCGACCTGCCGCTGGACTTCGTGGTGCTCTGCTCGTCCATCACCGCGGTGGTCGGCGGCTTCGGGCAGGTCGACTACTGCGCCGCGAACGCGTTCCTGGACGCGCACGCCCGCTCGGGTGCCGGCTGGCGGGCTCCGGTGCTGTCGCAGAACTGGGGCGGCTGGGCCGAGGTGGGCATGGCGGTGGAGACCGCCGCGCCGGCCGGATTCCGGGCTGCCGGCCGCGACACGGTGACCAGCACCGTCGACCACCCGGTGCTCACCACGAAGGTCAGCGGGCCGACGGAGACCGTGCTGCACGGCCTGGTCTCCGCCAGCACCCACTGGCTGCTCGACGAGCACCGGATCGCCGGCGTACCGGTCGTACCGGGCACCGCCCACCTGGAGTCGGTGCGGGCCGCGGTGGCCGCCGCGATGCCCGCGCCCGACGGGGACGCGGCGGTGGAGCTGCGCGACGTGGTCTTCCTGGAGCCGTTCGCGGTGCCCGACGGCACCATCGCCCAGTACCGGGTGGAGCTGACGCCGGCCGACGACGGCGGCACCGACTTCGCCGTCCGGAGCCTGGCCAGCGGTCTCCTGCGCACCCACGTACGGGGTGGAGCCGGCTGGACCGACGAGCCCACCCCGCCGGCCCACCGCGTCGAACCCACCGGTCGGCGGGTGGACGACGACGCGTCCTTCGGCCGGGGCCGCACCAGCATGCTCACCTTCGGGCCGCGCTGGGCCGCCTTGACCGAGCACCATCGGGCCGACGACACCGAGCTGGCGGTGATCGAGGCCCCGGCCGCCGTGCTCGGTGACCTGCCCGCCTGGGGCCTGCACCCCGCGCTGCTGGACGTGGCGACCGCGTTCGGCCGGGGCCAGGGCAGCGGCGCCTACCTGCCGCTGTCCTACGGCCGGATCGTGGTGCGCGGGCCGCTGCCGGCCCGGTTCACCAGCGAGCTGCGACACCGGCCCGGTCACACCGACGAGGTGGTCACCGCCGACCTGTCACTGCGCGACCCGGACGGCCGGGAACTGGTCGCGATCAGCGACTTCGTGCTGCGCCGGGTCGACCAGGGGGCGGTCACCGGTGGCCTGACCGAGACGACCACGGTCGATGCCCCGTCGTTGGCCTCGACCGAGGACATCCGGCCGGTGGACGGTGCGGAGGCGTTCCGCCGCAGCCTCACCGCCGGTCTCGGCGCCCAGGTCGTCATCGCCACCCGGACGGTGGCCGACATCCGGCACCGGGCCGGTCGGGTCACCGCCGACGACCTCGCCGGCGACGACACGGTCACCGGCTCGACCCGGTCCGGCCTCGGGGACGGCGGCGCCGCACCGGGCACCGAGCTGGAAAAGATCATCGCCCGGGTGTGGGAGGACGGGCTCGGGGTGGCCGAGGTCGGCGTCGACGACGACTTCTTCGCCCTGGGCGGCAATTCCCTGGTCGCGGTGCAGCTCATCGCGGCGATGCGCAGGGCGACCGGCGTGCGGCTGCCGATGCGCAGCCTCTTCGAGACCCCCACGGTGGCCGGGCTCGCCGGCCGGATCGAGGAACTGCGTGCCGCCAACACCGACGATCCGGCCGCCCCGGCGCCGACCTCCGCCATCCCGCGACTGCCCCGCGCGTAACGAGAATCAGGAGTAGACAGCAATGAGCGACACGATCGCCACGCTGCCCGTGGTCGTCGAAGCCGACGGCCGGGCGCTGACCCAGCTGATCACCGATCGCCGCGCCGAGCTGCGGGCCACCCTGGCCGACCAGGGTGGGCTGCTGTTCCGCGGCTTCGACGTGGGCGGGGTGGACGGCTTCGACCAGGTGGTCCGGGCGTTGTCCGGGGAACCACTGACCTACACCGAGCGGTCCTCGCCCCGGCACGCCATCAAGGGCCGGGTGTACACCTCGACCGACTACCCACCGGACGAGGAGATCTTCCTGCACAACGAGAACTCGTACCAGGCGCGGTGGCCGTTGACCCTGTTCTTCTACTGCATCACCGCGCCGCAGACGCTGGGCGCCACCCCGTTGGCCGACATCCGTCAGGTCTACCGGGAGATCGACCCGGCGGTACGCGAGGAGTTCGTCCGCCGGCGCTGGATGCTGATCCGAAACTTCCACGAAGATTTCGGCACCACCTGGCAGCACGTGTTCGGCACCGACGATCGTGCCGAGGTGCAGGCGTACGCGGCGGCCAACCGGATCACGCTGGAGTGGGTGGGCCGGGACGGGCTGCGTACCCGTGCGGTGCGTGACGCCGTGCACCTCCGCCCCGGCTCGGACGTTCCCCGCTGGTTCAACCACGCCACCTTCTTCCACGTGAGCAGCCTGGCGAAGGACCTCCAGGAGGGCCTGCTGGACATGTTCGGCGCCGACGGGCTGCCGTCGAACACCTACTACGGCGACGGTGGCGAGATCCCCGCCGACGTCCTGGACCACCTGCGGGCCGCCTACCGGGCCGCGAGCGTCCGCTTCGACTACCACCGCGACGACGTGCTGGTGGTCGACAACATGACCGCCGCGCACGGCCGGGAACCGTTCACCGGCCCCCGCAGGATCGCCGTCGCGATGGCCGAACCGCACACCCCCGACACCTTCGGAGAGCAGTGATGGCCGAGCCCCGATTCCTGGTCGTGCGCAACGACGAGGAGCAGTACTCGATCTGGTCGGCCGAGCGGGACCTCCCGGCGGGTTGGCACGACACCGGCTTCGCCGGCACCCGCGAGGAGTGCCTGGCGCACATCGACACCGTCTGGACCGACATGCGCCCCCGCTCGGTACGTGAGGGGGCGTCATGAGCAAGGAGTGGACCTTCCCGGCGTCCTTCGCCCAGGAGCGCGTGTGGACGGCCAACCAGCTCGACCCCGGATCGCCGGTCTACAACGTCTCCGCGCCGTGGTGGTTCCCGGTCGGCGTCACCGCCGCACAGGCCACCGACGTGTTCGGCCAGGTGGTCGCCCGGCACGAGTCGCTCCGTACGCACCTGCGGATCGTCGACGGCGCGCTGGTGCAGGTGGTCCGGGCCGTCGAGCCGTTGGACCTGCCGGAGTTGGACCTGACCGGTCTGCCCGCCGACGAGCGGGAGACCCGCTACGACGAGACCCTCGCCGAGCTGGCGCGTAGCCCGATCCCGCTGGACACCCCGCCGCCGTGGCGGGCCCGGCTGGTCCGGTTCGCCGCCGACCGGGTCGGGTTGCAGTTCGTGGTGCACCACGCGGTCTTCGACAGCCACTCGGCGGTGCTCTTCGCCGCCGAGCTGACCGCGTTCACCCGGGCCGCGCTGACCGGCGCGCCCGCCGACGTGCCCGAGCTGCCCATCCAGTACGCCGACTTCGCCGTCTGGCAGCGCGACCAGCTCACCGACACCGAGTTGGAGCGGCAGCTCGCCTTCTGGCGCGGTCACCTGGCCGGTGCGCCGGCGGTGACCGGCCTGCCGCTTGACCGGCCGCGCCCAGCCCAGCTCGGCTTCGCCGGTGACGAGGTGCGCTTCGACCTCCCCGACGGGCTGCTGAACCAGGTCGGGCGGCTCGCCGCCGGCACGTCGACCACCCCGTACATGGTGCTGCTGGCCGCCTTCGCGGCGCTGCTCTCCCGGATCTCCGGTGACCCCGAGGTGGTGGTGGGCGTCTCCACCGCCGGCCGCGACACCGCCGAGCTGACGCCGCTGATCGGCATGTTCGTCAACCCGGTGGCGCTGCGGTGCGACCTCACCGGCGACCCGAGCGTCACCGAGGTGCTCGGCCGCGTCCGGACCGGCCTGGTGGACGCGATGGAGCACGGGCAGACCCCGTTCCAGCGGATCGTCGAGGCGGTCGCCCCGCAACGCGACCCGTCGGTGCAGCCGGTGTTCCAGACCGCGCTGAACCTGATCCCGGACTCCGGCCTGGACCCGGTGCCGCTGGGCACCACCAAGGACGACCTGGCCTTCGACATCACCGGCGGCACCAGCCGGCTGGTCTACCGCACCGACCTGTTCGACCGGGCCACCGCGGAGGCGGTCGTCGCCCGCTACCTGCGGCTGCTCACCGCCGCCGTGACCGACCCGGGGACGCGGCTGTCGGCGCTGCCTCTGCTCGACGACGCCGAACGTGACCTGCTGCGCGCCTGGACCGACACCGGGCCCGCGGTCGCCCCGGTCACCCTGGTGGCCGAGGTGGAGCGGCAGGTCGTCGCCACCCCCGCCGCGATCGCGCTGGTCTGCGACGGGGAGGAGCTGAGCTACGCCGAGCTGGGCGCTCGGGCCAACCGACTGGCCCGGCTGCTGGTCGAGCGCGGCGCCGGCCCGGAGACCCGGGTCGCGCTGCTGCTGCCCCGCTCGGTGGAGTTGCTGGTGGCCATCCTCGCGGTGCTGAAGGCCGGTGCCGCGTACCTGCCGGTAGACACCGGCTATCCGGCGAACCGGATCAGCTACCTGCTGACCGACGCCGAGCCGACGCTTGTGCTGGCCACCTCGGAGACGGCCGCGCTGGCCCCCGCCGACGCACTGGTGCTGACCGACACGACCGCCGCCGACCTGGACTCCGCCGACCTCACCGACGACGAACGCCGCACGCCGTTGCGTGCGGAGCACCCGGCGTACCTGCTCTACACCTCCGGCTCCACCGGGCGGCCCAAGGGCGTGCTGGTCGAGCACCGCGCGGTCACCGCGTACCTGGCCTGGGCCCGGGACACCTACCCGGGGCTGGCCGGTGTCGCGCTGCTGCACTCGCCGGTCTCGTTCGACCTGACCGTGACCGGGCTGCTCGGCCCTCTCACCGCCGGGGGCACGGTCCGGCTCGCTGGCATCGACACCCCGGCGGCGCGGGCCGGTGGTCCGCCGACCTTCCTGAAGGTCACCCCCAGCCACCTGCCGCTGCTCGACGACGCCCTGTCGCCCACCACCGATCTGGTGATCGGCGGGGAGGCGCTGACCGGCGAACAACTGGCTGGCTGGCGGGCCACCCACCCCCGGGTGGCGGTGATCAACGAGTACGGCCCGACCGAGGCGACCGTCGGCTGTATCGCGGCCCGGATCGCCCCCGAGCAGCCGGTCTCCGCCGGGCCGGTGCCGATCGGTCGGTCCACCTGGGACACCCGGGTCCACCTGCTCGACGCCGCGCTGAACCCGGTGCCGCCGGGTGTGGTCGGTGAGCTGTTCATCGCCGGGGCGCAACTGGCCCGGGGCTACCTGGGCCGGCCGGCGCTGACGGCGGAGCGCTTCCTGCCCTGTCCGTACGGGCCGCCGGGGGAGCGGATGTACCGCACCGGGGACCTCGCCCGCTGGCGGGCCGACGGGGCACTGGAATACCTGGGCCGCCGGGACAACCAGGTCAAGATCCGAGGGATGCGGGTCGAGCTGGGCGAGATCGAGTCGGTGCTGCGCGCCCGCGTGGACGTGGCCGAGGCCGCGGTGGTGGTCCGCGCCGACAACGGCGAGCCGACCCTGGTCGGCTACCTGGTCGGCCGGGTCGACGAGGCGACGCTCGCCGCAGACCTGGCCCAGGAGCTGCCCGCGCACCTGGTGCCGAGCGCGTTCGTCTGGTTGGACGCGCTGCCGCTGACGCCGAACGGCAAGCTGGACACCGCCGCGCTGCCGGCACCGACCGCCGCCACCGCCGACGGCTTCCTCGCCCCGCGTACCGACGCCGAGGTGCTGGTCGCCGAGGTCTACGCCGAGATCCTGCAACTGGAGAAGGTCGGCGCGCTCGACGACTTCTTCGCCCTCGGCGGCAACTCGCTGCGCGGCATGCGGGCGATGGCCCGGATCCGCGCCGAGGTGGACGTGGAGCTGCCGATGCGGGCGCTGTTCAGCAGCCCGGTGGTGGCCGACCTGGCCGCCCAGATCGAGCAGCGGATCGCCGCCGAGCTCGACGAACTCTCCGAAGCCGAGGTCGCCGCGCTGCTCGCGGCGGAGAAGGACACCCCGTTATGACCGACGTGAAGGACTCGGCCCGCGACGCCGCCCGGCAGGCGCTGATCGCCCAGCGGTTGCGCCGCCGGTCCGGCAGCCCGCCCGCCGCGCGGATCACTCCCCGCCCGCCGGACGCCGAGGTGCCGCTGTCGTACGCCCAGGAGCGGGTCTGGTTCATGGACCAGCTCGCTCCCGGCGAGGCGGCGTACCACATCGCGGTGCCCTTGCGAGTCCGTGGCCCGCTGGACGTCGCGGCGCTGCGCCGCGCGCTGGCGGACCTGACCCATCGGCACGAGTCGCTGCGCACCCGGTTCCCGGCCGCCTCGGACGGCCGGCCCACCGTGGTGCTCGACGAGGTCGTCGAGGTGCCGCTGACCGTGGTGGACGCCGCCGACGACACCGCCGCCCAGGCACGTGTCGACGAGGCGGCCGTCGAGCCGTTCGACCTGGCCAACGGGCCGCTGCTGCGGGCTCTGCTGATCCGGCTGGCCGCCTGCGACGATAATCCGGCCTCCGCGCCGCAAGACGGCACTCCGGACCGGATGAACGTCGACGAGCACGTGCTCTTCCTCGGTCAGCACCACATCGTCGGTGACGGCTGGTCCGTGGACGTGCTGCTGCGTGACCTGATCGCCCGCTACCGCGAGCGGGAGCTGCCCGCCCTGCCGGTGCAGTACGGAGACTTCGCGGTGTGGGAGGCACGGGAGCTGGCCGGGCCGGGCGCGCTGCGGCACGTGGACTGGTGGAAGGAGCGCCTCGCCGGGATCACCCCGCTGGAGCTGCCGCTGGACCTGCCGCGGCCGGCCACCCAGACGTACCGGGGTGACTTCGTCGAGTTCACCCTGGACGCCGCCGCCACCGAGGGGCTGGCCGCGCTGACCCGTGCCTACGGCGGCACGATGTTCATGACGCTGCTCGCCGCGTACCAGGTGTTCCTGGCCCGGCACGCCGGGCAGGACGACTTCGCGGTGGGCGCGTCGGTGGCCGGCCGGTCCGCTCCGGAGCTGGAGAACCTGGTCGGCATGTTCATCAACATGCTGCCGATGCGTGCCGAGCTGGCCGGCGACCCGACCTTCACCGAGCTGCTGGATCGGACCCGCCACGCGGTGCTGGACGGGCTGGAGCACGGCGAGGTGCCGTTCGCCCGGGTCGTGCACGAGCTGGGTCTGCCGCGTGACGTCAGCCGCTCACCGGTGTTCCAGGCGATGTTCGTGCTGCAGAACTACGAGATGGGCCGGTTCGAAGGGGTGGCCGAGGACGCCGACGTCGGCTTCGAGTGGCATCCGATGGAGCTGCGCGCCACCCGCTTCGACTTCGAGCTGCACGCCGTCGAGACCGGCAACGGGCTCTGGGGCAAGCTGGTCTTCAACACCGACCTGTTCACCCGGGCCACCATCGAGCGGATGGCGCACCGGCTCACCACGCTGCTGCGCGCCGTGGTCGCCACCCCGGATCTGCCGGTCTCCGCGCTCGATCTGCTCGCACCCGCCGAGCGGGAGCTGTTGGCCGGGTGGAACGACACCGCCCACGACTTCCCCCGGCAGCAGACCCTGCACGCCCCGATCGAGGAGCGCGCCGCTCGTACTCCGGACGCGGTGGCGCTGCGGTTCGCCGGCCGTTCGGTGACGTACGCCGAACTGAACGCGGCGGCGAACCGGGTGGCGCACCGGCTGCGCGCCTGCGGGGTGGGCCCGGAGACCCTGGTCGGTGTCTGCGCGGAACGCTCGGTGGAGCTGGTCGCGGGCCTGCTCGGCGTGCTCAAGGCCGGCGGCGCCTACCTGCCGTTGGACCCGGAGTATCCGGCGGACCGGCTGGCCTTCATGGTCACCGATGCCGCCGCGCCGGTGGTGCTGGTGCAGGCACACCTGCGCGACGTGCTGCCGACGACCGACGCCACCGTGCTCGCCCTGGACGACGAGGCGGTCTGGGCCGACCAGCCGACGAGTGACCCGACGCCGACGGCCGGCCCGGCGCACCTCGCGTACGTCATCTACACCTCCGGCTCGACCGGCCGGCCCAAGGGTGTGCCGAACACCCACCGGGGCATCGTCAACCGACTGGACTGGATGCAGCGCACCTACCGGCTCGGCGCCGACGACGGGGTGTTGCAGAAGACCCCGGCCAGCTTCGACGTGTCGGTGTGGGAGTTCTTCTGGCCGCTGCGCGAGGGCGCGCGGCTGGTGCTGGCCGAGCCGGGCGGTCACAAGGACGCCGGCTACCTGCGCGACCTGCTGGTGTCCGAGCGGGTCACCACCGCCCACTTCGTCCCGTCCATGCTCACCGTCTTCCTCGCCGAGGACGGCGTCGAGGCGGCCACGGCGCTGCGCCGGGTGATCTGCAGCGGTGAGGAGTTGCCGCTCGCCGCCGCCCGGGACTTCACCGCCCGGCTGCCCGGCTGTGGCCTGCACAACCTGTACGGCCCGACCGAGGCGGCGATCGACGTCAGCTCCTGGGCGTGTGACCCGGCGCTGCTGGCCGAGGTGGCCAGCGTGCCGATCGGTGCGCCCATCAGCAACGTGCGGCTGCACGTGCTGGACGCCCGGGGCAACCCGTGCCCGGTGGGAGTCGCGGGTGAGCTGCACATCGGGGGGGTGGGGCTGGCCCGCGGCTACCACCGTCGGGCGGCGCTCACCGCGGAGCGGTTCGTGCCCGACCCGTTCTCCGGCGAGCCGGGTGCCCGGCTGTACCGTACCGGCGACCTGGCCCGCTGGCAGGTCGCGCCCGGTGACCGGCCCGGCGGTGTGCTCGAGTTCCTCGGCCGGATCGATCACCAGATCAAGCTGCGCGGCCTGCGCATCGAGCTGGGCGAGATCGAGAGCGCGCTGCGCGCCCAGCCCGGGGTGACCGAGGCGGTGGTGCTGGTCCGCGAGGACACCCCCGGCGACAAGCGGCTCACCGGGTACCTGGTCGGCGCGGCCGAGCACGACGCGGTCAAGGTGGCGCTCAAGGAGACCCTTCCGGAGTACATGGTGCCGGCGGCGTTCGTCACCCTGGACGCACTGCCACTGACCCCGAACGGCAAGCTGGACCGCAGGGCGCTGCCCGCGCCGGTCGTCACCCGCGCCGCCTCGGTGGCGCTCGTGGAGCCGCGCGACGACACCGAACGGCTGCTCGCTGGGATCTGGTCCGAGGTGCTCGGTGTGGCCACCCTCGGCATCGACGACGACTTCTTCGACCTGGGTGGGCACTCGATGCTCGCGACCCAGGTGGTGGCCCGCATCCGCAAGGCCGAGCATGGTGGGCGGCCGGTCGGCGTGATGGACCTGTTCCAGCAGCGGACCATCCGCGACCTGGCCACGTTCATGTCCGGTGGCGGTGGCGACGGGCCCCGTCGGCTGCTCTACGAGCTGACCAAGCCGATCTCGCCGGCCCAACGAGTGATCACTTACGTCTGCGTGCCGTACGGCGGCGGCAGCGCGATCGTCTACCAGCCCCTCGCGGACGCGCTGCCGGCCGGGCACGCGCTCTGGTCGCTGGCCATCCCCGGGCACGACGTGGGGCTCACCGAGGACGCCCTGCCCTTCGACGAGCTGACCACCCGGGTCGCCGAGGAGATCATCGAGCGCGTCGAGGGCCCGCTCGCCCTGTACGGGCACTGCGGCGTGGGCAGCGCGATCGTGGCCGAGGTGGCCCGCAAGGTGGAGGCCGCCGGGCGGGAGCTGACCGCGCTCTACATCGGTGCGATGTTCCCGTTCGCCCGGCCCAAGGGCCTGTTCGCGGCGGTGCGCACCAAGCTGGAGAAGCTGCGCAGCAACAAGCACTACGCGAGCTGGCTCAAGTCGATGGGTGTGGACACCGACGAGCTGGAGCCGGAGCAGGCGGACCGGATCATCAGCAACATGCGGGCCGACTCCCGGGCTTCCGAGGAATACTTCACCGCCCTGCTCGACCAGGGCGCGGTGAAGCTGCGCGCCCCGATCATCTCGGTGGTCGGCTCGGAGGACCCGGTCACCGACTACCACATCGAGCGGTACGCCGAGTGGCAGTTCCTCAGTGACCGCCTCGGGCTGGTGGTGCTCGACCAGGCCGGGCACTTCTTCCTCAAGTACCGCGCGCAGGAACTGGCCGAGATCGTCACCCAGGTGCACCCGGCGCTGATCGCCGGCGACGTCGGCGAGCTGACCCCGCAGGCACGGGGCGAGGACGCCGGCTGGGCAGTGGCCGACACCCGGGGCGTCGACGCCGTCGTCGTCCCGGACAAGCCGGTGGTCCGGCCCAGCATGGCCCGCTTCGTGTCGGTCACCGTCGGGCAGCTCGTCTCCACCACCGGTTCGGCGCTTACCGCGTTCGCCCTACCGATCTGGCTGTTCACCCGCACCGGCTCGGTGACCGACCTGGGTCTGCTCTGGGCGTTGGCGCTGATCTGCGGCGTGCTGGTGCTGCCCATCGCCGGGGCGATCACCGACCGGATCAGCCGCCGCAAGATCATGATGATCGCCAGTTGCAGTGCCGGTTCGGTCCAGCTCGTGCTGGCCGCGCTGCTCTGGACCGACAACCTGGCGCTCTGGCACATCTACGGCCTGGTGGCGCTCAGTCAGGTGGCCGGCTCGTTCCAACGGATCGCGTTCCAGTCGGCGGTGCCGCAGTTGGTGCCCAAGCGCTACCTGGGCCACGCGATGGGCATCACCCAGCTCTCCAACGGGTTCGCCATGCTGCTGATGCCGGTCTTCGCAGCCGGCCTGCTGGCCGCGATCGACCTCAAGGGCATCCTGCTGCTCGACGTGGCCAGCTATGTGATCGCGGTGGTGACCCTGTCCGTGGTCCGCTTCCCCGACCTGCTCGGATGGCGACCCCGGGAGCGCCTGCTGGTGGCGATCGCCAACGGTCTGCGCTACTCGTGGCGGCACCGTGGCTTCCGGCTGATGCTGGGCTACTTCGCGCTGGGCAACATCTTCCTGGCGCCGGCGCTGGTGCTCACCACCCCGTTGGTGCTCTCCTTCGGCAACGCGACGCAGGTGGCCCAGGTGGCCCTCGCCGAGGCTCTCGGCGCGGTCGCCGGCGGCGTACTCATGTCGCTCTGGGGTGGTCCCCGCAACCGACGCATGATCGGCGTGCTGATCGGCAACCTCGGCACGGCGGTCGGCTGCGTCCTGGTCGGCCTGGACGCGTCCGTGGCGATGATCTGCGTCGGTGCGTTCTGGCTGGCCATGTCGATGACCACGGCACAGTCCATCTACGCCACGATCGTCCAGGTCAAGGTGCCGCAGCGCTATCACGGCCGGGTGTTCAGCCTCAACCAGACCATCTCCTGGTCGACGCTGCCCATCGGGTTCGCGCTGATCGCCCCGGCGGCCACCCGCCTGTTCGAGCCGCTGCTCGCCCCGGACGGGGCTCTGGCCGGGTCGGTGGGCGCGGTGATCGGCACCGGTCCGGGTCGGGGCATCGGCTTCGCGTACGTCTGCTTCGGCGCGGCGCTGATCCTGATCACCCTGGGCGGGTTCGCGATCCGGCTGCTCCGCCGCTTCGACCTTGAGGTCGCGGATTCGCTGCCCGACGACCTGATCGGTGCGCAGGAGCGGGAGCGTCGGCTGGCGGCCCGGGCCGCGCAGCGCGAGGAGGAACGGGTGCCGGTCGGCGTGTGACGACTGCGAAGGGAACGCGAGCGGGTCGAGGTGCACCCAGACTGGTCGGTTCACGGGTCCCCCTGGCGACCATTGCTGGATCGGCTCCATCGCCCGACCACACGAGGGGCCAACGGCCAGACGGTGGTGGATGCCGAGGGCGTCGGCGATGACGGGGGCGGGGACCTGGGCGCCGAGCTGGCGGAGGGCTTTGCTGAGACGGCCGAGAGCCGTCAAGGTGAGGACCGCAGCCTCAAACCCGGAACGTGCGGCGGTAGGCGTCCGGCGGTACGCCGATCGTGCGGTGGAAGTGGCGGCGCAGTGTCGTCGCCGTGCCCATGCCCGCGGCCGAGGCGATGGTGTCGACGCTGTCGTCCGTGGTCTCCAGCAGCTCCTGCGCGCGGCGGATCCGCTGCGTCAGCAGCCACTGCAGCGGGGTGGTGCCGGTTACCGAGTGGAAGTGGCGGGCCAGGTGGCGCGAGCTCATGTTCGCCTGGCGGGCCAGGTCCTCCACGGTGAGCGGCTGGTTCAGCCGCCGCATCGCCCAGGGGAGCAGGTCGGCCAGGGGATGGCCGTCCTGGGTGGGCACCGGTGTGGTGACGAACTGGGCCTGGCCACCGGCCCGGTGGGGCGGCACGACCAGGCGGCGGGCGACCACGTTGGCGATCGCCGAGCCGTGGTCGCGGCGGACCAGATGCAGGCACAGGTCCATCGCTGCGGCCTTGCCCGCAGACGTGAGCACGCTGCCGTTGTCGACGTAGAGCACGTCCGGGTCGACCTTAACCCGGGGATAGCGCGCGGCCAGTTCGTCGGTGTGGGCCCAGTGCGTGGTCGCGTGTAGCCCGTCCAGCAGGCCGGCGGCGGCGAGCACGAACACGCCCGTGCACAGGGAGACGACCCGCGCGCCCGACTCGTGGGCCGCGCGCACCGCCTCGACCAGGTCGGCCGGCGGGTCCTCGTCGACGTCCGCCAAGGCGGGGACGATCACGGTGTCGGCGTGCGCCAGCCGGTCGAGCCCGCAGTCCGGCTCCAGCAGGAACCGGCCGACCCGGACGGCGTGCGTGCCGCACACCTTGACGTCGTACCAAGGGCCTGGCAGAGCGGCCGGGGCGGAACCGAAGACTTCGTAGGCCAGGGCCAGCTCGAAGTGCAGCATCCCGTCGGTAGCGGCGACCGCGACGGAACGCGGGACAGAACTCATGTCGGGAATTGTATGGGTCATGTCGTTCCGGACACTGTCACCGATGGGCAAACAGGGACAGGATTTCCGCAGTGGATCACTTCGAGCACGCGGGAGCAGACATGGGATCAGGTCGGAACGTGGCAGTGTTCGGGGCCTACGGGCACACCGGGCGGTTCGTGGTCGCGGAGTTGCGCGAGCGCGGATACGTCCCGCTGCTCCTCGGTCGCGACCAGGACAAGCTGCTGGCGCTGGCGCAGGCCCACCCAGGGCTCGAGGCGCGGCAGGCGTCGGTCGACGATCCAGCCTCGCTCGACCGCGCGCTGAACGGCGCGGCCGCCGTGATCAACTGCGCCGGGCCTTTCGCCACGACCGCAGCCCCGCTGGTCGAGGCGGCGCTGCGCGCCGGCATCCCGTATGTCGACGTGGCGGCCGAGATCGAGGCGAACCTTGACACGTTCGCGCACTTCGCGGAGCGCGCCCGTGCCGCGGGCACCGTGGTGGTCCCTGCGATGGCCTTCTACGGAGGCCTCGGCGACCTGTTGGTCACCACCGCGATGGGCGACTGGACGGCGGCGGACGAGGCGCACATCGCCTACGGCCTGAGCAGTTGGCACCCCACCGCCGGGACGCGTGTTGCGGGCGCGGTCTCGGGGCAGCGACGGGGTGGCCGCCGTGTCCGCTACACCGGCGGACGGCTGGAGTACCACGACGACACTCTGCCGACCCTGGAGTGGCCCTTCCCGGCTCCGCTCGGCCCCCAGAGCGTCATCGGAGAGTTCACCATGGCCGATGTCGTCACCATTCCCAGCCACCTGGCCATCCCGGAGGTGCGCACCTACATGACCGCCAAGGCGGCCGCGGACCTGTCCGCTCCTGACGCCTCGGCACCGACCGCCGTCGACGAGCGCGGCCGCTCCGCGCAGACCTTCGTCGTCGACGTCCTCGTCCGCTCCGGCGGAGCGGAACGCCGCGTGGTCGCCGCCGGTCAGGACATCTACGCCATCAGCGCGCCGCTCGCGGTGGAGGCCGTCGACCGCATCCTCACCGGCCGGACCAGGACCACCGGCGTCGCCTCCGCGGGCGCGGTCTTCGACACCCCGGACTTCCTCCGCGCCCTGTCCTCGCACCTCTCGCTGCACGTTCCGCTCGACACACACGGCTGACCAGCGACCTGTGCAGGGATCCAGACCGTGGTCAGTGCGGCCAGTTCGCCAACTTGGCCGCGAACGGACAGCGATTCGACATCAGCCGAGGCGCCGATTACGACGTCGACGCGGCCGTACCGAAAACCACAATCTCGGGGCGGGTGAACATCCAGAAATGATCACGGGGGTGCGGCGGCTGCCGTCGCCGCACCCCGCTACGGAGATACATTGACCGGCATGGCAGTGCCACTCGCGGTCCATCGCGCGTCGGTCTGGGTGCAACACGGCCAGGTGCTGGTCAGCGACGCGGAAGGCGGCGACCTGGCAGGCCTCGACGACTCGTGGGACGACGCAGTCGAATCCGGGCGCTTCGTGGGCGCCGCCGACGGCATCGTGAACATCGTGACTCCCCGCGCGGACAGCAGCGGCACACCATTCACCGTCGAGGAATGGGCCGACGAGCCGCCGGACGACCGACACGACTGGGATCACGAAGTCGACATCGACATCGACGCGCCGAGCGGGAGGCTGGAGTTCTTCCTCACGACCGGCGAGATAGAAGACGGCACCGTCCGTCTCACCAAGGCCGGCCCGTGCCGGCTGCGGGTGTCCGCCCGTTTCCCCGAGGCTGGCGACGACGACGCCGCCGACGTGTACCGGCTACGGGTATGGCCGCGCACCGCCGACACGTCGCCGCAGCTCCGGCAGTCCTGGCCGCACTGGCCCAGCGTCCGGTCATGACACCACCGAACACGCCTCACCCGACTCGCCGTCGCTGGCGGCTCGCGTCCTGGGCGGCCATCGTGACCGTCGCGCTCAGCGGCTGCGGGCCGGCCTCCACCGGCAAATCCGCCGGCCAGGGCGCACCCGGCTCGTTGCGAGCTGGTGTCGCCTTCATCAGGAACAGCGACGCCGACTACTGTGATCGCTTCCTCGCCGACCTCGCCCGACGCACGCCGCTGGACCCCGCTCAGGCCCGGGCCGCCGAGACCGCCAGACAGTCCGTCGCGCGCACTCTCTCCGGTAACGTCATCAATCGCTGCAACGTCAACCACGAACCCTGCGACGCCGTCATGGCCTGGGCCGAGCAACCGGCGACACCGGAACATGTCAGGTCACTGTTGACCACGGTCAGCGAGAATCACCCCCAGGTCCGGTTGGCCCGCCCCGACGATCCCTCCGATGCCGACACCGTCGCCTTAGGAGTCCTCGTCGGACAGGTCTGCGTCTACGGATACCAGCGCCTCCACAAGGATCCGGACCAGGTACACGCCGCCGGCCCGTTACCTCAGGGCACCTGCCTCGCGCCCTGAAAGGGCGCGTTGATAGACCTTCGACGCGATCATTTAGCCGGCTGTCGGACGATGGCGCCTAGTACGGCAGCCGCCGTTCGTGAGGTGACCTCGGGTCCCGCAGGAATGAGGACGGCCACCGCATGATCGTCTGT
>NZ_JBNCKO010000032.1:0-16160 GCF_049841595.1 Micromonospora sp. DT228
AGCCAGACGAGCCCACTACGCCCGCCGCCTCAACCTCGAATTCCAACCATGATCACGAATGGCGGCTGTCGTACTAGCCAGTCGAGGGGACGTCGCGTCGTCCCTGCGGAGGTACTTCAGCAGGCGCAGTTCAGCCGCTCAACCCGCAACGGCGCCATCCGTGGACTGGACAACTCAGCGCCTCACATGGGGCTCCTGCGTCTAGCGGAGCACCAGGCATGGTTGAGCGCCCGGATCAGTTCAGGTCCCGCAACCAGGTCCAGTCGGTGCCAAGGACGGTGCCGGTGAGGGCCTCCTGCGGGATTCGCGCCCCGGCGGTCAACAACGCCTCGGCAGCCGCAGCAGCCTCGGCGCCGAGCCATTCGACCAGGGGGCCAACCGCTTTGGCCTCCACCGGCGGCTGCCCGCTCTGCGATACCCCCTGAGAAAGCAGGAGGCGATACAACCCCCGTGCCGGCCGTACCGCTGGCAGACGCTCCTCGGCAGCGGTCCGAGCCGCCGACGTGGGGATACGCAAGCCGTCAGCGTCCAGGTCACCGAAGTAGGCGATATCGCGGACCGTCGTCAACTCGGCGATGCTGAGCACGGAAGCTTCGAACGCGCCGCCGGCACCCCATGCGATTTGACCGACCGCGTGCCCGGTGGCATTGCTGAGGACGCGGCGCAGCGTGTCGAACGTGTCCGCGTTCTCGACGACCAGCAGGATGTGTCCATCGCTGATGTGCCGCACCGGTAGTGGCGGGTGCGCGCGGAACGTTCGCAGCAGGTCGAGGCTGAGCCGGCCGGGACCAAAAAGCATCGTGCCTAGGACCGCGTCCAGGGTCTTCTCGTAACCGAACAGTTCCAGCGAACGTTCCCGAGTGGGAACGATATCGGTGCCTCGTCCTCTGTCGCGCAGCCAACTGTTCATGGCCTGCAGTAGGCCGACCTGCCCGACCGTAAGTCTGGCGCTGGCCGCCCATGCCAACTCCGGGCGCCACGGTACCTGCCGTGCCAGTTGCGACGCGGAAACCGAGATGGCCGGGGGCGGCAACGTTAACCGGACCGGTAACGGCGGTGCCGCGGTCCGGTCGGTCGCCTTCGACGGCGTGAGAACCCCAGCAGCGGTCAGCGCAGCGACCGCGGCTGCCAGATCCGCGCGCCGTGACGCCCGGGTCGCCGATGCCGGGTCGGCGCGGGCGTACATCGTCCACAGTTCGTCCAGGGTGACGGTCCGCCGGCCCCATGCCTCCAACTCGGCAGCGAGCCGGGCAGCGCGCGGGGTCAGCAGACCGCCGGTTACGGTCCCGGTCATGCCGGCCTGCGGTAGACGCGGGTGGCGGTGATCGTGCCTGGAGCGATCTCGCCCGGGGCGGCGTCGGCATCAGTGAACGGGTCCGGCAGCTGACGCCGGACGACTTCGGCCACGCGGATGTGTTTCAGGCCGGCACGCAAGTCCGCATCGTTACGCATCCTGACCCACAGCGGGAAGGCGGCCAAGGCCCGGTCGTCGGACAGGCCGGTGGTGTACACGAGCTGAACGCCGAGGGCCGCAGCGACGCCCTGCTGCAGTTCGAGCAGGTACTCGGCGCTGGCCTTGCCGATTGGGTTGTCGAGGAACAATACGCCGGAGTGTTTGGTACGCATCTGGCCGCGTTCGTTGGCCCGCAGCGCCGCCATCGTGCAGTACAGCACGATCGCGGCGGTGAGCTCCTGCCCACCGGAGAACACCTCGTTCATGTTCTCGATCGGTACCCGTTCGTCACGCAGGACGGCGTCGGGTTTGAGCAGGTCGACGATGAAACCCTTCGGGACCGCTGCTTCGATGCTGCGTAGGAGCAGCAGCATTCCGTCACGTTTCGGTGCGGTTCCGCTGCTGGCCCGGGCGATCGCTGCCGCCGACATGTCGTCGACGACTTCGCCGACGCGGGCGTGCAGCAGCGCCGGGTCGGGTTCACTGAACCGGATCCGGAGGAATTCTTTGCCCTCCCACTCGCCGAGGCCAGCGGGCAGTTTCGACAGTCGCGACGCGGTGCGCAGCGTCTTGAGCGCGCCGACGACGAGAGCGGACAGCCGGTCGACGATCATCTTGCGATGCTGGCCGGCGGAGTCGAGGTCGGTGGTCAGCGTCGACAGGCGCTGCTCGAGCTGCGTGGTGAACTCTGCCGCACGAGCAGCGAGCTGGTCACGGTCGAGGCCGACGATCGCCCGGCGCGCCACGTTGCTCATCTTCTCGAACTTCGCCTGATTCGCGTGCCGGACAGCGTGATCGACGAGGCGGTTCACTTCAAGGCCGGTGCTGCTCTCCTCGATCACCGCAGCGCTCAGCGTCTGTTGGACCCGGCTGGTCGCCGCCCGGGCTCCGTCGGAGTCGCCGTCATACGCCTCGATCGGGTCGTCCGGGTCGGCGGGCGGGTCGGCCAGCAGGACCGCGAGCGGGCCGTGGATCTCCCGAAATGCCCGGGCGGCCTCCTTCGCCACCTCGACCTTGCGGTTCAGGTCCTCGACGTCGCTGACAGCGGTCTCGTACTCGTGCTGGGCGTCGCGGTGCTCGGCAGTAGCCGTCGTGGTCAGCCGCCGGCCGTGCTCGACATTGGTCGGCCGCCGCGACTCGGGCAGTTGAATCCAGGCGGCACCACCGGCCGGGGTGGCAGCTTTCAGGTCACTGGCGAGCCCGCCGACCTTCGTATCGGCAGTGCTGACGGCGTCGGCGAACCGCTCACGTTCCCGGCGAGTTCGCGCGATCGCGGTTTGCCGGCCCGCTTCGTCGGCACCTTCCGGCGTCGCTAGCAGCTGCCGGGCTCGGTCGACATCAGCCGGCTCGTGGCGGCCGACTTCCTCTCGCAGCCGGGCGGCTTCGAGGTCGGCGGTGGTGGCTGCTGCGCGCATGTCGTGGCCCACTTCGACGGCGGCATACGCCGCGGCGGCGGCCAGGTACGCCGAACGCAGATCGGACACTGAGGTTTGCGGGACGGCGGCGGCATGCTCTCCGGTGGACGTGACCACGTCGCGCATGTCGGCGCGGTGCCGCTCGACACGCGCGGCCGCGTCCTGCGCGGCACGGGCCGCCTCGGTGGCCTCCCGTAGCTTCTGGTCCCGGTCGGCGGTCATGTCCCGCACAGTCCGGTCCGCGTCGCTGATCTGCTGCGCCAGTTCCGGCAGCCCGGCCCGCAGCTGTTCGGCAGCCGCAGTCGTCTGCTCCAATCGGGCCAGGGCACCGGACTGGTCCGCGGCCGCCCGCTCGGCGGCGCGCAGCTTGTCAATCTGCCCGGCGATCCGGTCGTGGGCCGCTTCGGCTGCGTCGGCGGCCGTGCGCGCTTCACGTTCGGCTTCGACAGCGTCGCCGAGTTCGGTCTCGCGCTGGCCGAGCGACTCGCGGAGCTCGGCGAGTCGGCCCGGCCGGTAGTCGCGTCGCCACCGGACCAGGTCGATGTGCACGTCACGCAGGTGCGCAAGGTCGACGCCGCTGGCGCTGATCTCGCTGCCGCGGGTGGTCATCGCGGTGCGCAGCTGCCCGCGCCGCTGCTCGGCGGCTTCCGGATCGAACAGCGCCGGATTCGGTTCGATGACGAACTGCCCGTCGGTGGCGGGTTCTGACCCGTTGTTGGTCAGCATCAGTAGGCCGGTCCCGACCGCAACCGCAGCAGCCGGCAGCAGCCGGGCGTCCTGCAGCGCCTGCCGGGCCATGTCCAGTGCGGCGGGGTCGACGACAATCACACCGTCGGCGAGGTGCGGGTGATCGGCGATGACCGCGTCACGTTCGTCGGCGGGTACGTTCTCGGCCAGGTACCGCCATCCGGCGTGCGCGCCGATTCCGGCGTGGTGCAGCACCGTCAGTGTCGTCTCGACCGCGTCGCGGGGCGGCAGGAATCCGCCGTCGCCGAGCGCTTCGAGCAGCCGCCGGTCGTCGCGCTGCTCCACGCGCAGGTCGTCGAGGATCTGCTCTTTGATCTTTGCGTCGCCGTGGAGACGGTCGATCACTGTGTCGGCAGCGCCGTCGAGCATGTCGACGTCGACCTCGTCGGCCGACAGGGCCGTGCGGACGAGGTCGTCACTGATCAGCGGTGCCGCCCGGTCCAGGATCGTTTGCACCGCCCGGGCGGCGTCACCGTGAGCGATGCGGGCCGTGTTCAGGGCGGTGCCAGCTTCTTGCAGCAGGCGGCTGGTTTCCCGGACTGCGGCCTGGGCGTCTTTGGCGTCCTGCTCGGCGGTCCGTAGCTGAGCCGCCGCGGTTGTAGCGGCCTGCTGCGCATCCGCGGCGGCAGTCTTGACATCGCCGCCGGCGGCGAGCAGGCCATCAGCGACAGCGGCGTCGATCAGGTGCCGGCTTTCGGTGAACCGGTCGTTGATCTGCGCCTGCTCCGAACGCCACCGTTCGGCGTCGCGCATCGTCTGTGACCGGTCATCGTCGATCTCGGCGGCGCGGGCACGAAGTTCACGCTCCGTGTCGTTGAGGTGGCCCTGCTCTTCACGGCCGGCGGAGACCTCAGCTGCGAGCTTGCTCAGCAGCTCACCAGCTGCGGCGTCACGACCCTGTAGCGCGGGACGCGCCTCACGTTCGGCGGTGACGATCTGTTCGGTGAATCGGGCGGCGCTCTGTACCGCGGTGTTGCGGCGTTCGATCAGCCCGGCAAGCTCCCAGGCCCGCAGGTCCGCATCGGTGCCGTCACGGCCGGCGATCGCGTCGCGTTGTTCCTGCTGCGCGGCGGCATGCTCGAGCGCGAGGGTCTGCCGTCGGGTCTCGTTGACGATGTCACGGGCCCGGTCGCGGTCCTTCTCCCGACCGGAGGCGATCTCGGCCGCCCCGGCGGCGAGTACACGCAGCCGGCTGGTCGCGGCCGCCTCAGCGGTCTCCCGCGCCCGGATCCGGCGCAGCAGCATCAAACCTTCGTCCCCGGCGGCCTGCCGGGCGGTGCGGGCGGTCCTGTGTCGGTCCTGCGCGTTGGCGAGCGGCCGCAGCGACGCGACAGCTCCGTCGACGAAGTCACGTTCCAGCAGCATCGCGGTGCGGTCACCGACGGTCCGGGCGTATGACTCGAAGTTGTCGGCGACGCTGACCGCGTCTGCCGGGTCGAGGACGACCTTGAGGAGCCAATTGATGAAGTCACGGCTGGACTTGAACTTGAACGCGGTCGCCGCGTCACCTTCGTCTGCATTCATCCGGCGCTGGATGCGGAAGAGGTCCGGCTCGATCCCGATCGAGCGCAGATGACCTTCCCAGCCGCTGATCTCGGCGCCGACCCACGTCAGCTGCGTCATCGGAGCGGTCCGGTCGATCTCCTGCAGCGCCTCTTTGAACCCGTCGACGCGCAGCCGCCGGCCCTCAGCGGTGAACGGCAGACTGTCGATCTCCGCGTCCGCGTGCGGGCGTAACGACCACCACTGCTCGGAGAGCTTCTCCGCAGCAGAGCCGCTCCGGCGCCGCTGCAACGTCTTACCGGTGATCACCCGGTCGCCGGTGCGCACGTTCATCCATTCCAAGACCACGTGCGCGGCGTCGTCACCGACGACGAACTTTTCCATCACCGACCCGGGTCCGCCGACAGTGTTACGCCGGCCCGGCAGCACGACGGAGAACAGCAGCTTGAGAAGCACACTCTTACCGCCGCCGTTCTCCAGCAGCAGCAGACTGTAGGGGCTGGGCCGATGCGTTGGCGCCCCGAACAATGCCCCCTGCCCGCCGACGGTCGCACCGACACCGGACAAATCCAGGGTGACGTCGGTGTACCGGGCGCCTCGCGGCCCGACCCCGAACAGTCGAATGCGGTTGAGCTCGTACATTCTTCTCCTGGTTTTTCTACAGTTCAGTCAGCGACTGGGGCGTCCAGCCGACCGCGATCGTGGCGGAGCCGTCGGTGATCTGCGTGATCCCAAGGCGCAGCAGCTCGTCGAACATCACCACACCGGCCTCACGGACCTGAGTCCGGTACCGCGGTGTGGTCCGGAACGTGCCGCCGCGTTCGTCGCCGGTGCGGACCAGCAGGCCCTGATCGGCGAGGAACATCAACGCCTTGTTGATGATGCCGGTCGTGCTTGATGCGAGTTTGCGTCCGTCGCCGGTGCTTCCGGTTTGCGCCCGGCGGGTGTAGACGCGCCAGGCAGCTTCCAACCCCGGTTCGCCGGCGGTGGTGTCCGCGGCGTCGTCCTGCGTCGCAGCTTCCGCAAGCCGCGAGGCCGCCTCCCGCACGAACGCCTCGACGCCTTCGACGGTGATTCGGCCCAGATACGTTTCGTTGGCCAGGTCCGCCGGCCGGGGGAACGCCAGTGTCGCCGCGCCCAGGTGGGCCAGCGCGTGCAGAACCCGTTCCGCGGCTTTGCCTTCGCCACCGGTCCGGCGGGCGTAGTCGGTCATCTTCACCGCGAAGACGCTGTCTTCGGTCGACGCGACCACGATCCCCGCCCGGTCGCTGATCTCCATCACGACCAGGTCCATGCCGGTCGAGACGGCCTGCACGACGGCGGCGAATACATCGTCGGTGCGGGCGCGTTCCACAAGCTTGCGGTATTCGTCATCGCGGGCCGGGACCAGCTTCGGCCGCAGACCGAACGCGACGAGCCGGGCCGCGTCCGCGGTCACCTGCGATGGTGTGGTCATGCAGCAGATCCTTCCGGGGAGCTGAGAGCGAACGCGGCGCCAGGCGCGTCGGTCGGTTCGATAGCGGCGCGGGCTACGATCAGATTCGCACCGGCGAACTCCGGGTCGTCAAGCACGGTGCCGTCGTCGACGGCGATGAACACGGACGGCAGTTTGTGCCGCAGCGCCGGGTTGATCTCCTGCGCGGCCAGCGCGACGACCCGCACAACGACCAGGCTTGGTAGGTCCGGGTGCAGCGACCGGGCCTCCTCCAGTAGCCCCGACAGCCGGCGCGGCGCGTCGACGTCGAGGTCCAGAAGGCCATCGAGGAGGTCGTAGCACTCGGCGGGGAAGGCGGGTTCGTCCTCGGCCTCGTCGATCTGCGGCTCGTCGATGATCCCGCCGAGCAGCTCTCGTTCCGGTGGCGGGGTCACCAGCGCGGTGAACAGGTCACTGAGCCGCACCGCCGAGGGAACGTTCAAGCCGGTCCCTCGGGCGAAGTACGCGGTCAGTACCTGATCGGCCTGCTCGACTGGCAGACCAAGAACCGGGACGAGTAGCTGTGCATGCAGGTCCAGTGCCGCGGCGGGGCTGTCCGGGGCGAACGTCTGCCGGTCCTGCTGGGCCCGGAATCGGCGGCCAGCGGCCTGCAGCGCGCCTTGCAGCTGCTCGTGGCGTCGCAGGCAATCCCGGACGACTTCCACCAGCCCGGCCGCCTGCAGCTTGCGGGACGCGACGTCGGCGGTATCCCGGACTTCGATGATGTTGACCAGGATCGCGTTCTCCGCCTTGAACCGGGTGGCGATGTGTTCCACCGCCTCGGCGATGAACGCCGACATCTCGGTCAGCCAGTCCACCGTGCGCACATCCCGCTCGGTGGCTTCCAAACGCTGACGCAGCTTCTCGCCGTACTGGATTGTGCGGTACCGGGCCGACTGTGCTGCCGCCTGCGCGTCAGAGAGCCGGCCTCGGCGGATCAGGGTCTCCAGGCGGAGGTCGGCCGCGATCTGCGCCGACTCGATGTCCAGCTCGAGCGCACCGACCAGGACGTTGACCGCCTCGTTCGTCGCCCGCAGGAAGATGCTGCCGTCAGCCGCCGGGACCTCTTCGAGGAGCTTGAAGTCGAACTCGAACCGGTTGTAGCTACCGTCGCCTGTGGTGATCCCGTACACGGCTCGGAAGCCACGGTCGGTCGACCCGACGTTGAGCAGGTTCTCCAACACCCACCGGGCCACCCGCAGGTGCTCAGCGTCGTCGCGGTTCGGGGCGTGCCGGGCCGCGAACACGGCCAGGTCGGTGACGATCTTCTCCGGCGGAGCCCCGGCATCAAAGTCCATCGCCAGGGTGACCAAGTCGATGGCGTTCAATGCCAGCTCGCTCATCTGATAGACAGTGAAGTCCGCCGACTGGACCTGAGACTTGCGGCTGTCGAGATCATGAAGCGGCGCCGTGCACGCCAGCGCTTTCACGCGCTGGGCAAAACCGACGTCAGTAGCAGGTTGGAGCACGCCGGGCACACTACCGTCGCCCTCTGACAGAACCACGCTGCGATCGATTGACCAGGCCTGACGTGGGCAATGCCGCAGATCTTGACGCCTGGATTGGGCAGCAACGCGTTCGGCGGAGCCTGGCATCACGATCACTGCGGGCGTCGCTGAGGCCGCCCCGCGCACTGGTTCACCGCTCTGCTGACTGCCAAAGTCGTCCCCGCCGATCGTCTGCTGAACAACGAGCGCGTTCGTGCTGTCCTACAGCAACATGGCGAAGTACCTGGTTCGAGTGGATACCCTCGAATGTTCGAGGTCGCGACTCAGCCGAGTGGCCCCGGGATGTCGGACTCGACGCGGTAGTTCACCTTCCCCTCAAATTCCTCGAATCCGAGTTGTTGATAGAAGGCGCGTGCGCCCTCGTTCTCCCGGTCGGTCATCCACTCCACTCGACTGCACCCCGGCGTGGCGGCCGCAATTGCCTGCATCTCCTGCATGAGCCGCGTGCCCGTGCCCAGCCGCCGGCCGTCCGGCCGCACGTACAGCTCCTTGACGAACAGTGAGTGCGTCGATCCGGCCGCCGGCCATAAGAAGGAGTACGCCGCCAACCCCTGCACCTCGTCGCCGCTAAGCGCGAGCACGCAGTACGCCAGGGGTGGCGTCCCGAACAGCGCGGCTTCGACCTGCGTCAGTCGTTCGTCGATCGGTTGGATCGACGTGGAGCCGTAGTACCGCTCGATCTCCTCGATCATCGCGGCGACGGTCTTGGCGTCGCTGGGCTCGACGTGGCGGACGACGAGGTGTTGCAATGTGCTTCTCCTTTAGACCGGAAGCGTGGCTTGGACGTGCCGGATGAGGTGGGCGAGGTCCTGACAGTAGACGGACGGGTTGCGGTATCCGCGCTCAGCGCTCAGTCGATGCGGCAGATACCCACCGCCGCAGACGGACACCAGTGGGCAGCCCTGGCACTCTTCTGCCAGGGCCGCCACGCCGACCTGCCGTTGCTGGATCGCTGGGTGGCTCGCCACCTCATCGAAGGTGTGGTCGAAGACGTTGAGGCCGAGGCTCGCGGCGCCCGAGGCGGCGGCTTTGAGCGTGTCGACGTTTTCGATCGAGCCGTCGGACTCGACCACGACGATGTCGGCCGGTGCGAGTCCGAGCGATTCGACGGAGCCTTTCGCGCCGAGGCTGAGGGCCACGATGTCTTCGAGGATGCGCACCGAGTGCGTGTATGAGGCGGCGCCGGTCCATGCGTCGTAGACGCGGCTCAGCCAGCGGCCGTACTCCGGCTCAGCGGGATCGGTGCGTCCCGGTGGGGCGTCGTGCGTGGCGTGCGGCAGGTTGAAGTCAATGACCGCCGGCCCGAGTGACGCGAGATAGTCGTGAACGTCAGCTGGGTCGTTGTGGAGGTCGACCACGGCCAGGACACCGGCAAACAGGTGGGGCCGATTGCGGAGCAGTTCGATACCGCGGACCGCCGCATCCGACGTCGACCGACCGCGGTGGCTGACCCGGTGGCGGTCATTCGCCGTGGGCCGGCCGTCGATGCTCACGCCGACCCGGACGTCGAACCGATCGAAGAGGTCCAGCCAGTCGTCGTTGAGCAGCATGCCGTTGGTCTGCACCTCGAAGCGGACGGCCGGCACTCGGTCGTGAAGTATCTGCAGGATGGCGCCGAGGTGGCGCGGCCCGGCGAGCAGGGGCTCGCCACCATGCAGCACGACGTCTACGTGATCGAGGTCCTGGGCGGTGGCGTGCTCGGCGATTCGCTGCGCGACGGCGTGGGCCACCTCGACGCTCATCCGTACGGGCAGGCCCCGCCAGGACTGGTCTGGCCCGTTGAACACATAGCAGTAGTCGCAGTTGATGTTGCAGCGGTTGACCACCTTGAGGATGAAGGTCCGCAGTGGTGGCATGCCCGCGCTCCGCGCGTGCTCAGGATTGCGCGGGAATCGACGCTGCGTGCGCGGCCCGAACAGCCTCGGGCTTGGCCTGCTCGGCCGCTATCCGAGCGTGGACCCTCTGGACCACCGCCGCCAGCACAGGCTGCACGTTCGACGTCGTCGACTGCTGCATGGCCACCTCCTTCATGTCTGACGGTGACGATACCGGGACGCAGTGAAGTTACGTAGGTTGATTTCCGAGCCGTTCGTGGAGCATTTGGGCGGCACTGTGGAGGTCGGCCGCTCGCTCAGGTCGCCCCAGAGCAAGTTCGCAGCGCGCGAGGCCGTCCAACGCATGCGCCTCCTGCAGCGGCACGCCCAGTTCGCGGGCGAGGGACAGTGCGAGCTCGTATCGGTCATTCGCCCGGTCGAGTTCACCGGCGTCGAGGTGCAACGCGCCAATGTGGTTGTGCACTTCGAGTTGACCAGTACGGTCTCCGAGCTCGGCGTACCACGCCGCAGCACTGTCCAGCGCGCTCCTGGCACCGACGAGATTGCCTTCGAGACGACGCAGGACGCCCTTCTCGGTCGTGGCGGCGGCCAACCCACCCCGACTTTCCAACTCGGCGTAGATGGTCACGGCCTGCTCCTGAGCCGCGATTGCCGTTGCCCGGTCCCCTCGAAGTCGGTGCAGCACCCCGAGGTGCCGGATGGCGTTGGCCTCGCCGAAACGGTCACCGAGTTCGGCGTACTTGGCCAGTGCCTGTTCGTGCGATTCGGTCGCACCGTCGAGGTCTCCCTTCAGGCGACGAGCGACGCCCAGCTCGTTGAGCGCGTACGCCTGATGCACCGGGTCGCCGATCCTGGTGTAGATCGCCAGCGCCTCGCGGGCGTGGTGCTCGGCCTCGGCGTAGTCGCCTGTCAGGGAGTGGACCAGTCCGAGGTCGCGGAGCGCGTTGGCTTCGCCAAAACGATCACCGAGCAGTCGGTAGATCTCCAGCGCTTCCGTCGAAGCTTCGGCGGAAGGCCTCAGGTCACCGGTCATGCGCCGCACCATGCCCAGGTCCGCAAGTGCGTTTGCCTGGCCGAGCAGGTCACCGGTCTCCCGGCAGATACTTAACGCTTCCGTCTGGGCTCTGGCCGCCTCGTCGTACGTTGCGGTCAGGTAGTGCACGATGCCGAGCTGGTTGAGCACCGACGCCTGCCCATGCAGATCGCTGAGAGCCCGGTAGATCGCGAGCGACTCGTCCAGGGTCTCCACCGCTGCCCGGTAGCGGGCCATGAGGCGGGACACCATGCCGAGGTTCGCCAATGCGTCGGCCTCTGCCTTCCGGTCACCGGTGCGGCGTGCTGCCACGACCGCGGTGCGGTGTAGCTCGGCGGCCTGGTCCCACGGACCCGCCTGGCGCAGGTACGGCGCCATCGCGGCGGCGAGTCCCACGACCAGGGCGTGCTGCTCGCGGCGCACGCACTCCTCGACGCAGGCGAGAACGTTCGCGCGCTCAGCGTCAAGCCACGCCGAGGCCGTGGCCGGCGAATCGAATCGGGCTGTGGTGGTCGTGGATCCACGGCTGATGTGGGTGTTCGCCGCGTTGATGGTCTCCAGGTAGTGTCCCGCAAGGTTCTTGATCGACATCGTCCCGTCCTGCCCGTCTTCCCCGAGGCTGCGTCCATAGTCCCTGACCAGGTCATGGAACCGGTACCGTCCGTGCTCGGTTTCATCCAGCAGGTGATCCCCATAGAGCGCCTCAAGCTCGGACCGCGCCACCTCCCGGGAGACCGAAGCCAGCGCCGCGGCGGCCTCTTCATCGACGTCGAGCCCGGGGAACCGGCTGAGTCGACGGAAGAACCGCTGCCGTTCACCCGGCAGATCCTGGTACGACAGGTCGAATGCGGCTGCGACGGCGCGCTCGCCCGCCTGCATCTCCACCAAGCGGTGCTGCGTCGACAACAAGCGATCCTTGAGATCCTCGACGCTCCAGGACGGGTGGTGCCGCAGCCTCGCCGCAAGCAGGGCAACCGCCAACGGCAGGTAACCGCAGACAGCGACGAGCTCACCAACCGATTCCTTGCGGAGCCGACTACGACCGGCCAGACGCATGAACAACGCGGCGGCGTCCGTCGCCGACAACGCGCTCATCTGCAGACTCGTCGCGTCCGGTGCGGCTAGCCGACGACGGCTGGTGACCAACACGAGGCTGCCGGCCGCGCCCGGCAGCAGCTGCTCCACCTGCGCGTACGTGGCGGCGTTGTCGAGGATGAGCAGCATCCGCCGATCAGCCACCCGAGTGCGCCACAGTGCGGCGCGGGCCTCGGTCATCGCCCACTGATCGTCGCTGTTCGGGATCTTCTGCGGGGCGACGCCGTCGGCGAGCAGCAGCGACGCGAGTGCCTCGGCCGGTCCGACCGGCTCGCGTCCAGGCGTGTGCCCGTTGAGGTTCAGGAAAAGCTGACCGTCCGGGAACTTCGGCGCCAGCAGATGGCCGACGTGGATGGCGAAGGCGGTCTTGCCGACGCCAGGCATGCCGTCGATGGTCCGTACAGGCATGATCGACTGATCCGTCGACGCTTCGTCCAGGATCTGTTGGATTTCGTCCTTCCTGTTGGTGAAGCCGGCCACGTCGCGCGGCAGAGTTCGCAAGACCGCAGCCGACCCCACCGACGACACGGGCTCATCGGCAGCCATCCGTATGCCGACCTGGTCCGGCTCAGTCAGGCCCGGCAGCAATGCGGCGAGGACCACGGCAACGACCGCAAGCATCAGGAACGACTGCCACGGGTACCGCTGCACCAGAGACAACCAGCCGGGCCACCGCTGCTGATTCGAGGCGGCGTTAGTCACCAGGCCGATCATCAGCGTCACTGCGGCAACGCCGGCAGCAACCAGTCCCGCAACGGTTACCCGGCGCAACTTCACGATCAGTACCGTAGGGCATATCGACAAGAAGCACTATGGAGAATCCTTCGCCGCGACGGCATTTATCGCCTCAAGCGAACTATCCGAGTCATGCGCGGGTACGTCCCGAGGTGTCTGTCCCTGGTCGCGCCCCATGACGCGGACCGGGGTGGGTGTTGGCAGCGGCGGCCAGGGTGGTGGTTCGGTGGAGTGCAGCGCGACGATGACCTCGTGGGGGCGACCACCGCACCACCCGAGGTCATCCGGAGTGGGTGCCTCGACGAGGACCGCTCGGGGTGCGGTGAGTAGGTGGGTGCGCAGCAGGACGCGGTGCGCCGACTCGTCGAGATCCAGCGGAAGACGCTGGTCGGCCTCGACCAGGTGCACCAGGCGCGGCATCCGGAGGCGGGTCCGCCATTGGTCGACGGCGTCGTCCCAGGCATACCAGGGTTGGTGTCTGTCAGGTAGCTCGGCGGCCTCCAGGCGCCAGGTGGCCGCGGCCAGGATCGCTCGTCCGTACCGCACCCGGGGGAGGAAGGGCAGCTTCGCTCGGGCGGCGCCGCCCCAGTTGAAAGCCGTGACCTGAGCGCATTGGGCGCGTCCGAGCTCGATGAGGAATCGGGCCAGCGGGGGAGTGTGGGTGCGCAGGTTCAGCGCGTGCATGCCGACGGCCTCGATCCGGTGGCCGCGGTCGGGCACCGCGAGGTACATGCGGCGGCCGTCGCACCCCACCGCCAGGTCGTCGATGGTGAGCACAGATCGACTCGGCCATCGGTGCTCGGCCAGGCTGATCACCGTTGGCAGCACCTGGCTTGCGCGCCTGACGTGCGCGGTCGCGGGGTCGAGCGGCGGGAATGACACCTGGGCCGGTTTGGTGGCCCGGTCGCTGGCGGGTAGGTCGGCCAAGCTGGCGACGAACCTTCCCGCGTCGCTCGGCCGCAGCACGCTGAGGAAGCGTCCGGTGAGTCCGCCGGCGGCCCAGGACACGGGGGTCACCTCGACAGTGAATCTGCCGCGTGTCAGGTCCTCTTCATCGGCGGCCTGCACGCGTACGCACGCCTCGAGGTGCGGAGGTAGGCGTAGCCATTGCGGACACAGGGCCAAGTGTGCGATCAGTGCGTCGTCGAGGGCGACCTCGACCGCGCCGTCGAGTGCCGCGCGTTGCGCCACGTTGAGAAGCACCTCGTCCCGGCAGGACATCGGTGAGCGAGGCTCGGGGGCAGAGCTTCCTGGATAGCCGTCTGGCAGGCCGATGCCGCCGTCGGGGTCAATCAGTTCGCGTACCGGCACCAGCGAACCGATCCCATAGCGTTCGTAGAAGCGCTGGTGGTAGGTCCGCCACGCGGTGGTGCCGTACGGGTCTGCGCTCAACCGCGTCAGCGCCAGCGCGGCACGTTCCACCTCCCTGGCTACCTGGTCGGGGAGCGTCACCGAGGCGTCCAACCGGAGATCTACCACCAGCGGCTCCCGCTCGGAGATCGCGAGACTCCGCATTTGCAAGGCCACCAGCCGCCGGGCCGCTGGGGCATCACCCGGCTGCGTTCTGTTGTGGCGGTGCAGCCCAGCATGGATCTCTCGCAAAGCGCCAACGACCTCAGCGACGGACGTGCCGATTTCGGCGCCGGCCTCGTCGAGCTGGCGCAGCAGGTACCCGAGGGCGTCGGGATCTGTGCTGGGAGCGTGCAGGCTCGTGATGAGGGCGTGGTGCGCGATCAGCTGGTTGAGCATCGCCACGACGTCCGCCGCCGATGTTTGTGGAAACGCTCTACGGAGCTGCGAGGCGAGGACCTCCAGCCGGATCGGGCTGTGGGCTGCCTCGATGGCAGCCTGTACCGGTGCTGAATGGCGCAGGGATACCTCCGCCGATCCCACTTGGCCGTTGAGCCCAGGGCTCGGCTGGTAGGGGAAGATCAGCCGGTCGTCGCGGACCGTCGGCGTGTTGTTCGCGACCACGGGTAGTCGGGAGAGCAGCTCCGGGCAGCGTTCGAGATGGGCGATCACGTCGGTGAGCCAGCCGGCACCTGCCTGGGCGATAGCCTGGTGGTTTGTGCCCCAGCGGGTAGGTGCTTTCGAGCCGAATACGGCCGGCGCCACGCCGGCGAGCAGTTCGAACGGCGTGGGTCGACCCAGTAGACGCTGCGCGTACCGGGCGACGGCGTGGACCGTCCGCCGTGTCTCGCGTACCGAAGCCGCCTCACCCGCGCAGAGCTTCCTGACCTTCGCCGTGAGCACCGGGCTCGAGAGGATGACAGCCTCGGCCACAGCGTCGATGGCCCAGACCTGCCGTAGCCAGCCGACCCAGGACGGCACGAGGTCGGGGCGAGATTCGGTCAGGTCTGGCCACGGGGGCAGGTCGACCGCCGGGTGCGCGACGGTGCGGACAAGTGCGTTTGTCATCGACCGGTAGGCGGGGGACTGAACGGATCGGCTCACATGATCACCTCGGCATGACAGGGGCGCCCGGCCGGCACCGACGGTTGTGGCGGTGCTGGCCGGCCTTGCTGAGCCCGTTGATCAGGCGACGTTGGTGGTGCATGAGGTGCAGGTACTGCCGCAGCCGTCGTCGGTCAGCTCGGCGTCCGTACTCCTTGAACGGTCGCCGCTACCGGCGGAGATCGAGAGCGTCACCTCAGGCGCATGACCACCGTGTCGTCGGTGGCCGAGACGGTCGACGCCGGCACGAGCCGGAGGGCTGGGGCGGTCCGGGCGTACGAGGAAAGTCGATCCCGAGGAGGGGTTCCGCCAGCCAGGAGTGCAGGGTCGGGATACGTGGCGATGACTCGAGCCGCCCAGAAGTAGTACTCGCAGGGGAAAGGCTTGAGCTGGTGGAAGTAGACGTAACAGCCGAGACAGAAGCCGTCGTCGTCTCGATGGATGCCCAGGACAACCCTCGCGGTCGCACGGAATTCGCTGTCCGGCGAGGCCTGCACGGCATGGCTCCTGGCAACGCCGGACGTCTTCACGACGGCCTCTCCTTCTCGAAGTTGCCGAGCTCGCCATCGATCCAGACCAGCTCTGCGCCGTGGATGCGTTCGCAGTGGGCGGCTTTGCTGCAGAGGGCGACCGCCTGGCTGTCGAGGCTCAGCGAGATGGCGGAACCGTCGGGCAGTTCGATACCCCACGCGATGACCACTGGGCTGTCATCGCCGTCCGGGTAACGCACCAAGGCGAACCGACGGGGAACCGTGAAGTGCGCGCCGATCATGAACCGCTCCTGTCCGGGGTCGGTGCACGGCCGCGGGTGGGCTGCCGGCCCCTGGAAGTGGCTGTGTGGGGAGTGATCCGTGGTGGGGGGGGGGGGGGCCCCCCCCCCCGGCCACCCCCCCCGCACCCCCGGTGGC
>NZ_JBNCKO010000032.1:16169-51655 GCF_049841595.1 Micromonospora sp. DT228
GGGGGGGGGGGGGGGGGCGGCGGGGGGGGGGGGGGGGGGGGGGGGGGGGGGGGGGGGGGGGGGGGGCCGCGCGCCCCCCCCCCCCCCCCCACGGCACCAGTGGTCCGGCGCGGGATCGCACGGGGGACGACGATCCCGAGCAGCACAGACCTCCGGTGTACGCGGGCGGGAAAGCTGCCGACGTCTCGGGTCAACGCCTGCGTGCTCTCCTGCCGCGCGCTGGTCCGAGGTGAGCGGGCCGCCTGCACAGCACCCACCCCGAACCCGTCCACGCCAGCCTCGTGACGGCCGTCCTCACCGAACGGAGACTCGTCTGCTCCGGTCGCCCGCCTGTGAGCGGGAACCCGGAGCTGGCGATGGCGTCTGGCTGGCATGGCAACGACCTTGGCCGATGCCCACTGTCACCAGCTAGCCACCGGTGAGCGCCCCACGGTGGGCATCTCACCGTGAGATGGCCAGCTAGGGGGCCTGCGGCAGGGCGGACATCTTGCCAGGGGACGACTACTCTGCGCAGTATCCGCAGCCGGAGGAGGTGGCATCCATGCAGCGGGTCGTCAGACCGCAGTGGTGGCACGAGGGCACCTATCGCGGCGTCGCCATGCGCGTACACCTCGCCCGCCACGACATCGGAGCCGTCTTCGGCTTTCTCAAGGAACGGGGCTTCAGCTGGTCCTCGGTCGCGGCCGCGACGGGCTTGGGCGCCAGCCGTGTCTCAGAAATCGCCGCAGGCCGGCGCATCGTCACCGACTACGCCGTACTGGAGCGCATCGCCGAAGGGCTGCTTATCCCGCGCCACTACATGGGGCTCGCCCTCGACGACCACGCTCATCACTACCGGCAGAGAACGTCGATCGAGCCGGCCGGTGTCGTTGCCCCAGTCGACCCTCGCGAGTTGCTCGGCGTCGTCGCGAGCATCGCGGTAGGCGCCATACCCGCCGGCGTAGAGCGGTATTTGCCCAGCTCCCACGATGTTGCGGTCCCTGGTGCGGTCGGCCATGACGAGGTCGCCACCGTTCGAGCCGTGACCGCCTTTCACCGCCGGCTCGACGCTGCCGCCGGGGGAGGCCGGTGCCTGCAGTCCGCACGTGGCTACGTGGCATGGGCGACGCAGCTACTGCAGGTGAGGTGCACCGAGGGGGTGGCTGCCGCCCTGCACGACGCACTCGCCGAGCTGCACAACCTCGTCGGCTGGGTGGCGCACGATCTCGACGATCACGACATGGCGCGTCGGCATCTCACCCAAAGCCTCGTGCTGGCCCGACGGACTGACTCGCTGCCACTGCTGGCAAACACGCTGTACCGCCTCGGGCGGGTCAGCCTGCACCAGGAGCAGCCCGCAGAAGCATTGCAACTCTTCGGCCTTGGGCAGCTCGCGGCGCAGCAAGCCGCCTGTCATGCCAGCGTCGCCATGCTGCACGCCAACACCGCATGGGCCTACGCGCTCCTCGGCGCTGACCGCCAGGTCGTCGACAGTCTGGCCCGCGCAAGACGCGAACTTGATCAGACAGACCTGGACACCGCGCCGGCCTGGACTCACTTCGCGCTGACCGAGGCTGACGTCCATGGAATGTCCGCCGTCGTCTACTCCGCCCTGGCCCGTCACCCCGAGCACGTGCGGTACGTCGACCGCGCTGCCGAGCACTCCCACCAGGCAGTGCGGCTGCGCCGCCCGCAAGATCGTCGGTCGTACATCTTCGACACGATCTCGGTCGCCACGGCGAGTACTCTGGCCGGTGATCTCGCAACCGCTGGCGAGTACGGGATGAAGGCGGTGGGCCTGGTGGCGGATGGGATGCGATCAGCTCGTGTTAACGATCGCCTGAACGCACTTTGGGAGCTTGCCGCGCCGCAGGCCGCGCGGGAACCTGCGCTTGCTGTTCTCGGCAGCCGGATCGCGGAGCTTCAGGCGGACTGATGACTACCGCACTCAGCGATGCTGTCGCCGCTGAGCTCCATGGCCATTTGAGCGACGTCTGTGCGCAGATCGGCGTGGATCCGGATGGTGCCAGGCTCGTCAAGTACACGATGAACGCAGTCTTCGTGGCGCCTCCGTTCGTGATCCGACTTGCTGCCGGTCCCCATGCCGCGACGCTCGCCCGCCGGGTGGTGTCGGTGGCGGCATGTCTGGAGCAGGCCGGCATGCCTACCGTGCGGCTGGCCACCGGCGTGACAGCTCAGCCGATCTTTAGTGGGGACTGGGTCGCCAATGCGTGGCAGTACGTTCCGACTGCCAGCGACGAACCCAAGCCGGTGGACCTCGCTGCACCGCTCCGTGCGCTCCACAGCCTTGACGGGCTCGATGTAGCGCTGCCGCTCTGGTCGCCGATCGAGAAGTTCCGCCGGCGTCTCAACGCCGCCGGGGCGCTACCACCCAAGGAAGCCGCCGAGCTGGAGCGCTGGTCGAGGACGGAACTGGGGATCCCGGCAGCCAATCTGCTACGCGATCTTCACCGGCGTTGCGACGAGGTAGAAGAGGATCTCGATCGGGTCGCGTGGCGGCTGCCGCCGGCGGTCATCCACGGGGACGCGCACACGGGGAACATCCTCCTGCCGGCACCGCATGACGGTGCGATCGCCTGCTCGGAGCCTCTGCTCTGCGACTTGGACGGGATCTGCATTGGACCGCGGGAGTGGGATCTCGTGCCGACCGCCCACGGCGCTACCCGGTTCGGGCGCTCAGCCGCCGAATATCGAGGCTTCGTCGTTGCCTACGGGATCGATATCACCGCTTGGGCGGGTTGGTCGGTCCTGCGCCGCGTTCGGGAGCTGCAGCTGGTTACCAGCACCATCGACGCCCTTGCTGGCCGTCCCGACGTAGCTCGCGAGTTGGCGCATCGTCTTAGATCCCTGTTCTCCGACGACCTCAAGGCGACATGGCGTCGATACCGATAGTCCCCTGAGTACCTCGCCATCGGCCACGCGTAGCCAGCCAACGGACAGGAGACGTCGTGTCAGAGCGAGCTGGGAGTGGATTTCCGCAGCTGACGGGTTCAGCGTTGGAAGCGGTGCGTCACCGAGGTAGTCACCTCCAGATCATCGCCTCCGCGGGCGCAGGCAAGACAGAAGTTGTGTCTCAACGAGTCGTAGACCTCCTGGCCGACGACGTGGCTCCAGAAGCGATCGTCGCGTTCACCTTCACCGCGCGAGCGGCCGAGGAGCTCAAGAATCGCATCGTCCAGCGAGTCGAAGGACGCCTGGGCAAGGCAGCTCTCGACCGGTTGAACGGTCTGTTCGTCGGCACGATTCACGCCTTCTGCTTTCGCCTACTGCAGCAGCGGGTGCCTCGATACGAGACGTACGACGTACTTGATGACAACCAGCTCACGGCATTTCTCTCGCGAGAGGCGAACCGACTCGAGCTGCGCCAGCTCGATGCCGGGAACCGGCTCTTTGCGTCGATCGCGGCGTTCCTCAAGGCGGTCGACGTGGTCGAGAACGAGCTGCTCGACACTGATCCTTTGCCCGACCCGGTCAAGTCTGTCCTCGACAACTACTACGAGACCCTTGACCGCTATCGGCTGCTGACCTACGGCCAGCAGGTCGTTCGCGCCGTGCGGGAACTGGAGCGCCCGGCGTTTGCAGCCGAGATCAATACGACGCTGCGCCACCTGATCGTCGACGAGTACCAGGACGTCAACCCGGCGCAGGAACGGCTCATCGAGTTGCTGACCGGGCCGGAAGTGGAGCTGTGCGTCGTCGGTGACGACCAGCAGGCTATCTACCAATGGCGAGGCTCCGACGTTTCCAACATCGTGACGTTTCCGCAGCGTTACCCCGACGTGGCAACCTTCGAGATCACCGTTAACCGGCGCAGCCGTCCACAGATCATCGGCGTGGCCAATCGCTTCGCCGAGACAATCCCCGAACGCATTGACAAGCAAATGCTGTCCCACCGACCCTCCGCCGACAACCCGCAGCCGGAGGTCGTGGTGTGGACGGCCGAAACGGAGACCGAAGAGGCCGGCTGGATCGTCAGTTACATCCTCGACTTGGTCGACGACGGTGTGCCGCTGCGAGACATCGCTGTGCTCGTCCGAAGCAGGGCCGCGTACCCGCGCCTGGTGGAGCAGTTCGCCACCTTCGGCATCCCGGTGCAACCCGGAGGCCGCTCCGGGCTCTTCGACCAGCCGGAGGCGAGGGTTCTCGGCCGTACCTTCGCCTGGCTCGCCGACACCGAGTGGCGTGGCGCCTTCGGCACGGGCCAGCCGGTCGGAGACGCGGACCTGTTCGACGAGTACGAGCGGGTCTTCAACCTGTCGGGGCCTGCGCGGCGTCAGGTCGTTCGACTCCTCCGGGAATGGAAGGCCGCCGTACCGCGGACCAACCGCACCGCGAACCTGGTCGGCGAGTTGTACGAGCTGTACCTCGAGCTGGAGGTTCGAGGCTGGGACCTCACCGACGAGATGACCATCAACCGCCTCGGCACCCTGGCACGCTTCACGTCCCTGCTCGCCGATTACGAATCGGTCAGGCGCCGTGCCCGGCCCGACGCCGACGCACCCACCGAGCAGGTCGGCGGCCAAGACCGCGGCATGTGGTACTACCGGAACCTTGCGCTGCACATGGTCAACTACGCCCAGGGCGCCTACGAAGGCTTCGACGGAGAAGTGGACTTTGCTCTGGACGCTGTTGACCTGACGACCGTGCATCGCGCTAAGGGCCTGGAGTGGCCGGTGGTGTTCGTACCGTCGGTGACCGCCAGCCGATTCCCCTCCAGCCGGACGGGACAGCCCCAGTCGTGGCTTGTTCCTCGTGATCAATTCGACGCCGTGCGCTACGAGGGCTCGGACGCTGACGAGCGGCGTCTCTTCTACGTCGCGATGACCCGCGCACGAGATTGGCTTTCGATCTCGCGCCATGAGCGGGTGACGACGCGGCGGGTGGCGCGCAGCCCGTACCACCAGGAGATCGTGCAGGTTGAGGTAAAGCCGGAGAACGTCGCCTTCCCGCCCATCGAGAGCAGCGGACACGGCAGCGACGAGCCGATCTCGATGACCTACAGCCAGCTGGCGGCGTTCGTGGACTGTGGTCAGGCGTTCCGGCTACGGGAGCTGATCGGCTTCCAGCCGCGCCTGGCTACCGAGCTCGGTTACGGCAAGGCCGTACACCACGTCATGCGCGCAGTTGCTCAGGCGACGAAGGCCAGCGGCCGGGTGCCAGACGTGACTCAGATCGACGAGATCCTGAATGCAAGCTTCTTCCTGCCCACCGCCAACAAAGCCGCACACCGCCAGCTCCGGGACGCTGCCCGCCGGCTTGTCCTCGCGTACGCGACGCACCACGAAGCGGACCTGTACCGCATCTGGGAGACGGAGCGTCCCTTCGAGCTGCACCTCGACGGAGTCACCGTCGCCGGCCGGGCCGACGTGATCCTCGATAAGGAAGGTGGCATAACCAACGCCTTTGCGATCGTTGACTACAAGACCTCCACCTCGGCCGGCGAAGCTGAGTACGCCCTACAGCTTCAGGTCTACGCCGATGCTGCACGACGAGAAGGCCTCGACGTGCGTGCGGCGTACGTGCATGACCTCAAGGCTTCCGCTCGCCTTCCAGTCCTCGTAGATGCGGAGGCGGTGCAGCGGGCAGAGGCAGCGGTAACCGAGGCCGCCGCGCGCGTCAAGGCGCGCGACTACAAGCCAAACCCCGGTCCCCGCTGCCGCCGCTGCGAGGTACGTACCATCTGCGCGTCTGCCAGATGAACAGCGCCGTTAGACGGTGAAGACCTTCATCACCTCGTCGCCGTAGTCGTTGATCACCTTGACCGCGATCTTTCCGGTCTCCGGTCGGGCGAACGGCCGCGACTCGGTGCGGTAGAGGCTCTCCCAGACGTCCAGGTCGATATCCGCCTTGAGCGCCGCCTTCAACCGCCTGTACGGGTCCTGTCCACCGGTGAAGTAGCAGTGGCGGACGAAGAACGACTCACCGTTATAAGCCGTGTCGATCATCCACAGAGCGATCTGGTCGGTGTCGTTGCTGCGCAGCTCTCCGGTGTTCGGATCGTAGACATCGACCCCGTGCAGCAGCACCCGCAGCTCGTCGTCCTGGCGTTTCACCTCGATATCCGGCTCGCCGAAGACGGTGAACAGGTTGCCCGCTCCGGTCTTTTTGAGCTCCTCGCCCATCACCAAGTCGGCGTTCATCCGCACCAGCAGGACCGGTACTCGACCGAGCCGCCGCTCCGCGGCGACGTTGGCGAAGCCTTCCTCGGAGGTCACATAGTCGTCGTCGGCAGTACCGAGGACGGCTGGGTCGAAGGCGAAGGCCAGGACGCAGAGCAGGTCGACGTCTCGTGCGCGATTTGCCTCCCGCGCCGCGTCCTTGATGAACGATGGGCCGACGGTGCCGTACTGCGGGCCGATCGCTATGCCGACGCGCCCGGGTGTACCGCTGGCAGGGTCTTCGCGGATGCCCAACGCTTGAATGTAGGGAGAAGCGTAGGAATCGACTGAGCTGAACAGTAGTCGCTCGTTCCTGCGGCCGTTTTGAATGCCCGCAACGCGGAGGTTTCCAACCACCGATTGCTCGAAGTCTGCGCTCCCGCTCGTGGCTCCCTGATCATTCCCAGCGGTGGCTCCGGTGCCATCTACTGCGCTTCCAGCGAATGCTATCGAGCGATGGGGGGAAAGGCTTTCCACGGTGAAAGGCCCTGCTACCCGGACCTTACGCTTGTCTTCGATTGGATTGTCGTAAAGCAGTTCGTACTCGGCGTGCCGCTTGATCGCCGCTTCGATTTCTGTCCGGCTCATGCGCTCCTTAATGTCCGGGTTGTTTGCGATCGACTTTAGCGTGATGTGTTGAACACGTTCATACACGAACCCGTGTCGGATGTCGCCCGACGTCTCGGCGGGCGGAAGCGGGTTGCCGGACAACTTACCTTCCTTGGCGCGACCGTCGAGCGAGTCGGCGAGTAGGAACCAAGGGAACTGGTTGCCCATGATCCGCTGACGTGCCAGAGCGAGCGCGACCCTGGACGTGTCGATCGTGATCCACCGCCGCCCCCACTGCTCAGCTACAAAAGCAGTTGTGCCGGAACCGCAAGTGGGATCGAGTACGAGATCTCCCGGATCGGTCGTCATGAGCATGCATCGTTGGACCAGTGTAGTGGCGGTTTGAACCACGTAGATCTTCGGATCGGTGCGACTCTGAACGCTACCCGTGTCTGGCCAGACATTGCTTAATGGCACAGCAGGAAAATCCTCGAGATACCGGACATATCGGAGCGTCTTTCCTTGAGGCTTCACGCGCCCTGCCGCAACCAGGCGGGACATGCCTGGCTCGTTTGTCTTCCAACGGCTTTGCATGGTCGGCCGGAAGACTTCGCCGTCAACCTCGACAGGGAACCAGGATGCAGCGCCTTCCCCCTTGGCGCGCCCCTGGCTCTGGCTCATCAGATTGTCCAGCGTGTATTCGCGTCCATTAGAATCTCGCTGATCATATTTGGTTGCTCCCGCAGAGCCCAAGACCTTGGGGGCGTATAGCGGGCGGTACTTGACTTTATCCGCATCTTTCGCATACCAAAGAAGGAAAGACGAGGTCCCTGAGATGAAGCGCCCTGTCGCGCTAGTAGTGCTGGTGAATGTGATCAAACTTACGAAATTGCCACTTCCGAAGATTTCGTCCATCAACGACCGCACCAAGTGGACGTTCTCGTCGCCGATCTGGAGGAAGATGGACCCACTATCGGAAAGCAGCTCCCTAGCGACCGTGAGTCGGTCGCGCAGGTAGGTCAAATAGGAGTTGATGCCGTACTCCCACGTGTCGCGGAAGGCTTTAATCTGCTCGACCTCGCGGGTGGCGTCTTCGAGCTTGCCATCCTTGACGTCGCGCTTGCGGGCCGACACCTGCCAGTTGCTGCCGAACTTGATGCCATACGGCGGGTCGAGGTAAATCATCTGGACCTTGCCGCGGAGGCGCTCCCGCTCCGCGAGGCTCGCCATGACGTTTAGCGAGTCGCCCAGAATCATCCGGTTTGACCAGTTGGCTTCGTGCTGGTAAAAGTCGACCAGGTCGAGTTCGGGCAAGCCGTCGAAGGCGTCGAACAGGGTCAGCTCTGGCTCATCCTCCGGCCGTGCGGCGGTCTGGCGGAGGTTCTCGATGAGCACCCGTGGGTCGATCTTCTCCTGAATGTAGATCGGAGAAGCGTTGCCCTCGAGGTACTCCGCGAGGTCCTGCTCCTCCTTGCCGCGCCACGCGAGTTGAGGGCTGTAGAGAGGCCGCGGGTACTTGAAGACGAACGGGTTCTCGATCTCGGGGTCCACGAAATCGTGTGCGTCAGCGGTCGGCAGGTTCGCTCGCTTGTCGGTGTAGGTGATGGCGTTGACGGGGGTCGGCCCGGTGGCCTTCTTCCGCGGTGGCATAGGTGCGGGTTCCCTTCGCAGGATCAGGCGGGCAGTCCGATGATCGGCCGGTCGGTGTACAGGTTTTCGATGGCCGTGTGAAGCACGGCGTGCGCGTCGAAGGGGTTGCCAACCTCGATGTAACCCCAGCGTCCACAGTCGCCGGCGTTGTTGACGGCGGCGCACCACTGGTTCCGGGCGGTGTCGGCCTTGGCCCAGGTGGGGCCGGGCGACTTCCGCCCGCCGGAGACCTCGACGATGAGCGTGCGCTCGACGTCGCCCGGCTCGGTGACGAGCCGCACCAGGAAGTCCGGCACGTACTCGTGGCTACGGCCTTCGAATACATACGGGATGGTGAAGCCGAGTCGCTCGTTCTTGACGTACGAGTAGACCCGCTTGTCGCGCTCGAGCATCTCGGCGAGGGCCTCCTCCCAGGTATTTCCCCGCACCCCGTCCAGGACGACGTGGTTGAGGTGCGACTTCTCCGGCGGAGGATCCATGACTGCCTTGCGGGTCAGGTAGCGGACCTCATCCGTAGACCCCTCACCGTCCATGCGTCGGACGACCGGCATGAGTACCGCGGTGCGGTTGTCCTGCAGCCGGATGATCGAGGAGTAGACCTTCTCCGCGGCCCGGGCGCGCGCCTGTGTCAGCAGCAGGTGCCCCTTCGTCACCTCGGGGTCGGTCGTCACCCACTGCTCCAACCACTGCTTGCAGATGTCGACCAGTTGAGGGAACAGCCACGGCCGCTCCACGCCCGCGTGCGCTGCGAAGTACCGCTCCTCTTCGATCAGCCGCTTGGCGATCGAGTAGACGATGCGCTGGGGACGCGCGAGACGGATGTCCTCTAGGTCGATATCGCTGGCAGCGCCCACCACGCCCTGGTTCTGCACCCACAGGGCGACCTCGCGCTGGTCGAGGTGTAGCCGGGACTCGGCCGTGAAGTCGGCGTGCAGAGTCTCATCGGGCAGCTCGACGCGGTAGCCGTCCAGCTTCGGGAAGCGAATCGCGAGGTGCGACCGTTCGGGCAGCGCGCGGACCTCGACGGCCGGCCGGGTCAACTTTGGCTTCGGCATGACCCGGTCGCTGGGAATGAATGCGAACGGGACGCCGTACACCTCGGCGTACTCCGGCTCGAAGCGGCCCTCAGCGTTCACCGCGTAGCTGCGCCGGCGGAGTCCGCGCCCCACCACCTGCTCACAGAGCAGTTGGCTGCGGAACGGGCGTACGCCGAGGATGTGGGTGACAGTGTTGGCGTCCCAACCCTCCGTAAGCATCGCGACGGAGACGACGCAACGGATGTGCTCTCCCAACTTGCCCCTCTTGCCGATGGTGTTCATCGCCTCGCGCAGCAGATCACCGTCGGTGAGGGAGTCGACGTCGGCGCCGGGATCGCGTAGGCGGTAGGCCTGCTTGAACGCCTCGATTTCGCGAGCGGCGTCTTTGCGGAACTCCGGACCGAGCGGGGCTCCGGATTCCAGCGCTACGGAGTCGACCAAAATCGTCCTCTGACGGGGTGTCCATACGCCGTCATCGACATTGCTGAGCAATGGCAGATTGCCAGCCGCGAGTCGCGTCAACCCGTCGGGGTGCTCGACCTCGCGACCCGCGATCCAGTCGAAGACCCACTTGGAGACGATCGTGTTGGGGCACACCACGATCAGCACGGGCGGCGGTTCGCCGGCCGCTGCCAGGGTCTCGTCGTACCGTCGATGGTTCTGCTCGTAGCTCCGGTAGAGGCTGCGGAGGGCCCCTTCCAGCGTCTCCGGCATGACCCAGCCCTGCGGCCCGAAATCCGCGCCCTTGTTGCTCCGACGCTTTGGCAGCGGTGGCTTGATGTTGTCCCAGAGGTTGAGGTACACCGGCTGCCGGGTGGCCGCGTCGTCGTCGACGGGTACTCGCGGAATCTTGACGATGCCGGATTCGATGGCGTCCATCAGCGAAAAGTCGCTGACGACCCAGGGGAAGATGTAGCCCTCGTTGTAGCCAGAGCCCTTCAGGTAGTACGGCGTCGCCGAGAGGTCGAACACCGACTTAACCTTCGTCTTGCGGCTCAGATCCAACAGGCCGCGGAACCATACGCGGGCCTCACGATTGCGCTCCTCGTCTTCCCTGTCCACGTCGTCGTCGGGGTGTTCCAGAAGCTTGTCCTGATAGCAGTGGTGGGCCTCGTCATTGAGTACGACGATGCCACCCTCGGTGGAGCCGAAGGGCCGCAGCACCCGGTCGGCGACCATCTCCGGGGTCTCCCGGAAGGCATCGGGCATGTCCGGTCGTCCACCCCGCAGCAGCTTGCGGGTGTTGCTGGAGACGCCCTGGATTTCCTTGGCATCCCGGGGCAGGAAGGTGTGGTAGTTGACGACCTGGACCTGAGCCTGAAGCAGCGGTTCCCACAGGTCAGAAGGAATCAGGTCCCGCTCGCGGTAGTAGTTGTCGTCCCGTTCGGGGTGGAGGACGCCGAGGCGATCGCGGATTGTCACCCCCGGCGCCACCACGAGGAAGCGCTTGGCGAAGCGGGTGTCCCGTGGCGTCATCACCTTGTTGATGGTCTGCCAGGCGATCAGCATTGCCATGACCACCGTCTTGCCAGACCCCGTCGCCATCTTCAGACCGACCCGTGGCAAGCCGTCGTTATGTAGCCGATTCTCCGGCTCCAGGCGTCGGCGGTAATCGGCCGTGCCGTGACGCCCAGCGACCTCGGCGAGGAAGATCGCGGTCTCGACCGCCTCGCGCTGGCAGAACAGCACGGCGTCGTCCCGATGCGGACCGGGCGCCCAGTGGGCCAGCAGCTTCCTGGTGTACGGCGTGACGCCGTTCCAGTTGTTGGCGCGCCAGCGCTCCACGGCAAGCCGGATGTCATTGATCAGAGTGTTCGACTCACGCCGCTCACCGGTGACGTCGAAGTCGAAGGCCTGCTGAACCGCGTTCTTGCGTCCCTTCTTGCTGACTGGAACCGGGATGAAGGACTCGCTTGGCCGGCGACCGGGGAGGAGCTTGCCGGTGGGGCCGTGTTCACCGATCTCGAAGTAGTGCTCCGGCGGTTGATACGGCGAATTGATGATCGGATTGCTGAGGTCCGGGGTGAGCGTGGAAGGGTCTGGCATGTTGGCACCTTTGGTGGATGCTGGTTCAGGAACAAGCGTTAGCTGGAAGCGGGATCAGTGGCCGGAGATGCGGTGCCCTGCCAGGTGCGCGAGCACGGCTTGGTTCGCCTCCCAGCCGTCGGGGAACTTCACCGGCACGTTGAGGTGAACCGGCTCGCTCGACGGATGTGCATCGAGCAGTTCGGCAATCCCCGCCCGCGCCACTACGATGCAGGCCTGCCGGTGCCGAGACGTCAGCACGCAGAGCCGCCCCGATTCCAGGTGGAACGCGCTGGCGTCCCGCCGTCCCGACAGCGGGTGCAGCACGATCGTCACGTCGTACTCCCGGCCCTGCAGCCGGTTGGCGGTGTCGACGGTGACGTCTTCGCCGGCCGCGCCGAGCTGGTTGCGGATCGCGGCGACCTGGTCGCGGTGGGCGGCGCCGATCGCGATCCGAGCTGCGGTGACGGACGCGCCACTCGGTTCGCGTTCCGAGGTGGCGATCGCTCCCCGCTCCAGCACACGACGTGCCAGGGCTGCGCACGCCGCGACCGCCTCTGCATCGGTACGGAGCGTGTGCCGCGCCGGGAGCTCGTAGAGCCCCCACCCTGTCGCTGCGGCCGTTTCCACCGCCGCGTCGATCGGCCCGTGTCCGAATGCAGAAGTGGTGAACGACAGTGACCGCTCGCCAGGGTCTGTGCCGGCCCGGAACCCGGTGAAGGGGTAGAACGCCTGGGCCACCACCGGCGCTGCCGAGGGAGGCAGTCGCCACGACACCGGCAGCCGGTGCACCGGCAGGTCGGGGTTGTGCCGCAGCAGGGCCGCCACCGCGGACTGCATCGGGTCCCAGGTCAGCCCGGTCCAGCGCTCGGTGACGACGGTGGAGAAGGGGTCGAGTTGGCCGGGGTCGCCGACGAACAGTGCCCGTTCGAACCGGCCGGCCACGCGTAGCAGGGCGTCGGACCGCATCTGGTACGCCTCGTCGACGATTGCCCAGGGCCAGCAGCCGTCGGTCACCATGGCCCACTTCGCGGCCGTACCGATGATGACGGACGGACCACCGAGGTCGGCGACCTTGGCGGCGACCCGGACGGTGGCGTACTGCTTGATGCGGTCGGCCGCCACGTAGTCGGTTGCCGAGAGCCGCCCGATGTGCAGGTCGGGTGCCTTCTGCGCCAGGCGGTCGACCAGGTCGTCGACCTGCTCGTTGGTCTGCGCGATCACGATCAGCGCCTCGCCGGCGCGGGCGATTTCGGCGGCGGCGCGGACGACGAGGGTCGACTTACCGGCCCCTGGCGGCGAGTCGACCACGACGCCGTCGTGCAGGCCGGAGCGCAGGTCGGCCAGCACCTCGGCGATGACCCGCTCGGCCTGGACCGACGGCGAGGCCAGCTCGGCGGTCCCAGTCATGCCTGCCCGTCCCGTCGCTCGTGGCCGTTAGGCATGGCGGCTCTCCACAAGAACGAGGTCATCCTCTGGCTCTTCAGGCTCAAGATCGAAAGCCTCTGGAGACTCGTCGCCAACTCCCGACGTCTCGTCGCTGCGGACTGCCCTCTTACCCATTGCTCCTTCCACCAGTTCAAGCAGCGCTTCCGTGCGGGCGTCAAAGAAGGCCTCGAAGTCTGCAGCGCGTAGGTGCTTGGGATCGATCGCGTGGGACTGCAGAACCGCGTCGAGCTGAGCCGAAGTGATCTGGGCCGCTTTCTCGATCTTCGGCAGATAGGTGGCCGGGGACTGGCCACCAATCCGGATGTTCGTTTGGCGTGAGAGAGCGGTCTTGTTGACGATGCTCTCGCGGTCTACCGGGTCGATGCGGTTCCTGTCACACCAAGCCTTCGGGAAGATGTGGTGGATGTCGACCTTGTAGTTGTAGAACGAAGCCATGTTGAGCGCCTCGCTCTTCATCCAGTCTCGTCCGCCTTGGCGCATTAGCAGGGCATAGATGCCCTTGTACGCCGCACTGTTGCGCGTCCTCAGCGTGTAGAGCCGCTCCTCGTGGAAGGCCGCCTCGGCGACGGTGATTGGCTCCTTACCCCCTGCCAACCAGGCGAGTACCTGCTCCAAATCACGGGCGAACCTTGTTTCGGTAGTGCCGCCGTAAAGCTCACCGAGGACCCCGCACCAGAACCACTGCCGCAGCTTGGCATCGTTGCCGAGTAGTGAGGCATCATCGCCGGCTGCGGCGCGGACGGCAGCAAGCGGCACGAGCTGGGTGCGGTAGGGGATATCCCGCGCGTCGAAGATGTGCTCTTGCGCCAGGAAGGCGGCAGCCCACTCGAGCGCCTCGGTCACCCGAGGCGCCCAGGCAAGAAACTCTGAGAGCCTAAGCCGCAGGATGTCCCTACGCTTGCAACTGACACCCGGTGCCTGACGCGGGTCGCCCGTGTGAATGCGCTTCCGCTCGTAGGTGGCGAGCAGCGTGACGGCCTGCAGGAAGTCGGTATTCTCCAAGTTGCGCAGCACTCGGTAGGACGACAGGCGGTGCTGTACCTCAACCCAGTAGTCGTTGAGTCGGAAGTCGGCGCCGTGCTCTGCGAAGTAGTTCTGGTCGCCAGCGTAAGTAGCCGTGAGGAGCTCGAAGACGTTCAACGGGACACCGCCGGTGTTGACCTTCTCAAAGACGGTGCAGACGGCTTCCTTCGGCGTTGATCTTGTGAGTTTGATCATCGGTACAAGGTAGGTTGAAAGATTTTGCAGCACTACCGTCTGGAATTGCTGCCAACGAGCGCGGCGAACTGGATCAGTGCCGATGTATTGCAGCAGCCAGTCCACCTTCCCGTGTTCGTCGAAGGCCAGCCGCAGCGGGAACATCCCCGCCTCGCACTCCTGCTCCATCGTGCTGAAGTCGGCCACGATCTTGCGTCCAAAGTCGTCCCGAATCTGCTTGTCCTCCGGCACGCCGATGATGGCGTCTTCGCGGTCTCCTTCATCGCCGAGAGCCTGCTCGATGTTGATGTAGTACCAACGCTTGAGCCGCTTCCCCCGAGGGTCCGTCGTGTCGACTGGCTTACCGGACATGAGGGATTGGAAGAGTGAGGTCAGCCGTTGCTGCCCGTCCAGGAGCAGTTGCTCCGGCTCTACCAGCCCTTGGGTCTGTACTCCCGCCAGCGGCTTAGGCTTGAAGCGCGCCCCATCGCCGCCTGTCTCCAGCGTCATCACGACTCCGATGGGGTAGCCGCGCGTGATCGTCGCAAGGAGGCTCGCGATTCGCGGGTCATCCCACTTCCAGTCACGCTGAAAGTCAGGAAGCTGAACCTTGCCGGCGCGGATGTCGCGAAGAAGGTCCGCCAGCGGCCAGTCAGGGCTCTCAAAGGGCATGTCGCTTCTCCTCATCATCTGCAGCCATGGCGTAGATCATGACCACTCTTCGCGGGCGTCCTCGGCAGTTGGTGCGCTGTCTTCGTAGGGCGCCGGTGGGCCGCCGTGGGTCCACGGCGTCTCCTCCCGAGACGGGAAGGCGCCCGGCGGCATAAAGGAGTCGCTGAGCGTGGTGTAGCAGAGCCGCTTCCCCACCTCCGGCACGGTGCCGGGGGCCGGGGTGAGCGAGCGACCCATCCCGCCGGTCAGCTCCAACACGACCGCGGTTGTCCCGTCGTCGCGCTGAGCCACCGACATCACCCGCGCCTTCTGCCCATTGGGTTGTTCGGGTGAGGACAGCGTCGTGCCTGGCGTGACCAGCACCGGGTCGGTGGTGGTCAGCGCGATCCACGGCCGCAACGCGCGCCGCTTCCCGCTGTCGTCGATCCGCGTCGGTTGGGCGATGGTCACCTCACCCACGAACGCCTCACCGGTGAGCCGGTAGTCGGCCATCACCATCGGGTCGTCGTGCGCGCGCTGCACGTCGTACGAGGTCAGCGCTCGCTCCATGCGGTGCAGCTTCCTGGCCGCGACAACCGCTCCGTCGCGGCGAGGCTGCGGGAAACCGCCCTCGTCAAGGTACTCAGTGAAGTTGGTGAAGGCGTCCCGGTCTTCCGCCCAACGGCTGGGAACGTGCGCTCCGGCGGGCAGCTCCCGCAGCAGCGAGATTGCCTGCCACATCTGCCGCCAGGTCGGCTCAAGCTGCGAACGCAGGATGTCCTCCAGCTCGTCGCGACGCCGGGCCACCTGCGAATCGGCGGCCACCGCCCGGTCGTACGCGGCCATGGCCGGAGCCAGCACCTCGTTGTCGAAAGTCGGGTCGGTCGCCGGACCGGCCGGCGGCCAGTTCACAGGATCCTCGGCCGCAGAGGCCGCTTCGGCGCCGGTCATGCCCGGCGGAGGCGTGATCCAGGCCAGGAGCGCGGCCAGCTGAGCGTCCTCAAGTGGGCTCTGACCGGTGGCCCAGTGCATCGAGAGCGCCTGCGTCATAGCCAGCAGCGTCGAGGAGCCCGGGTGCTCCGCACGCTCGAAGAAGTACGTGAGCCACCGCCCGAGCAGCGGCACCGAGGGATCCACCGGGTAGTCGCCGTCAATGCGGCGGAACCGGGTGGACCGGCCGAAGAGCCGGGTAAAGCCCACCCCACCAGGGTTGGGCACGAGCAGCTGTGGCGCGTCGGCGTACCGGTGGCGAGTGTCCTTGCCCCTGTTCGTCGGCACAGCTTCCACATCGCTGTAGAAGCTGTGGACATAGGGAACTACGACCCCAGCCAGCTCGGCGGCGAACGCGAACCGTTGGTCGCGGTTCCGGGGCTGCGGCACGATCAGCAGCGTCGGATCGTTCCGGTCATCGCCCACCATCGCGGCAAGCGGCGCGTTGGCCTCGCCCGCCATGGTGAGCGGGATGAAAACCAGAGGTCGATCGGCGACGTGCAGGTGGCGCACGGTGGTGGTTCGCTGGGCGATGCCCTCGATCACGGCCTCGGCCCGTGCCAGGCTGGTCAGGGTGCTCATCCGGCCATCCCGCTCATCAACTCAGCCCGCAACCGCGCGGCGGCACGGAGCAGCTCGGCGGCCTCCTCCTGGTCCTCCGACGGCACGAGCTGGTTGCGGGCGATAGCCAACGCCGTCTCCACTCGCTCGATGCCGCCGATCTCCTCCCGAGCGGACTTACCCAGCGCAGCCGTGCAGCCGCGAGCCTCATGCCGACAGAAGTACGCGAGCTCGCAGCTGGCCAGACACTCCGGCGAGTACCGGGCCTCGACGGCTTCGAGCGCAGCGACCAGCGAAGCCGGCGAACGGGTGGGCACCCCGTTGCCGTCGGGCGCGAAGTCGAAGCTGAGCGTGGCCGGAAGGTCAGCCAGCAGCGCATCAATCCGGGTCATCCGGGACAGCTGCCGACGCAGCACGGCGAGCTGCTTGCGGACGTCGATCCGGACCGCCATCGGCTGGTTCGAGAAGTTTCGCGGGCAGACCAGCACGACATCGTGCGACACGATCTCCGGGTCGAACCCCGCCTCGCCGAGCAGCTCACGCATGGCCAACACGTAGACGGCAGCCTGAATCGCGGCGCTGGCCACCTTGCCCGAGTCGGCCTGCCCGTCGATGACCGCGAACGACTTGATCTCCACGACGTGGAACTGCCCATCGTGCTGGAACGCGATCAGGTCCGGTTCCAGGTAGGCCTGCTGGCCGGCAACCGCCAGCCGTAGCAGCGGGTGGTCAAAGAGCGTGCCAGCTCCGTCGGCCTGGGCCGCAGCTCGCGTGAGCAGGGCGCGTGACCGGGCGTACCGGACGTCCTGGCTCTCACGGCCGGCGACCGACTCCAAGTCGTCGTAGGAGACCTCGGGAATCTCCAGGTCGAGCCGTTCTCGCAGCAACTGCAGCAATTGGGCGCAACCGTTAGCCTTGACCTGCGCCTCGAAGGCGTTGCCGCGCGTGATCGCGAACTGTGACTGACCGAACCGGGCCGGGTAGTCGATGTAGGCGGCCAGGCGCTGCTTGTCGACACTGGCGCAGTCAAGCACCGCTCTGCGGGCGCAGCCCGGGTTAGTGGTCAGGGCGGCGATGGTTCGAGCGTTGTGGCGACTCGCGGCACCACCACCTCGGATCGTCGCCAATCGCTGGCCGACGTTGGTCATGCCGTCCCCCTGAGTAGGTGCAGCTTGCTGCCGAAAAGCTGCTCGGCCTCGTCCATCTGCCGGCGGGCACGCTCTGCCGCAGCCGTTCGCTGCAACTGGTCGGCGGCCGCGTGCACCTCGAGCTCGGCCTGAGCCGCCTCCGTGACCGTGACCGCGTCTACCGCTCCATGCGGTTTGGCCGCCCCCGGAATCGTGGTCGCAAATCTCCAGAGGAGCCTACCGACGCTCGGATCTTGCTCAGACATCCTGGTCGCCCGTTCCGCCACTCTGATTGCAGCTGTCAGGAAGTCGACACGCGGGCTTAGTGGCCCGATGATGCGCCGATCGAGTGGCCAGGTAGATACGGCGAGCAGGCCGCGGGCCGGCGCCAGGTGCTCAGCGGTCAGCGCCGAGCAGAGGTAGTACGGCCGGGAATGCCGCGCCGTGCGGAAGGACCGCTCTTCGTCGCGGCGCAGGTGGGTGAGCTTGCCCGCCGCGATCCCAGTAGCTCCGGCACAATAGAAGGCGGCGTGCACTTCGGCGATCAGTTTGGGTGCGGCCGGCACGGACAGCAGGGTGAGCGCATGGTGCACCTGCTCGCGCACCGGGACCAGCGGCGCGTCAGACTTGGCAGCTGAGGCGTGATCCTCTGCTGAGTCGGCCAGATCCGCGAGCGCCTTCTCCCACTCACTTTCGGCGGCTCGTAGCTCAGCCCGCATCGCTCGCGTTCGGGCGGCGTCACGCGCGATCACGGCCCGACGAACCGCTGTTCGCAGGTCTTCAATCCGACGCTCGAGGCTTTCTATGGACTCGCCCATGAGGAGCATGGTACAAGTTCCAGTGTATTCCAGCAATCACCCGTCGAGGAGGTTGTTGGTGTGGGCAACAGTACTTACCGTCGGCCCTTGAAGGGAGACCCGTATGGCCCCGGACCAGTCGCTACTTGACCAGGTTTTCGACCGGTTGGCCGAGGACAACGTCCCCGACAACCTCGTAGATCTTGTGCTCGCCGCCTACGTCGGGGATGAGCAGCTTGCCGCCGTTCTGGGTGGAGATGCCGTCGAACTGCCGGCCCGGGACCCGTCGACGAGACCGCGTCCACAGCCGCTCTACCTCGAGTCGATCTCCGTCGCAGGCTTCCGAGGAGTTGGTCCACAGCAGAGCCTCCGGCTGCAGCCGCACGCGGGGCTCAGCCTCGTCGTGGGTCGAAATGGCTCGGGCAAGTCGAGCTATGCGGAGGCCGCCGAGCTGGCCCTGACCGGCGACAGCGCGCGCTGGGCCGACCGTAACAGCGTCTTCAAGGACGGCTGGCGAAACCTGCATTGCGGGTCGCCCTGCGAGATCGAGGTGGTGCTGCGCGCCGATGGAGCCGCGAAACCCATCCGGGTACGCCGATCGTGGCGCGATGACCACACGCAGGCACACCAGGGCGTCAGCAACATCCTGGCCGATGACGGCAACCGCTATGAGAAGACGGCTGAGCTGGGTTGGCAGCAACCGCTCGAGGTCTACCGGCCGTTCCTCACCGCGAGCGACCTCGCCCGGCTCGTCACGTCCACGCCCAGCGGGCTCTTCGACGCGCTGGCCCCGATTCTCGGCATGGACCCGATCCTCGACGCCGACAAGCGGCTGATGCGGATTCGCAAAGATCTCAGTGATCAGATCGCCGTCGTCAGGTCGGCGCGCGATGCGCTCCGTGCCGCGCTCACCGGTGTCGACGACCCGCGGGCCCAGACAGCGCTCGCGCTCCTCGCGAAGCGGGCTCCCGACCTCGATGCACTCGACCAGCTGCTCGCCGACGTCGGCAGCGACCTCAGCGACCCGGTCGCGGTCGCGGCCCGCCGCCTGGTCGCCGTAGCGCTTCCGGACGTGGCCTACGCCGACGAGGTGTCGAATGAGCTGCTGGCTGCGGCAGCACAGGTGGCCGACCTCAGCGCCACCCGGGCCGGCACGGCCGACCAGGCGGCCCAGCTGCTCCGCATGGCAGTCACCTTCCACGACGAGCACGGTGGCGGCCCTTGCCCCGTCTGTGGCTTGGGGACCCTGGACGCCGACTGGCGCACTCACGCCGGCGACACTCTCGAGAAGCTTCAGCGCGACGCCGTCGCCGTGGAGGCGGGACACCGACGGCTTCAGGACGCACGGGCCCGGGTCGCGAGGCTGCTCGACCTCGACCGACGGATCAGTACCGACGATTTGGAGGTGTTGGCCGGCGCCCTCGACCAGGCTGACGTGGTGAAGCGGTTCCGCTCACGGGCGGATGAGCTCCACCCTGCTACCGGCCAGCTTTCAGACGACCAGCTCGCCGGAGACCTTCAGGCGACCTATCCGCCGCTGCTCGAGGCGTTCGTGGAGTTGCAGGAGGCGGCGAGCGCGTGGCTCCGACACCGCCACGACACCTGGCGTGAGCACGCCGTGGCTCTGGAGGACTGGCTGGTCCGGGCGCGGGTTGCCGCCGAGAACGAGGCGAAGCTCAAGCGCGTCAACGCCGCCCGGGACTGGTTGAAGAGCGCGATCAGCGCGCTGCGCGACCAGCGGTTCCAACCGTTTGCTCAGCGGTCCCAGGAGATCTGGGATGAGCTACGTCAGGAGAGCAACGTCGAATTGAGCGGGATGCGCCTCGACGGCACCAACACCCGCCGAAAGATTTCCTTCCCCGCCAAGGTTGACGGCACCGCCACCTCCGCCATGGCGGTCATGAGCCAGGGCGAGCTCCAGGCTCTCGGTCTGTCGGTGTTCCTGCCTCGTGCCTGCGCCGACGACAGCCCGTTCCGGTTTGTCATCATCGATGACCCGGTCCAGAGCATGGACCCGTCGAAGGTCGACGGCCTGGCGCAGGTGCTGGCCAGCCTGGCGGAGACCCGGCAGGTCGTGGTCTTCACCCACGACAACCGACTGCCCGAGGCGGTACGCCGGCTGCGCATCGAGGCCACCATCTGGGCGGTCACCCGGCGGGACGAATCGGTGGTGGAAATCCGGAAGAACAGCGACCCGGTCGAGCGGTACCTCAATGACGCCACCGCGATCCTCAAGGCTGAGGAACTGGCCGACAACGCCCGCTACCCCCTGGTCTCCGGCTTCTGCCGCTCAGCTCTTGAGGCGGCCTGCCATGAGCGGATCCGGCGGGAGCGGATCGCGCGCGGTGAACGCCACGGCGACGTTGAGGAACTCATCGAGAAGGCACTGACGCTCAACCAGGTGACGGCACTGGCGCTCTTCGGCGATCTGCACCGCGGTAAGGACGTGCTCGGCCGAATCAACCGCTTCGGTGGGTGGGCCGGTGATGCGTTCCAGGCCTGCAAACAGGGTGTGCACGGACCGGGCACGTTCGACCTCGACGTGCTGGTTCGAGACGCGCGCCGACTCTCGGAGCACCTGCGATGACCGCCGGCCCGATCGTGGCCGCCCCGCAGGGTTGCCTGGACGCCGCGGACCAACTGCTCACCAGCGTCGTGCGGGGCACGCGCGGCGCCTGGCCACGAGCGTGCGCCTGGCTCCTTCGGCTCGCGCTCGAGGCCGCTATGGACGACTACTGGCGGCGCTGCCACCCCGAAGTGTTACCGATGCGCGCCCGATCGCCGCAGTTCCTGATCCTCGACCGCTACGCTGGCCGGTCCCTCGCCGCCCGCGCTGGATACGCCTGGTCGGCGCTGTCCCGCGCTGGCCACCACCACTGCTACGAGCTTGGTCTAACTGCGGGAGAACTGCGCCGACTGCGGGAGATGGTCGCAACGGTCATCAGTGACCTCGCTGTGGCGCGAGTTGGGCGCGAACGGGGATCCGATGACCACGACTGACCTGGGTAGATGCGGTGCACCAAGGCGCGTGCGGGCTGCTGGGTTGGACCGATTGAGGGTTTGGGCAACCCGGGCCGCTGGAGGGAGGCCAACTGGTCGGCAAGCTGGACGCCGGTCGATCGAGGTTAGAACGCCTCCGGCGGGGGCGCTCCGGCTCCTGGATGGCCGGAGGCCGCCTGCGGCCGCCGGCTCTGTGGGTGGTGGGGGTGGGCCATCCTGTCTGCCATCGACCCGGGCAAGCCGAGCAGACCGCCGCCCGACCCACCAGCGTCCGTACGAGCGTTCCAGGTTCGCTTGACCTGGCGGGCCGGGCGACGGTCCGCTCCCCGGCGGGCGGGTCGACGGCAGACAGGATGGCAGGACGGCTTTCGTTCTGTCCATGGCGGTGGGCTGAGCTTTGCCGGCTCCAAAGGACGCCATCAGCAGCTGGTATCAGCCTTCAACTCCGTTCTGCCGCAGTTCGGCAGGTCAGACAACACCAGCGCCACGCAGATCCGGTGAGCCCGGCTCCTGCACGGAGACTGCGACTTGTCGTTCCCCCAATCGGGTGACGGCATGAACGATCATGGCATTACTGGTTCGGCCGATCAGGCACAGCAATGATTGTGGCCTGCTGCTTGCCTTGTGCTTGCCACCGCTCACTTGCATAGTCGCTCTACGGCTGCGGCCGCGTTCTAAAGGGGAAGAACGTGTCACACGCATTTGTGTTCCTCCGCGACCGGGAACTCAGCGCCGCCGGTGCTGCGCGCGGTATCGTCCGTCTTCGAACTGGGCAGATTGAACCACGAGGTCAAGGAGTCGTTCCGATGAACGGCAGGGTCTGCGGCGACACCGGAGCGTTCGATGGCCGCCGCCTCTGCTCGCCAGCTGGTGGAAACTCGGCAGTCGGTGGAAAGCAGGGAGTGCCTTGGTGACGCCCACCTCTTCGACCGATGATGTGACGTTCGGCTATTTCCCCGACCACGAGCGGGTCGACGTCGCGCTTGGCCGGGGTCAGTTCGGGCGAGCGCTCGTCATGGACACACCCGTGCGGTCGCTTGCCGACCACGTGAACGAGTGCCGGGTGCTGTGGCAGCCGGAGGTGGAACTTCCCGAGGGCATCTACTGGTTCCAAGGGGTTGACGATGGCTCAATTATCCTGCAGGTCGCAGTCGGTGCCCCGCCAGGCGGCGGCATGGTGGAGTCGCCCTATGGCCTTGAGCCCGAGCATCCTCTACTCGCTGCGTGGGCCTGGGCCGAGGAGTTGTGGCACAAGGCCGCGACGGTCCCCGCGCCGATCTTTACGGTCAATGACGCTGCTCTGACTCACCCCGGCGGTGCGGACGTGGTGGTGCGGGACCGTAGGTTCCTCCGAGAGCACTGGACCTACACCGTGATGGTTGAGGGCCGCCAGCAGGACGTAGTGGAGCCTCGGCTGCGCCCGCGTCCGCAGATGGAAGCCCCACCCACGTGGGTGACCCGCGAGCCAACGCCGGCGAGTAGGTTCGGTGCCACGCTCACTCGCGCGAAACTGCTGGGAAAATTTGCCAACACGCTCTTCTCGTTTCGCGCCACGCGAACGACGTTCCGGCCATACCAGTTCAAGCCGGTGCTCAAGCTTTTGCAGACCGGCAAAGCGAGGTTGCTTATCGCCGACGAGGTGGGCCTCGGCAAGACCATCGAAGCTGGCCTCATCTGGACCGAGCTTGAGGCTCGTGGAGAGGCCGACCGCGTCTTGGTCGTGTGCCCGTCGAGCCTGCTCGGCAAGTGGAAAGAGGAGATGGAGGACCGCTTCGATTTCGAGCTCACGGAGCTCGACAGCGCGAGCCTCAAAGCCTTTCTCGAACGCCACCAGCAGAACCGGCTACCGTCTCGCCAGGCCTACATCTGCAGTCTCGAACGCCTGCGTAGCTGGGGCGGGCTGGAGGATTTGCAATCCGTGCCGCCCGAGTTCGACCTGGTGATCGTCGACGAAGCGCACTCCATGCGAAACCAGGACACCAAGAGCTATGCGCTCGGCACGGAGCTAGCGGATTGGGCTGCGAACCTGGTTTTCCTCACCGCGACGCCGATCAATCTTCACGAGCAGGACCTGCTCAACCTACTAGAACTTCTCGCGCCCGAGGACTACGGGAGCAGCCTGGACCTGCAGCTACGGTTGGAGCCAAACCGGATCATCAACGCGGTCACGGCCAGGCTCGGCGAGAAGGGAGCCCGGGGTCGGCAGCTGATCCGGCAGCTTAATGAGCTCAGGACCACGTCGCTCGGCGCTCCGCTCATGCGCCGACCCGACTTCGGGCTTCTGCGGGAAGTACTGAGCAAGGACGAGCTGACGCCTCGCGACATCGTCGACGCCAAACGCTACCTGGCAGGTCTGAACACCCTCTCCACGGTCATCACCCGCACTAAAAAGGTCGAGGTCGACGACCGGAAAGCCAAGCGCACCGAGGATCGGCAGAAAATCGAGTGGACCGATGCGGAGTCAGGTTTCTACTCGGAGTACGTCCAGTGGTGCGTAAACCGTGCAGCGGCGATGGACAGCAACCTCTATTTTGCGATGCAGATGCCGCTGCGCCTGGCGAGCGCATGCCTGCCGATGGCGCGTCAGGCGGTGCTCAACCCGGCAGCCTTCGGGGACATCACCGACGCTGACTCGGATGCCGCAGCCTACCGGCTCGAGCCGCACGCCGACCTCATTGCGGCCGCGCAGCGTCTCCCCGAGGGCGTCGACACCAAGTTCGACGCCCTACGGAAGGTGCTGCACGGGCTGCACCAGCAGCAGCGCCGGGCGCTGCTCTTCACGCACTCCCGGCCCGCCCTGGCCTACCTTGCCGACCGTCTCGGCGCCGAGTTCAAAGTCGCAGTCATGCACGGCGGTGTCAGCCGCGAAGCGCGCCGCCAAATCATGGGCGACTTCCGTTCTGGTGCCTATGATTTCGTGCTCGCTAATCGTGTAGCGAGCGAAGGTCTGGACTTCGAGTTCTGTTCGGCGGTCATCAACTATGACCTGCCGTGGAACCCCATGGAAATCGAGCAGCGTATCGGCCGAATCGACCGGATCGGGCAGAAGGAGGAGACGATCCTCGTAGTCAACTTTGTCAACGAGGAGACCATCGACGAGCGAATCCTTGCCCGCCTGCTGGATCGCATCGAGATCTTCGAATCGTCCATCGGCGCGCTGGAGCCCATCATCTCTGCGCAGGCGCCGAGAGCGCTGCAGGCAGGTTTCGACTTCACGCTCACCGAGGCGCAGCGGGAGCAGAAGCTCCATGAGGCGTTGACAGCCATTGAGGAGCAGCGCGCCGGCCTGCGGGACGTCTCCGACGCATCGAGTGCGCTGCTGGTGAGCAACGACGTCGACGTCGCAGGGCTTGAGGATGACCTGGTGCGGACCGGCCGCTACATCGGGCAGCGCGAACTCGCTCTGCTACTCGATGACTGGGTGCGCACCGATGCGGCGAACGGCGTGAGGATCTCGACCGACGGCCTGACCTTGGAGCTACGTGGAAACGCCGCCATGGCGGCCCGCGTTGACGATCTCGCCAAGTCCTCCCAGCGTTCCCGTACCGAGACACGTTCGATCTCTTCGCAGCTACGTAACGAGCTGCCGCTCACGCTCGTCCTCGACCAGGAACACGCCCGCACTACCGGCGGCACCCTGCTCACCGCCACGAGCCCGCTCACTATGGCTGCTGCGGCCATCCCCGGGCACCGTCAGGCGCGTTTCGCATCGTTGCGGATCTCTGGAGATCCAACTGAGGTTTCACCCGGGACATACGTCGTCGTCCTCGCGACGGCGGCAACGGCGTCCCGACGTGGCGACGAAATCTGGGGCGCTGCCGTCACCGACACCGGGCGCAATGCCGGCGAAGGACCCGCGGATGCATTGCTGGCGGCGCTTGCGGAGGGCAGGCTTGTCGATGCGCCGCTGCCGACCATCAACCGGCTTCCCAGGCTCGCCGAGCGTGCCATGGATCGTCTGCACCTACGGCACTTGGAGGAGCAGTCCCGGCGCGACCTCGAGTTCGAGGCGCTGCAGGAGGCTCGGATCGCCACTATCACCGCGCAGCACCAGCGCAAGCTAGCGACGATCCGCAAGCGAATCGAGACAGCCCTATCTCGCGGCCGCGCGCGCCGCGCCGTCGCGGGGTTCCGAGGCCAAGAACGCCGCGCGGAGGAGAAGTTCACCGCATTGATCCAGGACATCCGCGCAGCCGGCCAGCCTGAAATCAGGCTCGAGCCGCTCGCCGCATGTGTTGTTCAGATTCTCGACCAGACGGAGACGGAATGACGCTGGGAAGGAAACAGCTCGACATTGAGGACGAACGGACCGCTCAGAAGCGCTATCGCCGCGCGGTCCAGGACAGGGCGAGCAGGCCCATCATGCATCAGGGATCGCGCAACAATTTTTGGACTGGTAGTGGCTTGCCGCAAAGCCCCGCCATGCCGTTCGGAGCTCTCGTCGGTCGCGTGGCCCTGAGAAAGCCTGACGAGGAACTTCTCGAGGGGCACGGCGACTTCTACATCGGCGAAGCCTACGTCAACCTCGACGGCGTGTACGTTTTCAGCTGGGCGGCTCCCGTGGCCTGCACGTTCTTCCGCGGGTCCCGGCACCATGAATTCTGCGAAGAGGTCGCTGTCATCCGCGCCTTCGAACACCGGGGCGAGGAGATCGTCGACTTCGACGACGAGCGGGTGTGCGAGGACGTACCAGAGCAGCCTTTCCGCAAGCGCACACTCACCGTCCCTGCCGCACCGAGCCGCACGCTCCGCCCGCCCACGCCGCCCCGCGAAGCACCACGAACAACGACACCGGCGGTAGTTCAGCAGGCAAGCCCGCCGCAGAACCTGTTCGTTGCTGACACCGCTGCTGTCCCCACGGCACAACCCGTGGGCAAAGCTGTTCCGACCATCCGGCCCGACGCCCCGTCTCCTAGTCTGCCCGCTCAGACCGGGCGCCCAACCCCAATGCCTATTCGTGCGCAGGCTCTGCTGCGCGCGCGGCTCGCCGCTCCTCGCACGAGGAGCCTTGCCCCGGTGCTCGCCACGCTTCAGCCCGACCAGTACGACCTGGTTACCGCGCCAGCAATGGGAAGCATGATCGTCGAGGGGCAACCTGGTACCGGTAAAACGATCATCGCCTCTCACCGGGCCGCCTACCTGATTAACGACGACACCCCAGAGGAGAACACCCTCGATGGTGACGTCTTGATCGTTGGACCGACCAGCGGCTACTCACGGCACGTGCAGGCGGCGATCGACCGGCTCACCGGAGGATCACCACGGGTCCGGGTCCTCTCACTACCCCAGCTGATGCTTCGCATCCTCGGCGAGCGGGGCGAACCCCGGGGAAGCATCTCCCGGTCCTGGCAGGACGTCGATCAACAACTGGCCATGTTCGTGCGCGCTACGGTCACGCGGCTCAAGGCCGGAGGAACACGACCGACATGCGACGACGTTTATGATCATCTGCGCCGCAATGGCAGCATTGATCAGCCAGTGGCGGAGGATCCGGAGTGGGCCGCGTACCTGCGCAGGCTCCCACCAGCCCGGGACGCGCTGACCATGCGAGCGCACACCCCAATGCTCGCGACCATCCAATGGGAGGTCGCCAAACCACCCGACCTCGTAGGCATCGAGCACATCATCGTCGATGAGGCGCAAGACGTGACCCCGCTGGAATGGGCCCTACTCGCGTCGATGAACGAAGCTCATGCGTGGACCATCGTCGGTGACCTCAACCAGCGGCGTTCCGACCACACGTTGGCGTCCTGGCGACAGATCCTCGACCTGCTCACCATCCCGTACGGCGATCCCCCGATTCACCGGCTCGACCGCGGATACAGGTCCACCCGGCCGATTCTCCAGTACGCTAATCGGCTCCTTCCCGCTGCGGAGCGTGCGGTCCTGGCCTTTCAAGAGCAGGGGCCAGAGCCGACCGTCGAGAAGTGCAAGCCCTCGGATCTAACTGCCTCAGTAGTCCGCCACCTCACCCGCCTGCAGGCCGTCTATCCCGAGGGCACCTTGGCCGTCATCACCGCCGATCCGAAAGCTGTGGAAACCACGCTGCGGTTGGCGGGTTGGGCGCGATCGGTCAGCGACCGCTTCACCTGGCAGTACTCGGATCGCGAAGTGATCGTGGCCCACCCGGATACCGCCCGTGGCTTGGAGTTCGACGCCGTCGTCGTTGTTGAGCCTGCCGATTTTCCGCAGAATCTCGGCCGGCAGGGGCCGCTCTATACCGCACTCACCCGGCCGAACCGCGAGTTGGTCGTCGTTCATGCCAAGCCGCTGTCCGAGCGGCTACGGAAGAGATAGCAACCCTGCACCGCACACCCAGCCGCCGCAGTCACACGCTTCCAGCACACGCCGTTGGTAGCACACGCGGATCCCGGCAGCGTTGGGGCAGCGCACGTCGGCCAGGTCGGCGAGTTGGCGGCGGTGACGTGGTAGCGGTTACGGCGCCTCGGGCGGGGGCGCTCCGGCTCCGGCAGGGGAGGGCGGTTTAGGCCTGTTCTGAAAGGCCGCACGCGTGTTGGACAGGGCCAAACCTGCACCGACGGCCGGGGTCGGTCAGTCGGGAACATGGCGCGCATCGCTCTCTCATCGGAGTCCGTACTGCGCTGCCAACGCGGGTCTTTCCGACAGCAACGTCGCCAGCTTGCTCTCCGCCCAGAGATCGATGAACGGAAGCTTGCCGGCGTCATTGTGCTTTTCCGTCCAAGCCACGGCGTCTGGTGTGAAGTGCCCAGTCGTCGCGACTATGAGACCTCGAACCACTGGAGGCGCCCACAAGGCGATCCTGGTCACGGTGCTGCTGATCTCCTCAGGCGGTACCGACTTCGACAGCCAGTGCTTGGCTTGGACCATCACCCGCTCGGTCCGAACGCTGCCTGAGCCATCGGTGATCACGCGCTCGGTCGAGATGTCGCGCCCGCGGTCTGCGGCGTTTTCCTTCATGAGCAGCTGAACATTCTGGTAGCCAGGTAGAAGCCGCAAAAGGTCGTGTAGCAGCCGTTCGAAGTCGCCTGACTTCAGCGCCTCCCAATCGAACGGCGTGACCCGACCGGTACGCCCGACGTTGACCTTGATGTCGAGCAGCTTGGTGGTCATCTCCTCCGGCGGGTACTTGAAGGCGATCGCCCACCGGGGCGCCCTGCTGGTGGAGCCGAGCCGACCCTGGAGGGCGACTGGGTCGACCTTAACCACCACCCCGTCCATCTCGTACTCGACGTCGTGCCGGCGTTCGGTGTAGTAATCGATGTAGTCGCGAATGCCGGCTAGGTCCGGCACCACCCGCCACCGGTCGCTGGTTGGCAGCCCCCAGGCGCGCAGCGTCGCGTACGACTCGGACTGGGTTACCGGTTCGAAGCCTCGCCGCGCGCCGATGCCGTGCACCACCATCCGCAGCGGGCGCGACGCGGTGATCCGGGGGTCCTTCTGCCGTAGGCTGCCAGCCGCCGCGTGGCGCGGACTGGCGAATGGCCGATTGCCCCGCTCGACCAGGGACGCGTTGAGGTCGGCGAAATCCGCGACCGGGAGGTAGATCTCGCCCCGTACCTCCAGCAACTCCGGCACTCCGGCGCGGTCGGCCAGCCGATCCGGCACCGCCCGGATGGTCCGCACGTTGGGCGTGACGTCCTCCCCGGTGCGGCCGTCTCCCCGGGTCGCGGCTCGGACCAGCCGGCCGCTCTCGTAGGTGAGGTTGATCGCCAGTCCGTCGACCTTCGGCTCGCACAGGCAGCTGACCGCGCCATCGGAGTTCCGCGCGACCCGCTCGGCCCACCCGGCCAGTTCCGCGAGGTCGAAGGCGTTGTCGAGCGACATCATCCCCTCGATGTGCGTGACTGGCGCGAACAGGGTGGAGAAGGTGCCGCGGACCCGTTGGGTGGGCGATCTCGGGGTGCGTAGCGACGGGAAGCTCTTCTCCAGCGACTGTAACTCGCGCAGCATCCGGTCGAAGTGCGCGTCCGGAATGGCCGGCGTGTCCAGCACGTAGTAGCGGTACTCGTGGTCGGTGATCTCGGCGGCGAGCTCGGCGTGCCGATCCCATTCGGCCACGCCCGGGTCCGCACCGGCCGCCGCCTCCTGACCGGCGGTAACCTGCTGCGGAATCGTTTCCTCTGACACCAGTTGACCTCCGTGCTCGCCCTACCTCCGCACCGTAGCGGGCTCGGCCGACATCTGGTGGCCGGGAAGCCGTACCCGCGCCGGGCGCGCTGGGCATCGGATTCCTAGGCGGGCTGGGCCGACGTGCTGGGCGAGGACGGGAAGCAGTTGCTGGACGCCAAGACGATTGGGGACTTCCGACTGCGCTGACCATGACGGACGAGAGAGTTGCCCCCGGACACGCTCGGCGAACGCCTCGCCTCGGGGGCGGGTGGACGACCGGCGACTGGGCCTGTGCTTGCCGAGAATCGGGGGCGCTGGCGAAGGATGTCCAGCGCCCCCAGGCGCGGCGTGATATCTCACAGCCGTCTCACGGACGGTCCGGGAAGACCCGGGAGAGGGTGACACAGCATGGCTTCTCACCTGACCGTTGACCTGCGGTTGCGGCACGATCTGACACTGTCCGGCAGGTGTCGGTAGATCGGCTAGTTCTCTGGGGGTCAAGGGGTCGTCGGTTCGAATCCGGCCGTCCCGACAGACAAAAAGCCCTGACCAGCGGAAACGCTGGTCAGGGCTTTAAGTTTGTCTATGGGGTTTTGAACCGCCCCCCGAAAACCCCCCATTTACCGGGGTCGGTAACCAGGTTCGTCAATCCTGCGCATCGTTTGGCAATGGGGGTGTGGGACGTGGCCCGCAGTCGGTGCCGAGTCGCTCGAGGATGTCCGAGACGTCCGGGGCTTGGGCGGGCTTGGCGATGTAGTACGTGGCGGTGACCTCCTCGCTGGAGTGTCCAAGCTGCGCTGCGGCGCTTTTCGTGTCGGTCTCTTCCTTGATGAGGGTGGCTACGGTCTTGCGGAAGGTGTGGGGAGTGACCCAGGCGAGGTCGGTGTCGGTGCGAGCCTCGCGCCACTGACGGCGGACGTTGTTGGGCGACAGCCAGGTGCCGCGTCGGGAGGCGAAGATTGCGTCGTGGGGGTTGTCGGGGGCGACGAGCTTGCGGGCCATGATCATGCCGACGGCGAACCGGGGCAGGACGACAATGCGCCAGCCGGCGTCGCTCTTGGTCCAGGGTTGGCGGAAGAAGCCCTGGCCTTTGACGAAGACGAGCGTGCCGCAGATGGTCAGGGTGGGGCGTTCGGCGGCGAGGTCGAGGTCCTCCCATCGCAGGGCAAGGATCTCGCCGATGCGGGCGCCGGTGGCGAGCATCAGGTCGACGATGTCCGCGAGGTCGCCGCTGTGCCGTGGTCCAGGCTTTCCGGGGATTGGTCGCTGCCAGTCGCGGATCGCCGTCCGGACGGCCTGGAGGTTCTCGTCGGTGAGGGCGACGACCGTGCGGCGGGGTTTGCGGAGCCGGCCGGTGTCGCGTACGGGGTTGGTGGGGATCGCGCCGTGGCGAACGGCCAGGGCGAACATCTGGCTCAAGACGACTTTGGCGCCCTTGGCCGCCGAGGGATGGTCCTTGGCGATGTCGCGCAGGAACCGATCCAGGCGCCCGACGCTGGCTTCTCTGATTCGGAGGTTCCCCAGGGCGGGCAGGATCGCGTTGCGCGTGCTGGTTTCGTATCGCTGGATGGTCTGTGGTGCGATCCGTTCCTCGGTGGTGATCTCTTCGATCCAGAGGTCGGCGAGTGTGCTGAGGCGGGTCTCGCGGGTGATCTCGTCGTCGTTGGGAGTGGTGCGGTCCCGTAGCTTGACCTTCAGCGCTCGTTCCGCGGCCGGGTCGGTGGTGCCGGTGGCCTCGATGTCGCGGGTCTTGCCGTCGTAGTCGCGGAACCGTGCTCGTGCGCGGAACCGATTGGGTCCGAGTTTCTGGGTGCGGATCTTGCCCCAGGTGCCGAGGGGTAGTTCAGGTCGGGCCATGGGGTCAGCGCTCCGCGTCGGTGTGGTCGTCGAGCCAGCGTTCGACTTCGCTGCGCCGGTAGCGCAGGGTGTTGCCGACGCGGATGGCGCGTGGTCCCTTGCCTCGGCTGTGCCAGGCGTAGAGGGTGTTCTTCGGCTTGCCTAGCCAGGCGGCGACGTCATCGATGGTCAGGAGAGGGTCGGGTCGCCACTCGGCGGGAGTCGGGGCGGTCATCACTGACCCGCCGTGACGGGCGAACTGGGCTGCGGGTATGGCCTGCCTGGGTCGGTGGTTGCATTGGGCCGTATGACCCCGGGGATGGGCTGTGAGTTGGGCGGGCACGGATCGGGTGTCCTTTCAACGTCCCGGCCCGCGTGGGACCGGGTGTCGGTGGCGCTGCCGTTGGGTTTGCTGTTCGCCGGGCGCGCCGGGTGTGCACGTCGATCCATCCGGGACGGGGTGAAGGCATCAAGCCGATCAGCGTGCGCATGGGCGCTGGCTGATCGGCTCTGGGTGAAGTCGTGCCGGGGTGACTGCGGGGCGCGGAGGACCACGACGTCTTCATGCTGGACGAGCCATTGCGGGTCGCCGGTGGCGATGGCGTCACGGGTGTTCTTCTGCTGGAAGAACGAGGCCCGGGGGATGATCACGCTGTCGCGGACGCCGCAGATGAGGGCGATGCATTCCTCGACGAGTTCGAGGCCGGCGTTGATGCCGGCGGCGACGACCATCCCGGGGATGTCGATGAGTTCGCCGTGGCGGCGGTAGGGGCGGGCGGTGACGACGACGTGCCCGCCGGGACGCAGCAGTGTCCGGCATCCGGCGAGGATCGCGGTGAACCCGTCAGCCAGCTCGCCGTGACTGCGGTAGGCGAGGTTGTCCGCGCCGCCATACCTGTGGTTGATCTTGCGGACCTTGCCTCGTCTCGGGCCGGGCGTGCGAACGTGGCCGTGGGTGGACGACCCGTACGGCGGTGAGGTGATCACCAAGGAGACTTGCCCGTGCAGGCTGGCCGGCAGCAGTGCCGGTAGCGCGGTTGAGTCCCCGTGGTAGATCTCGCCCCGGCCCGATGCCCCGGTCTGGAGGGTGTGGCGGATGTTGTCCGCCGCCCTGGCGACCCATTCCGCTTCGTACTCGACCCCGACGCCGTGACGGCCGAGGCGCATGGCCTCGATGACGGTGGTACCGATGCCGGCCATGGGATCGAACACCACGTCACCGGGGTTGGTGTAGGTGCGGATGGCGTACCGGGGGATGGTCGGCAGCATCTTGCCGGGGTGCGTCAACGACTCCGGGGTATACCGGCCGCGCCGCAGGTCCCGCGATGCGGTTTGACCGGTGAGCCAGACCGAGCCGAGGTAGCCCTCGGCGAGCAGGGCTGCCAGGTCGGACGCGCCGGGGTACGGCGGTTCGGAGTCGTGGGGGCCGGCGGTGTGGAACGGCGGACGGGGCTCAGGCACGGGCGTTCTCCTCACCGGTGGCGGTGGTGGCGAATACGAGCAGGTCTCGGAAGGTCGGCAGGTGGCGGCCGGCGAGCAGACGTCGGCCGTCGTCGGCCTCGTCGGGGTGTTCCGGGGCGGTGCGCGGCTCGTGCTCGGGCAGCGGGACGAGGACGGCGGGGATGTGCTGGTGGTAGAAGAACCCGGCGGCGCGGGCGGCGGCGATGACCGTGGCGCGGTGGCTTACCTCGCCCGGCTGAGGCTGCGAGGCGTTAAGCCCCACGAGCAGGGAACCGCCGGGGCGCAGCAGAGGCCGCCAGGTGCTCATTGCTGTGGCGATGCCGTCTCGGGCGAGGCCCTGTGCGCCCTGCGGCAGGGCCGCCAGGATCAGGTCGACACGTGGGCCGGGACGTCGCATGGCGCGCCGCGTCCAGTGTTCGGGAGCGGGCGGCATGAGCCGCACATACAGGCCGTGGCGACCGGTGACCAGCCGGGCCGGTACCCGGTCCAGGTAGGCGGTCGCAGCGGTGGCGGCGGGGTGCGCGTCGAGGTCGAGCACCACGTCACCGACGTGGGTATAGCGGCGGATGAGGTAGGCGAGATAGTTCGGGGATAGCCCGTGCCAGTCCGGCACTCCCGGACGGGCCGTGCGCGGGACGCGGGTTCGGGGAAGAAGCAGCCCGACCGGTGCCGGCTGAGGCCGGTCACCGGGGGCGGTGGAGCTGGGATTCGGCATGGGCGTGTGGGCCACGTCCGCCGACAAGCGCTGACACTAGGGGATTACAAATCCGAGCCTCGGATTGGAAGCCGCGCTTGCTGCCGATCCGGGGTGCGTCGCTCGACGCCACCCGGTCGAACAAGATCCTCAACGGGTTGAATACGCAGGTCAGAGCCGTCGAGACACCGGCTGTCGACGACATCCGTCGGCGTACGGGCCAACGTGCCCAACGGGGTACGCCCGAACATGCACAGGTCCATAACGACGCTCAACGATTGATCTCGGAGATCCTCCATCCTGCCGTCAATCTGGCCATCAACTTCAGCGACGCTCGGCTGTCCGAGCCGAGCCAAGATTGTGATAATTGAGGGTGACTCTTTGGCGCCTGAGCCGCAGCGCGCATCGCGGCATGAGCGCAAGACTCGCCAACTTCGAGGGAGGCCGGTTTCGTCGGCATGGTCGACAGCGGCTGATCGCCGACTGACACTGGGCGGATGGGAGCAGAGACCGCCGGGCAACGTGAGTCGCAACCCGCGGCGGTGCCGGGCTGGACATACGGCCGAGCGGGGGGCCTCATCTTCACCGAGGGGTCGGGTATCCCTGATCCGCCGCTGTCCAGGGCGTTGCGGAGCACTGCGGGCGACTCGCTGTTCGGCGTCGTCGTTGGCCTGGTGATCTGCCTGGCGGCGGTGGGCTTCGGGTGGGCGGAGCACGCAGGCACAGCCGCCCTGGCCGCTGCCGGGACCCCTCGGGTCCGCCGGGGATACCGCCTACGAGTGACGGTCTTCTTCCTGGTGACGGCTGCGGCGTGCCTGGTAGTCGGCGTCGTTGTCGAAGACGGGCTGCGGGCGCCGTGGGACTTGTTCTTGCCGCTGGCCGTCGCCCTGTCCGTCGGCAGCCTCGCGGGGACGGCTGCCGCCTACCTGCCGTGGCGGGGTCGTCAACTACGAGGATAGGAGCGGCAGCCTCGAACCCCGAGCCCGGACATCCGCCGTCGTCACGGCGGCGCACGAACCGCGGCAGATCCGCGCACGTGTTTGGGCGCTTACCGGATGGTAGGGGTATTACCCCTCACGTCCAGGAGGGATTGCGGCTTGGATGCCATGGCCCGAACAGCGACTCGTACTCCCCGGTTTCGTCAGTGAACACAAAATCCGGGGTGGTGCCGACCACCACGTCGCGCAAGCGGGTCACCAGTACCGGGACAGTCTCCAGGTCCAGTGACAGGGCCGTGGCGAGTTGGCTTCGCCGAGCCGTAATCCCTGGCCGGTCTGTGAGCTCGTCGCGCTGCAGGTGCTCAGCAGCCAGATTCATGGTGACCACATCACCGTCGCCGGAGAACTTCAGGCAGTCCCACCAGGAGGGCAGCCCCACCATGAACTGCAGAGCTTCGGCAAGGCTCCGGCCGATAAGGCCAGCTTGACCCTCGGAGCTGGCATACAGTACCGGCCGGATTGAGCGAGGCTCTCCGCAGAGGAAGAACCTTCCGCCAGTGAAGTCCCCGGCCACGACCTTCAGCGCCGCCCCGGACGACACCCGAACATGCTCGCAGTAATCCCCGCGCGTCAAGTCAAACTCGCAAACTTCTCGCAGCAGGTCGGCGAGAATTCGATCTTGGAGTACCAGCTCCAGGATCTCGTTCTCGCTCTTCACGCGTCGGACGATAACAGTCAGCCTGGACGCCTCCGGGTTTGTCCTCAGCGGCATCCGCTCATCGGCAGAAGCGGATACGCCATACCGCCGGTGCTGGCTCGCTGGTGACGGAACGTCACGATGGCCGGCCGCACGTTCCTGTGGAGCTCGCTGAATCCGCTGACCGGCTCGCGGGCGGCTGAAGGCTCGGGCGTGCCTCCGCCGTCTGCAGGACGCTGTGCACGTTTAGCGGCTCTGTCGCTGATCTTGTGACGGCGGCTGGTGGACTACCAACATCTGGGCCGTGCTCACGGGACTTCAGAAGACACTTTTGCCGCATCTGTCCAACGTGGTTATCGACTTTCGCGCACAAGGCTCACCTTCGGCCGCTGGCTGCCCTCTCTCGGTCGCGGACTCGACTGGACCACACGAACACCTGTGACAGTGCAGAGGTGTTCGTGTGGTCCGTTACTCGTTCGGAGTGTTACCTGACTTCTTCGCCTAGTACGACAGCCGCCATTCGTGATCATGGTTGGAATTCGAGGTTGAGGCGGCGGGCGTAGTGGGCTCGTCTGGCT
>NZ_JBNCKO010000033.1:0-47072 GCF_049841595.1 Micromonospora sp. DT228
CTCATACCTCCGGCATACCGAACCCATCGACCCGGATCACGCAGACACGCCGACGGACGTCAGCCTTTCAACCTCTGTAGCTAACGCGTCCGTCACAGTGAGTAGCCGTCGATGGTTGGGCGCAGACGAACTCGCTCAGATCGAATACGCGCTCCTTCCAGTCCAACCGGCGGTTACCGGGGTCACACGCGACTGCGGCCCGGCGTTGAGCGACAGGTTTATGTCAGTGGGTGCCGACAGGTTATGTCAGGGACGCCGACAAGCTGACGACAGTTGTCGGTGTCCAGGGCGTTGCCAGGGCTGTACCGCGATCCACCAGGCAGCTGTCATCGCCAGCCTGCCCGTTCCTTGAGGCTGTCGTACGCCCACTGGACCGGCGGTGTCACCGGCTGCGGCTTGTACTCCAGCATGATCATATTGGCTGCGATGCGCGCCTGCTCCGCATCGACCGGGCTGACCGCATCCAAAGCGTCGATGACTTCCCATTCCGTCATCTTCTTGTCCACTGAAAGCTCCTAATGGTTCCGCTGGCTGTGATTCACACGAGTTGCGTGTCTCCAACGCAGGATCAACCCTACGAGATCGGAGCGGGGGGCTGACGCCAGCGACCGGGCGCCAGGTCCAGCACTGGCTGCTCGAGGACGAGGACGACTACGCCGAGGCGGCCACCGGCACGGCGACGAAACCCGGACGGCAGCCGGCGAGAACGCGTTCGGGTCGGCGGCGATTTGGTCGGCGAACGAGCTCTGCGCCGACGTGTGGATCGCCGGGTTCGACGGCGCACCGTCAGACGCGCGGCCACGGACCGAAGACGGACCCCGAACCGTACGCGGCGGAGCCGCCGACCTCTACCCGTGGCAGGGATGCGACGAGTGGCTACTGCTGCTCTCCGCCACCCGGTACGAGCACGCCGACTTCACGGCGGTACGCCCAGCCGCACCGCTGCCACCCCACCGAGGGCGGTCTGAGTGAATCTCTCGCGAGCCGGCAAGCAGGCCGAAGGTCGCCGAACAGGGATGCGGCGTCACCCGTCGGCCCCACCGCCCGCACAACCCGACGGACCGCTTGGTCCCCCAGCAGCGCGGTAGTCCGGCCGACACCTACCGGCCGGACACGACGCTGTACGACGAGTCAAGTCGATCGAGGCGTATCCCAAGCCCGACAGGATCCTCGCTACGCAGCCTCAACAAGAAGCGATCCATCGATCGCCGACACGCTGGCGCGCCGATCCGAGAGAACGGCGTAGCCGCGTCGTGCGGCCTCGTAGACCACATGGGCAAGACCGATGTCCCCGCTGGCTGCCGGCAGAAGAGCCGCGACCGCGTCACTGTCAGCGGCGGCGAGTTTCGCAAGCCACGTGTTCGGCTCCTGACACAGCTTCACGAGACGGTCGTGCTGCTCGGGTACCGCCTGCGCCGCCAGAGCGAGACTCGTGTCGCAGATCAGCACCGTCTGCCCGCGCCGACGGCACGATACGACCAGTGCGCTGACGAACATGTCCGACCTCGCGAACGCGACCAGAGCGCCAACATCGAGCACCCAACCGCCCAGAGCGTCGAGACCCATGTCAGGCGCAGCATCGTCGCGCGAACTGCATCCGAACCCGCCGTCGGCGCGCTTCGTCATCCCGTCACCTCCACTGGTGGCAGCCCGTTGGCTACCGCACCGGCGTCAGGTTTCAGACGAGGCGTTTCCCGACCGCTGCCAAGCTGCGTCACGCCGGCACCCGGCCCGTTGGCTGCTGTCGCGCCCCGGTAGTTCCGACGACGGCCGTAGCGGTCTGATGCCTTCCCGCGGCTCGTAGGCGGGCGTCAGCGATCAGCGCCGATCGGAAGCGTCGCCAGATCCACGAAGCAAGACGGCTAAAGGCCAGGGAGAGAACGGCCGAACCGGCGAGGAAACACGGCCCGACCCTGGAGCGCAAGCCGTGTTACCAGCGCTGCCGGGAACGCCGCTACCAGGAACGGGTAGCGCCACGAGCAACGCCCGAACCGGATGGTCGTGTTGAGGCATGCCAGACCGTGCCTCTCCAGCCAGACGCCCCTGGCGTCCGCTCCCCTCGACCGAAGGAGCAGGGTGATGACCACCAGCAGTTTCAACCAGGACGAGCTACTGCAACTTCCTGCGATGATCGACCTGGCGACCGCCGCCCGCGCTCTCGGAGTTGGCCGCACAAAGGCTTACGACCTGGCAAAGAGCAACGCCTTCCCCTGCCCGGTACTTCGGATTGGAACCTCGTACCGCGTGCGCACGGCAGATTTGCTCCGGCTCGTCGGCGTCGACAGACAGCCGACGACTGTCCGTGACGATCGTCCGGAACAGACAGAGCGGCGCTACGCCGATCGCTGAGGTCCATCCTCGTCGGGCACAGTGGCAGCCCATACCGGCCGGTACCGCCCGGTGAGAACGTCGTCGACGAGCAAGGCGACGATTCCGGGCGGCGTCAGGTCAGGTCGTAACACACCCAACCTCTCCATCTCCGACGGCGTCAGCCTGATCTTGACCTGCTGATCCCGCTTCTCCCGCGTAGGCAACGGCGGCAGGTTGTCAGCGACAGGGCGCTGTCGCGGCATACCTCAACTCCTCGGCAAGCAGATCGAATGGCCGCATGACGAGTCGAGGGTCCCACATCTCACACCGCCTATCGCCATGCGCCGTGAGTCGGACGCCGAGGCCGGAATCTGGTACCGCTTTTCGGTACCATTTGAAGACGCATCCTCCCCGTCGCAGGCCCCGACGAAAACCCCCTCTACGAAAGGCGCAGAAGCAGAATGAGCACCTCGGACCCGATCAAGAAGATCACGCTTCGAAGCGGCAAGACCCGTTACCGGTTCGTCCTCGACGTCGGACGCAAGCCGGACGGGCGTCGGGACCAACGGACCTACACCTTCGACACCAGGAAGGAGGCGAAGGCGGAGTACGCCCGGATCAAGCACGAGACCGACCGCGGCACATACGTCAAACCCGGCAAGATCACCGTCAACGACTTCCTCGACGAGTGGCTGACGTCCGCCACCCGTGATGTCGAGAAGGCCACCGCCGCCAACTACCGCGATGCGCTGCTACCGGTCCGCGCCCGCATTGGCAGCAAGCCACTCCAGGACGTCACCGAGGCCGACATCGAGGCTCTGATCGACTGGATGCTGACGGAGGGCCGGAAACGTGGTGGCAAGCCGGGGACGGGGCTCGGTGTCCGGTCAGTGCGCCTGACGCTCGGCAGGCTCCGGACGGCGCTGAACGTGGCGGTTCGCCGCCAGCTCGTGGTGCGCAACGTCGCGGCGTTCGTGGCAATCCCCCGGGCTGCCGCGAAGGCCGCAGCCGAGGCACAGGCTGAGCGCAAGCCCTGGACCCAGGAGGAGGTGAAGGCGTTCCTGACCGGCATCACGGGCGAACGTCTGTACGCCGTCTGCCTACTGTCGCTGATGGGCCTCCGGCCGGCCGAGGTCTGCGGGCTGCGGTGGTCCGATGTCGACTTTGAGGCCGGAACGATCGCGGCCGGGGACAACACCCGGACCCTCGTCGACGGTGAGATCGAAGAGAAGGAGGCCAAGTCCGCGGCTGGCAAACGCGGCCTGCCGATGCCCGCGACGGTAACGAAGGCGCTCAAGGCCTTCCACACACTGCAGAAGAAGGAACGCCTGAAGGCCGGTAACGCCTACAACGACAGCGGCTACGTCCTGGTCAACGAACTCGGCCAACCGCAGCGCACCGACTGGCTCCGCCGCCGGGTCTACGAGCTGATGACCAAGGTCGGCGTCCGCAAGGTCCGGCCGTACGACGCGCGGCACGCCTGCCTGACCTACCTCGCCGGCGCCGGAGTGCCCGACGTCGTCCTCGCTGCCTGGGCCGGCCACGCCGACGGCGGCACGCTCGCCAAACGGGTCTACGTCCACCCCGACAGCAGCCACCTCAAGGTGGCGGCCGAGCACCTCGAATCAGGCCTGTTCGGGTGACTCGAGCGCCGAGATTCAGCAGTACGGGCGTACGTGAGAAATTGTGAGACGAAACGGCATAAGGCCCCGACTCGCCGAAGTGAATCAAGGCCTCTGACCTGCTGACACTCTGTCGGGACGGCCGGATTCGAACCGACGACCCCTTGACCTCAGATTTGCAACGATTCTGTCACGGCATGCCAGAACCGATTAGTACGTCCGCATATGCGGACAGAACCACAGTCCTTCATGCCGCCCCCTGCTGCCTTATGCCAACCACTCCTCGGCTGCCAGCCTTGAGCCGTTACCGGACTCGTTACGGCGACCGGCCAAAGACCCGCCCTGACATCGGGTCCAGGAAGCTCCGACGTGGAAGGTGCCCTTGTAAGCCTCCTAGGACATGCCCTCTCTGCTTTCTGCCCCGCTCTCCTGCACCGGGATCCAACGCTGCAGAGGTGCAAGGGTTCGGCGCGCGAACGTTGCCGATGCGGTCGGCGATGAGGCGGGCAACCATGGTGTCCGTTGCAAGCGGGAGATACTCGCCGTGCTGCTCCAAGCCTTCGACGGGCAGGACCGCGACGCGGGCTCACGGATGTGGCTGTCCGTTGAAGTAGCCGTTCGCGGCAGGAAGGTCGCCCGCTGCGGGCGCCACTTGCATCGGCAGCGTCAGCCTCCAGGCCCTCAATGCGCCGCGCTGGCCGGAACTTTTGGCGCAGGACCGGTGGGGCGATTCCTTCAGGTGCTCAGCCGTTGGTGTCAGCTATCTCTTCCCGGAGGCGGCGCTGCTCGGCCTTGCTCAGCGAATTGCCGTCGGTGACATGCAGCGCCCACGGAGTCGGGCAATGGCCCTCGTGGACGCTGTCGGGGCAAAGCGTCTCGACCAGACGGTCGGTCAAGGCATCGACCTCGCTGGCCGAAGCGATCACGGGGATGGTAATCCGCCACAGCTGGGCCTGGCCGCCATCGGTCTCGGGAGTGGTCATACGCGGTCATCTCCAAATGTCGGCGTGAGGCCGGCACCGGCTCAGCGATCCGGCGCCGGCCTCACCTGCAAGCCCGGGTCAGTCTAGACGAATGTGATCACGGTCCACATCCGCACAAACTGCCATAGGTGCCCCGCCAGACCTGGCTGTAGAAGAATAGCCCCCCGGACCATCGGTTCCAGCGGCGCATCCAGTCCGGTGGGTTACGCTGGTGAATGACGCGTGGCGTGAAGTCGCCGTCGAAGAATTGGCGAATTCGACTCTTCGTACAGTCCACCGCTCGGCAGTGCTTGGTGCGGCAGCCTCGCGGCGCTTGGCTGGACGCGTCCTTCTTGGCACTCTTGACCGCGTCGCTCTCGGTCTTGCCGCTGCCGGCGCCCCAGACGTAACCGGTGCATTTGGAGTCGTTGCCGACCAACGCGCACTTGGCCTTGCATTTCCACGCTTGGCCGTCGAGGTCGTACTGGTTGACCGGGTCGGCTGGGTACCCGTACAGGTTGTCGCCGCCGCCGTAGAGCGGATCGAGCGACAGGAACCGACCGATGGCCGGATCGTATAGCCGTACCCCCATGATGATCAGCCCGGTCACCGTGTCACCGGCGCGCTGCTTGGCGCCGAGCCAGCCGTACCGGACAGGGGTTTGCTGCGGTCGAGCGTTGCCGTTCTCGTCGTTGTCCAGCGCGATCGGTGGTACCGCCGTGTCCAGCGGCATCAGCAGCGCGACGTCGCCATGAATGTCGGACATCTGAAGCACGGTCTGGCCGGTCTTGCCGGTAGTGGCGGCGAGGTCGCCGGCGGCCGACGTGACATTGCGGGTGACCGTGCCGGCGCTGTCCTCGACGATCCATCGCGGGTTGTCGCTCTCACTGCAGTAGTGGTTGACCTTGGTGCTGGCCGTGGTCCACGTGCTGCCGCTGCCGGTCTCGGTGACCGTGGTCCTCACCCTGTGCGCCGGGTCGAGGGTCCAGGTCTGCCGCTTCCCGCCGGCGGTCTGCTGCTGCGGCAGGTCGTTGGCGAAGTACGCGACCGTGCCGTTGCCGCTGGCTGTGGTGGCTCGGCCGAAAGCGTCGTACACGTACCCGGAGCCGACCAGCCGGTCGGCACTGTCATACGTGTAGCTGGTGGTTGCGCCACCAGTCGTTGGGCAATCGGCGTCCGGGGTTCCAGTCGCGGTCGTGACCGTCTTGCGGTTGCTCCGGCCATCGAACGTGTAACCACGACTCACGCAGACAGTATTCGAGGTGTCCCGGACGCTGGTTAACCGGCCGATGGCGTCGTACCTGTACTCCTGTCCGGACCAGCCCGCGTGGCTCGTGACCTGTTCGTGGGCCGTCCGCGTTGCCGTGTCGGCGAAGACTAGCGCGCCGTCGCTGTCCCGGATGTACGTCCGCTCCACCGCCGAACCGACAGCATCCTCTCGAACGCGCAGCGTATAGCCGCCAGGCAGCTTCTCCTGGGTAACCGATCCATCGGCGTCGTACATCGGCTGGAACGTCCCGGCCACTGAATCGATGATCCGGGTGGCCAAGCCGCGCGGCTCGGCCGCATGATCGTACGTATAGGTCACTGTCGACGGCACGGTGTCGGACACCTTGGTAGGCCGGTTGAGCCGGTCGTACTCGGTTGTGGTCCGGCCACCGTCCGCGTCGGTGTAGGACAGCATCCGCCCCAACACGTCGTACACCTTGATGATGGTGCCCGCAGTCGGCGACACACTCCGCACGGCCCGGCCGGTTGCCGTGTCGTACTCGGTGGTGACGGCGGGCACCGCAGCGCCTGTCCCACCGGTGGTGGTGACCGTCGACGGACGTCCGGCCGGGTCGTAGGTGGTGCTGGTGACCCTGCTGGTGCCGTTGGCAGTATCGGTCACCTTGGCTGGGTTGCCCCACCAGTCGTACTCGGTGGTGCTGGTCGGGATCGACGCAGGGTTGGTGCCCCCGCCAGTGACCGCGCCAGCCGGTCCGGTTGAGCAGAGCTGGTCGGCCCACTCCGGCCGGCCCTGGCAGGCACCGCTACCGGTTGCCGACCAGTACGTGGTGATTTGGGTAGCCGAATCTGTGCCGTTGCTGCCCGGTGCTACCTGACGGATGATTCGGCCCTGTGCGTCGTAGTCGCTGGTGCTGGTGACAGCCAGCCCGCCCGGGTCCTTGATCGTCTTGACCGGCAGACCCTTCGCCCAGTTGTAGTCGGTCTGGGTCACTCGGGCTTCGCCCAGTACCGCAGGGTGCTGCAGGACCTGGGCGCCTGTGGTCACCTTCGTGACCTGGTCCCGGACCTTGGCCGTGCCGTCGGTGGGGCGACCGGCGTCGAACTGGTTGTCGGTACGGGTGCGGGCCACCGCGGATGAGCCAGCCGGAAGCAGCGTGGTGCCGCCATCCTTGAGGTCGGCGGTCAAGTCGATCCGGCGCAGCGGGCCGAGTTCGGCCACCTGCCGGGTGCCGGTGTCGTTGTAGAGCGACCGGGTGGAGAACAACTCGGCGCGTTCCGCCGTGGGCAGCCCGGCTATGCCCAGTTCGGCGAGGGCCTCGCGGTCCTCGGTGGTGCGGGCGAGCGCCAGCGAGCGGTTCGCCGCAGTCAGATCACGGACCATGTTGCCGAACCGGTCGTGCTCGGTGGTGGTGATGTGTCCGCCGGGTGCGGCGCTGTTCGACTCTCGGCCAGAGGCATCCAGGTAGTGGACGCTGGCCCGGCCGTAGTCGCCGGCGGCGAGCGAGCCGCCGGTGTGCGCCGAGGGCACCGAGTCCGCCAGGAAGATCGCGGTGGCATCGGTCGGGGCCGCCTTCTGGCCCCAAGACGCGACGTCGGTCGCGCCCATCGAGTACGGCGCCTTCGCCCCGCTCACCGGCACGTCGTAGACGACGCTGGTCACCGCTTGACCATCCACGGTCGCGGTGCTGCCCGCCGCCAGAGTCGGCCGGGTAACCGTGAGCAGCTTGCCGCCCGAATCGTATGCGAAGGCCCAGGGCAGGTCGCCCGGTTGAGTGAGTTGGGTGACGTGACCCGCGGCGTCGTACGTGTACTGGGTCTTCACTGCCGGGTTGATCAGCGGATTCCAAACCTCCCGCAGCCGGCCGGACGCGTCGTACGCGTAGCTCTGCACAGCCTTAGCCGTGGCCGCTGCGGCGCCCGGCTCGGTCGAATAAAGCCGCAACTCTCGTACTTGATCGACATAGTCACCGAGGGTGCCGCCGGCGGCCGTGGTGGCGGTCGCGTAGACGTACTCGAGTACCCGACAACCCTTCGCGGTCGGAGTTTGCCCACAGGTCGCGGCAGACACCGCAGACGTCGGGCCGACAACCCGCTTGGGCCGAGCCACCGTCTTGCCACCTACGATCACGGCCTCGGAGACCACGGTGGTGGTGGAGTCGGCGAGCCCGTCCAGCTCTGTCTTCTGTAACTGCCAAGTACCGGACTCGGTGGTCAGCTTGGCGAAGACGCTCGCCACGCCGTCCGTATCGACCAGCGTGAACGTGCCGGTCACGCTGCCAGTGAGGATGAATTCCTCGGCGCCGGGTTCTGGTACCCAGCCATTCCGCGCGGCGTTCGCGGTGAAGCTGGTCTCATCGCCATCGGCGGACACGAGCATGACCGCGGTGTCGGAGATCCGGCGGATGTGTGTGCCGTCGAACTCTGGAAGCATGGCGATCGTGCCAGCCACCCACTCCTTGCCGAAGATCGGTGCTTGGCCCTCCTGGTTGGCACCCTTGTCCGGGGTGCGCGACGAGGCGGTGCGGGTGGCTGAGAGTGCGTGCGCCGAAACGTCTGTCTGCGTGATTGTGTAGTCGCCGGTCAGCAGGTTGGCCGAGCCGGGCCCGAGATTCTCGGAGGCCGCGCCGTCGGCGTTGCGGTCCACCACTACGGTCAGTGGGTTGCTGCTGCCCGCGGCACCGCTCGGGCCGGCAAAGTCCGCCTTGATCTGGACACTGCCGTCCGGGTCGACCGTGTCGGTGGCGTTCCAGACCAGATTGGCTGATCTGCCGCCGGTCAACGGCACCGGCTGCGCGGCGAGAGGACTGTCGGCGGCGGTGATGTGCCCGGCCGGGATAGCCACCCACGGATCGGCCGCCGAGCGCCGCCAGGAGAATGTGGCGCTGGTGTACTTGGCTGCGTCGGCGTGCGCGACGAGCGGTAGCCGGCGGGCGGTGCGCTCACCCTCGTCCGGCGCGACGAAGCCGCCCGGGCCAACGTTGATCGTGTAGCTGATCGTCTCGGACTTGTTGTCCGCCTGGTCCACCGAGCGGACCTGGAAGGTCTGTTCGCCGTCGCGGGCCGGTTTCACCGGGATGGGTACGGCAGTGGCCGCACCTCCGGTGGCGACCTTGGTCCAGGCTGAGCCGTCCAGCGACCACTCGAGCCAGTTGTGTCCGGCGGCTGGCGGAGTCACCGTGACGGTGCCGGCCTGCCCCGCGCCCTTGACCCACTGCCCGGAAGGGTAGTCCGTGGATACGACGCTAGTGGGCGCCGAAGGCGGGGTGGTGTCTACGGTGAAGTTCTTGAAGGCCGACCACGTCGTGCTGTAGTGCGTGCCGTCGTACGGAGAGGTGCGGAACTTGTAGGTCTTGCCGTTGGTCAGCACGCCGGCCGGCACGACGACCGAGGCTGCCTGACCGGACGGCACGAACTTCGAGGTGTAGTTCGCGCCGACCTGGGTGTTGGTCGCTACGTCGTACACCTGGAAGGTGGCCTGCACCTTGTCACCGTTCGAGTCGACGAAGGTGTCCCGCAGCGTCGGAGTGGTTGTGTTCACCACGTAGCTGCCGCCGTAGGAGAAGTATGGCGGACCGGCTTCCTGCTTCGTTCCGGTGCGTGGCCGGTAGTTGTAGGTGACGGTCAGCTTCGGCACATTGTTCGCTGCGTTGCCAGAGTTCACCTGCTTCCACTCACTGGTGGAGGAGGACGGCGCGCGCAGGCCCATGTGCGAGCGGCTGTTCTCGGCACCGGCCCAGGTCGACACGAGCGTAGTAACGTCGGCCGAAATCCAGCCATCACCGCCGCACTCAGAGCGACCCTTAGTCTGCGTCGACGAGGCCAGCTGCTGATACCAGGTGGGCTGATTAGTCCAGCGGGAGGCGGTGGACGGTGCGCTTGTGTCCCAGACGGTCCAGGTTGCGGGGGCGCAGCCAGAGTTGCCGGAGTGGAAGTTCCACAGGCTGACGTCGGCGTCCATGACGATCGAGTCGGCGATCGGCGCCGTATTCCAGGTGATGAACGCCCTGGCCCAACGAGAACTGCCATCCGGGTTGGTGCTGCCAGGGTTGCCCCAGTACAGCTCGGTATCGGCCGACCAGTCGATGGTTTCGCCCTGCTGCACCCGAGTGTCGAAGACGTTGCCGAGCGCGGCCGTGGTCGGATCGACGGTGACCGGAAAACGGGTCGCCGGGTCAGCGAGGAACTTCGCATCCGGCGTCAGCACCAGATCGACCGAGCCGGCGTGCTGGACGACCTTCATGCCGACCGGTCCCTTGCGGGTGTGCTCGCCTGAAACTGGGTCGGTGGCAGCGTCCCACATCACTGGTGCCGGCATGACCGCGCGCTTACGCGACTTCGTGTCGGTGAAGACCAGGCTGCCGTCGGCCTGCTTGTTCACCTTCAGGCCAGGGGTGCGCAGCGGAAGGGTATACGACCAGTCGCCCCCGGTCGGCCGCTGCTTGATCACGGTGTACTGCTCGAAGCCGGTCCGGGTGGCCTCGACGACCACGTCAGCGCCCGGAACGGCGTCGGCGTAGGTCACCGTGGTGCCATTCACCACCGGCTCCGGCAGGCCGCCCTTCCACTGCAGGGCGATCTGCTGGTCGCCCTCGCCGAAGGTAACCAGCGGGCGGGCGGCGGCGGCGCGAGCCTCGGCAAGCGACCGAGCCCGGGAGCCGCCCGGAGCGGCAAATCGCAGGCCCTCCGGGTGCGCCTTTGGGGCGACCGAGCCGTCCGCTTGCTTCTGAAGGGTGAGGTCGACGTCCACCCACTTCCCGTCGCGCTTGAACCGCACCGGTCCGGACGACAGGTCGGAGGTTAGCGATCCGTCCGGGTTAACCCAGGTGGTGGTGGACTCGTTGCGCTCAGACAGAGCCTCGACGCGCTTACCAGAAAGCCGGGCCAGGAGACGTGCGGACCGAATGTCTGCAGCCTCTGTGGTGTACCGGGATGCCTCGGCGCGGAGGGGCGGTGCCGCCGTAGCCGGTCGGATGGCCGGCACGGCGACGCCTGCCAGCACCAGCAAGGCTGGTGCCAGCAGGAAGAATGGTCGGGATGGACGCAACCTAAACCTCCATTGTGGACAGATTAAGGCGACAGGGAGGTGTCTACGTCCGGTAGATGATTGAGTAGCAGCAACCGAGGGCACGACGATGCCCAACAGGTCACGGCGACGTCCCCCGTCACACCGGGCGACGGCGCTCCGGCGGAGAGAGTCAAACATCACGCGAAGTGAGAAGCAAGGGACCTTCGCGTGACGGGTCGCAGCGGGTGCACCGACTGTCGACACAGGGTCAGCTGCAGTCAGGTCGCCGCAGTTCAGCGTGATCCACATCGATGTCCGCTGCGTCTAGCGCGCTGCACGGCCCGCCGATCCTCGCCCAAGCCGACACCGCGCTCATCGAACTGCTCAGGAGGTAGCCACCCGAGCCAGCCCGACGTCGACCTGCCCGCCGACGCGATGACAGGTCGCTCCACTGTCCCCCGATCACCCCGAGAAGACCAGGACCAGGGAGCGCCGACGATCCTGCTCGCATCCAGGCTCGTCGGAACAGCGACGTAGCGACAGTTAGCAACATCTGGAGCGCTTGACGCGGAATCAAGAACCAAAATGCCGCTTCATCCAGGACGCAAATGAAGCGGCAGGTCAGAGCGATCTACAGCGTGCACGTCGACGGCTAACCATCCGCGCGGTTACCGCCTCCAAAGATCATCCGTTACCGGATGTTACCGCCGTTACCTGAGAAGATCTTCATCTCCCCAGGTCAATCGGTCGGGACGGCCGGATTCGAACCGACGACCCCTTGACCCCCAGTCAAGTGCGCTACCAAGCTGCGCTACGTCCCGCCCCCGCGCGGTTTCCCCCGCGGCAGCCGGTACAGCTTAGCGCAGCCGCCCCGGACCCTCCGCACAGGCCCCACCCGCGTTGCCAGGTGACCGAACCACCGCACACTCCCTAAAGCGTCCTAGGAGGGTGGGGTGGAAGAAATGCCGGACGAGCGAGATCGCCCATCCGGCATTTCGAGAGAACGCAGCAGGTCAGCCGTGCGCCTTGCCTCGGCCGCCGGGGCCGAGCTTCTTGCGCGGGCGGACCGAGATCTCGATGGGGCTGCCCTCGTACCCGAACTCCTCGCGGAGCTTGCGCTCGACGAAGCGCTGGTAGCCGGCGTCGAGCGGGCCGGTGGTGAAGAGCACGAACCGTGGCGGCGCCACCCCGGCCTGCGTCGCGAACAGGATCCGCGGCGCCCGCCCACCGCGCACCGGGTGCGGGGTGGCCTGCACCAGCGCGGTCAGCCACTGGTTGAGGTGCGCGGTCGGCACCCGCGTTTCCCAACTGGCCAGCGCCTTGTTGAGGGCCGGGGCCAGCTTGTCCACGGCCCGGCCGGTCATCGCGGACAGGTTCAGGCGGATCGCCCAGGGGATGCGACGCAACTCCCGGTCGATCTCCTTGTCCAGGTAGTACCGACGGTCGGCGTCGACCAGGTCCCACTTGTTGAACGCGATGACCATCGCCCGACCGGCCTCGGTCACCATCGACAGGATCCGCTGATCCTGCTCGCTGATCGGCTCGCTGGAGTCCAGCAACACCACGGCCACCTCGGCGGCCTCGATCGCGCCGGCGGTACGCAGGCTGGCGTAGTACTCGGTGCCGCTGGCCTTACCGACCCGCTTGCGCAGCCCGGCCGTGTCGACAAGTTGCCAGGTCTGACCGCCGATCTCGACCAGGCTGTCCACCGGGTCCACAGTGGTGCCCGCCACCGAGTCGACGACCGCCCGATCCTCGCCGGAGAACCGGTTGAGCAGGCTGGACTTGCCCACGTTCGGCCGCCCGACAAGCGCCACCCGGCGCGGCCCGCGCGGCCGGTTCTCGACGATCGCCGGGGCTTCCGGCAACGCGGCGAGGATGGCGTCGAGCAGGTCGCCGGAGCCACGCCCGTGCAGCGCGGAGATCGGGAACGGCTCACCGAGACCGAGCGACCACAGCGAGGTCGCCTCCATCTCGATGGAGGTGTTGTCGGCCTTGTTCGCCACCAGGATCACCGGCTTGGCGCTGCGCCGCAGCATCTTCACCGCGGCCTCGTCCACGTCGGTGGAGCCCACCATCGCGTCGACCACGAAGATGACCACGTCGGCGGTGACGACCGCCGTCTCGGCCTGCGCCGCGATGGCCGCGGCCCGGTCCTTCGCGTCCGGTTCCCAGCCGCCGGTGTCCACCACGGTGAACGCCCGGCCGTTCCACTGCGCGTCGTACGGCACCCGGTCCCGGGTCACCCCGGGAACGTCCTCGACGACCGCCTGCCGGCGGCCGATGATCCGGTTGACAAGCGTGGACTTGCCCACATTGGGGCGGCCGACCACGGCCACCACCGGCTGCGGCCCGCTCGGTTCCTCGACGGCGACGTCGGGCTCACGCAGCTCGACCCATCCCGCACCCTCGCTCACGCCGCTCCTCCGCTGCGCTCCGGACCGACCTGAGACCCAATGGCGCAACTCATGCCACACCCCGCTCGTGGAGCAGGTCGCGCAGCCGCGCCACCACCTCGTCGATGCCCAGCTCCGTGGTGTCCAGCACCACCGCGTCGGGTGCCTGCGCCAGCGGGTTGACCTTGCGGGTCGAGTCGAGCAGGTCCCGTCGGGCCAGGTCGGCGGCGGTGGCCGCCACGTCAGCGGCGTCCTCGGCGCTACGCCGGGCGGCACGGACCGCCTCGGAGGCGGTCAGGAAGACCTTCAGGTCCGCGTCCGGCGCGACGACCGAGCCGATGTCCCGACCCTCGACGACTATCCGACCAACGTTGGCGATCATCTCGCGCTGCCGGGTGACGAGCAGCTCACGAACAGCCGGCACGGCGGCGACGGCGGAAACCGCCCCGGTCACCTCTGGGCCCCGGATGTCCGCGTCCACGCCCGCGCCGTCGACGGTCACGGCGTACCCCTGCGGGTGGGTGCCGATGTGCAGCTTGACCTCGCTGGCGACCTTGGCCACCGACGCGACGTCGGCGAGGTCCACGCCGGAGCGCAACACGGCCAACGTGATCGCCCGGTACATCGCCCCGGTGTCCAGGTAGCGCGCACCGATCGCGACGGCGAGCCGCCGCGACACGGTGGACTTACCCGAACCGGACGGCCCATCCACAGCGACCACACATCGCCTGGCCCGTACGTTTTCCTCCACCGTGTCCTCCTCAGCCCGTACCTCACGGATCGCCCGGTGATCTGGCGCCGCAAGCGGATGGTCAATCGTCATCAATCATGCCCGCGGTCCGTGGCGGACCCGCGCGCGACGCCGCCGGAGGCGACCCACGCCACCCCGGCGGCCGCGTCCCGGCCGTTGTGGAGCCTACCGGCAGCCGTACCCCGAACTCGGGGGTCAGTCACCCACCGCGGTGAACAGGGCGGCGACCTCGGCGTTCGTCAACCGCCGGATCCGCCCGGTCCGCAGGTCACCGAGCCGGATCGGCCCGATCGAGGTACGCACCAGCCGGGTCACCGGGTGGCCGACCTCCTCCATCAGCCGCCGGACGATGTGCTTGCGCCCCTCGTGCAGGCTCAGCTCCACCTGGGCGGATTTACCCAGCGTGTCCACCACCTTGAACGAGTCGACCTTGACCGGCCCGTCCTCCAGCTCGACCCCGGCCAGCAACCGCTTGCTCAGGTTGCGCGGGATCGGCCCGACCACCTCGGCGAGGTAGGTCTTCAGCACCTGGTACGACGGGTGCATCAGCTTGTGCGCGAGGGTGCCGTCGTTGGTGAGCAGCAGCAGGCCCTCGCTGTCCGCATCGAGCCGCCCAACGTGGTAGACCCGCTGCTCCAACCGGGCGCCGATGAAGTCGGACAGCTCGTTGCGTCCCTTTTCGTCCGCCATCGTGGTGACCACCCCGCGCGGCTTGTTCATCGCCACGTAGACCAGGCGGACGTCCACCTGGAGGCGCTCGCCGTCCACGTGGATCACGGCGATGGCCGGGTCGACCTTGTCGCCGAGCTTGGCGACCCGCCCGTCCACGGTGACCCGGCGGCGGAAGATCAGGTCCTCGCAGGCACGCCGGGAACCCACGCCAGCGGCGGCGAGCACCTTCTGCAGGCGCTCAGCCCCCTCGAAGACAGGGGCGTCGGGTTTGGGGGAACGGTTATCGGGTCGCATCAGCAAGCTCTTCTACGTCGTCGGGCAGGAAGGGTGCGAGGGGCGGCAGCTCGGCAACGGTGTTCAACCCGAGCTTCTCCAGGAACAACGTGGTGGTCCGGTAGAGGAACGCCCCGCTGTCCGTTTCGGTGCCGCACTCCTCGACGAGGCCGCGGGTGACCAGCGTACGGATGACCCCGTCGACGTTCACACCCCGGATGGCTGAGATTCGCGAACGGGTCACCGGCTGCTTGTAGGCGACCACGGCGAGCGTCTCCAACGCCGCCTGGGTCAGCCGCACGGACTGCCCGTCCAACACGAACCGTTCAACGTACGTAGCGTATTCCGGCCGGGTGTACAGCCGCCACCCGCCGGCCGCCCGGCGCAGCTCGAACCCGTGCCCGGCGGCGGTGTAGCCGGCGGCGATCTCGTCGAGCACCGGCCCGACCCGTTCGGCCGGCTGCTCCAGCACCTGCGCCAGGACCAGCTCACTGACCGGCTCGTCGACCACCAGCAGAATCGCCTCCAGGGCGCCGCGCAGCTCAGTATCGGACATGTCGGGCGCAGGCTCCGGCGCGACGGTCACCCGCCGCCGCCCCGCCAGCTGCCGCCGGGGTACGTCCCCAGCGCCCCCCGACTCCCCCGCCGCCGAGCCCTCCCCCCTCGCCGAGCCTGTCCCCGACTCCGAGTCCGAGTCCGCCTCCGGCTCTGAGTCTGAGTCTGAGTCTGAGTCTGAATCTGAGCCCAACTCCGAGCCCGACGCGCTCGCGTCCGGCTCGGCGGAGATCTTGGAAGGTTCCGGCCCCTGGAGGGGCACTTTCCCTCCAAGATCTTCCTGATCCGACGGTGGCGCCATGGCCGACTCGACCCGCGACGGGGCCGACTCGACCCGCGACGGGGCCGACTCGACCGGCGACGGCGTCGACTCGGCCGGCGGGACGTCGGTGTTGTCGGGGGTGGTCTCGGCGGCGGGCGGGCGGGGGCGGTCCCACGGGGGGACCCAGGCGGCGGCCTGATCGGCCAGTGAGTCCCGGCGTTGCTCGTCACTCATCCCGCGCACCCTCCGTCGTTCCCGTCCCGTCCGGCCCGCCGGCCTCGCCCGCCGACTCAAGCTCAGCCCTCACCGGCGCAGACTCAGCCGCCGCCAGTGCAGGCCCAACCCCCGCCGACTCAGGCTCAGCTCCGGCCAGCTCAGGCCCTACCGACGCAGGCCCGATCCCGTGCGGCTCAGCTCCGGCCAGCTCAGGCCCCACCGACGCAGGCTCGATCCCGTGCGGCTCAGCTCCGGCGGGCTCAGGCCCAACCCCCACCGACGCAGGCCCGATCCCGTGCGGCTCAGCTCCGGCCACCTCAGGCCCAGCCCTCACCGGCTCAGGCCCCACCGGCTCAGGGCCAGCGCCTGGCGGACCGGGGTCGGCCGGGCTGCCGGCGTACTCGTCGACGTGCAGCTCCGTGTCGCCGTCGATCGGGCCGGTCCAGCGCACGGTCAGCTCCTCCAGCGCCTGTTCCTGGACGAAGGCAACAAGCCCCTCCCGGTACAGCTCCAGCAGCGCGAGGAACCGCGCCACCACCTCCAGGGTGGCCTCGCAGTCGGCGCAGAGCAGCGAGAACGTGGCCGTGCCGGCCCGCCGCAGCCGGGCGGCGAGGATCGCCGCGTGTTCCCGGACGCTGACCCGGACCATGTGCACGTGGGCGATGGAGACCTCCGGCACCGGTTTCGGGGTCATCGCCTTCACGGCCAGCTTCAGCAGCCGCTGCGGGCCGATGCCGAGGACCAGGTCGGGCAACGCCTCGGCGTAGCGGGCCTCCAGGCTTACCGCTCGCGGATACCGTCGGCCGCCGACCGCTTCCAGCTCGGCGATGTACGCCGCCGCCTCCTTGTACGCCTTGTACTGCAACAGCCGGGCGAAGAGCAGGTCCCGGGCCTCCAGCAGGGCGAGGTCGGCTTCGTCCTCCACCTCGGCGGAGGGCAGCAGCCGGGCCGCCTTCAAGTCGAGCAGCGTCGCGGCGATGAGGAGGAACTCGCTGGCCTCGTCGAGGTCCCAGTCGTCGCCCATGGCCCGGATGTAGGCGATGAACTCGTCGGTGACCGTGTGCAGGGCCACCTCGGTGACGTCGAGCTTGTGCTTGCCGATCAGTTGCAGCAGCAGGTCGAACGGGCCGGTGAAGTTGGCCAGGCGCACCGTGAAGCCGGTGGCAGCCGGGGCAGCGGGCGGGTCGGCAGCCGGATCGGCGAGCGGCACACCATCGACCTCGCCCGGAGCAGCGGTGTCGGGTGGGTCGAGGGGTGGCGCGGTCACCGCACGACCGTAGTCCACGAGGCGGGCACCGGGCGTTCCGGCTACCGCTCCGACTGGGCGGCGATCACCTCGCGGGCCAGCTGACGGTAGTTGCGGGCTCCGGAGGAGGCCGGGTCCATCGTCGTGATGGGGGCACCGGCCACGGTGGACTCCGGGAACTTCACCGTCTTGGTGATGACCGTCTGGTAGACCTTGTCGCCGAACGCTTCGACCACCCGCTGGAGGACCTGGCGGCAGTGTGTGGTGCGGCTGTCGTACATGGTGGCGAGGATGCCCTCGAGCTCCAGGTCGAAGTTGAGCCGCTCGCGCACCTTGTCGATGGTGTCCAGCAGCAGCGCCACACCGCGCAGGCTGAAGAACTCGCACTCCAGCGGGATGAGCACGCCGTGCGCGACGGTCAGCGCGTTGATCGCCAGCAGGCCCAGCGACGGCTGGCAGTCGATCAGGATGTAGTCGTATTCCTTGCGGACCGTGCGCAGGACCCGGGCCAGGGCCATCTCCCGGGCGACCTCGTTGACGAGCTGGATCTCGGCGGCGGAGAGGTCGATGTTGGCCGGGAGTATGTGCAGCCCCGCGACGTCGGTCTTGATGACGACGTCCTCGGCGAGGATGTCGTCCTGCATGAGCAGGTTGTAGATGGACAGGTCGAGGTTGTGCGGGTTGACGCCCAACCCCACCGAGAGGGCGCCCTGCGGGTCGAAGTCGACGAGCAGCACCTTGCGACCGTATTCGGCGAGGGCCGCGCCCAGGTTGATGGTGGTGGTGGTCTTACCCACGCCACCCTTCTGGTTGGCCATCGCGATGATGCGCGCCGGCCCGTGCCGGTCGGTGGGCATCGGCTCGGGAATGGGCTTGCGCATCGTGTAGGCGGCCGGGTCCGCGGGACCGAGGTCCGCGCCGAGCGTGGCCTGCTGCTCGCGGAGCTCCGTCGTCCACGTCTCGGCACGGTCACCGTTGCCAGCCATGTGCTCGTTGCCCCCTCCCGACGACCCCACCCGGCGTCGGAGCCGTCCGACGTCCTTCGCGGCGCCGCTGCGCACCCCGGTCGTGTCGCTCCAGGAGGTCCGCGCCGGTGCCGACTGTACGCCACCGACCAGCAGGGGGTTCGGCACCGGCCCGGCGTGTCGGCGCCGACCGCGACCGGGTTCAGTCCCGAGCACGTGGATGGGCGGTGGCGTACACCTCGCGCAGCCGCTCCACGGTGACGAGTGTGTAGACCTGTGTGGTGGTCACCGACGCGTGTCCGAGCAACTCCTGGACCACCCGGACGTCGGCGCCGCCGTCGAGCAGGTGGGTGGCGTACGAGTGGCGCAGGGTGTGCGGCGAGACCGCCGCGGGCCCGTCCACGGGCAGCCCGGCCCGGCCGGCGGCGGCGCGCAGGATGCCCCAGGCGCCCTGGCGGGTCAGCGCGCCGCCGCGGGCGTTGAGGAAGACCATCGGGGTGCCCCGACCGGTGGCGGCCAGGCCGGGGCGGGCCCGGATCAGATAGGCGCGCACCGCGTCGACGGCGTACCCGCCGATCGGCACCAGCCGCACCCGGCCGCCCTTGCCGCGCAACAGCACGGTGCCCTCGTCGGTGTCCAGGTCGTCGACGGCGGCGCCGACCGCTTCGGAGATGCGCGCGCCGGTGCCGTACAGGAATTCCAGCAGCGCCCGGTCGCGCAGCGCGAGGGGCGCGTCGTCGCCGGTCGCGGTGATCGGGCCGGCGGTCTCCAGCAGCCGGACCACGTCGTCGACAGGCAGCGCACGGGGCAGCCGCCGGGGCGGGGTGGGCGGGCGCACGTCGCGGCTGGGGTCGGCGCCGGCCAGTCCCTCGCGCAGGGCGAAGCGGTGCAGGCCACGGACCGCGCTCGCCGCGCGGGCGGCGGACGAGACGGCCAGCGGCGGGTGCGCGTCGTCGCCCGCGCGCAGCCGGGCCAGGTGCGACTCGACCAGGCCGGCGCCGACCGACGCGAGGTCGGCGACGCCGGCCTGGACCAGGGTCGCGAGATAACGGTCCAGATCCCGGCGGTACGAGGCCAGCGTGTTCGCCGACAGTCCACGTTCGACGGTGAGGTGGTCGAGGTAGCCCTGCACGGCACGGCGCAGCGCCGGCGTGGGCTGCTCACCCATGCCGGCGCCGGTGTCCGTGCCGCCGGTCAGCCCGCCACCGCTCAGGCCAGCGCCTCGGTCAGCGGGAGCACGTCCATGCCGTGCGCCTCGGCGACCGGGCCGTAGGTGACCTGGCCGGCGTGCGTGTTCAGGCCCAGCCCCAGCGCCGGGTCGCGGCGCAGCGCCTCGCGCCAGCCGTGGTTGGCCAGCTCCAGGGCGTACGGCAGGGTGACGTTGGTCAGGGCGTGCGTGCTGGTGTTCGGCACCGCGCCGGGCATGTTCGCGACGCAGTAGAAGATCGACTCGTGCACCTTGTAGACCGGGTCGGCGTGGGTCGTGGGGCGCGAGTCCTCGAAGCAGCCGCCCTGGTCGATCGCGATGTCGACGAGCACACTGCCCGGCTTCATCCGGGAGACCAGCTCGTTGGAGATCAGCGTCGGCGCCTTCGCGCCGGGCACCAGCACCGCGCCGATGACCAGGTCGGCGTCGAGCACGGCCCGCTCGACCTCGTAGGCGTTGGACGCGATGGTCTGCAGGTGGCCGCGGTAGATGGCGTCGGCCGAGCGCAGCCGGGCGACGTTCTTGTCCAGCAGCAGCACCTCGGACTGCAGGCCCAGCGCGATCGCGGCGGCGTTCATGCCGGACACGCCGGCGCCGATGACGACGGTCTTGGCCGCGTAGACGCCGGAGACACCGCCGGGCAGCACACCGCGCCCACCGCCGGTGCGCATCATGTAGAAGGCGCCCACCTGCGGGGCGAGCCGGCCGGCGACCTCGGACATCGGGGCGAGCAGCGGCAGCGACCGGTCGGGCAGCTCGACCGTCTCGTACGCGATGCCTGTCACCTTGCGGTCGATCAGCGCGTCGGTGCACTCCTTGGAGGCGGCCAGGTGCAGGTAGGTGAAGAGCACCTGCCCCTCGCGCATCCGGTGGTACTCCTCGGCGATCGGCTCCTTGACCTTGAGCACCAGCTCGGCGGTCTCCCACACCTCGTCGGCGGTGGCGAGGATCGTCGCGCCGGCGGCGGTGAACTCCTCGTCGGTGATGCTGGAGCCGATGCCCGCACCGGCCTCGACGAAGACCTGGTGACCACTGCGGGTGAACTCGTTGACGCCCGCTGGCGTGATCGCCACGCGGTACTCGTGGTTCTTGACCTCGCGTGGGATTCCGACCTTCACGATGCAGACACCTCTCTTCGGGGCTGCGCTCCCCCGACTGCTCGGTGCCGCGGCGGCCCCTTTGCCACCACGGTCCACCGGTCCCGCCGGCGGCAGTCTAGGCGCGCCCGGTGCCGCCGTGAGCCAGCACAGTGGCATCCGGTGCCCGGGTGTCCTGACGATGTGTCACGGCACAGCCGGGATTCAGCGGTCGAGCGTCACCTCAGCCGACAGGACAACGTTTCACCATTATCGTCCCGTCTGTCGGGCGGCGGTGCGGACAGTCGACGAGTGGATCACTACTGTGTCCGCTCATGACCACTCCTCCGTACCAGCCCGGCTACCCCCAGCCGGGGTACCCCCAGGGCGTCTCCGACAAGAGCAAGATCGTCGCGGGCATCCTCGGCATCCTGCTCGGCACCTTCGGTGCCGGTCGGTTCTACACCGGACACACCAAGATCGCCGTTCTCCAACTCGTCGTGAGCCTGGTGACCTGCGGCGTCGGCGCCTTCTGGGGCCTCATCGACGGCATCCTCATCCTGGTCAACGGCGGCACGGACGCGCAGGGCCGTCCGCTGCGCGACTCCTAGACCAGACAGCGAGAGGGGCCCCGCGGCTGACCGCGGGGCCCCTTCGGCGCGTACTCCCTCGCCGGCTGAACCGGCGGTGGCGCTCAGCGGGGCAGCGGCGCGTCCGCCCGGCGCAGCGCCGACCAGCCGGCGTCGCGGGCGCGGGCCGCGGCCAGCAGCCCGGCCACCGCGGACGCGTTGGTGATCTCGCCGGCCAGGACCATGGCCACCGCCTCGTCCAGGTCGATCCGGACGACCTGGAGGTCGGCCTCCTCGTCGTGGCGCTCGTGCCGCTCGTCGGCCGGCACCTCGGCGAGGTCGCGGGCCAGGAACACCCGCACGATCTCGTTGGTGAACCCGGGTGAGCTGTGCAGGTCGACAAGCACGTCGACCCGCCCGGCGGTGAGGTCGGCCTCCTCGGCCAGCTCCCGCAACGCGGCCACCGGCAACTCCTCGCCGGAGACGTCCATCAGCCCCGCCGGCAGCTCCCACAGGTGCCGCCCGACCGGATGCCGGTACTGGCGGATCAACACCACCTGCCCGGCGTCGTCGAGCGCCACCACGGCCACCGCCCCGACGTGCCGGACCAGGTCACGCAGCCCGGTCCCACCGCCGGGCATGGTCACCTCCTCGGTGACCACGTCGAAGATCCGCCCCCGGTAGCGCTCCTCGCGGGAGCGCACCTCGTAGCGGTGCTCCAACCCGCTCACGCCGCCGCCTCGCTGCGCTCGACGACGGCGTGAGGCACCCCACTGAGCCTGCTGGTTCGCTCGCTGCGCTCGCTCACGAGGTGGACGCGGCCTTCGTCGCGGCGCCGTTGCGGGCGGCCTTGCGCGTCGGCGGGGCCTCCGCCGCCCCGTCCAGGTCGACCGGCAGCTGGTCGGCCTGCGAGTACGTCACCGCGGCCTTGACGAACGAGGCGAACAGCGGGTGCGGGCGGGTCGGGCGGCTCTTCAACTCGGGGTGCGCCTGGGTGGCCACGAAGAACGGGTGCAGGCTCCGGTCCAGTTCGATGAACTCGACCAGCCGGCCGTCCGGCGAGGTGCCGGAGATGTGCAGGCCCGCCTTGGTCAGCGCGTCCCGGTAGGCGTTGTTCACCTCGTAGCGGTGCCGGTGCCGCTCGCTGATCTCGGTGCTGCCGTACGCCTCGGCGACGATCGAACCCTCGGTCAACGTCGCCGGATAAGCGCCCAGGCGCATGGTGCCACCCAGGTCGCCCCGGCCGGCGACGATGTCCTCCTGGTCGGCCATCGTGGCGATGACCGGGTGGGCCGCCTGCTCGTCGAACTCCAACGAGTTGGCGCCGTCCAGGTCGGCCAGGTGCCGGGCCACCTCGATGGTCATGCACTGCAGACCGAGGCAGAGGCCCAGCAGCGGGATGCCGGCCTCGCGGGCATACCGGGCGGTGCCGATCTTGCCCTCGATGCCGCGCACGCCGAAGCCGCCGGGAATGAGGATGCCGTCCACGCCGGCCAACGCCGCGGCGGCGCCGGCCGGGGTGACGCACTCGTCGCTGGGCACCCAGCGCAGCTGCACCCGGGCCCGGTGGCCGAAGCCCGCCGCCCGGATCGCCTCACTCACCGACAGGTACGCGTCGGGCAGGTCGACGTACTTGCCGACCACAGCGACGGTGACGGTGTGCCGGGGACGGTGCACCCGCTCCAGCAGGTCGTCCCAGCTGGCCCAGTCCACGTCCCGGAAGGAGAGGCCGAGCCGGCGCACCACGTACGCGTCGAGCCCCTCCCGGTGCAGCACCTTCGGGATGTCGTAGATGCTCGGGGCGTCCGGGGCGGCGACGACCGCCTCGGTGTCCACGTCGCAGTAGAGCGACAGCTTCTCCTTGAGCTTCACCGGGATCTCCCGGTCGCAGCGCAGCACGATCGCGTCCGGCTGGATACCGATGTTGCGCAGCTGCGCCACCGAGTGCTGGGTCGGCTTGGTCTTCAGCTCACCCGACGGCGCCAGGTACGGCACCAGCGAGACGTGCAGGTAGAAGCAGTTGTCCCGGCCCAGGTCGTGGCGGACCTGACGGATCGCCTCCAAAAACGGCAGCGACTCGATGTCGCCGACGGTGCCGCCGACCTCGGTGATCACCACGTCGGGGAGCTGGCCGTCCTCGTCCGGGTCGGCCATCGCCAGGATCCGCGACTTGATCTCGTTGGTGATGTGCGGGATGACCTGGACGGTGTCGCCCAGGTATTCGCCCCGCCGCTCCTTGGCGATCACGTCGGAGTAGATCTGGCCGGTGGTGACGTTCGCCTTGCCGGACAACGCCCGGTCCAGGAAGCGCTCGTAGTGCCCGACGTCGAGGTCGGTCTCGGCGCCGTCCTCGGTGACGAAGACCTCACCGTGCTGGAACGGGTTCATCGTCCCGGGGTCGACGTTCAGGTAGGGGTCGAGCTTCTGCATCACCACCCGCAACCCGCGCGCGGTCAACAGGTTGCCGAGGCTGGAGGCGGTGAGGCCCTTACCCAGCGAGGAGGCGACGCCCCCGGTGACGAAAATGTGCCTGGTCGTCCGTGCTGATGGGGCCAAGGCCTGCTCCCGTGTCGTCTGTCGCGGTCATGCAGACCGCCGTGCTTGATCAGCAAAAGTGATCACGCGATCCACGGGATTCGACGGTAACACCTCCCGGGCGGGTACCCGCAGGCCGCACCCCGGCTGCGACCCCACCGGGTCGTCCGGGCGCGGGGCCGCCGCTCAGGAAGCGGCGACCCCGGTCGATGACCTGTCGACCTGTCGGGGCGGCGCGGGCGCCGTCGGGGCGGCGTCCGGCGTCGCCCCGCGCGCGGCCGGCCCGGCCGTCTCGTCGGCGTCGGCCGAGCGGCCGTCAGCCTCGGCAGGAGGGCCGTCGGCGTCGGCGTCGGCAGGAGGGCCGTCGGCGTCTACAGGAAGGCCGTCGGCGTCGGCAGGAGGGCCATCAGCGTCGGCTGGAGGGCCGTCGGTCGAGCGGTTGGCCGGTGTCTCCGGCGGCGCGACAGCCGTCGACGCGCCCGCGGGCGGTCCGCTGATCGGGCGGGGGTGGACCGCGCCCAGCGGCCCCCCACCCCGGGTCGGGCCGTCGTCCCCACCGACCGGACCGACCCCGCCGGACCCCGAGTCGTCGACGCCGTCCGCGCGGGAGCGACCCGGCAGCGGGCGGGTCCGGTCGGCGGCGTGGCCGAGGACCCGCAGCGACGCCAGGGCGGCCATCGGCACCACCAGGGCGGCGGCAGCGCCCAGCACGTCGAGTGCCGCGCCGTCGAGCACACCACCGAGCACGGCGGCGACCACGGTGCCGGCCATCGCGGCCCGGATCGCCGGGTAGATGCCGAACAACCGCATCAGCCCACCCCACGGCTGCAACAGGGCGAACCACACCAGCAGCCCACCCACCAACGCCAGCACGGTCAGCGGGCTGTTGACCAACGTCTCGAAATTCTCCGTGCTGGACCGGTGCACGGTGAACCCGCCGGTGCCGTCGCCGAGCGCGGAGAGGAACCTGCCCAGGCTGCCCCGCTCGGCCGCCGACCGCCGCAGGTCCACCACGGCGAACCCGATGCCGACCGCCAGGGCGGCCATGGCGGCCCAGGCCAGCCGGCTGACCGTCAACCAGCCGCCGGCGCTGATCACGGCGGCGACGCTCACCCCGGCGGTGAGCGCGATCGCGCCGACCGGGTCGGCGCCCAGGTACGGGCTGCCCACCACCACCACGGCGAGGCCACCCACCGCCACCATCACCGCGGGCCGCCAGCCACGGTGCAGCCGCTGGGCGAACCACCCCCCGATCAGCAGCGCCCCGGCGAGGAGGACTCCCAGCCCCACGGTGCTCAGCCCGGCGTAGCGGCCACCCTGCAACGCGGAGTAGCCGACCACGCCATTGAGCTGGAGGCTGGCCCCGGTGAGCACGTCCAGCCCGACCACGAGTGTGGTGAGGCCGGCCACCGCGCCGAGGGGGCCGAGGGTGCGCGCGTACCCGGGGACGAACCGGACCGCCGCGGTGCCGGCGGCCACCAGCAGCCCGGTGATCCCGCCGAAGAGCCAGCCGGGGTGCTCACCCCGCCACCAGGGCACCGCGTCGGCCAGCAGCGCCGCCGGCACGGTCAACGCCACGGCGACCAGCAGCAACTCCGCCACCGCCACGATCCGCCCGGAGACGGCGGTCGGGCCGGTCGGCCCGGCGTGCGGGCGGGCCCGGCGCAGCAGCGGCAGGATCGCCAGCGCCAGCAGCACCTGCACACCGGCGAGCAGCGTGAAGAACCGGCCGGAGACGTTCCGCTGGGCGGCCGCCTCCCGATCGGCGTCGGCCGGGGCGCTTATCGCGTCGGCGAGGTCGGCCGGACGACCACCGGTGCTGACCGCCGGCCGGCCGAGAAAGAGACGTTCCGGCATCGGCCGGCCCAGCGCGGCGAGGGCGGTCGGCGCGAGGTCGACAAGTTGCAGGTACCCGTCGCGGCCGGTGCTGGCCGAGGTGAGCCACCCCCGCTCCCAGCCCGGACCGTCGGCGACCACCACGTGCAGCCGCGACGGCGGGGCGGTGTCGGAGATCCCCGCGACAAGCACCAACGACCGCGGTGGCCGCGCGGCCAGCACCCGGGCCAGCTGGGCGTCCGCCGCTCGGGCCTGCCCGGCGCGCGACGCGGGATCGGTGCCCTCGACCGTGCCGAGGTCGACGATGCTCAGCACGCACGAGCCGAGCAGCACCCGCGGGTCGGCCGGCAGCGCCGAGGCGTACCTGTCGACGCGGCCGAACGGTCGGGCGGCCGCCACCGCCGCACCCGGGCCCACGGCCACCGAGCAGCGGACCGACTCCGACAGCGAACCGGGCATGGCACCCCAGGACAGGCGCTGCTGGTTGTGCTGCACCACGCTCTCCTGGTCGGGCAGGTTCGCGCCGATGCCGTCGGGTTGTTCCACGGCCACTCCGGCCGGCGGGCAGCCCTCGGGCGGCCGGCTGCCGTTCCACGCGGCGAAGCTGCCCGCGCCGAGGGTCAGCCAGCCGTCCACCGGGCAGGTGGGTCGGTGCGCGGAACGCACCGACAGCGAGCCGATCGACCCGTCCTGGGCCATCCGCCACAGCGTCGGGGTGCGCTGCGGATCGACGTCCTCCCAGCGCAGCCCGGCGATCCCGGCGAGCACCACGAAGTCGGCGCTGCGTTGCGGGGCGCTCTGCGGTGGGCGGGCGGCCAGCGCGGTGACGCCGAGCGCCACCACGAGCACGGTCAACAGGGCGGGGGCGATTCGGCGCAGCATCACCGGTGTCCCGTTCTCGGGGCGTCGGAGTCGGGGGTGGCCGCGGGACCGGTGGGTTGCCCGGCCAGCTCAGCGTAGAGGTCGGCCAGCGCGGCGACGGTGTCCGTCTCGGTCGGCCACGTCGCCGCCCGTTCGGCGCCCCGCCGGCCCAGCTCGGCCCGCGCGGCCGGGTCGTCCAGCAGCGCGCGCACCGCCGCGTCGACCGCGTCCACGTCACCGGCGGGGACCAGCGCTGCGGCGTCGCCGACCAGCTCCGGCAGCCCACCGACCGCGGTGGCGACAAGGGGTACGCCCGCGCGCAACGCCTCCTGGGCGAACAGCTGCCGGGCCTCCCAGTCGCTCGTCACCACCGCGAGGTCGGCGCCGGCGAGCAGGTCGGCCACGTCGGTGCGGTGCCCCAGCAGGGTCACCGGCGCACGGGCCGCGGAGGTCCGGGCGGCCAGCGGCAGGTAGGCCGGGCCACTGCCCGCGATCACCACCACCGGCGGCGGGGTACGCGTCCGCCAGCGCGCCGCCGCGTCGATCAGCACGTCGTAACGCTTCTGCGGGTGCAGCCGGCCGACCGAGACGATCAACGGCTGGTCCGGGCGGACGCCGAACTCGGCGCGTACCGCCGCCGGGCGTCGGCGCGGCGCGGGCAGGGTGGGCGCGGCGACCGGGGCGAGTCGCGCATCGGTGGCGCCCAGCGCCGTGGCCCGGGCTACCAGATCCGCGGAGGCGCCCAGGGCCACCCGGGCGCCGCGGGCCACCGCTCGTTCCGCGAGACGGGACATCGCGCCCCGCAGTCCGCCGGCGAGCACCGCGTTGTGCCAGGTGACGATCAGCGGGGCGGCGGGACGGGCCAGCACGGCGACCAACCCGGCACGCAGGCCGTGCGCGTGCACCGCGTCGACACCGGCGGCGGAGAGCACCCGCCGCAGGGTCAGCACCGCACGGGCGTCGGCCGGCGTCGGGCTGGCCGGGATCTCCACCGGCTCGAAACGCGCGCCCACACTCGTGAAGTCGAACTGTTCCTGGGTGGCGGCCGGCCCGCAGACCAGGACCGTCGCGCCGCCCGCGACGAGGCCCCGCGCCGCCGAGCGGACGTGCTGGCCGACCCCGCCGGTGCTGGACGCGAGCACCAACGCGACGCTGCCCGACCAGCCGATCGGCAGAGCTGCTTCAGTCATCGCGCTGCCGTCTCCTTCCCGTCGCCCCGCCGCGCGGAGGCCGACGTCGATCCGTCGCCCCCGTCCCGTGGCCCCCGCCGACCCAGACGCCGCAGCACCCCGGCGAGCAGCGGTTGCACATCCCGCCGGTCGACGAACCAGACCACAGCGAGGAACACCGCCCCGACCAGAACCCCGGACAGCATGCCCTGACCGAGTGCCGCCGCGGTCGTCGGGGTGCCGCCGCCCGGTGTGTCGAGCCAGCGGGTGAGGCCCCACCCGGCGAGCGCGGCGAGCACACCGGCGAGGCCACCGGCCGCCCCGGCCCGGGCCGCGCCGGCCAACGCCGGGCGGCCGGCGCTACGCGCCACCGCCAGGAGCAGCAACGCCCCGAGGACGAGCATCCCCACCGAGTTCGCGGACGTCACCGCGAGAACCCGGTCCCGCAGCGGCAGCACCGCGGCGAGCAGCAGGACGACGGCCGGCACCACCAGGAAGCCGACCGCGGTGGCGAGTGTCGCCGCCCGGGTCTCGCCCCTGGCGTAGAGCGCCCGGGTGAGCACCGCGAAGAGGCCGTAGCCGACCAGGCCGGGGGCGTACCCGATGATCGCGGCGGCGGCGGTCGACGCGGTGTCCGACGGGAAGAAGAAGTGCCCCACCGGCACGGCGGTCCCGATCAACGCGGCCGTGCCGAGGCAACTGAACAGGAGCACACCGCGCACGGCCGGCGCCAGGGTCGCCCGGTAGGTGTCCTCGTCCCCGGCGGCCCGCGCCGCCGCCAGGGTCGGGTACGCCGCGATGGCCAGCGGTACCGCCAGCACCGCCCACGGCAACAGGTAGACGGTCTGCGCCAGGTTGTAGACGCCCGGGTTGCTCCGCGCGCCGGCGGTGACCTGGTTGAGGCTGACGATCAGAGCGATCTGCTGGGTGGTGACGGTGACCGCGCCGGCCACCGCCAACCCGCCGACCCGGGCCCGTGCGTCGGCGGGGAACCCGAACCCGGGCCGCAGCCCGAGGCGCAACCGGCGGACCGGAATCAGCAACGACAGCGACAACACCACCACGCCGAGGGTGGTGCCGCCGGAGAGCAGCAACTCGCCGCCGGGGCTCACCCCGCCGACGGTGGCGTAGCGGCCCTGCGTGGCGGTGAACCCCAGGTACACGACGATGACGGTGAGGCTGGACAGCAACGGGGCCAGCACCGGCCAGGCGAAACGGCGATGTGCCTGGAGCACCCCGGTGAGCACGATGCCGACCCCGTACAGCGGCAGTTGCGGCGCGAAGACCCGCAGCATCCGCACGCCGCTCTGCTGCTGGGCGGTGGTCAGGTGGTGGCCCAGCGACTCGACCACCGGGCCGGCGAGCAGCACCACGAGCAGCGCGAGCGGGACCAGCAGGGCCAGCGTCCAGGTCAGCAGGGCACCGGTGGTCCGGGCCACGGCGCTCCGGTCGCCCGCCGCGACCGCGCCGGCGAGCAGCGGTACGACGAGACTGGCCAGCGCTCCCCCGGCGACGATCTCGAAGATGAAGTTCGGCACCGCGTTGGCCACCACGTAGGTGCCACCGAGGTCGGTGGGCGCCAAGCTCCAGGTGAACACGGCGGTGCGGCCGAAGCCGGCGAGCCGGCTGGCCACGGTGAGGACGGCGATGAGCGCGGCTGCCCCGGCCAACCGGCCGGCGCCGGCGAGGGGTGCAGGTTTAGTCACGTCAGTCGGCGCGCCGGCCCAGAGCGTCGAGCTCCCGCAGCACCGGGGTCCGCTGGATCACCGCGGTGAAGCTGACCTTCTCGCTGGTGGCGGTGAGGCCGGCGAGCAGCGCGAGCAGGCCGGCGCGCCCGAGCGGGCCGGTACGGGCGGCGAGCGCGACGCCGAGCAGCGCCCCGAGCGCGTTCGCGCCGCTGTCGCCGAGCATCACGTCCTCGGCCAGGTCGTCGCGGAGCAGGCCGGCGGCGGCGCCGGCCGCGCCGGCGGCGATCCCGCCGTGCGGGCCGCCGGTCAGCGGCGCGGCGAGCAGCAGCCCGGACTTGAGGGCGCGGCCCGGCCGCAGGTCGAGCAGGTTGAGCAGGTTGGCCGTGCCGGCGATCACGCCGGCGCCGAGCAGCACGTCGACGCCGCGGCCGAACGCGCCGTGGCGCTGCCGGCGGGGGTGCGCGGCGACGCGGGGGTCGGCGGCGAGCAGCGCGGCGGCACCCAGCCCGGCGGCGCCCACTCCGGCGACCTTGACCAGGCCCGCGGTGATCCGTCCCGCGCGCAGCGCGGCGAGGTGACCGGTGAAGCCCTTGGCCGCCTTCTGCTCCGGCCGCGCGCCGACCACGTCGTCGTAGAGGCCGACGCCACCGGCGCCGAGGCCGGCGACCAGGGCGGCCGCACCGGAGGCGCCGCTGGTGGCGCCGAACGCGCCGACGGCGCTCGCCCCGGCGGCGAGCGCCGGGCCGGCGGCCAGGGTCACCGTGCGGCCCCGGAAGTTGGTGCGCTCCAGCGTCGGTCCGGCCGGGGAGACGCGTACCTCGCGCAGCGCGTAGCGGGCCGCGGCGGCACCGGCACCGGCGATCAGCAGCCGGCCCAGCGTGCTCACGCTCCCGCCCCGCGGGAGCGCAGGCTCGCAGAAGCGTCGGTTACGGACACGGAGGTACGTCGTTCGCTCACTGGGGCAGTGTAGGCAACAGGCCGGAGGCGGCGTTGTCGCCGACGCCGTACTGGCCGGCCTTCTTCTCGGTGAGCTGTTGCACCAGGGCGAGGCTGGTGACCAGTTGGCCCTGCACGGTGTTGGCGTTGTCGACGGTGGAGATGGTCTGGGAGAGCACCGGGTCACCGCGCACCACGGAGACCAGGTTGCCACCGACGGAGCCCTTGCCGGCCACCACGATCGAACCGGTCCGGTCGAACTGCTCGGCGATCTTGACGACCGACTCGTCCCGCTTGTCGGAGTCCTTGTCGACGTTCGGCTGGCCGCTGACCACGACGACCGCCTCCGCCGGGCCGGTGACCTTGTTGCTGTCGGTGGTCAGGTAGCTGGCGTTGTTGTACGCGGCGAGCACCGCCCGCCGGTCGGCGTCGCTGACCGGCGCGGTGCCCTGGGCCCGGTCCAGCAGGACGCTGGCCAGCAGCGCGCTGGAGGTCTCCACACCGTGCCCGTTGCCGGGCAGGCCGGTGGTCTGCGCGGTCGGGCGGGCCGCGGTGACGGCCAACTCCAGCAGGTTGGAGTTGTTGTCCGGGTTGATGAACTTGTCCTGGAGATCGACCCGGCCGGCGATGGTGGCCCCGGCGAGCTGCAGCTTCTTGAGCACGCCCTCGGTGTGGTCGCGCCCGTTGGGCAGGGTGAGCACCAGCACGCGCCGCCCGGCCAGCGTGCCCGGGAGGATGACCTCGGACACCTTGTCGGCGAACTCCTCCTCCCGCCCGAGCTGCGTCTCCATGTTGTTGACCTGCTGGCGCCAGTACTGGTTGTCCTTGCGCAGCCCGGTGACCTGCCCCTCGAGCGAATCGGCGACCGGGCCGTTGAGAGCGGCCGTGCCGACCACCAGGCCGATCGCCAGAGCCAGGAACACCGCGGTGAGGGACACCACGTGGTAGCGGAAGTTGATCACGCTTGCAGCCTCTTGATCGGTCGGGAACTAGAAGAGCCGGTACAGCTGGAACACGAGATTGTCCCACCACTCGGCGACCACGCCCAGGTACGCCTTCCCGACGGTCGAGACAGCCACCGCGGACGCCATCGCCGCGATCGCCGACAGCACCAGCAGCAGCAACGAGGATCCGGAGATGCTCTGCCGGTAGAGCCTGCTCACGCCCTTGGCGTCGACCAGCTTGCCGCCGACCTTCAGCCGGGTCAGGAACGTCGAGGCCATCCCGCCGCGACCCTTGTCGAGGAACTCGACAAGGGTGGCGTGGGTGCCGACCGCGACCAGCAGCGAGGCGCCCTTCTCGTCGGCGAGCAGCATGGCCAGGTCCTCGCTTGTCGCCGCCGCCGGGAAGGTGATCGCCGGGACGCCGAGACCGTTGACCCGGGGCAGGCCGGGCGCCCGCCCGTCCGGGTACGCGTGCACGATCACCTCGGCGCCGCAGCGCAGCACGTCGTCGGTGACCGAATCCATGTCCCCGATGATCATGTCGGGGGTGTAGCCGGCCTCGACCAGCGCGTCGGCCCCACCGTCGACGCCGATGAGCACCGGCTTGAACTCCCGGATGTACGGGCGCAGCACGTCCAGGTCGGCCTTGTAGTCGTAGCCGCGCACCACGATCAGGCAGTGCCGCCCCTGCATCTGCGTCTCGATGTCCGGCACACCCACACCGTCGAGCAGCAGATCGCGCTCCTGGCGGAGGTAGTCCATCGTGTTGGCGGCGAACGCCTCCAACTGCACCGACAGGCCCTCCCGGGCATCGGCCATCGCCTTGGCGACCGACTCGGCGTCCTGCAGGCTGCCGTGGGCCACCGGCTCGTCGCCGGCGAAGACCGTGTTGCCCTCGAGGCGCACCTGGTCGCCCTCGCGGATCTGCTCGAAGACGCCCTCCCCGAGGTCGTCGAGGAGCGGGATGCCGGCGGCGACGAGCACCTCCGGCCCGAGGTTCGGGTAACGGCCGGAGACCGAGGGCTTGGCGTTGAGCACCGCGCCGACCCCGACCGCGACCAACGAGTCGGCCGCCACCCGATCCAGGTCGACGTGGTCGATGATCGCGATGTCACCAGGGCGTAGCCGACCGACCAGGCGTTTCGTCCGGCGATCAAGGCGCGCGGTGCCGAGGACTCTGCCCGGTTCGGAGTTCCGATTCCGGCGCAACGTGGGTAGACGCATCGTGACCATCCTGGCATGTGAGGCAGGCTTTTCTGTCGCGACATGCCTGAGCAGGGCCGCCTACCCAGGGAAGCACACGTCGGCACAAGCCGGTGTGCTTGCGCTCACAATACGCGGCGTCACAGCCGCCTTTCCTTGGCGGCCACGGCCAGCAGCTCCTCGGCATGAGCGATACCCAGATCAGAATCGGGCAAACCCGCGAGCATCCGGGCCAACTCCCGGGCCCGCTCGGTGTCCTCCACGACCCGTACCCCGCTTGTCGTCACCGCGCCGCCGGTGTCCTTCGCCACCACCAGGTGCCGGTCGGCGAACGCGGCCACCTGCGGCAGGTGTGTGACGACGAGCACCTGGTGGCTGCGGGCCAGTCGGGCCAGCCGCCGGCCGATCTCCACCGCCGCCTGACCGCCGACACCCGCGTCGACCTCGTCGAAGACCAGGGTGGGCGGGCCACCCGAGCCGGCGAAGACCACCTCGATGGCGAGCATCACCCGGGACAACTCGCCGCCGGAGGCGCCCCGCTGCAACGGCAACGACGGCGCTCCCGGGTGAGCCAACAACCGCAGCTCCACCTCGTCACCACCGTCCGACGCGACACCCACCTCGACGCCGTTGACCGACAGCATCGGCTCGGCGCGACCAGCCGGGCGGGGCAGCACCATCACCTCGATCCGCGCGTGCGGCATGGCCAACCCGGCCAGCTCGACGGTGACCTGGTCGGCGAACCGGACCGCCGCCTCCTGCCGGGACGCCGACACCCGCCCGGCCAGGTCGGCGACCTCCGCGGCGAGGCGCTGGCCGTCGCGCTCCAACTCGTCGAGCAGATCGTCGGACGTGTCCAGGTCGGACAGTCGGGTGCGCGCCCGATCGGCCCAGGCGATCACCCCGTCGACGTCGTCGGCGTACTTGCGGGTCAACGCCCGCAGCGCCGCCCGCCGCTCGTAGACGTGCTGCAACCGGGCCGGATCGGCGTCGAGCGTCGCCAGGTACGCCGACAGCTCCGCCGACACGTCGGTGACGAGCGTCGCCGCCTCCTCCAGGCGGGCCGCCAGCTCACCCAGCGCCGGGTCGGTGCCCGACTGCGCCTCCAACGTGCGCCGGGCGGTGCCGAGCAGCACCGTCGCGTCGGGTGCCTCCTCGGCGGCCTCCGCACCACCCGCCACGCACTGCTGGGCGATCTGCGCGGCCGTCCGCAACCCCTCGGCGTGCTCCAGCCGCTGCGCCTCGGTCTTCAGCTCGTCATCCTCACCCGCCTGCGGATCGACCCGGGTGATCTCGTCGAGGCCCAGCCGCAACAGGTCGGCCTCCTGGTTGCGCTCGCGGGCGTTGCGCCGCCGGTCGGCCAGGTCGTCGACCACCCGCCGCCACCCGGTGTACGCCTCGCGCAGCGCGTCGAGCAGCTTCTCGTGCGCGGGGCCGGCAAAGCGGTCCAGCGCGGCGCGCTGCTCGGCCGGGCGCAGCAGCCGCAGTTGGTCGGACTGGCCGTGCACGGCCACGGCCTGCTCACCGACCTCACCGAGCATCGACACCGGCATGCTCCGGCCGCCGACGTGGGCGCGGGAGCGCCCCTCCACCGTGACCGTGCGGCTCAGCAACACCGAGCCGTCCTCGTCGGGCTCGCCACCGGCCTCGGTGATCCGCGCGTGCACGGCGTCGGCGACCCGCCCGCGCAGCCGCAACCGCCCCTCGACCACCGCCCGACCGGGCTGGGCGCGGACCCGCCCGGCGTCGGCCCGGCCCCCGAAGAGCAGGCCGAGGCCGGTCACCACCATCGTCTTGCCCGCACCGGTCTCGCCGGTGATGACGTTCATGCCGCCGGTCAACGGCAGCGTGGTGTCCTCGATGACGCCCAGTCCGGTGATGCGCAGCTCTTCCAGCACAGCCACCGACAGTAGACGCGAGGCACGACAGTTGACCAGCCGACGGGCCCGGGTGCGGCCGACACCCGGCCGCCGTACAGTTCTGCCCCGTGTTGGATGTGATCGGCCTGACCACGGCTGAGGAGGAGCTCTACCGCTGCCTTCTCCAGCTCACCACGGCCCGCATCGACGAGTTGGTCCGCCGGCTCAACCGACCCCGCGACCAGGTCGTCGCCCAGGTCGAGGCGCTGCGCGCCAAGGGCCTGGTGCAGCCCACCGACAACGACCCGGACGCGCCGCTGCGCCCGACCGCCCCGGACGTCGCCCTCGGCGCGACGCTCCTGCGCCGCCAGGAGGACCTGGAGGCGGCCCGCCGACGGGTCACCCAACTGGCCGAGGAATACCGCTCCGGGCTGCGACGGCACCACGTCGACCACCTCGTCGAGGTGATCGCCGGCGCCCAGGTGCTCCGGGACCGTCTGCGCGATCTGCAGAATGCGGCACGCACCGAGGTGCTCTGGTTCTGCCGCGCCAACCCCCTGGCCATGGCCGGCCCGGAGAACGTCGAGGAGTTCGACGCGCTGGCCCGCGGGGTGAGCTACCGGGCCATCTACGAACGTGACCTGCTGCTGGAACCGGGCGCGTTGGCCGACCTGGCCAAGGGCGTCGCCGCCGGGGAGCAGGCCCGGGTCCTGGACCGGCTGCCGGTTCGACTGGCCATCGTGGACGCCCGCATCGCCATCTGCCCGTTGGTGCCCGACCGCGACGGCGGCGAACCGAGCGCCGCCGTGATCGGCCGCAGCCAACTGCTCGACGCGCTGCTCGCCCTCTTCGAGAGCCACTGGCGGGTGGCCACCCGGCTACGCCTCGACGATCCCCTCGCCGAGGCGACGACCGACAACCGACGCCCGGATCCGAGCGACAAACCCAGCGACGGCTATCAGCCCGACGCCGACGAGGCGCGGCTGCTGTCGCTGTTCGTGGCCGGCGTACCGGACAAGTCCATCGCCTCCCAGCTCGGGGTGAGCCGGCGGACCGTGCAGCGGCGCGTCGCCGACCTGATGGCCGCCGCCGGGGTGGACACCCGGCCCGGGCTGGCGTTCCAGGTCGCCCGACGCGGCTGGCTCTGACCCGGCAGGGCCCCCGTCGTCGGACGGCGGACCCCACCCGGGCGGGACGGCCCCCGCCGCCCCGCCCGGCGCGGATCAGCGCAGCCCGTACGCCGCGAGCACCGTCTGCTCGACGGTGTTCCCGGCCCGGTCGGCGGCACGCACCCGCAGCGACACCGTTCCACGCCCGGCCGGCACGGTCGCGGTGTAACGGGTACCCGACCCCTTTGTCGTCGCGGCGCGCCAGGTGACGCCCCCGTCGAAGGAGACCTGCACGCGCACGCTGGCACCGGTCGGCGCGGGCACCCCGGCGGGTTGACGCAGGGTCAGCCCGAGCTGGTGCGGCCGGTCGCCGCGTACCGTGCCGAGCAGGTCGGCCGGCACCCGGTAGTCCACCTGCAGCAGCGACAACGGCGTGGCGGCGGCACCCGCCGGTCGGGCCGAGGTGAACTCCCAGGCCGTGTCGGTCCGGGTGGCGTAGCGCCACTCGTCCGAGGACCGCTTCGTGGTCAGGTCCAGCCGGTAGCGGGCCCGCCCCGCCGTGGTGGGCACCGGCGCCCACCCGCCGGACAGGTCGGCGATCTGCTGCCCGTCCCGGCTGACCCGGGCCTCCACGGTGTCCGACTCCTCACTCCCGCCGGCCACGCTGTAGTGCCCGTCGGCGTCGACGAACTCGGGCACCCGCAGGTCCAGGTTGTCACCGGTCCGCGTGGGAACCGGCGCGCCGCTGGCGGGTACGGCAGGGCGGACCACCGGGGCGTGCCAGGTCTCGGTCTCCCGGTCGTCGGCGGCGTACCGCCGGGGCGCCTGGTTCAGGCCACCGGCCAACTGCCCCCACTGCAGGTACATGAGCTTGTGCTGCACCCGGTGCTGCCACCAGTTGTCCCCGGCGCTGACGAACTCCTGCCGGGTGGTGCCGTTGCGGACCATGCGCTGGTCGTCGTTCCAGGAGTACTCCTGCCACGGACGCCAGCCAAAGCGCTGCTCACTGGCCCAACCCGCGCCCGTGTCGCCGTAGCTCGCGGTCACCTCGGCGGTGTTCTTCGCGGTCACGGTGTGCACGATCCGCTCCGGCACCCGCCCCTTCGACACCTGCCACACGTCGTACAGGTAGGGGCTGTCCACGGTCAGCGTCAGCTCCAGCGTCGCCCGGCCCTTCCTGGCCGCCGCGACGAGCCGCTGCCCGTCGTCGTGGGCAACCGCCATCGACGGGATCGGCAGTCGGTCCCCGAGCGGGCGCCACACCGTCCACGCGGAGAAGTCCGCCGGCCGAACGATCAGCACGGCGGCGGCGCCGGCGGCCGCCGCGGCGGCGATCTGCTCGTCCTCGGAGCGGTTCGGGTCGGTGGCGAGCAGCGCGGCGGCGCCCCGCACCCCGGTCAGCTCAGCGGGCGTCCCGGTGCCGGCCCAGACCAGCGCCAGCTTCCGCCGGCCGGTCGGCGCCGGTGACGTACCCATCAGGTTGATGTCCAGCGGACCGGACACCCCCCTGATCTTCGCATCCACCATCGGGGCGACGAGCTGCCAGCGCGAGGCGAACTCGAACTCGCCCCGGCGCACCTGGCGGGTCGGCGTCACGTTCACCTGCTGAACAGTGCTGTAGGACATCACCCCGTGGTCGACCTGCCGGCCGTTGCCCAACACCCGGTGCACGTAGTAGCTCAGCGTCGCCTGCTGCTCACTGGGCTTCGGCGTCTCGATCCGTACCGGCGTGCCCTTGCGGGCGTCGAGCACGACGGTCAGGTCCCGGTCGACGGTCAGCTCCGGCTCGACGACCTCGGTCAGTTGCTCGTCCAACGGGGCGCCGTGCTCGACCATCGCGGTCAGCAGGTACGAGCCCTCCTCGACCTGCAGGGTGCCCTCGCCCGGCCACCAGCCCCAGAAGTCCGACTCGGGCTGCTCACCGAAGAGAGTCAACCCCGGCGAGAGGGTCAGCCGACCCTCCCGGTCCAACACCTTCACGGTCACCTGGTGCATCGGAGCACTGACGGTGAGCCCGACCGGGGTCCGCACGGCGACGCCGTCGGTACCGGTTGCCACCAGCCAGCCGCCGTGCGGACCCCGGGCCAGCTTCGCCGGGTCGGCGCGCAGCGGCACGGCCACGCTGCCGCCCGCCGGCACGGTCACCTCGCCGGAGGTGACGGCGACCCCGTCGGTCTCGGCCGCACCGCTGTCCAGGTTGCGCAGCTCCAAGGCCAGCCGCAGGGTCCGCGCGGCCTTCGTGCCATTTGTGTACGTCACGGTCCGCTCGACCGCCGCACCGCCGGTGGAGATCCGGCCGAAGTCCGCGGTGGCCGAGGCGAACACCTGCTGCGTGAGCGCTCGGGCCACATCGACGCGACCGCCACCCTGCTCGAAGACGGTCAGCGCCGGGTTGGCCTTCGTGGTGCTCACCAGCGCGTCCTTGAGCTTGCCGGCGTTCCAGTCCGGGTGTTCCTGGACGAGGATCGCGGCCGCTCCGGACACGTGCGGCGTGGCCATCGACGTGCCGTTCGCGGTCGTGTAGGCGTCGCCCACCGGCGTACCCATTGTCGTGCCGGCAGCCCGCGCGGCGACGATCCCGACACCCGGCGCGGTGATCTCCGGCTTGAGGCCGTTGTCACCGAGGCGCGGGCCGCGGCTGGAGAACTCCGCCAGGTTGTCGTCGCGGTCCACCGCGCCGACGGTGAGCGCCGCGGCGGCCGCGCCCGGCGCGCCGACGGTACGCGCCGCGCCCGAGTTGCCGGCGGCGACCACGAAGAGCGCGCCGGTCTCGGCGGTCAGGTCGTTGACGGCCTGGCTCATCGGGTCGGTGCCGTCGGTCGGGTCACCGCCCAGGCTCATGCTGACGACCTTCGCGCCGGAGTGGGCGGCCCACTCCATGCCCGCGATGATGGACGAGTCGTAGCCGGAGCCACCGTCGTCGAGCACCTTGCCGATCAGCAACGACGCGCCGGGGGCCACGCCTTTGCGCAGCCCGGCGGAGGCCGCGCCGCTGCCGGCGATGGTGGACGCCACGTGGGTGCCGTGGCCGTGCCCGTCACGGGCGCTGCCACTGTTGGAGAAGTCGCGCGCCTCGGCGATCCGACCGGCCAGGTCGGGGTGGGTGGCGTCGACGCCGGTGTCGAGCACCGCCACCGTCACGCCGGCACCGTCCCGGCCCGCCGCCCAGGCCGTCGGGGCACCGATCTGCGGCACGCTGTGCTCCAGCGTCGGGCGGACCTTCCCGTCCAGCCAGATCCGCGCGATGCCCGCGCCGAGCGTGGCCGGCGTCCCGGCGGCGACACGCTGCCCAGGCGCGCCGGCGAGGGTGGTCCACAGGCCACCGAGGTCGCCCTTGCCGACCCGCAACGCCGCGCCGTTGATGCTCTCCAACGGCCGCGCGTCGGTGGCACCGGCGAGCGGCTTGACCCGCCCCCCGGCCTGCTCCTGGTAACGCACGATCAGCGGCAACGCGCCCTGCTCGGCGTCGCCGTAACCGTCGGCCGCCAACTCCTGCACCTCGAAGAGCTTGGCGTCGAGGACCCCACTGGAAACGTAGGGCAGGACGTCGCTGGGCAGGACCCGCAGCCGGCCGTCGACCTCCAGAGTCTGGAAGATGACCCGCTCACGCCCGGGCCCCGGGCGGACGGTGGCGGCGACCCGGCCCGGCGCCGCCGGCGCGAGCTCGACCTGGTCGCCAGTGATCAGGGTGACGCGAACGGGTGCCGCGCCCCAGGTGGGCGTGCCCGAGTTCGGGCCGGTGGGCCGGACGGGCGGGTCGGCGGACGCCGGTGCGGCGAGGCCGACCACCAACGCGCCGACCGCGCCGACGGCGAGCCAGCGGGGGGACCAGTGCATGCGATGTGCTCCTCTACTCCGTAAGGCCCGCCATCCGTAGACGAGGGCCGATCGGAGTCTGCGACGGAGCCTGTCACCAGGTCACTAGTCGCCAGCCGCCGCAGCGGCGACATGTCGTCAGGTGGACAACTGCCGTCCACCGACGGTGTACGCCGCGCTCACCGGCGGCTGCCGCGCCAACCGTGCACGGGAAGGCCGAACTTGGCGACCAGCCGGTCGGTGAACGGGCGGGCCCGCAGCCGCACGATGCGCACCGGTAGGGCGCCCCGACGCACCGTCACCCGGGCCCCGGGTGGCAGGTCGTAGACGCGCCGCCCGTCGCAGGACAGCACGGCGAGGGTGGTGAACGGGTCGACGGTGATCACGAAGGTGGACGTCGGGGCGGTGACCAACGGCCGGCTGAACAGCGCGTGCGCGCTGATCGGCACCAACAGCAGCGCCTCCACCTCCGGCCAGACCACCGGGCCGCCACCGGAGAACGCGTACGCGGTGGAGCCGGTGGGCGTGGCGCAGACGACACCGTCGCAGCCGTAGCGGGACAGTGGCCGCCCGTCCACGTCGACGAGCAGTTCGAGCATCTGCGCCCGCTCGCCCTTCTCGATGCTGATCTCGTTGAGCGCCCAGGACTCGATCGTCGGCCCACCGTCGAACTCGGCCGTCACGTCCAGGGTCAGCCGCTCGTGGACCGTGTAGTTGCGACCCACGACGTCGCGCACCGCGCTGTCCAGGTCGTCGATCTCCGCCTCGGCCAGGAAACCCACCTTGCCCAGGTTGATGCCGAGCAGCGGCGCCTTCGCCGGCCGGGCCAGCTCGGCGGCACGCAGGAAGGTGCCGTCCCCACCGAGCGCGAAGACGATCTCGGCGCCCTCGGCGGCCTGCGGGCCGGCGACCGGCACCACGCCGGGCAGGTCGAGGTCGTCGGCCTCGTCCGCGACCACCCGTACCTCGAAACCCGCGTCGATCAGGTCGGCGGCGACCGACCGGGCGTGCTCGGTGCTGCGCCGTCGGCCGGTGTGGGTCACCAGCAGCGCGGTCCGGCTCATCGGGCCACCCGCCCGACCCGGCCCGGGCGGCGTCGCGTCGCCGTCGCCCCGGCCCGGCCGCGGAATCCCCCGCGGGCCGACGCGGTGTTCTCGCTGCGCGCGTTCACCCTGCGACCTCCTCCGCCGCCACGTCCGGCACGTCGCCGGACGTCGGGCCCTCCGGCCCGGCCGCCACCACGGCCCGCACCCGCTGCGGGTCGGCCGGTGGTGCGCCCCGGCGCAACCATACGAAGAACTCCACGTTGCCGCTCGGCCCGGGCAGCGGGCTGGCCGCCACGTCGGCCAGCCCGAGGCCGAGCCGCGCGGCCGCCGCCGCCACATCCAGCACCGCTTCGGCGCGCAACTCCGGATCGCGGACCACACCGCCGGCGCCGACCCGGTCCTTGCCGACCTCGAACTGCGGCTTCACCATCAACGCCAGGTCACCGTCGTCCCGGGTGCAGCCGGCCAACGCCGGCAGCACCAGCCGCAACGAGATGAACGACAGGTCGGCCACCGTGAGGTCGACCGGCCCGCCGATCGCATCCGGATCGAGGGTACGGACATTTGTGCGCTCCAGGACGCGGACCCGCTCATCCGTACGCAGCGACCAGGCGAGCTGCCCGTAGCCGACGTCCACGGCCACCACCTCGGCCGCGTCGGCGCGCAACAGCACATCGGTGAAGCCACCTGTCGACGCGCCGGCGTCCAGGCACCGCCGGCCGGCGACGCGCAGCCCACCGGCCCCGAACACCGCCAGCGCACCCGCGAGCTTGTGCCCGCCCCGGGAGACGTACTCCTCGGTCGGGTCCTCGCCGGTCACCAGCAGCGGATCGGCGGGGTCGACCATCGCGGCGGCCTTGCGCGCGACGACCCCCCGCAGTTGGACGCGGCCGGCCTCGACGAACGCGGCGGCCTGCTCCCGGGAGCGGGCCAAACCACGGCGGACGAGTTCGGCGTCCAGCCGGTTGCGACGTGCCATGGGTGGTTCTCCGGTCTGCTCAGGCCTGGTCGTCCCACTCAGGTCTGGTCGATGGTGGCGAGGGTTTCGCGCAACGTCTCGTAGGCCGCCTCGTACTGGGCGATCTGATCGGCCGGCGCCAGCGTCGCCGCGTTGGCCATGGCCCGCACCGCGGCGTCCACCGCCGGATGCCGCGCCTCGTCGTCCCCGACGTCGGGCAGCGGCCCGGGACGGGCGCCCACCGGCGGGCCGGGTCGGGCTGCTCCACCGGGCGGCGGGCCGGGTCGGGCTGCTCCACCGGCCGGCGGGCCGGGTCGGGCTGCTTCACCGGCCGGCGGGCCGGGTCGGGCTGCTTCACCGGCCGGCGGGCCGGGTCGGGCTGGGAACGCCGCGTTGGGTGCAGGGCCGGGCCGGGCCGGGAACGACCCGCCGGCCGGTGGACCGGGCTGGCTCATTCGGCGTCGCCCGCAGGCGGCTTACGGACCGCCTTCTTGGCCGGCATGTCCGCGGGGGTGGGGGCCTCGTCGGCGGTGCCGATCGTCGCCGGCGGTTTCCTGGCGACGGCCTTCTTCGCGACGGCCTTCTTCGCCATCGCCTTCTTGGCGACGGCCTTCTTGGCGACCGGGGCACCGGCCGAGGCGTCGGAGGGCACGAGACCGGTGCCGGGCCGCGCGGCAAGCGTGGGGTCGGCCTGCGCCGAGCTGCCGGCGGTGGCCGGCGCGGCGGCGGTCCGCTCGGCGGCAGTCGGCGCGGCGGCAGTCGGCGCGGCGGCGGTCCGCTCGGCGGCAGTCGGCGCGGCGGCAGTCGGCGCAGTCGGCGCGGCGGCCGTCGGCTCCACGGCGCGCGCCTCGCGGAGCTGCCGTTCCAGGTCGTGCACCCGTCGGGTCAGCTCGGCCACCTCGTCGGCGGTGGCCAGGCCGACCGCGCCGAGGGCCCGGTCGACCTCGAAGCGGACCAGCTTGGTCAGTGCCTCTCGGTTGGCGGCGCCGGTGGTGACCAGCTCCTCGCCGAGGGCCTGGAGTTGGGCGGCGGTCGCGCCGCCGGAGCCGACGAGGCGACGTGCCGCGTCCTGGGCCTTCTTCCGGGGCGCCTCCGCGAGGCCCATGGCCAGCTCGAGGTAGGCGCGCCACGCGTCCTGCATGCCTGAGTCCTTCCACGGGGCGGGGTGTGCAGGTGTCACGCTACCGGGCACCCCGGACTGTGCCGTGCGGTACGGTGCCGAGGACGGCGTGGCGATCAACGAGGGGGAGATGTGGCCAGCGTGGACGAGTGCCGGCAGGCTTTGCAGGAGCTGGCCGCCCGACTGGATCGCAACGCCGAGACTGTTCGCGAACGGATCGACCTGGACCGGACACTTGCCTGCCGGATCACCGATCTGGACACCGCCTTCCACGGCCGGATCACCGGCGGTCGGCTTGTCGAGCTGACCGACGGCGACGACCCCAAGGCCAAGATCGCGCTGAGCACGTCCAGCGACGACCTGCTCGCACTGGTCCGCGGCGACCTGGACGTCACGAGCGCGGTGACCTCCCGCCGGGTGTCGATCAAGGCCAACCCGTTCGATCTGCTGAAGCTGCGCAAACTGCTCTGACGCGCCCGGTCAGGCAGCGGCGACCAGGCCGAAGCTCTCCACCGCGTGCGTCGCGTCCGGGCCGATCGGGCGGATCTTCGGCAGCGCCGGCTCCGGCGCCGACCACGCCATCGCGCAGAGCGCCGCCAGCGCGTCAAGCGGCCGTCCCGAGCCGGCCAGTTCCAGGGTGCCGTCGCGGTCGGTGACGGACCAACCGCCGGCGTCCGCCGGACCCGGGACCCGCACGGCGACCGCCGGGTCGAAGAGCCCCGCCAGGTCCCTCGCCACGTACGTGGGACGCCGCTGCGGAGCGGCCGCCAGCAGATCCGGTACGCCGTGGACGCCGGTGAGCACGAGCAGGCTGTCCAGCCCGGCACGGCGGGCACCCTCGATGTCGGTGTCCAACCGGTCACCCACCACCAGGCTCCGGCCATCTCCCGCGCGCCGGGCGGCGGTCTCGAACAGCGCCGACTCCGGCTTGCCGACCACCACGTCCGGGTCACGTTCCAGCGCCGTGCGCAGCACCGCCACCAGCGACCCGTTGCCGGGCAACGGACCCCGCCCACTGGGCAGCGTGCGGTCGGTGTTGGTGGCGATCCAGAGCGCGCCGGAGCGCACCGCGATCGACGCCTCGGCCAGTTCGGCCCAGCCGACCTGCGGGCCGTACCCCTGCACCACAGCGGCCGGGTTCTCGTCGGCTTTGGTGACCGGGGTCAGGCCCACCGCGCGCAACTCCGCACGCAGGGCCTCCGCCCCCACCACCAGCACCGGCGTACCGGCGGGCAGCCGATCCCGCAACAGCTCGGCCGAGGCTGCGGCGGAGGTGAGCACCTCCTCCGGCCGAGCCGGCACGCCCATCCCCGTCAGCAGGTCGGCCACCTCGCTGGATCGGCGGGACGCGTTGTTCGTGGCGTACGCCACCGCCCGTCCCTCGTCGTGCAGCCGGGCCACCGCCTCGACGGCACCGGGGATCGGCCGGTCGATCAGGTAGATCACGCCGTCCAGGTCGAAAACGACAAGGGTGTACCCGTCGACCAGCCGCTCCCCAGCGCCCCCGTTCACCGCTGCGTCGGCTCCGACTCGTCGCCCCGGGCGGGGGCGGTCTCGTCGGCGTTCACCGTGTCGCCGGACGTCGCACTGTCGTCGACGGCGGTGTCCGCGTCGTCGCTGCCGGCCTCGTCCGGGTGACGGTCCTCGTCCTCGTCCTCGTCGACGGAGTCCTCGTCGTCGCCAGGACGGCCGACAGCACCGTCCTGCTCGTCGTCGTCGAAGTCCTCGTCCTCGACGTCGTCGTCCTCGCGGTCCTCGACGTCGTCGTCCTCGTCGTCGTCGTCCTCGTCGTCGTCGAAGTCCTCATCCTCGTCGTCGTCGCGGTCGTCGTCGTCTTCGTCGTCGCGGTCGTCGTCGTCTTCGTCGTCGCGGTCGTCGTCGTTCCCGCCGGTCAGGTCGGCGTCCGGTTCGGCCGGGACCGCTCCGGGAGCGCCCGGGCCCGCGGCGATCTCCTCGGCGGCCTCGTCCTCGTCGTCGCCCTCGATGACCACGCCGTCGAGTTCGAGCAGTCGCTCGGCGGCATCGGTCTCGCCCTCGGTGTCCACGTCAGCGGCACGGGAGAACCACTCGCGGGCCTCCTCACGTCGGCCCACGGCGAGCAGCGCGTCGGCGTAGGCGTACCGCAGCCGAGCCGTCCACGGCACCGTGGCCTCGCTGGTGAGGTCCGGCACCTGGAGCATCGCGACCGCGGCGTCCTTCTGCCCGAGGTCACCCCGGGCACCCGCGGCGACGATGAGCAACTCGACAGCGACGGCCTGGTTCAACTTCTCCCGGTCGGCGCCGCGGAACAGGTCGATGGCCCGCTCCGGCCGGCCGAGAGCCCGTTCGCAGTCGGCCAGCACGGCCAGGTGACTCTGCAGACCGCTCATCCGGTGGTACGTGCGCAGCTCGGCGATCGCCGACTGCCACTCCCCCGCGTGGTACGCGGCCAGGCCCACGGCCTCGCGGACCGCGGAGATGCGCGACGCGAGCCGCCGGGCGGCCAGCGCGTGCGCCAGCGCCTCGGCCGGGTCCTCGTCGATCAGCTGACCGGTCGCGACCAGGTGCCGGGCCACCGTCTCGGCGACCGGCTTGTTCAGCGAGAGCAGCTCGGCGCGTACGTCCTTGTCGAGGTCGGTCGCGAGGATGTCATCCGGCAGGGCCGGAGCAGAGCTACGCCCACCGTCGAACGAGTCGGAGCCGCCAGCACGGTCGTCACGGCGGAACTCGCCCTCGCGACGCGGCCGGTCGTCGGCCCGCGAAGCACCCGCGCGGTCGCCGCCGCGGTAACCACCCTCACGGTCGCCGCCCCGGAAGCCACCCTCGCGCGGTCCACTCGGACGGGAGCTGTCACGGTCGCCACCACGGAAACCACCCTCACGGGGAGCACCGCGGTAACCGCCTTCGCGAGACGCGCCGCCTTCGCGACGGTCGCCACCACGGAAGCCGCCCTCGCGCGGTCCACTCGGACGGGAGCTGTCGCGGTCGCCACCACGGAAACCACCCTCACGGGGAGCACCGCGGTAACCGCCTTCACGAGACGCGCCGCCCTCACGACGGTCGCCACCACGGAAGCCACCCTCACGGTCGCCGCCACGGAAGCCACCCTCACGAGGCGCACCGCCGTCACGCGGTCCGCTCGGCCGGGAACCGCCCCGGTCACCGCTCCGGAAGCCGCCTTCACGCGGGGCGCTGGAACGCGAACCATCGCGGTCGCCACCACGGAAGCCGCCTTCGCGACGGTCACCGCCGCGGAAGCCACCCTCACGGTCGCCGCCACGGAAGCCACCCTCACGCGGGGCACCCGAGCGCGAACCATCGCGGTCGCCGCCCCGGAAACCGCCTTCGCGACGGTCACCGCCGCGGAAGCCACCCTCACGGTCGCCACCACGGAAGCCACCCTCACGAGGCGCGCCGCCGTCGCGCGGTCCGCTCGGCCGGGAACCATCGCGGTCGCCGCCCCGGAAACCGCCCTCGCGACCGTCACCGCCCCGGTAGCCACCCTCGCGGTCGCCACCTCGGAAGCCACCCTCGCGGGGGCCGCTGGAACGGGCGCCGTCCCGGTCACCACCACGGAAACCACCTTCGCGACGGTCACCGCCCCGGAAACCGCCCTCGCGGTCGCCGCCACGGAAGCCACCCTCGCGGGGGCCGCTGGAACGGGCGCCGTCCCGGTCACCACCACGGAAACCGCCTTCGCGGTCGCCGCCCCGGAAGCCACCCTCACGCGGGGCACCCGTGCGGGAGCCATCCCGGTCACCGCCGCGGAAACCGCCCTCACGACGGTCACCGCCCCGGAAACCGCCGCCCTCGCGGGGCGCGCCGGGTCGGGATCCCTCGCGGAAGCCGCCCTCGCGACGCTCGCCGCCGCGGAAGCCACCCTCGCGATCCCCGCCCCGGAATCCACCTTCACGGGAGGGGCCGGAACGGGTGCGATCGCCACCTTGATAGCCGCCCTCACGGCGGTCGCCACCACGGAAGCCACCCTCGCGGTCACCGCCACGGAAGCCACCCTCACGCGGGGCACCCGAGCGCGAACCGTCACGGTCGCCGCCACGGAAGCCGCCTTCACGCGGAGCGCTGGAACGCGAACCATCGCGGTCTCCACCACGGAAACCACCTTCGCGACGGTCACCGCCGCGGGAGCCACCATCACGGTCGCCACCACGGAAACCGCCCTCACGCGGGGCACCCGAGCGCGAACCATCACGGTCTCCACCACGGAAACCGCCTTCGCGACGGTCACCGCCACGGAAGCCACCCTCACGCGGGGCACCCGAGCGCGAACCGTCACGGTCACCACCACGGAAGCCGCCCTCACGCGGAGCGCTGGAGCGCGAGCTGTCCCGGTCACCACCACGGGAACCAGACTCGCGGCCGCCGGCGTAACCGCCGCGGGCGCCGCCACCGCTGTCGCGATCTCCCCGGTACGGGGGCCGGTCTCGGTCATCGCGGCGCGGGCCGCGGTCGCGTCCGCCCGCACCGTCAGTACGGTCTTCGTAGCGACGGGGACGGTCTCCGCCCTGCGGTCCTGAACTCACAGGTACATCCTTCCTGATTGCGCCACCAATGGCGCTACGCAGTCGAGGGCCGCCCCGGATGGGGCGGCCCTCGACTGGAAGATTGTCCGGCGGCGTCCTACTCTCCCACACCCTCACGAGTGCAGTACCATCGGCGCTGGAGGGCTTAGCTTCCG
>NZ_JBNCKO010000034.1:0-44735 GCF_049841595.1 Micromonospora sp. DT228
GACGATCATGCGGTGGCCGTCCTCATTCCTGCGGGACCCGAGGTCACCTCACGAACGGCGGCTGCCGTACTAGGCGCTGCCCGCCTGGGTGGGGAAGAACCGACGGCGGGCGGCGAGGCTGACGTAGACGAGGGCGACCAGGACCGGCACCTCGATCAGCGGTCCGACGACTCCAGCGAGGGCCTGTCCGCTGGTGATGCCGAAGACGCCGATCGCCACGGCGATGGCGAGTTCGAAGTTGTTGCCGGCGGCGGTGAAGGCGAGCGTGGTGGTGCGTTCGTAGTTCAGGCCGATCGCCCGACCGATGGCGAACGAGCCGAACCACATGATCGCGAAGTACGCGAGCAGGGGAAGCGCGATGCGGGCGACGTCCCATGGCTGGGCGGTGATCGCGTCGCCCTGCAGGGCGAAGAGCAGCACGATGGTGAACAGCAGCCCGTACAGGGCGACCGGCCCGATCCGGGGCAGGAATTTCGCCTCGTACCAGTCGCGGCCCTTGGCGCGTTCGCCGAGTTTGCGGGTGAGGTAGCCGGCGGCCAGGGGGATGCCGAGGAATACCAGGACGCTGCCGGCGATGTCCCACCCGGAGACCGATAGTCCGGCCTGCTCCAGGCCGAGCCAGCCGGGCAGGACGGTGAGGTAGAACCAGCCGAGCAGGCCGAAGGCGAGTACCTGGAAGACGGAGTTGAGGGCGACCAGGACGGCGGCGGCTTCGCGGTCGCCGCAGGAGAGGTCGTTCCAGATGATGACCATGGCGATGCAGCGGGCCAGACCGACGATGACCAGCCCGGTGCGGTACGCGGGCTGGTCGGGTAGGAGCAGCCAGGCCAGGGCGAACATGACAGCGGGGCCGATGAGCCAGTTGATCACCAGGGAGGAGATCAGCAGGCGTCGGTCGGAGGTGACGGTGTCGAGGCGGTCGTAGCGGACCTTGGCCAGGACCGGGTACATCATGATGAGCAGACCGAGGGCGATGGGTACGGAGATTCCGCCGACCTTTACGCGGTCGAGGGCGTCGTCGAGGCCGGGGATCAGCCGGCCCAGGAGTAGCCCGGCGACCATGGCGGCGCCGATCCACAGCGGCAGGAGTCGGTCCAGCGTCGAGAGTCGGGGTGTGCTGCGCGACGGTGTGGCCAGTGTCGTCATGTGCTTGGTTCCTCTGGTGGTTCCTGGGTGGATGCGGCCGCCCGAAGGGCGGTCGACCCTGCGGCTCCGGTCGGAGGTTCAGTGGGTGTCGTGCATGGTCGGCAGCGTGTGGACGCCGTCGGCCGGTCCGGGACGCGGGTCTCGCCGGTGTGGGGGCAACCGCCCGCAGGCGGTGGGGCCGGCGGGGTGAGGTGCGAAGGGTCAGGCGGCGGTGCGCAGCTCGCCGAGGAGCTTCTCCACCCGCGCGCGGATCTCGTCGCGGACGGGGCGCACGGATTCGACACCCTTGCCGGCGGGGTCGTCGAGCTTCCAGTCCTCGTAGCGCTTGCCGGGGAAGACCGGGCAGGTGTCACCGCAGCCCATTGTCACGATGACGTCGGAGGACTCCGCGGTCGCGTACTCCAGCAGCTTTGGCGTCTGGTCGGTGATGTCGATGCCGACCTCGCGCATGGCCTCGACGGCGGCGGGGTTGACGGTGTCAGCGGGGGCGGAGCCGGCGGAGCGGACTTCGACGGTGTCGCCGGCGAGGTGGCGCAGCCAGCCGGCGGCCATCTGGGAGCGGCCGGCGTTGTGCACGCAGACGAACAGGACGCTGGGCTTGTCGGACATCACGAGCCTTCCTTGCGGTACGGGTTGCGGGGCCGGTTGACCGACACCGGACAGGAGTCGCCGGCGGGGTGCGGGCGGGATCGCTGTTGTGGTCCGAGCAGGCGGTAACGGCGGGCCGGACGCGACGGATTCACCAGGCCCCGATACGTCTGGTCCGCCCCCACGTGTCGCGCCGTCGTGCTCATGCGCTGTGGTTGGGTGCCCGGATCGCGCTCGGTCATCGCACAGGGCGCTGGTGTCAGTCATGACGGCCTGGCGACCTCATGGTGGTGGTGACGATGGGGGCGACGCGGTCGATGCGGGTGGCGAGGTCGGCGAACGCGGCCTCGAACGCGGCGTCGGTGTCGACGCGAACCGGGTCGGGCACCGACCAGTGCAGCCGGGGTCGGACCGGGGCGGTGAGTTCCTCGTGGGCGTTGTCGCAGACGGCGATGAGCAGGTCGTCGTCACGCACGATGTCCGCGACGTGCGCGGTGTTGGTCGCGTCCAGATGCAGCCCGTGGCGGTGGGCCACGGCGACGGCGCGCGGGTGCACCCGCTCTGCCGGCTGCGTTCCGGCCGATGCCGCGCAGGTGTCGGTGCGCTCCGACCAGAGGGCGGCGGCGAGCTGCGAGCGGGCGGAGTTGCGGGTGCAGACGAACACCACCCGACCCACGCCGGCCATCGGTGCCGGGGTCAGCGCGGTCAGGGCCTCGGGCTGCAGCTGCAGGTAGGTGCGACGGCGGTCTCCCTCGGATCGGCCGCGGACGACCAGACCGGCTTCGCTGAGGACCTTGACGTGGTGGGCGACCAGATTCGTTGGCATCTGAAGGTCGTGGGCGATCTCGCCGGGGGAGGCGTCGCCCAGGGTGAGCGCGTCGACGATCGCCAGGCGCGCCGGGTCGCCGAGAGCGGCGTGGATCCGGGCGCGCCCCTGTAACGAAGAAAGCTCAGTAGTCATTGACTCAACTATTATTGAGCAACTGTGGAGCTGTCAAGCGGCATCGAGGCGTGGGCCGATGGAGCAGCGGATCGTGGCGCCGGCGGCCGTCTATGAAACGGTCGCCGGGTTGACGGTGAGCAGCGCCGCGAGTTGGCGCAGCACCGCCGGTCGGGCGCGGTAGTACACCCACGTGCCGCGCCGCTCGGAGTCCACGAGGCCGGCCTCGCGCAGCGTCTTGAGGTGATGCGAGATGGTCGGGCCGCTGAGGCTGAAGGCGGGGGTGAGGTCACACACGCACGCCTCGCCGTTGTCAGCGGAGGCGATCATCGACATCAGCTGCAGCCGGACCGGGTCGCCGAGGGCCTTGAAGGCCGGCGCGAGCACCGCGGCGGTCTCGGCCGGCACACGGTGCTGCGCCAGGGGCTGGCAGCAGAACGCCTCGGCGGTCACGTCGGCGAGGGTGGGAGGGCCGGCTTGCTTCGACATTTCTCTAGGTTGACATCCCTCTAATCATTGTGCAACCGTCTGTTTCGACAGACGTCAAGATAGTGGGAAATTGGAGGAGATCATGTTCAGGCTCACGCGCCGACCGAGGGCATCCACCGTCGGTGTCCGATTTTGCGACTCCTGTGCCGAGGTCAGCACCGCCGAGCAGCGCGCGCAGCGCCGCTTCGACGCGGTACGGGCCGCCCACGCGAGCTTCGGCCGATGATCGCCGCTCGCGGTTGATAGGCTCAATCGTCTATCGGCGATGAACGATGAAGAGGTGGTGGGGTGGCCGAGCTACTCGATCGGACGACGGCGCAGACATACGCGTCGTGGTTTCGGGCCCTCGCGGACCCGACCCGGGTGCAGATCGTCGAGTACCTTGCCCGACACGCTCAGGCGATGAGCGTGGGGGAGATCGTCACCGCGATCGGCCTGGCGCAGTCCACCATCTCGCAACACCTGAAGATCCTCACCGAGGTGCGATTCGTCCTCGTCGAGCCGGTCGGCACCGCCCGGCACTACCGGATCAACGACGCCTGCGTCGACTGCTTCCCCTCCGCCGCGGACGTGGTCATGGGTCGACCCGCCCCCAGCCCGAACGGAACCTGCTGATGGCCGACATCACCGTGCGCCCCCTGCGGGACGACGACGCCGAGCGGGTCCTGGCCATCTACCAGGCCGGACTCGACGCCGGCAACGCCAGCTTCGAGACGACCGCACCGACCTGGCCGGTGTTCGACGCGGCGAAGCTACCCGCGCACCGCTTCGTTGCCGTCGACCCCCACGACACGGTGCTCGGTTGGATCGCGGTCGCACCCACCTCGGCCCGCGCCGTCTACGCCGGGGTGGTCGAGCACTCCGTCTACGTCGACCCCGCCGCGCAGGGCCGCGGCGTCGCCCGGCTGCTGCTGGACACGCTGATCGCCTCCACCGAAGCTGCCGGCATCTGGACCATCCAGTCCGGAGTCTTCCCCGACAACGCCGCCAGCCTCACCCTGCACCAGCGGGCCGGCTTCCGGATCATCGGCATGCGCGAGCGGATCGGCTGCCACCACGGCCGCTGGCGCGACGTCGTCCTGCTCGAGCGACGCAGCCCCGTCGTCACCTGACCAACCCAGCCCCTGCGCGATTTGGGGCCGTCTACCCGCGTGATTCGACAGTTATCAACACAGAGGAGTTTGCTCGATGAGCACCCTGAACGAGCTACCCGTCGTGGTCATCGGCGCCGGCCCGGTCGGCCTGGCCGCCGCCGCGCACCTGCACGAGCGGGGCATCGCCTTCACCGTCATCGAAGCCGGCGACACCCCCGGCGCCGCCGTGCGGCAGTGGGGCCACGTGCGGGTGTTCTCCCCATGGCGGTACAACATCGACCCGGCCGCCCGGCGCCTCCTCGACGACGCCGGTTGGGTCGGCCCCGACCTGGAGGGCCTGCCCACCGGAGCGGAGCTGGCCGGCACCTACCTCCAGCCCCTCGCGCAGCTGCCACAGCTCAAGCCGCACCTGCGCTATGGCACCCGGGTCGAGGCGATCAGCCGCCTGGGCCTGGACCGGCTGCGCACCGCCGGCCGTGAGTCCACGCCGTTCCTGATCCGCCTCGCCGACGGCGACGAACTGCTCGCCCGCGCCGTCATCGACGCCTCCGGCACCTGGGGCACCCCGAACGTCCTGGGCGCGTCCGGCCTGCCGGCCCGCGGTGAGAGCACTGTCGCGGCGTTCCTGGAGCACGCGTTGCCCGATGTTCTCGGCGCGGCCCGGGAGCGCTTCGCCGGCCGACACACCCTCGTCGTCGGGGCCGGCCACTCCGCCGCGAACACGCTGCTGTCCCTGGCCGAACTGGCCGAAGCCGCGCCAGACACCGAGGTGACCTGGGCGATCCGGACCACCTCACCGTTGCGCGCCTACGGCGGCGGGGACGCCGACGCGCTGCCGGCCCGCGGTGCCCTGGGCTCCCGGTTGCGCGCGCACGTCGACGCCGGCCGGATCCGGCTGCTCACCGGCTTCTCCGTGCACGCACTCACCCCGACAGACGGCCGGGTCACTGTGGTGGTGCGCCACGCCGACGGCGGCGACGAATCGGTCACCGTGGACCGGATCGTCGCCGCCACCGGCTTTCGCCCCGACCACTCGATCGCCGCCGAGCTGCGCCTGGACCTCGACCCGATCATGGGCGCCACCCGCGCCCTCGCGCCGCTCATCGACCCCAACGAGCACTCCTGCGGCACCGTGCCCCCGCACGGCGTGAACGAACTCGCCCACCCGGAAGCCGGCTACTACGCCGTCGGTATGAAGGCCTACGGCCGGGCCCCGACGTTCCTCATGGCCACCGGCTACGAGCAGGTCCGCTCCGTCGTCGCCGCCCTCGCCGGCGACTGGGCCGCCGCTCGCGACGTCCAACTTGACCTACCCGAAACCGGCGTCTGCAACAGCAACCCCGCCGACACCGCCACCGGCGAGGGCTGCTGCGGGCCGGCCCCCATCGCCGAGCCAGCGGCGCGCGGACTCGCCACCGGCATCTCCGGCGGGCTGCTGTCCACACCGTTGAACCTGGTCACCCTCGACGCCGCCCCCACCAGCGCTCAAGCCGGCGGCTGCTGCAGCTGATGCCCACCACCGCGACGGTGCCCGCCGACACCACAGTCGGCGGGCACCACGCCCACGGCTGGCGAATCGTCGCCGCCCTGGCCATCACCTCCACCGTCGGCTGCGGCACCCTCTACTACGCCTACCCGGTGCTGCTGCGCCCCATGGCCGCCACCCTCGAAACCTCCCCCACCGCCGTTACCGGCGCGCTCACCGTCTCCGTCTTCGCGGGCGCGCTCATGGCCATCCCGGTCGGCAGGTGGCTCGACCACCACGGCGGGCGGGCGCTGATGACTACCGGGTCGATCGCTGCCACCGCCCTGCTCGTGGCCTGGTCCCGGGTGCAGACCATCGGCCAGCTCTACGCCGTCATGATCGGCATCGGCGTCACCGGCGCGATGGTGCTCTACGGCCCCGCACATCAGCGACGCCGACACCTGCTGACCCCACACCCTCGGCCCACGCCCAGCGGCGCGCGATCGTCAAGGCCGCGATGCGCGACCCCCGGTTCTGGATCCTGACCGCAACGTTCATCGCGCAGGGCGCGGCCACCAGCACCATGACCGTCCACCTCGTCGGCTACCTGATCAGCCGCGGCAACCCCGCCACCTTCGCCGCCACCGCCACCGGCCTGCCTGGCGTCCTGTGTCGGTCACTGGCCGGCTCGTCCTCACCGCCGCCCGCCGACACCTACGCGTCACCACGATCGTGGCCGCCGTCTTCGCCACCCTGGTCGATACCGCGGCTGCGGCTGGATGAACCGCCGCTGTCGGGATCAGCCTCGCTGAGCGTCCGGAACCGTCCTGAGTGTCCACGCGGTGGCTTTCTGCCGGGTCAATGCGGGAGTACGGTGGGCTCTGGTGTGCCGGGAAGTCTGGTCGGCGGTCATATCCGTGTCGGCTGCTGAGGACTTCCGCCATGAACGATCTCGCGTTGCGTGCCATCAATCTGACCAAACGGTACGGCCGTTTCACGGCGCTCGACGACCTGTGCCTTGAGGTGCCCGCTGGTGAGGTGTTCGGGTTTCTCGGTCCGAACGGCGCGGGCAAGTCGACCACCATTCGCCTGCTGCTGGGGCAGGTCCGTGCCACGGCGGGGCAGGCATGGGTGTTCGACAGCGACGCGGCGGATGTCGCCCGAGCGCACCGGTCGTTGGCGTACGTGCCGGCCGATGTGGCGTTGTGGCCGCAGCTGACCGGTGCGGAGATCCTGCACCTGCAGGCGCGTACCGGGCCGGGCGTCGATCTGGCGTACCGGGATGAACTGGTGCGGCGGTTCGCGCTCGATACCAGCAAGCCGGCGCGTGCCTACTCGACGGGAAACCGGCAGAAGGTGGCGCTCGTCGCGGCGTTCGCGACCCGGGCGCCGCTGCTGGTGCTGGACGAGCCGACCAGCGGCCTCGATCCGCTGATGGAGCGCGAGTTCCGGCTCGCTGTCGCCGAGGCCCGTGACCGTGGGCAGACGGTGTTTCTCAGTTCGCACCAGCTGGCCGAGGTCGAGGCGGTCTGTGACCGCGTCGCGATCCTGCGGGCCGGCCGGCTCGTCGAGATCGCCACCATCGAACAGCTCCGGGGTCTGCATCGCGCCGAGGTGACCGTGTCGTACGTCGGCGTACCCCCGCCAGGTCTTGATCTGGTTCCTGGCGTCGACGCGGTCGAGCAGGTCAGCCCTGGGCGGCTACGGTTCTCGCTCATCGGGCCGCCGGCACCGGCGTTGCGGGCGCTCGCCGCGGCCGAGGTCACCGCGTTGGCAGTCCGCGAACCGAACCTCGAGGAGATCTTCCTCGACTACTACGGTGCCGCGGAGAGCACCAGATGATCACCAGGACGGTCCCGTCCGCCGTCGGACTCAGCGTGGCGGCCGCCCCCGGCAGAGCCGTCACCAGGCTGGCGCTGCGCCAGCTACGCCGCAGCGGCCTGATCGTGATCGTGCTCGTCGTCGCCCTACCGGCACTCGTCGCAAGCACGTACACAAGCGTCATGGCGGATCCCGCCGCGGCGGGCAGCATTGCCGCGCTCGCGGCCAACCCCGCCATCCGGACCCTGTTCGGCGAACCGATCGCCCTCGATCAGGCTGGCGGCTTCACGGTGTGGCGGGTCGGCACCTTTGTCGCTGTCCTCCTCGCCGCCTGGGCGATCCTGGCCACCACCCGCACCACCCGGGGTGAGGAGGACGCCGGGCGGTGGGACGTGCTGCTGGCGGGACGGGTGCCGCTGCGAGAGGTGGTGGCACGCCATCTGGGCGCAGTCGTGATCGTCCCGCTCGCCGGGGGCGTGGCCGTGGCCGTGGTGTTGCTGCTGGCCGGTACCGATCCTGCCGGCGCCGCCGTGCACGGTGCCGGTGTCGGTGTGCTCGGGTTGTTCTTCGTCGCCGTCGCCGGGCTGGCCGCGCAGGTGTTCCCGACCCGGACGGCCGCTACCGGAACCGCCGTGGCGGTGCTTGGTGCCGCCCTGCTGATGCGCATGGTCGGCGACGGCCTCAGCGGACTCGGGTGGCTGCGCTGGCTGTCACCGTTCGGGCTGCTCGCTCTCAGCGAACCGTACGCGCGGAACCGGATCGTGCCGCTGCTGATTCTGCTGGCCGCCGCGGTGCTGATGGCCGGCGTCGCCGTCGCCGCCGCTGGTCGCCGTGATGTGCGTGGCGGTCTGATCGCGGTCGCTGCCGGTCGCCGCCCGCGGCTGATGCTGCTGTCCGGTGTGGGTGCGTTCGCGGTGCGGCGCATGCTGCGGCCCCTCACCGGCTGGGCTGTGGGGATCGGCGCCTACTACCTGCTCATCGGCTTCACCACGGTGTCGGTCACCGAGTTCCTGACCGGCAACCCGGCCCTCGCCGAGGAGGCGGCGCGTGCCGGGTTCACCGCGCTCGGTGCGGTCGAGGGGTTCGCCGCGACCCTGTTCGCGCTACTCGCGTTGCCCGTCGGCGGGTTCGCGGCGGTCCGCGTGTCCGCCTTCGTCGCGGCGGAGAACAGCCGCATTCTCACGCTGCTGACCGCTCAACCGGTCACCCGGATCCGTCTGCTCGCCGCCGAGATCGCCGCCACGGCCGCAGGCGCGATCGCCCTGGTGAGTATCGCCGGGCTCGCCGTCTGGGCGGGCATCACCGCGACCGGAGGTGACCTCAACCTGCTGGCAGCATGGGGCGGGGCCTGGAACACGCTGCCGATCGTGCTGCTCAGCCTCGGCGCGGCCACTCTCGCCGCCGGCCGGGTGCCGCGGGCGGCGGCCTTCGCCGGATCGTTGCCCGCGACCGGGGGGTTCCTGCTCCTGGTGATCGCCGACAGCGTCGGCTCGCCCGGCTGGGTTCGCGGACTCTCGCCGTTCGCCCACCTGGCGCCGGTCCCGCTGACCCCGGTCGACTGGACCAGCACGCTGGCCATGATCACTCTGGGTGTTGCCCTGGGCGTGGCCGGTGTCCTGGGCTATCGGCGACGCGACCTTCGGGGTTGAGGAGGGACGCGGGTTTCGCGCAGGCGTTCCACCGCACGCCGGGGGTGTCCTGTTGGTAGACGTCCAGGATTTGTCACGGTTGGCATCGGCGGTGTCTCGGCGTCGTGGATCCGCCGGTAGAGCCAGCGCGCAGTTCCGCCGGCAAGCTCAAGGTCGGCCACCGAGGCCGCCTGGCAGGCCGCGAGGGCGTTGACCAGATGGTCGCCCTTTGCTTCGTACATGGAGTCGCCGGTGATTGCCTACGCCTGCGCCAGGGCGGTCAGTAGGTGCCCCATCGTGTGCCCGCGCAACGCCACGCCCGGGGCTTCCCGCGCTCTTCGAGCCGGCGCCCGCTCAGCCAGCCCCGCCCGAGCGCTGGATGAGGTGCTGCACCCACTTGTCGAACTTGCTGCTGGCACCACCGGCCAGGCTGGCCAGGTCCTGCTCGGTCACCGCGCCCCGGTCGGTCAGCGACACGATGAGGCTGCGCAGCCGCCGGTGGTCGTCCGCCTCGGAGGGTTCGACGGGGCCGCCGCCGCCGACCTGCCGTTGCAGGTCCTGGAGGATGTCCATCATCTGCGGCAGTGTCTCGATGACCTGCGAGAGACCGGTTTCGTGCGGGCTCGACGAGCCGCGCAGGTCCTGCAGGGTGAGCGCCACCGACATCGGGGTGACGATGTCGGCGTCGGTGGTGATCGAGTCGATGGCGCGGCCCAACTGTTCCTTGGCCGAGTGCACACTGTCCAGGTCGGTGTGGTCGACCAGGATCGTCCGCATCCCCTGCACGTCGAAGGGGAGCTGTTGGTCTTTTGCCATCAGCTGGACGAAGGGTTTGCGGAGCGCGTGCCGCACCGCCAGTTCGTAGAAGACGTTGGCGTTCTGGTCGGTGAGGTCGGCGATGACCAGGTCGTTCTGGATGATCCGGTCGAGCACCTGCGAGGTGATCAGGCCGGCGCGTTCGATCTCGTCACCCCGGATCGCCTGGTAACCCCGCGCCTCGACGACCGGGCGGATGACGTGTTTGAGGATCTGGTCGCTGCGGCGGCGGATCTCGGAGCCCTCCTGGCCGATCGGAGCGATGACGAAGCACTCACGTCGGCTGGGCTGCCCGTTAGCGTCCCCCATGCGGCACAGCGTAGAGGAGATCGGCAAGCCTCGCTGTCACCCCCGTCGGGCCTCGGCCCGCTCCCAGTGGGCGTGGTGCGCGGCGAGTAGCCGTCCAGCGTCGTCCACCGCGTGGGGAGTCACCGGTTCCGAGGCCCACCGGTCGAGGACCGGTGCCATTCCGTCGACCAGGCGCCTGCCGACCGGGGTCAGGCGTGGCTGCGCGGCCAGCACCCGTACGGTTTGCCTGGCCGCGCGGGTCCAGCGGACGAACTCGACCTCGGCGTGGTGCCGGGCGGCCCGGTCCCGCTCGACGAATCGTTGCCGTCGCCAGAAGCCGGCCACCCCCAGGTGGGCGTACGCGCCGTGCAGCAGGCCCTCCAGGGGGCGGGGGTCGGGTCGCCACGGCGCGTAGAACGACTCATCCGGACCGGGCTCCACCAGGGGGAACAGGTCGGTCAGCGCGGCCAGCTTGAGGTGTTGGATCTCGTGGGCGAGGGTGACCGCCGCCGAGCGGGGATCCGGCGGCAGGGACATCGCCACCGCGCCGAACCCGTGGTGGTATGTGCCGCTGCGGACCCCGGACCGCGGCGGGTCGAGGGGTACCAGCGCGTGTAGCGCCACCGACACCTCCTCGGCGACCGCCCGGTGCTCGTCGGTGAGCAGGCGCCACGCCCCGCGTAGTCGGTGCTGCCACCGGCCCGGGTCGCGCACCGAACCGGCGATCGGGTGGGTGCGGGCCCCGGCCGCCATCGGCACGTGCCGCCAGGTGGCGATGTCCAGCAGCAGCCGCAGCGCCAGCCCGCCGTGGGCGGCGCGCAGCTCGGGGACGGGTCGCCAGCGGTGGCCGGGCGGGTGGTCGTACCCGATCTCGGTCCGCTGCCCGGCGCAGCGCACCTCGGCCCGCCCGCCCGCGCAGCGCACGCGAGCGCGGGTCGCCGTGGGGTCGACCCGCAGGGTGCCGAGGCCGGGCAGGTCCAGCCGGCCCGGTGTGGCCGGGTCGAGCGGCACGTCCAGGTCGGCGTCCGCGCGGGCCCGCACCACCGCGGCGGCGGCGACCGCCGCGAGCAGACCGGGGTACGCCGCCGCTCGCTCGTCACCCCGGCGCAGCAGTGCGGCGGTGCCGAAGGCCCACGCGGCCACCGGGGGATGACCCCACGCCGCCTGGCGTTGGCCCTGCTCCAGGCCACCCACCACGCGGTACGCCGCCTCGACCGCCGCCCGGTCCGGATGGTCCACCCGATGGGTGAGGACGACAAGCGCCCGGACCAGCAGCAGGTTCTTGCTGTGCTGGGCGGCATGCAACAGCTCAAGGGCCCTCGGGCCGCCTCCGCCGGTGGCGAGCAGGTCGAGGACGGCTCGGGGTAGCCGGTGCCCGGCTGTCGTCACCGGTGCGCCTCCCGCAGTGCTGTCACGTCCCGCCGCAGGGTGCTGCGGATGTGCGCGATGAGTCGGTACAGGTCGGCGCAGTAGACCGACGGGTTGTCGAAGCCGCGGCCGGCGTGCCACCGGTGTGTGTAGAGGCCGCCGCCGCAGACCTGGCGCAGCTCGCAGACGCGGCACTGGGCGCAGAGCCCGGCTGCCCCGGCCTGCTGGGCCCGCACGCCGGGCTGGTCGAGCGCGGCGTCGAAGGTGTCCCGGTCGACGTGCAGGTCGGTGCTGCCGGCACTCGCATAGGCGGCGCCGAGGGTGTCGTCCATCTCGATCGCCCCGTCGGTCTCCACCACCGCCACGGCGACCGGGCTGAGCCCCACCCCGGCCAGCCGGGAGGAGCCGCCCAGCAACAGCTGGATGATCTCGTCGAAGAGGCGGACCCGGGTCCGTCGACTGTCGTCGGCGTACCACTCGTCGAAGACGGCGGTCAGCCAGTCCGCGTACGGGGCCTGCCGTGGGTCGGCGGGGCGGCCCGCGGGCGGCGACGACCAGGTGCCGTGCGGCAGCAGGAAGTCCATTATCGGGGGACTGTGGGCCAGCAGGCTGCGGTAGGTGTTGACCGGGTCGTTGCGCAGGTCCACGGTGCACAGCAGACCGTTGAACAGCCGCCGGTGCGATCCGGTCAACTGGTGCAGCGCGGCCTCGACCCGGTCGTGGCTGCCCCGACCGTCCGGCCCTCGCCGGTGCCTGTCGTGCGCGGCGCGGTCCCCGTCGAGGCTGACGCTGATCCCCACGTCGAGCCGGTCGAACAGACGCAGGAAGGGGCCGTCCAGGCGGACGCCGTTGGTCTGCACCGTCATCCGCGCGGGCACCGGGGCGGCACCGCGCCGCAGCAGCTCGACTGCCCGCTCGACACCGGCAACCCCGGCCAGCAGCGGCTCGCCGCCGTGCAGCACGACGCTCACCCCGCCCAGCCGGTGTCGGCGGGCGTGCTCGCCGATCCGCTCACCGGTGCGGGCCAGTGTCGCCGCCGACATCGTCCGGGGTCGGGATCGCCAGCGCTGGTCGGCCATCGCGTACACGTAGCAGTAGTCGCAGGCCAGGTCGCAGCGGCTGTGCAGCTTGACCACGAACTGTCGGAAAGGAGACGGACGCCGCACTGGCGTGGGGAGGACCACCGTGCCGGGTGACGGCCGGTGACCACCAACGGGTCCGGGCATCAGACGCTCCGCCGTCCTGTCGGTCACCGGTCGGGCCACCTGCCAGAGTGGAGCATACATCGACAGATGACGTTCCGGGTGCCACGAATGACCGGCCGGCGCCGGGACGGACCCGTCCTACCTGGTCCGGCCGCCGTCCGGGTGTCGGCCGTCGATGCGGCGCACGGTTATCATGAGCACACTCAGCGGAGCTGGCGACCGGTCAATGTCTGGCCCGGCGGTGGGGCCGACCGGGCGCGGCACGACACGGAGACAGGCGGTGGTCGGTGATGGACACCGAAGAGGACGACCTCCGTTCCGAGTTGATCGACCTGACCGACATGGACCTTGCCGAGCTGGACGCGATCCCGGGCGGTGTGCTCGTGGCCGCACTGGCACGACTCGATCGCCGCGCCGCCGCCGGCGACCAGTACGCAGGCTTCGAAAGCGCCCTCGATGGCGACGACTGACCCCACGGGTGCCGCGACGACGCAGGCAACCCGCACCACCGCCCGGGCCGGGGGAGACCGATGAAGATCAGTAGGGACGAGACGCCGGGTGTCGCCACGATCGTCTCGTTCGTGTCACCCGCCGACGACACCGGCCGCAGCAGCGCGGTGGCCAACGTCGCCTGGATCCTCGCCGGCAACGGCAAGAAGGTGCTCGCCGTCGACTGGTGCCCGAAGACCCCCCGGGTCTACGACTTCCTGCGCCCGGTGCAGGTGGACGCCGTCTCGGCGGCCCAGGAGCTGGGCGAGGACCTTGCCACCGCGCTCACCCCCGCACCGGACGTGCCGCTGGTGCCTCCCTCGACGGTGATCGCGCCGGCCGCGCCCGAGCAGGGCACCCTCTACCGGTACGCGGTGTCCGGCTCGACCGCGACGTTCAGCATGGTGGGGCTCGGCGCCACCACCGAAGGGCTGCCCACCGGGGATGCCGCCCGCATCCGACAGTTGCTTCAGCAGGCCGACTACGACTACGTCCTCATCGACGCCCCGGTAGACCTGAGCGCACCGGGAATCACGCACTGCGCGGTGCTCAGCGACGTCGCAGTGGTCTGCATGCCACCCCGCCGGCTGTCAGTGCAACACGCCGCCGGGCTCGCCAAGGAGCTGCAGCAGCGGGCCGCCGGCGGGATCCGGGTGCTCGCCGCGCCGACCCTGCACGAGGGCCTCGACCCCGGGCACGGTGGTTCCCGTGACTACGTCCGGCAGGCCTTCGGATGGCTGCTGGAGAAGCCGCCGGGTGACACCCTCGGCCCCGCCGCAGCGGGGATCGTGGAGGTGCCGGCGCACAACTACGACACCTTCGACGACGTGCTGTCCGTGCTCGGCGACGAGCCGGACGACGCCAACAGCCCGTTGGCCGCGTACGAGCGGATCACGGAGTGGATCAGCGGGGGCGAGGTCACCCGGGCGGCGCCCGTCGCGCAGCGGATCCGCCGACGTTACCGGCACGCTGTGCTGCTGGACCCGGCGGAGGATCTCGGCGACATCTCCGTGGCGTACGACCCGGTCGACCGGCCCTGGGCGGACTGGATCGGCGGGCAACTGCGCCGCGCCGGGGTCCGGCCCCACCTGCGGGCGGTGCGCCCCGGCGCGCAGCTCGACGTCGCGCCGCACGGCACGGTGCTGGCGGTTCTCTCGCCGGATCTCGCCGAGACCGCCGGAACGGACCTGGCCGGGCTGCGCCCGGACCTGGCCGGCCGGTCGGAGGAGGTCCTCGGCGTGCTGGTGACCGGCGAGGCGTGGCGGGAGCCGTTCGGGCCCGAACGGGTCGTCGACCTGCGCACGGCCGACGCCGTCCGGGCGCAGTCGTTGCTGCTGAGCCAACTCGGTCTGATCGCCCCCGCGCAACCGTCCGGCGACCTGCGCAACGTGCCACGCTTCCCGGCGGACCCGGACCGTCGGGTGCGGTTCAACGTGCCTCCCCGCAACCCGTCGTTCGTCGGCCGCGACGACTATCTTGAGCGGCTGCGCGACCACCTCACCAGCGAGGACGGCCCGGTGACCCTCACTGGTGGGGCGGGAGTCGGCAAGAGCGAGCTGGCCCGGGAGTTCGCCCACCGGTTCGCCTACGACTACGACGTGGTCTGGTGGATCCCCGCCCAGGACCGGGAGACCGTGCAGACCGGGCTCGGTGCGCTCGCCAACGAGATCAAGGCGGTGGACAGCACCGGTGCCGCCGAGGCCGCGCTGAAGGCGCTCTCCGCTGCCGACGGCGCGTTCCAACGCTGGTTGCTGATCTATGACAACGCCGACGACGCCGACGTGCTGACCGGCCTCCGGCCGCGAGACGGTGTCGGCCACGTCCTGATCACCTCGCGGGACGACGGCTCCTCCGGGTTGCCCGCTCCACTGGAGGTCGCCGCGCTGACCGGCGACGAGAGCGTCGCGATGCTGCGCCGGGTGCTCGGCATCAGCACCGAGGACGCCCGCTCGATCGCGGTGGCGCTGGAGCACCTGCCGCTGGCCCTGCGTCTGGCGACCGCCTGGATGCGGCAACGTGCCCTGGGATTGGAACGCGCCGGGGTGCCCAGCCTGGAGGCGGTGGGCCAGGGCGTCCGGGAGTTGCTTGTCGCGCTGGACGGGCAGTCCGACGAGGATCCGGACGAACACATCCCCGGATCGCACACCTCGAGCGTCGCCCGGGTCCTGCGGGTCACGCTGGAGGCGCTGCGCGCAACCCCCTTCGGGGACCTGGCCATCCGGTTGGCCGAGCTGAGCGCCTTCCTCTCCCCGGAGGGCATCGGGCTGCCACTGCTGCGGTCCACCTCGATGCTGACCCAGCTCGCCGCCGCGTCCGGCACCGACATGGACGAGTTGTTGCTCGACGCCGCCGAGGTGGACCTCGTCCTCACCGTCGGCGCCCGCTTCGCGCTCTACGACGTCGACTGGGGGCGCGGGTCGGCGTTGCGGATGCACCGCGCCATCCAGGTGCTGCTTCGCGAGGCCATCCCCGAGCCGCAGCGCCGTGAACGGCACCGGCAGGTCCTCCAGGGCCTCGCCGGCTACGCCCCGACCGACCCGGAGGCCGACGGTCGCCGCTACGCCGACGTCTTCGACGAGCTGCAACAGCACCTCGTCCCCACCGGCGCACTGGACTCCGACGACCGGCAGGTCCGGCACTGGGTCGTCAAGCAGGTGCGCCACCTGTACCTGTCCAACGACAGTGATGCCTGGCGTTCCGCGTTGCTACTGGCCTCCGCGGCCTGCGACCAGTGGGACGGCGGCGACGAGCTCGACCAGCTGACCATGCGGCTGTTCGTCCAGACGGCGAATCTGCATCGGGCACTGGGCAACTATCAGGAGGCGCTGCGCCTTGACGAACGGGTCCTCGGCGAACAGCGCCGCCGCTACGGGCTGCGCCACGTCCACACCCTCGTCGCCGGTCGCGGTCGAGGTGGTGACCTGCGCGGTCTGGGGCGATTCGAGGACGCCCTGGTCGAGGACCAGGCCACCTTCAAGGGTTTCCGCGAGATCGTCGGCGACGACCACCCGAGCACCCGGATGGCGGTGAACAACCTCGGCATCTCGTTCCTGCTCACCGGTGACGCCCCGGAGGCCCTGCGGCTGGCTCGCCAGGAACGGGACCGCCGGATGCTGCTGTTCGGCCCGGAGGACCCGCGGACCTGGCGGGCGTCGTGCCAGGTCGGCACGTGCGAGCGCGAGGTCGGCGAGTACGAGCTGTCCCTGGCCACCCTCAGGGAGGCCTTGGCCCGCATCCACGAGTTGCCCAGCGGCAGCCTCCTCGACGAGTTGCGGGTGCACCGCAGCCTCGCCGTCACCGAACGCCGCCTCGGTCTGATCATTCCGGCCAAGAAGCGAAGCGCCGAGACGTACAGCGGCTATGTCAAGAACCTCGGCGAGGACCACCCCCTCACCCGGGGCAGCCTGCTCAGCCTGGCAGCCGACTACTACCGGGCCGGTGACGCCGGGATCGCCGTGAAGAGCGCGATGCGCTGCCTGCGTGGCTACGAACGGAAGCTGGCGGCGGGACACCCCTTCACCGCCATCTGCTCGGTCAATCTGGGTCTGTTCCAGCGCGGTCTGGGGGAGTCCGACCAGGCCGTCTGGTATGGCGAGCGCGGTCTGCGGTCGCTGCGCGCCAAGCTTGGCGACGCGCACCCGTGGACCCTGGCGGCGAGCACCGCCCAGGCCGGCCATCTGGCCGCCAGCGGCGACCTGGGCAGCGCGCTGTCGACGCAGGAGGAGGCGCACGCGACCGCCCTGAACTACCTCGGCCGCGGCCATCCGGTGACCCGGGACGCCGCCGCGAACCTCTTGGCGGTCCGCGCGCTGCGCGACGGCACTCCCGGTGGTGCCGCCGTCCTGACCGAGACAGACATCGATGTGCCGCAGAGTTGAGGGAGTGACCTGGTGACCGATCCGGAACTGCACGACGTCCTGATCGAGGAGACGGCCGAGCAGGACGTCCCGGGTTTCCGAAAGAAGCGCGACCTCTGTCGGGGGTTGCTGCTCGGTGGCGGCGGCGTCTACCACGTGGCCCACTACACCACCGGGGTGCTCGACTTCGCGCTGGACCTGCTCGCCCACCCAGCCACCCCGGTACCTGCCGACGAGACCACCCCGGAGGAGCGGCGCGAGGTGTACCGCCGCGTCGGCGCCCAACTGGTCTACCGGGTCAGCGAGCTGAACCGTCGGCTGGGCGAGTTGCACAGCGGGGCGCTGATCCGCACCGTCGTGCAGACCCGCACGGGTCTCGTCTTCTGCAACTCGGTGGTGGGCAACGAACACGTGGTCGGCTTCGCCGCCGTGCCCGGGACGGACACCGCGCCGGTGGCCGACCCTGCTCGGGTCAGCGCCGTCGACCAGGCCGCCGCGCACGCCGCGACCGACCTGCGCCGGCTGCTGCGGCAGCGGTCGCAGAACCCGGGCGGCTGGGAAGGTGAGGTGGTCGACGAGCCGCTACCGACAAGCGAGCCGACGGACGGCTTCCAGCCGCACCTGACCGGGTCGTCCACGCCCGACGAAGCGTCCATGGCGGCGCTGCGCCCTGAGCGCCTGCACTACCTGAGCCACTACCGGGCGGGTGAGCAGGCGTGGGCCGTGGACATCCTCGGCCACCCCGACCTGGACACGTTCTTCAACCGGGGCGTCACGGTGGCGGATCGGCGCGACCGCTACCAGCGCCTCGCCGGTGACCTGTCGTTGCTGGCCCTACAGGTGGGCCGGGACCTGCGCCGGGCCGTCGCCGGAGACGTCACCCGGCTGGTGCTCGACGTGGAGATGGGCGCCGTCTACCACTACCGGCTCTCCGCCGACGACTACCTGGTGGGTGTCACGCTGGACCAGGACCGGGTCGCCGTCGCCGACCAGGAGATGGCGGCGGCGGCCCGACGGCTCACGCGGCCGGCCTGAACTCTGCCGGCGGTCCCCGTGGGTCGTGATTGAGGTGATCGCCCAGCGCCGATATCCTCGATTCGAATCAACGGGGGTTCGACGTGTCGGTTGGGTGGCCGTGACCGGACTGGGGAGATCAGCGGCAGTCGTTGCCGCCGCCCTGGCCGGGCTGCTCGTGGCCTGGGCCGGCGACGTGGACGGGCTCGAAGGCGCCCGCGCCTACCTCCTCCTCGCCTCGGTCCTGTTGGCGGTCGGCCTGGTCGGCAGCACCCGGGACATCAGCCTCGCCGAGGTCCGCGCCCACCTGGGCACCGTACTGCTGGCCGTCACCGTCGGCGTGGTCGCCAAGGCCGCGCTCATCGCCGCGGTCATGGTGCTGGTCTTCGGCGACCCCGCGTTCCTGGTCCTCGGCGTCGCCGTCGCCCAGATCGACCCGCTCGCGGTGGCCGCGATGAGCCGCCCCGACCGCACGTCCGCCCGGGCGCGCTCCATCCTGTCCATCTGGGCGTCCTTCGACGACCCGATCACAGTGCTGCTCACCGTCTACGTCTCCGCGTTCGCCCTGGACCTCAGCGGAGGTGGCGGCGGCGCGCTCGCCGGCGCGATCAGCGACCGGCCGCTGGATTTGCTGCTCGACCTGCTCGCCAACGTGGCCTTCGCCGTGGGCGCCTGGGTGCTGTGGCGGCTGCTCCGCGCCGCAGGCCTGCGTGACGACGCCCCCCGCCCCCGGGTCCGTACGGCGCTCAACTGGCTGGCCGTGGCGCTGCTGATCGCGCTGGTCCTCTTCGCCGCCTGGCAGTTCCTCATGCTCGGCGTCGCGCTGGCCGGGCTCTTCTTCCGTCCCCGACTGGGCCCCGTCGTCGGCCGTTCCACCCAGGCGGCGTACCTGGTCGCCACGTTCCTGCTCGGGATGTTGCTCGTGCACGGCGTCGACATCGTCCCCGGCGTGGTGCTCGGTCTGGCGGCCGTGGCGGCGCAGCTGGTGGTGTCGCTGCCGATCAGCCGCGGCCTGCCCACTGCCGACCGGCGCTACCTCGCCTGGGGGCAGCAGAACGGCATCACAGCTGTGATCCTCGCCCTCGTCCTCGAACGGGACTTCCCCGGAACGGTGGGGATCGTGGCGACGGCCATCGTGGTCATCAACATCATCCACGCCCTGGCCACGGCCATGCTGGACCGGCGCCTCCCCGACGGCCCCGGCAACGCCCCACCCGGGCCGGACGCCGACCCGACCGGGCCTCCCCGGATGCGTGACGGCCCGGCGGCGCGGGCACTGGAGCCGGAACGCTGAGCCCGGCCGACGCGCTCAACCGGCCAGCAACAACTGACGGACCCGACCGCCCAGCCCGTCGAAGACCGACCGGGCCTGTGACCAGGTGCGCGATCGTTCGACCGGGTCGCCGCCGTCCTCCGCGCCCGTGCCGGAGGCGGCCAGCCCACTGAGGGTGTCCAACTGGAACAGCGGCAGATACTCGGCGATCCCGTCGTACGTCTCGCAGAGCAGGTCCAACCGCTCCAGGTCAGTCGGTTGCGGACTCGCGCGGTGGCCGTCATACCACTGCTCGACCCCCTCGCGGAACGCTTCGATGAGGCGGCGGAGGACCACCGACGTGCCGACCGCGCGTTGGACGTCCCGGGAGCGCAGCAGCGACCGTAGCGCCTGCCCGCCGTCGGCGCCGCCAACGGTCGCGACCCGGTGCGGGGCGAACGCGTCGCGTAACCGGCGCTCGAACCCGGCGAGCTGATCCAGTGCGGCGACGGCCTCGACGAACATTCGTGCCACCCGCCCCGGCAGCGGTGACGTCACCCCCGTCGACGCCGGATGCTGCCCCGGGACGACGCCCAGCCGCCCGGCCGGGCCGGTGAGATCGTGCCGCAACTCGCCCCGCATCTCGTCGAGCTGGTACGACAGGTGTTCGATGGACCGTTGGGTGTTGCTCTGCTGGCGGTGGATGCGTTCGACCCGTTGGCGCACCGAGGTGAGCGCGTCCGCCCCGATCGCCTGCTCCAGCCGCCGCATCAGCGCCTTGACGCTGCCCGACAGGTCCTCGGCGAACGACTGCGGGTCGTGGACGATCGGCTCGATGCTGAACGTCCCGGCGAGTTCCGCGGCGAACTCCGCGGGCAGGTGACCGACGACCACCAGGATCACCTCGCTGTCCGGAACTGCCGCCCGGATCGCGACGACCCGCCGATTGAGGTCGTCGACCTCCTCGGCCTTGAGGACCGACTCGCTGAGCAGCACGCAGCAGCCGGCGTTGCGTTCCTCCAGGGGGATCCAGAAGTCCACAGGCAGGTCGCGCATCGATCCGACCAGGTGATCCCGCTGGTACGACCAGCCGTCCTGGGTGAGCACCCGCCGCACGTCGGCAGCGACGTCCTGCCGGTTGGCCAGGTCGAACTGGACCCGGACCACCTCGCGGACCATGACATGGGTGACAGGTGTGCCGGCCTGGGAGGCGCGCTGGAAGAGGTGGTAGCAGAGCCGGATCACCCGCCGGGGCACCCCGTCGGCGAGGTTCGCCAGGTATTCGGTGGTCTCCACTGTGAACGGCGCGAGTCGGGCCGTGCCGGACGCGCGCAACTGGGTCTGCCGGATGAACGTGCGGACGTCCTCGCCGGTCAGCGCCGACATCCGCACGATCGGCCCGATCCGCTGCCGTACGTCGGTGCTGAGGAGGTGCAGCATGTCGGGCAACCCGGCGATCACCAGGAAAGCCCCGGCGGAGGTGAACACCCCGAGCAGCCGTTGCAGGCGGGCCATCGTCTCCGGGCCGGGCCGGCCGCCCGCGGTGAGGATCTTGTCGAGCTCGTCGAGGACCAGTACGAAGCGATCGTGTCGTCGACAGTGCAGCAGAGCCAGCACGCCCATCGCCTCGACGGCGGTGGCCTCGACGTCCGCGCTTGCCGTCACCCCGGCGGCGACCAGCGCGGGGCCCGGGGGGTGACCCGAGAGCCAGTCCCAGGCGGCCACCTCGGTGTCCGAGTCGAGCAGCATCGCCAACGCGGTGCCGAAAGCCGGGTTGGTGGTGACCTCAGCGAGGCTCGCCCGCAGCCGTCCGACCAGACCGTCCGCCGAGCGGGTGGGGCCCGCGGGGTCGGGCAGATATCCGGTGAGCAGCTCCCGCACGGTGGCGCGGGACAGCCGGGACAGGAACCGCCGGTGCAGGGACAGGAAGGTGTCCCCGGGCGCGTCCAGGTAGATCGCCTGCCCGGCGGCTCCGGTGACGTTCCGGGCGTGGGCCAGCAGCTCGACAGCGAGGTGGGTCTTGCCGGTGCCGTAGTCACCGACGAGGGCGACCACCGCGCCGACGCCTGTGTGCAGGTAATCGTCGAGCTGGTCGGTCGCGTCGCGGACGGCGGCGGTGACCACCGTGCTCGCGCCCGTACCCTGCTCGGTCACCCGGGCCACGGCCGTCGGCGAGAAGGGATTGACCGGGCCTGCCGCCGGTGGACCTCCGGTTGCGTCCATCTCCGTGATCCTCCGGTAGGTCCGGCCTGGGCGCCAGGTGGCGGGGGACCGGAGGCCGACCCGCTCGTGCGCCCCCTCCAGCCCGTCTAGCAATCGTAGCCTTCGGTGGCCACCCCGGTGGACCGATCCGCACCTGCGCGCTGCGGTGTTCACCTGCAAAAAGGGCCGATCAGCCGGGGTGCCGATGGTCCGGTCGGATCGACTGCGTCGAATACGATGCGGAGTGGCCCGGTCTGGCCCGATCACGAGCCGGTCCGGAGGTGCGCGCGGACGGTGGGCATCGGCCCTCGGTCCGGCGACACTGGTGCGACGACGGTCCCCCGCACGAGGGAGTTGGTCGATGACGGGTCCGGTCCCCGGCGCGTACCGCCCGGCCGGAAGGGCACTGCGAATGGTCTTCGCGGTGATCGGCCTGGTCGCGCTGGTGCTCGGCTACGTCGGCTTCGACCGACTGTTGCGGGCCGAGCCGGGCGCGGGCCACGACCTGTACGACGTGGTCTACTACGACATCCAGCTCTTCGTGCTGGGCGCCGAGCCGTTGCAGGAGCCCGGCCCGTACCCGTGGCAGTTGCAGGTCGCCCGGTTCGCGGCCCCGCTGTTCACCCTGCTCGCCGTGGTGGAGGCCAGCCGACTGCTGTTGGCCGCCGAGATCCGGCGGCTGCGTGCCCGCCGGGCGGGGGGACACTCGGTGGTCTGCGGCGACTCCCAGTTCGCCCAGATGCTCGCCGACCGGCTCTTCACCGAGGGTGAGCGCGTGGTCGTCGTCCGCGCCGAGCCGTTCGGGCCACTGGAGTACCGACGCCGCCGCTACCTGGGGGTCATTGGGGATCCGACGAGTCCCGAGGTGCTGCGCGGAGCCGGCCTGCCGCATGCCCGCACCGTGTACGCCTGCACCGACGACGACGACCGCAACCACGCCATCGCCAACGCCGCGAGTCGCCTCATCCAGGACCGGCGGCAACCGGCCCGGGTCTACGTGCAGGTCCACGACCCGGAGATGTGCCTGTCGTTGCAGGCCAGACGACTGGGTGCCGCTGGTTCCAGCCGGCTGCGACTGGACTACTTCCACGTCGACGACGTCGCCGCCCGGGCCCTGCACCGCCACCACCCCCTGCCCTCGGCGCTCCGACGACCGGTGCGCATCCTCATCGCCGGTCGGGGCAGCTTTCGTCGTGCCGCGCTGGTGGCCAGCGCGCGGCACTGGCAGCTGCGCCAGACCGAGGCACCGGCCGGTCGGCCCCTGCCACCGCTGCAGGTCGACCTGGTCGCACCGGACGCCGCCGCCGAACTCGAACTGGCGAGCGCCCGGCACCCGTTCCTGTCCGGCGCGTGCCAGGTGCGGGCGTACGACCTGGACCTCGACGGTCTGGTCGGGTCGGGGATGCTGCGCCACGGCTACGACCGGCTCTACGTCTGCGCTGAGGACGAGCGGACCGGGCTCCAGTTGGCGTTGGACACGCCCGCCCTCTGGCAGCGGGCGGAGAGCACGGTGTTCGTACCGGTGTACCGGCAGGCGGCTCTCGCCGCCGCGTTCCACGGCGACCGGCGGCACGACCTGCTCGACGAGGTGCACGGGCGGCTCCAGCTCTACCCGGTGCTGACCCGGGCCTGCGACGCCCAGTTGATCGCCGAGGACCTCACCGAACGGCTGGCCCAGCAGATCCACGACAGGTACGTCCAGGCGCGGGTGCGCGCGGGAGTACGCCTGGGCGCGTCCCCCGCGATGGTGGACTGGGCCCGGCTGCCCGAGTCGCTGCGCCGGGCCAACCGTGCTCACGTGCAGGACATCGCGGCGAAGCTGTTGAGCCTCGGCTGTGTGGTGGCGCCTCGACACGGCACCACGGCCGGCACGGCGGACCCGGGCGCCAGCCGGGCCATCGACGACCGGATCGACGAGCTGGCCCGGTTGGAGCACGAGCGGTGGTGTCGGGAGCGACGGGGGGAGGGCTGGCTGTACGGCGAACCGCGCGACGACGCCCGCCGCCGGCATCCCACGCTGCGGCCGTGGGACGAGCTGGCGCCGGACGTGCAGGAGATGAACCGGAACGAGATCCGGGCGCTGCCGGAGGTGTTGTCCGACGCCGGCTTCGAGATGATCCGGCTGACCGCCGACCCGCCCGACCCGCCCGACCCGGCTGCCCCCGCCGACCCGCCGTCGCCGCCGCGGCAGGTAGTTGGCCCGGACGACGCCCCGCGTGCGCCGGGTGACCCGTCGGGCGAGAGGATCGGCGGATGACGCGGGACCCTCGGCCGGTCCGGGTGGGAGTCACTGGGCACATCAACCTGACCCCCGGCACCGAACGGCTCGTGTACGACGCCCTGCGTACCGAGTTGCGCCGGATCAGCGGGCGGCCGGTGCGGGGTGTCACCTGCCTGGCCGTCGGCGCCGACCAGGCGTTCGCGCGGGCGGTGCTGGCCACCGGCGGCGCGTACGAGGTGGTGCTGCCGGCGCCCGACTACCGGGAGCGGGTGATCCCCCCGGCCAACCGCGCGGCCTTCGACGACCTGCTCGGCCGGGCGGACGAGGTCATCCACACTGGATTCCAGCACTCCGGCACGGCGGCCTACGTGGCCGCCAACCGCGAGTTGCTGCGCCGGGTGCACCGGTTGGTGGCCGTCTGGGACGGGGAGCCCGGCTGTCACGAGGCGGCGACCGACCGGACGGTGAGCTGGGCGCGGCAGCGGGACATCCCGACCAGCATCGTGTGGCCAGCGGGCGCCCGGCGAACCGCCACCCCTGCCTGAGGACGCGTGCCGCGCGACCACGTCAGCACTGCCGTCGGCCGCGACCCGGGCCCGTAGGCGCTGCGCGCCCCGAAGCAGCACCCCGAGCAGCCGCGAAAGGACTGCTAGAAAGCGTTTTTGCCTGGATTCGGTCCGTTGCGTAGGACGTCGAGCTGTCGGGCAATGATTTTAGGCCTGTTTCATAAGGGCGGCCGGCCAGTTCTGACGAAACAGGCCTAGGGCCTGTGTCAAAGCCTTCGGTCGAGCCGAGGCGGAGTCCAGGCGGCGATCCGGCAAGGCGGAGATTCGTCCGGATACCGGTGTTGTATCCGGACGAATCTCCAACGCGGCCGGTCGTCGTCTGGGCCCGCCGCAGGCCGGCCAGGAGCTTTGACACAGGCCCTAAACGCGTCGTCCCTCGTCGGCAGCGGTGGGTGGGATCTGGATCCCACCCACCGCTGCCCCGAACCCGCAGACGCGTGCCCCGAGCACCGGCACCGCCACGTGGGCGCCGTCGAATGCCACGTCGACCGCAGCAGGACGAGCAAGCTACCAACCTGCCCCTGCGCGATCTGTAGCTGTCCGAAAGCCCCTAGGGCCTGTGTCGAAGTCGGTGGCGGGGTGCAGCGGTGACAATGTCTCGGCGTGGCGGTGATCGATAAGTAGCGAGGTCTCCGGTAGATGGTTCATCGACGAAGAAGACCATCAGCACGGAGACCTCGTGGCTACTTTAGCGGTGACGAGGCGGCATGACCTGACCGACGTGCACTGGGCAGCGCTGGAGCCGTTGCTGCCTGTGGGACGTAGGCCGGGTCGGCCGTCGGCGTGGACGAAACGGCAGCTCATTGATGGGATCAGGTGGCGGACCCGGGTCGGTGCGCCGTGGCGGGACATCCCGGAGTGCTACGGGTCCTGGTCGGCGGCGTACGCGGTGTTCCGTCGCTGGCAGCGTGACGGGACCTGGGCGAAGATCCTGACCACGTTGCAGGCCGGGGCCGACCAGGCCGGGCGGGTGACGTGGGACGTGTCGGTGGACTCCTCGGTTGCCCGGGCGCATCAGCACGCTGCTGGGGCGCGTAAAAGGGGGATCTGCAGGTCGAGCCGCCGGGCGGGGTGGCGGTCGAGCCGGCCGATCATGCGCTCGGGCGGTCGCGGGGTGGGTTGACCACGAAGGTGCACCTGGCGTGTGAGCAGGGGCAGAAGCCGTTGTCGATCGTGTTGACCGCCGGGCAGCGTGGGGACAGCCCTCAGTTCGTGGCGGTGCTTGACGGTATTCGGGTGCCCCGCCTGGGCGGCGGTCGGCCACGTACTCGCCCGGATCGGGTGTTGGCCGATAAGGCGTACACGTCGAAGGCGAACCGCCGTTACCTGCGCCGCCGCGGGATCGCCGCGACGATCCCGTCGAAGGCCGACCAGGACGCCAACCGGCGTAAGAAGGGGTCGAAGGGTGGGCGGCCACCAGCCTTCGACCCCGAGCGGTACAAGCAACGCCATGCCGTGGAGTGCGGCATCAACCGGCTCAAACGCCACCGCGCCGTGGCCACCCGATTCGACAAACTCGCCGTGCGCTACGAAGCCACCGTGCACATCGCCGCGATCAATGAGTGGCTCTGACCGACTTCGACACAGGCCCTAGATACGTTGAAGTTTGAATCGCTGGTTGGCGCCGGTGCCGGGTGTCCACTGGGAGATGCGGGCACCGTCGGCGGTCGACGCCTGCCACACGTCCATTGCCAGACCGCTTTGCCGGTTGATGAGTCTGACCACCCCGCCGCCCTGGTCGTCGACTCGCCATTGTTGGCTGGCGGCGCTGGATGTGTCGGGTTGCTGGGTGATGTCGGCACCAGTGCTGTTGCTGGCGGCCTGCAGGAACAAGCCGCTGTGCCGCGCCCTGATCCGGAAGTAGCCACTGTCCGCCGACACAAACTCGAACTGCTGGTTCTGTCCGCTGCCGCTCTGCCACTGGATCAGCAACCCGCCGGCGGCGGTGGACGCACCGTTGATGTCGGCGGCCTTGCCGCTGTGCTGGGCCACGAGCCGGTAGTACGCACCAGTCTCGACCGGCCCCGAGTTGACCCCGGACGCGCGGTAGGTGTGGCCGGCCTGGCCGGTGAACTCCACGAGATCGGCCTCGATCCGCGTCGGCTGGACGGCGCTGCCGCTCGTCTCGTCGCGCAGATCGAAGGTGCCGGCGAAGATCCGGTTGCGAACGCGGATGGGTCCCGCGCGGTCGGGAACGACGACGAGCTCGATTCGGCTGCTGCTCCACGTAGCGCCGACGGTGTATCCGCCGCGGCCCCGCAGCCCGGTGACCTGCCCGGTTGGCCAGGCGGATGGTAGTGCGGGCAGGAGGTGTAGTTCGCCGGCGTGGCTGTGCAGCAGCATTTCGGCGATGCCGGAGGTGGCGCCGAAGTTGCCGTCGATCTGGAAGGGCGGGTGCAGGTCGAACATGTTCGGCGCGAGCCGGTCGGTGCGCACCAGGTCGCGGAGGAGCTTGTGGGAGCGGGTGGCGTCTTCCAGTCGTGCCCAATAGTTGATCTTCCACGCGAGTGACCAGCCGGTGCCGTCGTCGCCGCGCAGTTCGAGGGTCTGTCGTGCGGCCTGGTGCAGCTGTGGTGTGCCGCGTTTGGTGATCTGGTTGCTGGGGTGCAGCCCGTACAGGTGGGAGACGTGCCGGTGAGTCCGCTCGGTCTCCACCCAGTCGGCGAGCCATTCCTGGACGTTGCCGCGGGACCCGACCCGCGTCGGTGGCAGGCGGTCCCGGGCAGTCAGTACCTGGGCGCGGTAGGTGGTATCCACGTTGAGGACTTCGGCGGCCCGTGCGACGCCATTGAACAGGTCGCGCAGGATCTGGTTGTCCATCGTCGGCCCCGCGCACACGCTGGCGTTCGTGTGATGACGCAGCTCGGGCGAGTTTGACGGGTTGGTGACGAGGTAGCCGAGCGTCGGGTGGCTGACAAGCGTGTCGAGGAAGAACTGGGCAGCGCCCTTCAGGGCCGGGTAGTTGGCGCGCAGGAACTCGACGTCCCCGGTGAACAGGTAGTGGTCCCAGATCATGGTGGCCAGCCAGGCCCCGCCGGTCTGCCACATCCCCCACAGGGCTTCGTCGACCACTGAGGAGCCGCGCCACGCGTCGGTGTTGTGGTGGGTGACCCAACCCCCCGCGCCGTACTGCGCCTGAGCGGTGCGGGCGCCGGTCACCGTCAGATCTTTGATCATGTCGAAGACCGGCAGGTAACACTCGGCCAGGTTTGTGGTGTCGGCCGGCCAGTAGTTCATCGGCAGGTTCGCGTTGATGGTGAACTTCGAGTCCCAGGAGGGGGCCATCTGGTCATTCCAGATCCCCTGCAGGTTCGCCGGCTGGCTGCCCGGCCGCGAGGAGGAGATCAGCAGGTAACGACCGTACTGGAACAGCAGCGCGGAAAACTGCGGATCGTTGACGCTCGCGTGCTGCGCGATCCGCACGTCGGTGGTCTGGTCGGCCGCCGTCGTGCGTCCCAGATCGATCGACACCCGGTTGAACAGCGCCTGATAGTCGGCCACGTGGCGGCCGCGCAACTGGTCGAAGCCGGTGCTGCGGGCCGCGTCGAGGTGCCGCCGCGCGATGCCCTGGTAGTCGCCGTTGACGGTCCGGTAGTTGACGTAACTGGAACCGATCGACACCAACAGGGTGACGCTTGTCGCGCCGGAGACCCGCAGCGTGCCGCCGGAACTGCTGACCGTGCCGCCGCTCACGGCGGCATTGGCCAGAGCAAGGAACCGGACCTGCCCGGTGATGCCCTCCATGTTGCCGGAAACACCGTCGAGGCCGATCGTGGCGGCGTCCGGGCTGGACACGGTCGTCCGTTGCGGGCTGCTGAACGTGGCGGTGAAGGTGATCGCGTTTGCCCGGTCGGCGGTCAGCCGGATCACGATCACCTGGTGCGGTGCGCTGGCGAACATCTCACGCTGAAACCGCACCCCGTTGAGCACGTAGCTGGTGGTAGTGGTGGCCGTGGTCAGATCGAGGGTCCGCTGGTACTGCGACGCCCCGCTGGCGCTGCCAAAAGCCAGCCGCAGGTCGCCGACCGGCTGGTAGGCCAACTGCCCGACCGGGCTGCCCAGCATGGTCTGGTTGATCAGATCCTGCGCCTGTGTCCACTGATCGGCGAAGACCCGCCGCCGAATCTCCCCCAGGTTGGCCGCACCGCGGGTGTTGGCCGAGTCGTACGGGCCACCGGCCCACACGGTGTCCTCGTTGAGCTGCAGCCGCTCGGTGTCGACATTCCCGAACACCATCGCGCCCAACCGGCCGTTACCAATCGGCAGAGCCCGCAGCCAATCCGTACCCGCCGGCTCGTCGTACCACAACGCCATGTCGTTGGCTGCCAGCACGTTCGGGGGTGCGGTCGACCCGGCCCGAGCGGCTGCGGTCCACCCCGCCGGCAGCAGCATGACACCAGCCCCAGCCGCCCCGGCGCCGAGAAGTTTCCTTCGTGTCACTTCGGACATGTTGTCTCCTTTACGCAGCCGAGCGATGCGGCGGCGGCCCCAGCCGCCCCGGTCGTGACGATCGAAGGGCAGAGAAGCGGAACGTTGACGAGGACGTCGCCTGAGTTTTCGAGGGTGTTACGGAGTTCAACATTCATCAGACGGCGTCGCTGCGACCAGTGCCTCTGACCGTCTGTCTCAGACATCAAGGATCTGCCATTCCTGGCTGATCTCGCCGCTGACCGGCTGCTGGACCGCCCTGGCGCCGTCCGCGGTGGAGCCGCCCTCGACACCGACACACCAGCCATTGCTCACATTGACGAACCGGTAGTATCCGCTTGTCGTCGCCGGTACGAGATTCCACCACTGGTTACGTCCGCCGTTGTCGGCCCACTGAACGAGTGCCGCGCCCTGGCCCGAGCCACCTGGACTGTCCAGGACCTTCCCGCTTTTGACACCGGACAGCCGGAATGAGCCGTCACTGTTGGGCAGCAGCCGCCACTGCTGGTTGGCCGCGCCAGTCCACGGCCACTGGATGATGGTTGCCCCGTCCGTGGTGGAGCCGCCGTTGACGTCCAGCACCTTCGCGCTGCGCCGGTTGACAAGTCGAACGACGCCGCTGGCGGCGGCGGCTGGCAGGCCTACGACGACCTGTATCTGTTGCCCGGCCGTCAACGAGATCACCCGGGCCTGCGGGCCGAGCGGCGAGGTGGTGACCGTCGCCGACGTGGTGATCGATGCCATCCCGCGCCGGCTGATCAGGGTGATCGCCTGGGTGATCGTCGAGGTGAGTGCCACGGTTACCGAGCGACCGGGCAGGTCCCAGGAGAGGCTGTGGATGCGGACCTGGTTGCGTCCGCGGACCCCGGTGATGGTGCCCCTGGCGAGCTGGCTGGGCACGGCGGGCAGCAGCTCGATGATGCCCGGCCTGGTGTAGACAAGCGCTTCGCTGAGCACGGCCGGCAGCGTGTTGGCCGCATCGGCGTTGTAGGTCTCCAGGTTCGGGTTGTGTGCCGTCATCAGCGACCGGAAGATCATGTTGTTGCCGATGATCTTCCGGAGGTTGCTGTAGACGCCGGCACCGTCCTTGAGCCGAGCGGAGGCGAGGGCGCGATGCAGGCTGCCGTGCGCGGAGGTGTTCTCGTCACCCCGCAGCGCCAGCGCCCTGAGAGCGGCGGTGACCAGCCCGGGGGCCTCCTCGGGATTGATCTCGTGCAGGGGCCACGCGCCGTACAGGTGATGGACGTGCCGATGGTTGTAGCGGTCCGTGAGCCCCGGCCAGGACCATTCGGCGAGGGCGCCGCTGCCGTTGACCGTGTAGGGCGGGAGCTTCGTCAGCAGGGCCGTCCAGCGTGCGACACCCTGACCGGCGCCCTGCTCGACACCGAGCGCGTTGGCAGCCTCGACGGCCGCCCGCAGGGCGTGTCTGCCGGCCTGGATGTCGCCGGTGGCGTTGATCGCCAGCAGGACGTTCGTGCTGGCCGGCGAGTTCTCCATCGAGAACGACGGCACGAACACCACACGGCCGGCCGAATCGGTACGGGTCAGGAAGTCCTCGTAGAACAGCGCCAGCTCCATCAGCGCCGGTCCCAGCTTCTCAGCCAGGAACGCCCGATCCCCGGTGACCTGGTGATACTCCAGCAGCGGGTAGAGCAGCCAGTCCGCGCCGCCGGTCCAGCACTGGCCGGGGAAGCCGGGGTCGAAGTGCAGCATGTACCCGTACTCGCCGTCGGTGCGCGATGGGGCCAGGAAGCCGCGGGCGCCGTACAGGTTGCGAGCGTTCGTGCGCCAGTGGGCGAGCTGCCCGAGGATCAGGTTGAAGTAGCCCTGCATGGCATCGCTGAGGTCGAGAATGTTGCCGCCGGCGACCTGCAGGTTGATGTTGGCATCGGTGGTGAAATCGTCTGCCCAGGCGCCATTCCAGGTGCCGGCCCAGATTCCGGTCAACCGCGGCGGCAGTACGCCGCTGGAGCTGATGAAAAGGTATCGGCCGCTGTCGTAGAGGCGCTCCAGCAGGGCCAGATCGATGGTGTTGCGGTTGGCGTTCTGCCGGGCGATCAGCTGGGTGGTCGACAGCTGCCGGTCGGCGGCGGAGACGTTCAGGTCCAGGCGGGAGCGGTCGTACATCGCCGAGTGCAGGCTGACGTGCCGGGTCCGCAGCTCGGCATAGTCGGCGCGCACCGCGGCCAGCGCCGCGTGCAACGGCCTGCTGTCCCAGGCCGTGGGTGACTCGTACCGGTCGAGTTTGGTCAGCAGGACGAGCCTGGTTGCCGCGGTGACGACGATGCTCGACCCGTTCGCGGCTACCGTGCCACCGGTGGCGACGACCCGGGTGACGCCCTCGAAGCCGAACGCGCCCTGCCCGGACGGGTAGGTGCCGCGCAGGTTCAGGTAGCCGGAACCGTCGCTGACGCTGGCCAGGGTGGTGAAACGGACCGAGCCGGGGACGCCCGCGAGGGAGGTGTTGACTCTCAGCGTCGCGTCGATCGATCGGCCGGATGCCGGGCTCAGTTCGTGTACGACGACGTTGTCGGCTCGGGAGGCGAAGGCGCGGCGGGTCCAGGTGCCGTTGCTGTCGGTCCAGGTGGAGGTGACCTCTCCGGTCCGGAAGTCGGTGCTGCGGGCGTATCCGTTGGCGGTGGTCATGCCGGGAGTGCTGATCTGCAACTCGAAGCCGGGGTGGTAGGTCTGGGTCCAGCGCAGGCTCCAGCCGGCCGCGAAGTCCGTGTTGGCTCCGGCGTAGTTCCCGGCCAGTGCCTTGTCTCGTACGCCGGCCAGCCGCCCGGAGATTGCTGGCGGGGTCACGCCCCGGCTGCCGTTGGGCAGCACGAAGCGGTGGTGATTGAAGATCACCTTTTCGAGGGTCGGCGTTCCGTACAGGACGGCGCCGTACTCGCCGTTGCCGGTGAGAAACCCGTCCGTCCAGGTTGTCGCCGCCGTCGCGTCGTAGATCCCACGCTCGGGTAGCGTGACCTGAGGCGCGGCGGCGGCGGCCCGTCCGGCGCCCACGGCCGGGATCAGGGCCGCCGAGCCGGCGGTCAGCGTGGCGGTGGCGAGCAGGCGCCTCCGGCTCACGGGCAGGTCTGTCATCAGAAGTTCCTCTCGACACCGCGCGCCGTCACTGGTTGCTGCGGCGTATCGACCGAGGCGATCGCGGCGTCGCCGGCCCGCCGCACCGTCAAGTCCGGTAGCCGCGACACTCTGCGTCGCGACCGGCAGGGCCGGGGCCGACCGGGAGTTGCCAGGGTCGGGCCGCCCGCCGTCAGGGGCAGGCCGAGCGGCACGGTCGCGGCCAGCCCGCTGACCGACGCCGACAATCGGCCACCCCAGCGGACGTTCCTGCGATGCACGGCAACCTCCGGTGACTCGCCCGGCAGCCTTACGGCTCCGGGTCAAGGCTTCGCTGCCGGAGGTGGTCGAATCGATTCGACGGTCCGCCAGCGTCGTCGGTCACCCGGGCGGGTGAACACGGCCGACACGTAGATGTGATTAACCGGCAACACGGGCGCTGAGTCAAGGATTTAGATCGATCTATCTTGTGTCGAAGCCTGAAATTCAATCAATCCCGACAAAAGCCGCAGCAAAGGTAGGATGAAAGGCCCCCTCGGCATCAGTTCACCCTGGAGATCATCGCGGACGCCGGTCACTTCCCGTGGATCGAGCAGCCCGACGCGTTCGACGCGGTCCGCGACAAGTGGTTCGCGACGCTGTCCGCCTGAAAGCCGGCACCTGATCTGCCGAGCATGACGCGGTGGGCCCGCCATCGGGTGCGTTCACTGGCGGCTCTCCCTGATCTTCGGCAGTGGCGTGCCGTTGTCGCACCGCGCCTTGATCTCGCTTTTGTTGTCCGTGTACAGCAGCACCACGCGGATCTCCCGGGCAGGACCCGATTCGTAATCCGTGACTCGGTAGCCGGAGAAGGGACCGACGTTCGCAACGTGAGCCTGGCCGCCGGTGCAGAGCACAGTCACCAAGCCACCGAGTGCCCGAACGGGTCTGCCCGGCTTCGCGGCCGCCGGTGCCGGTACGGCAGTGGCCGTCGCCGTCATCTGCTCGCCGCTCGGTGGCGCGGTAGGGCCGGGACTGGCCGACGACCCGGCTCCGAGGACAGGTGCAGCCGGCCCAGCCGGAGCGGTGGACGTTCGACTTGGTCCTGAAGTTGGTGCGGGCTCCGTGGAAGTCTGCCGGGGAGTGGGTGCCTCGGTGGCAGGCGCATCGGCGGCGCCCGGTGGGGTGGCGACCGGCGGCAAGCCGCTGCGACAGGGTCTGGCCGGGCAACAGTTCCATCACCACGTACGACACCTGACGCCCGGCAGCATCGGTGTGTTCGCCGAAGTCGTACACGCTCGTCACGTGGGGGTGCCAGAGGCCCGCTGCGGCCCTGGCCTCCGCACGGATGCGTTGTCGTGCGCCTTGCCAGAGCGGACTCGTCGTGGCATGGCGACCTGCTCCGACGCCTGTCACCAACCGTCCTGCACCACCGAAGAGCCCGACACCATGATCAGCCTCGTCGCATCGCATTGATGCTCTTGACACGCTCCAAATAGCACCGTTAACATCACCGAAACGTTGTTAGCGCTAACAGCCACCGGTCGCTGATCCGCGCCGGACGAGACCGAGTCGATGGGCGTGTGCGCCGGCAGCCCAACTGGTCGAGCGGAAATCCCTCTCCCACTCTTCGTGATCACCATCGAATGATGCCTCACATCCAGCAATTGACCACGTCAGTCCGGCCTATTCGTCACATCGGACTGCCCCGTTGTCAGCGCTAAATACGCCCAGACGGAAGGTGGGACCTAATGGTTGTCGAGAGGGCTGCTGGCAATCGACGTCGAGGGTTAGCGGCTATTGGCCTTGCTCTCGTGGTAGGAGTGGGCGTGGGTCAACTGACGCCGATCGTGTCGGCCTCGGCGGAGAAGCCCGCGCCGCCGGCGGCACCCGGCGTCGGGGCTCAAACCCCGTCCGCCAAGGTGCCACTGGCCGGCGTCGACATGGCTCAGACATACGTCAACCCGATCAATTTGCCCGGGATGGCCGTGCGCAACATCGTCGGGACGATGCCGCCTACGGACGAGTTTGTCGCAGACACTTCGCAAATCCCGGCCAGCTTGAACCTGGAGACGTGGACGGCAGCGTCCGGGCGGACTCTCGCGGGCCGATCCACCGCCGGGTTCGCCAGGATATCCGAGAACTCCGCACGTACCGGGGCGGACTGGTCCGCGCTGAACGTCGACGGGACCATCTATCTCTACGCGTCAGGCGCCATGCAGAGCGCGCCGAACAACAACCGCACTGTCTGGTCCACCACCGACTACCTGACGTGGACGCCCCATCAGATGAACCTGGGCCTGGTCGCACCAACCGTCGTGCAGCTCGGCGACAAGTTCTACATGGCCGGCAACAACACGCCGGTCTATCAAGCGGACTCGCCCACCGGGCCGTGGACCAGCATGGGAAGTTTCCTGCGCCCGAGCGGCCAGACGCTGAGCGTTGGCGACGTGCAGTTCTTCCCGGACACGGACGGTCGGCTGTACCTGACGTACAACATCGGCTCGCCGATCATGGGCGCCGAACTCGACCCGAACAATCCTCGGCAACTCATCAGCGACCCGGTCGTGCTGTGGACCTTCGACCCGCGCCAGGAGTGGCAGCACATCGGTGACAACAAGGCCACCTACACGCATGGGTACGTGGAGGGTTCGCAGCTGTTCAAGGTGGGGGACACGTACTACCTCTCGGTCGCGTCCGGTGGTACGGAGTTCACCACGTACGCGACCGGCGTGATGACGTCGAAGAAGCCACTGTCCGGGTTCAAGGTCACCCAGCAGAACCCGATCGGCTACGGAAACAACCACCCGAGTTCGGTATATCCGAACGCTGGGCACGGCAGTTTCGTACTCGACAAGTCCGGCAACCTGGTCTTCTTCTACACCTATGTGATCGCGTACGAGGAGTTCTTCGAGCGGCGACTGGGGATGGACATCTGCACCGTGAATCCCGCCGGTCCGAAACGGGGAGCGATCGATTGCGAGTTGTCCAACACGCCGCAACTGGCCCCGGGGAAGAAGATCTCGGGCCGGGACGACACCGGACTCTACAATGTGGCCACCAACAGCCAGGCGTACTGGGCAAGCAGCTACGCGCCCGGGCGCAACCCGTACTACGGAAGCGACCGCTCCCTCTCCACCTGGTGGGAGCCGGCTGACGGCGACACCGCGCCCACGTACATCAGGGGCTTCGGGACCGTCTTCCACATCTCCGCCGCGCAGATCCAGTGGAAGGAACTCGGACGCGCGTTCACCAAGGACAACGCGGTGCGGTACACGCTGGAGTACAAGGACATCGCCACCAACACGTGGCGGCCCTTGGTCGACAAGAGTACGAACTCCACCGCGTACACGGCTGACTACGTCACCTTCGACCGGGTGCTGACGAACGCAGTCAGACTGAAGGTCCTGGGTACGACCGAGAACGTCAAGGTCGGAGTCCACGAACTGAACGTCTTCGGGGAGAACTACAACCTGGCCGTCGAGAAGGGCATGCTCACTCGATAGTCCGGTCGCTGGGCCGTGCGGTGGGAGCGGGCGAGATCAACAGATCTCGCCCGCTCCTCCCTGTGCTAGGGGTGCCGGTGTGGCTTCCGTACTGTCAATTTCTGGTAATCGGCGGCGTGGGGCTGGTAGGTCGGGTTGCCGGAGTAGGCAACGTGGACCCGGTAGGCCCCGGGCTGCAGATCGGCGGTCGGCAGGTCGACGACGGCCCTACCGTCCGCAAGTGGCACGACGTGCACGGTGCCGCCGAAGGTGACGGTGACCTCGCCGGTCGGGGTCGGAGCGTGGTGCTTGCGCCCGCCCGGCTCAACAGTCACGTTCAATCTGAACGTGCCCCCGCGGACAACCGACGCCGGCGCGGCCTTCGCCTGGACCTTGACGGCGGCCGGGCCGGAGGGCACCCCGAACGATGCCGTACCGGCCGACGCTTTCAGGTAGTCGAAGCCGAGGTACTCGGCCTTGACCGTCCGGGCACCCGCCGGCAGACCTGTCGGCAGCGTGACCGTCGCTGTGCCGTCGCTGAGGTGGGCGATCTTCGACCACGAGCCGATGCTGAGCCGCACCTGACCGCCGGTCTCGAACCCGTCGGCTGCCGTGACTGTCACGGTGGCCGTGGTCGTCTGGGCGCCGTTCGCGTACGGCTCGACCGCCACCTCGGTGGTGGTCGTGACGTCGCTGTTCGGGATTCCGCGGATATCGTTCCACTCGCGGACGGTCAGCGGAATCACGGTGCCGTGACGCGGACGAACGACACCCGCGTTGGTCATCGTGATCGCCTTGGCGTTCCAGGTCGGCGCCTCGACGTTCTCGTGACACGCGGCCTGGTATCCGCCACCGTTCGTGTACCGGTCACCCCAGAGGTAGAACTGGTCGGGGCAGGAGGTGTCACCGGGGTTCGCCTTGAAGATGACCGGCCCCTCGTACCCCTGGTTGGCCACCCACGTCGTGCGCCCCAGAGCCGGCGCGACCAACGTCCAGTTGTCGATGTTGCTGTCCAGGAAGTCGGTGTGCTTCTCCGAGAAGATGTCCGAGCCCTGGTTGCCAGCCTCGTTCTTGGTCACCCGGTAGTAGTGGTCACCGACCCGGATCGCGGTCGTGTCGATCCGCGACAGCGGGGCCGGATCCTGCCAGACCCGGGGAGCGGAGAACGTCTGGAAGTCTCGCGTCGTGGCATACCACATCTGCGCGTTCCCCTGACCGGTGCGGTTCACGGGGTCGCTCCACAGTGACTGCGCCCAGAACACGACGTAGGCGCCGATCTCCTCGACCCACAGCGACTCTGGCGCGAAGGCGTTGCCCGCGTTGTCGGGCGCGACCTTCACGTGCCGCTGAGGGGTCCAGTTGACCAGATCGTGCGACTCGAACACCTCGATGTACTGGGTGTCGTTGATGGCGTATCCACCCTGGTCGTACCAATTCAGGTCAGTGGCAATCATGTAGAACGTGTCGCCGTCGGGTGAGCGGACGATGTGCGGGTCACGAAGCCCCTGGTCGCCCAGTTGGGAGATGAGCGACGGCCGACCTCCGGTCAGACCGGTCCAGTCCAGGGCGGTGTTTCCGTTGGAGGTGGCGAACATGATCTGCTCGCCGTCGGCAATTCCCTCGCCCTTGAAGTACCCCATGAAGTACCGCTCGTACTCCTCGGACCGCGGCATGGCGGCGATGGTCACCGGGAACGACTTCTGCTGCGAGGCCGTCCCCTTGGTGATGGTCGCCGTCAGGGTGGCGGCGACATCCTCGTGGCCGAAGGCCGGGCGGCTGACCGCACCCGTCGGGGTGACGAGGCCGGTGGTCGACTTCCAGGTGATCGTGGATCCGAACTCGCCCCTGGCCGCGAGGTCGAGGTTTCCGCGTACCCCGTCGGTGGCGTCCAGGGTCAGGTCGAAGGCGTCCCGGTCGACCGCCTGCGCATCGTCGAACTCGGCCTTCACCACGACGGGGATCTCCCGTGTGGTGACCTTCTGGGCGCCCTTGCGGACGGTCGCCGTGAGGGTGGCTGTCGCGTCGGGCTGTCCCCGCGCGGGCCGGGTGATCCTGCCGGTCACCGCAACCTTGCGTGCGCTGGGGAGGGCTGGTGGGGCGTTGACCTCGACGACCGACGGGTCCGAACTCGTCCAGGTGATGGTCGAGCCCGCCACGGAGCCCACCTTGGGCAGAGCGATATCGCGTACGAGCGCAGTGGTCCGGCCGAGGTCGATGGCCGCGGCGTCGGCGCGGACCCCAGCGGAGACGGTCTTCTCCGCCAGGACGAGTGTCTCGTCGAGACCCACCGCCCGGTCGTACACGCGGAAGTCCCGGATCGTTCCGCGGAACGAGTAGTGGCCCGACGTCTGCGAGCGACCGAGGAAGTTGCAGTTGGTCCCCGCGGCGTTCACCGACGGCGCCGTGGTCAGGTTCGCCGACGTCGCGTGCAGCACGCCGTCGAGGTAGAGCCTGCCGGTCGAGCTCGTTCCGTTCGAGTTCAGTGACTGGGTGTAGGTGACATGAGTCCACGCTCCCTCGAGCATGCGGACCCGGTTCTGTTGGAGGTTCGCCGGACCCACCGCGACGCGGAATCGCTGGGTGTTCGACGCGAAGATGGAGCCCTCGGCGCCGGTGTCGGCGTCGCACGAGCCGGACTTGCGGCCGAAGCCCCACATCTGGTGCTCGCCGACGTTTGCCGGGTCGACCCACACGTCGTAGTCGACGGTGAGGTTGGACATGCCGGCGGTAATGTCGTTCGGCAGTGCCACGTATGCGCCGTCGAGGGCGCTCTCGTAGGAGTCGGGGTTGAACCTGACCCCTTCGCCGGTCAAGGCCGCCTTCTCGGGATTCACGAGCGTGGCGTTCGCCGCCGCGCCCGCGCTACCCGAGTTGACAAGTGTCGTCCCACTGGTCTCGTCGAGTGCGAAGTGGTGCACCAGACCCTCGTCGAGCTGCTCCTCGGCGGCGTGCGAGGGCGTCGCCGCGAACGAGACCGAAAGAAGCGCACCCAGTGCCAGGACGGCGACCCCTCTACCCTTGCGACTCGGCCCGAGACGTGGCCTTCGCTGTCGCAGTCTCAACTGATCCTCCTCGATCGTGGTGGCGATCTCTCTAAGGTGGATGGAATTGATAACGCTAACTACGGTGTGCTGCCTGGTCAACGCAGTGCGTCGCGGCCACCCAGCTCGATCAGGTCGACACTGATGCCGGCCAGGGCCGTCGGGGCGGCGTGACACTCAACCGGGTGCCATAGTGCCGCCATGAAGGAAGACCTACACAGCTACTTGAAGGGCGGCCGCGACGCGCTGCTGTGGAAGCTCGACGGTCTCAGCGAATACGACATTCGGCGTCCGTTGACCCGGACCGGCACCAACCTGCTCGGTCTGGTGAAGCACTCGACAGCCACGGAGATCCTCTACTTCGGCGTCGTGTTCGGCCGGCCGTTCGAGCAGGAGCTGCCGTACGTCGGCGACGGAGCGGAGATCAATGCCGACATGTGGGCGACCGCGGACGAGACCCGCGAGGAGGTCGTCGCACTGTACCGCCGCGCGATCGCCCACGCCGACACCACAATTGAAGCCCTCCCGCTGGATGAGGTCGGCCGCGTGCCCTGGTGGGGCGACGCAGCCGCCACGTTGCACCACGTCTTGGTCCACGTCACCGCGGAGACACAACGGCACGCCGGCCACGCTGACATCGTGCGCGAACTCATCGACGGCGCGGCCGGGCTGCTACCCAGGTACGACAACCTGCCGTCCGCTGGCGAGTCATGGTGGCTGGACTACCGCCAGCGCGTGGAGCAGGCCGCCCTCGACGCCAGCAAACGCAGCAACTAGGTCACGTCGGCGACAGGCGTAGGACCTCGCGGTGCAGACCCGGATTCCGTGGCGATCGCTGTGCTAGGAATCCATGGCGTCACGGTGGCGGTGGGGGGCCCGGTACGCCGTGGGACCGCGACATCGACCGCAGCCCCAGATAGAGGAACGGCAACAGCAGGAACAGGTCCGCCAGGTGCGCGATGGACGCCTCCCGGGTGACGCGGCTCAGCGGGAACACGACCGCGCCCAGGCTGACCATGATGCCGACCGGAAGTGGTGTCGCGCGCACCCTGGCCAGCACGAGGCCCAGGACGAACAGGCTGACGGGAAACAGCGGTCCGCACGTCCAGTACACCGCGAAGGCGGCGAAGGGGTGCTCGCCAAGTCGTTCGACCGCATCGGCGTGCGAGACGGCGAACAGCCCCTCGTGAATGCTCTGCACGCCGTAGGCCACCCCGCCGATCGCGCCGAACACAGTTACCGGCAACCCGACCGCGACGTACTTCGGCGCCGTGGGCCGCAGCCGCTCGAACAACCCGATCAGCCCGATGAGCCAGCACGCGGTCGACAACACGATGATCGTGCCGGCGGTGACGCCTTGAGTGTCGTTCTGCCAGAAGAAGCCGGCGAGCAGATTCAACGCCGGACCCAGGATAAGAAACATGACCGGAACGCTACGAGCGGCGTACCCGTACCGGATCTGCCATCGGTGGGCGCCGGCCTACCGCGGTCGCGGTAGGCCGACAAGCCCGCTGCGGTACGCGAACACGACGAGCTGTGCCCGATCGCGAGCCCCGAGCTTCGTCATCGCCCGGTTGGTGTGGGTCTTCGCCGTGGCCGGGCTCATCCGCAGCCGGTCCGCCACCTCCACAGTCGACAGGCCGTCGGCGACGAGGCCGACCACCTCCCGCTCCCGCGGGGTCAGGCTGTCGAGGCCCGGTACTGGAGGACCGCTGGCGAAGGCGGCGATGAGCCGTCTGGTCACGGCGGGCGCCAGCAGCGCGTCACCGGCGGCGACCACGCGTACCGCCCGACGTAGTTCGTCCGGCTCCAGATCCTTGAGCAGGAACCCGCTCGCGCCGGCCTGCAGCGCCGCGAAGACGTACTCGTCCAACTCGAAGGTGGTCAGCACGACAACGCGTACGTTGGGCAACCTGGCATCGGCGAGGATGCGCCGGGCGGCCGTCAAACCGTCCGTGCCCGGCATCCGGATGTCCATCAGCACGACATCCGGCCGGTGCGCTCGGGTGAGAGCGATCGCCTCCTCCCCATCAGTTGCCTCCGCGACAACCTCGATGTCCGCCGCCCGCTCCAGCAGGACCCGGAAGCCCGCGCGTACGAGGGTCTGGTCGTCGGCCAGCAGGACTCGAATCGTCATACCGGCAGCCACCCCCGCACCTCGAAGCCTCCGCCGTCGGCCGGCCCCGCTCGAAGCCACCCGCCCAGCCCACCGGCGCGCTCGGCCATGCCACGCAGCCCGTTGCCGGCTACCGGGACGCCGCCCCGCCCGTTGTCACGCACCGTCACCGACAGTCCGTCGGGTCGGTATCCGACACGCACCTCGATCTGGGCCGCACCGGCGTGCCGCAACGCGTTCGTCACCGCCTCTTGAACGATGCGGTAGGCGGTGGTTTCCACGGCCCGCGGCAGCGCGCGCGGCTCGCCATCGCAGGTCACGACCGCACCTGTCGATTCGGCAAGCGCGGGCAGCCGATCGAGCGTGGGCGTCGGCGGTTCCGGCCCGGCCGCCGGGGTGCCGTCGCGCAGCACGCCCACCGCCGCGCGTAACTCCACCATCGCCTCGCGGCTGGCCCGGCGTACCTCGCGCAGCGCGGCTCGGGCCTGGGCGGGATCCTCGTCCAGTACGTCGGCCGCGACGCCGGCCTGCACCGACACCACGGCCAAGGTGTGCGCCGTGACGTCGTGGAGCTCCCGGGCGATGCGGATACGCTCCTCGACGACCCGCTGCTCGGCGGCCCGACTCTGGTCGGCCGCCAGCAACGCCAGCTGGGTCCGGCGCCCGCGCACCACCTCGCCGAGCAGCAACGCCGCCACGAACACCACCGTCGAGCTGTCCAGCGACGCGTCGAACGGCCTCGCGCCGGCCACCGCCACCCGCCCCTGGGCGTCCAGGAGCACGAACAGGGCCGCGACGACGAGACCCACGCGCTGCCGCGACGCCGCACCGACGGAGTACAGCGCGACCCACGCGGGCACCGCCGGCGCGCCACCCGGGTAGTGGAAGATGTGGTAGGCCAGGTAGAGCCCGCCCACGAGAATCAGCACACCGACCGGCCACCGCCGTCGAACGGGCAGCACGAACACCATCACGGTGGCGACACCGTACGCCCACAGGTCCGGCGCTCGGTCACCCAGCGCCACCGGCGTCGTCGCGAGCCGGTACGCGGTCAGCACGCCCACGGCCGCCACGATCATCGTCTCCACGACCCAACGCCGCATACCGCCAGACTGTACGGACCGCCGGACCCGTCGACATACCACGAACGTCGTATCCGCCTCGCCCGAGCGCCCGGCTCAGTGGGTTTCGGGTGTGCCGGTGTGCCGGTGTCGTCGCACAGTTGTCCCTCAGCGCTCTCCGCTCAGTGTTCAGTTGTCGACCGGGCTGGTTCGGGGTATCCAAAGGGCGAGTACGGCACCGAGGGCGACCACGGCCGCGCCCACCGCGACCGCCGGCCTCAGGCCGTCCACGAAGGTCGTGCCGGTGGCGTACCCGCCGTGGGCGGCGAAGACCGAGGCGAGCACGGCGACTCCGACGGCTACGCCGAGTTCGCGGACGGAGTTGTTGGTGCCGGAGGCGACGCCCCGGGCGCCTTCCGGAACGCTGGCCATGGTCGCGGTGCTGATCGGGGCGAAGGTCAGTCCCATCCCGATGCCAGCCAGCGCCAGTGGCACGGCGAGCACGCCGTAGGCGACGTCGGCCGTACTGACCAGGGCGAGCCAGCCGAGTGCGATGGCGAGGGCGCCCTGACCGGCGACGATCAGGTTGCGGACGCCGAGCCTGCCCACCAGGAGCCCGGCCAGCGGGGCAACCACCATCGGCGCCATGGTCCATGGCATCGTGCGTATCCCTGCCTCCAGTGGACTCAGTCCCTGCGCCACTTGGAAGAACTGGGCGAGCAGGAACACCGAGCCGAAGACGCCGACCGAGAACGTGAACGCCACCGCGTTGACGAGGCTGAAGGTGCGGGAGCGGAAGAGCCGCAGCGGCAGCATCGGGGTCGAGGTCCGCCGCTCCCACCAGAGGAAGCCGCAGATCAGCGCGGTGCCTCCGACCAGCGCCGCCACCACCCCGGGCGAGGTCCACCCGTGCTCCTCGCCGTGCACCACGGCCCAGACCAGGGCCAGCACGCCACCGGTGGAGAGGCCCAGGCCGGCCGGATCCAGCCGGGACGACGGGCCACGTGATTCGCGCAGGGTGATCGCGGCCAGTCCGATGGCGAGCAGTCCGACCGGTACGTTGAGCCAAAAGATCCACGTCCAGTCCAGCCCTTCGACCACCGCTCCGCCGACCAGTGGGCCGACAGCGACACCGAGACCGCTGATTCCGCCCCAGATTCCGATGGCGGCGTTGCGGAGCCGCTCGGGGACGGCGGCGGCGAGCAGGGTGAGCGACAGCGGCAGCACGGCCGCTCCGGCCGCTCCCTGGACTGCCCGGGCGGCGATGAGCATCCACGGTTCGGTGGCCAGGGCGCAGGTGGCGGAGGCCAACGTGAACAGGCCGATGCCGGCGAGGAAGAGCCGACGACGGCCGATCCGATCGCCGAGCGCGGCGGCGGTGAGCAGCAACGCGGCGAAGGGAAGCGTGTACGCGTTGACGAACCACTGAAGGTCGGTCAGGGAGGCGCCGAGTTCCGTCCTGATCACCGGCAGTGCCGTCGTCACGACGAGATTGTCCAAGGTGACCATGAACATCGGCACGCCGACGGCGGCGAGCACCGCAGCCAGGGATGGGCCGGCGGGCCGGTCGGGCGGGCCGGGAGGAAGTATGGCGGCGCTCTCGGTGACGGCGTCTGCACCGGGCATCAGGAACTCCTTGTTGTTATCCGATGATAACTAAGCTTCCGTCAAAGTAACTATCGACTGATAACATGTCAACGTCCCTCTGAAGGAGCACCGATGACCAGGACCCGGCTGACCGCCAGCGAGCGCGGCGAACAACTGGTGGCCGCGGCGGTCAAGGCGTTCGCCGCCGCCGGTTACGCCGGCACCACCACCGATGACGTGGCTCGGCTGGCCGGCGTCTCGCAGCCGTACGTGGTCCGGTTGTTCGGCTCCAAGCAGCGACTGTTCATTGCCACGGTCGAGCACGCCGCCGGCCGGATCGAGCAGGCGTTCCAGCGGGCGGCCGAACGGCAGGCGGACCTGCCGAGCTTGGCCACCGCATACGAGGAACTACTGACCGAGCACGACCTGCTCGCCGTGCTGCTGCACGGGTACGCGGCCAGCTCCGACCCGACGATCGGCGCCGCCGTACGCGTCTGTTTCGGCCGGATCTATCAGTTGGTCCGGGACGTGACCGGGGCGACCGCCGAGGAGACTCGCGAGTTCCTCGCCACCGGGATGCTGCTCACCGTCATGGCGTCGATCCGCGTCATCGGGTCGGACGCGGTTACGCCGGAACCGTGGATGTCGGAGATCGCCGCGACGATCTACAAGCCCGCCCCGGAAAGCGGGTCCGGACCTGACGGCGAGGCGGCGAAGCAAGCCGGCAGATAGTGGCGGGTGGCGAGAGGGCGCCGGCCCGGGCGCCGCGGGCCGGCGCGGACATACGAATCGGCGGTGACCGTCCGGGTGACGGTCACCGCCGATTGCGTGGTCGTACCGGTCAGGCGGCCGAGCAGGCGGTGTCCAGCTCCTTCATGGCGGCTTCCAGGGCCTTCTTGCTGGGCTTGGCGTCGGCGGACTTGTTGTACGCGTCGCTCAGGCTCATCATCTCGTTCTGGATTTTTTCCGAGGCGGCGCTGACTGCCTGGTTGGCACCCATCGAGTGCGCCAGGATCGCGACGGAGCCGGCGGCCCACTGGGCACTGACCGCGAAGTGCCCGGCTGGCGGGCCGATCTTCTCGGCCTTGGTGATCTTGGCCGCGTTGTCCTTGATGTCCTTCTCGATGTCGGCGCAGGCCTTCACTGTGACCGCGTCGATGGCCGCGGCGCTGGTCGCGGTGGTGGCCGCACCGCCGGTTGGGGCGGCGCTCGAGGGCACAGTGGACGGCGATGGTGCGGTGCCCTCAGTCTTGGGCTGCGGATCGCAGCCGGACATCGCGATCGCCGCCGCGACGGCCAGGCCACTCAGGACGAGTCGAGTTCGGTTCATCGATGCTTCCCCCATGATCTTCATGTTCGGCGCACGCTACCAGCCCCGGTCGATCGGGTGGGAGCAGTTAATGGGCCGACCAGGATCGAGCCCCAGGTGTCCGCTGGTGACGCCCTAGTACGACAGCCGCCATTCGTGATCATGGTTGGAATTCGAGGTTGAGGCGGCGGGCGTAGTGGGCTCGTCTGGC
>NZ_JBNCKO010000035.1:0-22689 GCF_049841595.1 Micromonospora sp. DT228
TGTCAACGCCGGCTGAAGGTTGACCCCTCTGTTCCGGCCGAATTTTGACCCCCTCGCTGGTTGTTGATGTTTAGTCGTTGGTCTTGGTGGCTGCGGGGACGCGGCCGAGGTCGCGGTCTTTGAGCCGGTAGCTGTCGCCCTTCATGGAGGCGACTTCGGCGTGGTGGACGAGGCGGTCGATCATGGCTGCGGCGACGACGTCGTCTCCGAAGACCTCGCCCCATCTGCCGAAGGGTTTGTTCGAGGTGACGATCAGTGAGGCTCGTTCGTAGCGGTTGGAGACCAACTGGAAGAACAGGTTCGCCGCTTCGGCTTCGAAGGGGATGTAGCCGACCTCGTCGACGATCAGCAGCGGGATCCGGCTGAGTTTCACCAGTTCGTCTTGCAGACGGCCGGCGTGGTGGGCGTCGGCGAGGCGGGACACCCATTGGGCGGCGGTGGCGAACGCGACCCGGTGTCCGGCTTGGCAGGCCCGGATCCCGAGGCCGATGGACAGGTGAGTTTTGCCGGTGCCGGGCGGGCCCAAGAACACGACGTTCTCTTTCGACGCCACGAAGTCCAGGGTGCCCAGGTGGGCGATGGTTTCCCGCTTCAATGATCGTTGGTGTTCGTAGTCGAACTCCTCCAGGCTCTTGCGGGCCGGGAAGCGGGCTGCCCGGATGCGTCCCTCACCGCCGTGGGCTTCCCGGGCGGCGACCTCACGTTGCAGGCAGGCGGCGAGGAACTCCTCATGCGTCCACGACTCCGCCCGGGCCCGCTCGGCCAGGCGCTCCACTGACGCGGCCAGGGAGGGTGCTTTGAGTGCGCGGGTGAGGAACGCGATCTCCGAGGAGACGTTGCGGTTGCTGGTTTTGGCGGCCATCACGCGGCCACCTCGTCCAGGCCGAACATCCGGTCGTAGTCACTCAACGCTCGACGCTCGACCTCGGAGTCGACCGCTGGCGCCGGGGTGTGTTGAGCGGCGACCCGCAGGTCCGCTGCGGCTTGGCGGTGGACCGGGTCGGTGATCGTCTGATGCTCGGCCCAGCAACGCTCATGCTGGGCCACCAGCCGGCCGTCGCAGGACACCTGGACCTGCTCGCAGTCGGCGGTGACCTCGACCCGTCGGCCAACGACCGACGGGTGCACCGAATAGTCGTTGGCGTCCAACCGGACGTAATGATCACGGGGCAGGCGGGTGGCCTGTCGCCAGCCGACCACCGGAGCGACCGGCGGCAGCGACAGCATCGCGGCCCGGTCGGCGTCCCACCGGTCCACCGGTCGGCAGCCCAGCCTCCGGTGTTGGCGGTTGTTCGCCCGCACCAACCACTCGGTGAGCTGGGCGTTGAAGTCCTGCGCCGAGGCGAACCGGCGCCCCGGCAGAAACGACGTCTCCAGATAGCCGTTGGCCCTCTCGACCAGGCCCTTGGCTTCCGGGTCCGCCGGCCGGCACTGGATCACCCGGATGCCCAGAGTGCCGCGGAAGCCGTTCATCGCCTCGGTCAACTGCGGCCGACCGGCCCGCCACTGCCCGACCGCGGACTCGTTGTCCCACACCAACGACTTGGGCACCCGCCCCCACCCGGAAATCAGCATCCAATGCCCGACCAACAGATCCGCCGACTGCCTGCTCGGGATCATCACCGCCGACAACCACCGCGAATACCCTGACACCATCACCAACACCGGCGGCTTACCGACCTGACCGAAGCCCAACGGCACGTCCGCCGGCGGGAACCACAGATCACACTGCGCCAACTCGCCCGGCAGATACTCCGTGCGCTGGCTCGGGTCCGGGCGGCGGAACAACGGCCGCAGCTGCTGCACCCGATCGGCGAACACCGTCTTACCCCGGGTCCACCCGACCCGTTCCATGATCACCGTCGTCGGCATGTCCGGGAACTCCGCCAACAACACCCGGATCCGCGGCTCCACCGCATCCACGATCGAGCCCTTCACCGCCCGCTGATAACGAGGCGGCTCATGACTGGCCAAGGCCTTACGCACCGTGTTCCGCGAGACCTCCAACCGGCGACAGATGGCCTTGATCGCCATCCCCTCCGCCCGATGCAACCGACGGATCTCTGCCCAGTCCTCCACGCTCAGCACCTCCCGATGCTTCCGGAGGGGGTCAAAATTCAACCGGAACCACGGGGTCAGTTTTCACGCGGCGTCGACAGCCTCCTGCCATCGCTGAGCTTGTACGTCTTTGCCCGCGTTACATGCCTGGGCGCGAACGGCCGCGCAGTGTGTGGTCAGCTCTCGTCGTCCGCTAGCCTCGACCACCTTCGCCAGGCGGTCGCCACGATCCAGCTCGCCCAACTCGTAGCAGAGCCGAGCGGCGTAGAAGGCGAGATTCGGGGATCTTGCCTCGGCGTCAGTGGCCTCACCCTCTGGTCCTTGGAGGGCGACGCGGACCGCCGAACGTTCGTCGCCCGCCATGGCCCGAGCCTGAAGCAGGATCTCAGCAGGCCGAGTGCTGTCCGATCCCCAACGGCGACGCGCGGATCGCGCAGACGCCGCCAGAGCCGCGGCCTGGTGATAGTCCTCGAGCTGGGAGCCACCATCTTTGGGTCGCGGCCGGCGCAGCAGTGCCTCGGCAAGAGCAATCTGTTGCGCCGGAGCGTCGGGCGAAAGAGCCAGTGCCTTCTCGTGCAACTCGACCGCGCCGTCGAAGTCGCCGGCGACGGTCCGCTGCTCGGCCATGAAACGGAGGATGGTGGGTTCTACTCTCCCCTGATCTCCTTGCGGCAACGGCGGCAACGAAATGGGCCCCTTCCGCTCGCCGTGCTCGAGGGTGGCGATACCGATGCCCGCCAGACCTCTTGCGCCGGTGGACGACGCCCGCGTCAACAGTGCGTGGGCTCGTTCGCGGTCGAGGTCGGCGAGGAGTAGACCCGCGAAGGCAAAGAACCGCCCCGCCAGGTCGTCGTCGGGGCAGGATTCCGCCGTCTGGCGGAAGCAGTCAGCGGCTAACAATGCCTGGTTGTGCTCGTTGGCGTAGTCGGCCAGCACGGACCACGCTAGCCACGGCCGTTCGCCCCCTTCGGCGATGATCTTCTCGACCGTGGCTCTCGGGTTCCTACGCCCGTTGACCAATTCCTCGGCAAGTTGCTGAGCCAGGTCGGGTGCCGTCTGCCGCAGCGCGACCAGCCTGTCGGCGCATCCGGAAGGGAGATTCTGCAGCCGTTCCCCGAAGGCGTCGTCTGGCTTACGGCGCGCGAGCTCTGCCAGCCTCTCGGCGGAACCGGCGTCCAACTGTTGGGTCGACGGCACGCGTACCTTGAAGCCTGCGCCAGTGGCAACGGCAGTCTCGTCGGTGACGACCTGCCAGTATGCGGTGTGAGTGTCTGGCTGGTAGAGCACAAGCAGCACAGGCAGTGGGTAGCGCAGCCAGTAGCGGCGGTGGGTTTGGGAGCGTTCGCGGTAGACCCAGCCGCTACCGTCAGGCGCCGGTTCGGAGAACATCGATTGTCCGGACTTGATCTGAAGTCCGAGTAGGCAACCCGTGCTGACACCGTCAACAACCGACTCCACCTGCGCGTCGATCCCGACGTCGGCGACGGGCTGGGGGCGAAAGTGCCAGCCAAGCCTGGTGTTGACCAGCAGCCCCACGCCGTGGATGCCGGCGTCGCCGGTCACGGTAGTCAGTAGCTGGGTCACTGGGAGAGGCTAACGGCCACCGCCGACAAGACGCGGACTCGATTGCCTACCGGTGGGCTGAGCGATTGGGCTGCGGCGGCGGCTTGTCAACGACGCTACTTTAGTTCGGCGACACCAAATGGGGTCCTGCTATGTTCTCGGGCGTGGATTATCTGCCCCCTGCCATCGCGACCCTCGACGCGAGTGGCGTCCTCGCCCCTCTCGCAGACCTCGTTCGGCAGGTGTACCGGCGGGCAGCGGATCGGCACGAGCCCGAGCTCGGGGACGACGCGATGAGCTTCGGGACCACAGTCTGGCGCAACCTGACGAACCTGGGCGTGGCGCAGTTCGCCGGACTCCCCGGCGTCAGCACGCGGATCGAGGACAATTCGCTCGAGATCCTGTGCGCGGGTTACATCCTGCGCCTCTACTCCCTACAGGGTGGCACCGGAGCCAACGTCGAGTCGATCCGCTGGGAGGGCAGTGAGGCCCGGCTCGGTGGCGCTGTCGAGAACAGTCGGCACGGCCAACTTGCTCTCGATGACGACGAGCAGTTCGCCGATGCTTTCGCAGGCGTGCTACCACGTCGGCGGCACCTTCGGGTGGCCCATGCCGGTGACATCGGCACAGGTGAGGCGCTGGCCTACATCGGCCTGCCGCGCGACAACCGTCACGGCGGCTCGCCCTGGTTCGAGGTCCAGTTGTGGATCGGACAGCCCGCCAGGACAACCACTGTGGCGGACGACGGCCCGGCCGGTAGCCTCGTCCGGCTTCGCGGCGAGGTCCCGATCCCAGAGCTAGACCTACAGGTTCGCCCGCGTAACGGCGCGGACAGGCGCCTGTCCGCACTCGCGTGAGGGCCGCCGGCAGCCGGGACGACGCGCCGGCGCTGGCAGCGGCAGCATTCCGGCCTCACGCCTTGACACTCGCCCGCCGGTGGCGGCGGATGCGCAAGAAGGATCTGGCATACCAGGTGGGTGTCTCCGCGGCAGCCGTGAGCCAGTACGAGCTGGGGCAGTCTCGGCCGTCACCGGCGGTACTGTCCCGCCTTGCCTTGGCCCTGGCCATGCCGGTCCCGTTCTTCGCCGCCGGGTTCGCCGCCCCAGTCATGGCAGGCCAGCCCCACTTCCGGAGTCTGCGTGTCACCAGCCAGGCCGAACGGGACCAAGCGCTTGCTTTCGGCGAGATCGCCTGGCGGGTCGTCGATGTCCTGGAGCGACACCTCGATTTGCCCGAACTCCGGCTACCTTCAGTCGATCTTCCCGAAGAAGGCGACAGCGGCGACCTCCAAGCGGCTGCACTCGATGCTCGCTGCGCCTTCGGCTTGGCTGACGAGCCGGTGCCGCACATGGTCCGCCTGCTCGAATCCCGAGGTGTCGTCGTACTGACGCTCCCCGACGTATCCGACAAAGTCGACGCCTTCTCCCACTGGTACGGGGTGCGGCCGTTCGTGTTCACCAGCCCTCGCAAGAACGACAAAGCTCGTTCCCGGATGGATGCCGCGCACGAGCTCGCGCACCTACTGCTGCACCACGACGCCGAACCCGGAAGCCAGATCCTGGAGCGACAAGCCACCGCCTTCGGCTCGGAATTCCTCGTCCCGAGCAGCCGGCTACGCGACGAGCTGCCCGGCCGCCTCGACTTCGAGCGCCTCCAGGAGTTGAAGAGCCGTTGGGGTATCTCGTTGAAAGCTCTCGTATACCGCGGACACGAGATGGGCATCTACCGCGACCACACCTACCGTCGAGCCATGACCACGCTCACCGACTGCGGCTACCCGGAGCCCGGCGACCTAGGGCCTCGCGAACAGCCAGCGCTGCTGGGCAGGGCAGCGCAACTACTTGCCGACCAGCAGTACAGCGCAGCATCCGTCGCGCACCAGGCGGGCATGTCGACCGAACTGTTGCAACTCGTGTTGACGGCTGGCTCGGACCGGATTGAACAAGCAGCCCTTCAGGTCTGACGACCAAGCGTCCTCGAATCTTCACACGGAACAGCAGGTCGAGCCGCCATCGCGGCGATGGCCGGCAGGATCGCGACGACAGCCAGCGCGGCAGCCGGTCCTGCGACCTCCAGGGATGGGTACGCGTGCAACCGCAGGGGTTCGACCCGCTGTAATTGAATCCGCTTTCGTCTACGGGGCGTCGACCTGCCTCAATTGGCTCAGCAGGTGCAGGTGTCCTCAACGGCTGGGGCACGATCGCCGGCACCACGGTCGACGGGCAGTTTTGTGGAACGGTGGGAGGAGCACGCCCCGGATAGACTGCCTGCCGCGGAGATCCCTACGTGACGGGCGAGGTGCACATGGATCCGGTGTCGACCATGGACGAGGACACGGCCCGAATGTTCCTGGAGAAGTTTCCCGAAGCCGCGCGTCTGGTGACCGCCACGACGACCGCGCTCGGTGAAATGCACCAGGCGACGCTGGCGTCGAACGACAGAAGCCAGGACCAGGTGATGCGCGAGTGGCAGGCGGTAGGTGCGGCGATCGAAGCGCAGCTGCAGAGAGACGGTCTCGATCCGGACCAGCGAGACCGTCTGATCGACCAGCGTTTCCTGGCCGCTGAACGGCTGACCGAAGCCGACGGCAGAAACAAGGCGTTCCTCGACCGGCTGGACCACCGCAAAACGCTGTTTGCGGTGGTCCTCGCCGCCACCGCGATCACCCTCGCAGCCGGCGGGAAGGCGATACTCCAGAACCGTTCACTGCTAAGCCGGATCAGCTGACGATCGCCGCCGAGACAGGACCCGGCATATTCACCCTGACCAGAAGCGGACCTAACCTTTCGGAACACCCTCTCAGACAGAACGAACCTCACGTCCACGGGAGGCCCGCCATGCTTTCGCCAGGAGTTCTTAGCCTGGGCGTGGGAGGTTGCGGGCCAGCGCCCGCCCTGAAGAACCTCAGCTCGGCGTCCAGGATGGTTCCGGCTCGGCGGGTTTCAGGGCCTTGCCGAGGTAGTACGGGTCGTCGGGTGGCAGGTGCTCGTCGAGGTAGCGGCCGACGATCTGGTCGCCGGCGTCCCTGAGCTGCTCACCGCGGTCTGCGGTGGTCTCGGTGATGCAGTCGCAGCCAGTGGTGGGACGGTCCGTGTGTACGAGGGTGCCAACCGGTAAACCTCGACCCGACTGCCACAGCTGCCGGCGGTACGACCGATTACTGTCGGCCGGAGCCAGCCGAAGACTTTGCCTAGCCTCAGCGCATCTACAGGCCCCGGCGACGGCCGGGGCCCGCGCTGAGCTGCGCGCACCGCTAGCCACATCGCCGGTCTACAGCGGACCTGCAGACAGATCAGGACGCTAAACGAGCAGCAGGCCCCGCTGCGACGGCCGGATGACAGCCCCGGTTCACTGCACCTCCCTCTCAGCGCGGATCGTGAATGAACGCGAGCAGTTCGTGGCCGAGGTCGGAGGCGGCGGGACTCCAAGCGCCGTCGGCAGACATCATGCCGCCGAGCGGCGCTTGCACCAGCCCGGCCGCCTCCAGCACCCGGTAGTAGCGTCTGATCACTTCGTCGCCTCGCGTAGCGAGGTCCGGCATACCGGCTTTGATCAAGGTCGTACGATTCGAACTGAGAGCGAATTGCGGGCGATCAAGGCCGGTCCGATCAAACCAGCCGGCCGGGTCACCGAGCAGGCCGAGCAGCCTGATGTGGGTGGGCATCAGCTCATCGATAAGCCGGAATAGCTGCTGCTGATCATCGTGGCCGGGCGCGGACGGAAGAGCCGCGTTGAGCAGTGCGTTACGCAGCGCATCGCGTTTGACCTGCTGGGAGTTACGCTCCGCGATCTGGGTAGCCGTGACGACGGAGTCCAGGAAACCTTCATCCTCCGCGAGCCCCTGCGGGTCGAAGGCGTCGACCTTCTCTCGCAGCTCCGCGAGTCCTTCGGCGACGTCGGTGAACCATTGCTCACGCCGCTGGTTAACGCTGTAGTTCAACGCCGCCATCAAGATCACGGCCACCGACCCGCCAGCTACTGGGATCAGGTTGAGGCCGGCCTCCGTGACGGTCTGCGCAATCTCACGGGATCTGCTGTGCGCCGGGGGTTTGGTATCCACCCGCCGATCATTCCCTACAGGTCCGGACACCGTGCCCATCGGCGTATGGGGCGACAGCACCGTGTGATGGGCGCCGCCAATGTAGCGCCTCTTCGGAAAGCGAAATTTGGGTGAGCTCGTTGCTGGCCGGCTTCGCGTGCGGCCTCTTGGCGGAGCGCAGGGTTCGCCTCGCAGTAAGTGTGAGAGGCACGAGGCAGCAGCCTCCCCGTGACGAAGAGTGACGTTGAGACAGCGTGACCAACTCCCTGCGCCAGAGACTCCGCAACACGACCGGAGTTGACAGGGAAAACCACGGCGCGGAGATCGAACTGGTCGCCTTTCCGTCCGAGTCGCGTCGGGTGACGACAACATCATTCGCGTACGCGCTCTCGATGCTGGTGCCGGCCGGAGCGAACAGGTGCCGCGGCACTGCGGTAAACGCCGCCGCCACCTCCGGTCGGGTAATCCAACCCTGGGTGCGTAGCTGGTCAACCAGCTGCAGGCGAGCGTCCTCCGCCGTCAACGTCTCGGTCGTCCTGCTTTCAGGTGCCACGAGGAAATCTCCTTCCTCGAACGAACATCAGGTGAGCAGCCGGCCGACCGCGACGAGTATCGGCGCGATGCTGGAATGCGGCAGTTCGAGATCAGCAGACCGGTGCGCCTAGCGAGTCGACCCGTCGACACGCGCCTGGAGGCATTCGCTGACGCGGCGGACCAGCGGTGAATTCCTGGGCGTCGGAGGGCATGCGGGCACCGTAGAACTTCAGGCAGCCGACACGCCCGCAGCGCCAGGCACCGACAATGTCGGCACATCGCGACACCAACTCCAACACTCCCCGGCCTTGACCACGTTCGGCGACATCTGAGATGCACGGCCTTTCGAAGCGATTACCGAGCGTGTGATATTCGCGGCAACTCACGAAGTTCGCGGAGGATGTCGCGGACCACTGGTGAGCGCGGTGCGGCGGGGGCGAGTTCGTCGTGAAGTCGGTGTAGCAGTGCGACGCTGCGCACGGAGCTGACGGCGGGTAGGCGGCCAAGGGCGAGGCGGGCTGTGCTGACCGCGAGGTCGAGGTCGCCGGCGGCGTTGTGCGCGAGGCTGAGCCAGGCGCCGTGGCGTAGTGCGGAGCGTTGTGGGGAGTCGGTTGGACTGGTGTGCGCGCGGGCGTGGAGCAGCCGTTCAGCTTGGCGAAGGAGTGCTGGCCGTTGAATTGGCACCTGCTCGGCCAGTACGACGAGGCCGCGGCCGGTGATCGCGTCCAATTCGACCCGGTCGATGTACGACGCCCATCGGGGTAGTGGGGCGTCGGGGGCGGTGTCGAGGAGCGTGAGGGTGTTCTCGCGCATGTGGAAGAAGCTGGTGAGGTCGCCGGCGACGGCGTGGGCGAGGCTGCTGCGGGCGGCTACCAGCGAGCGGACAGCGGGCGGGGTCTTTGCCGCCGATTCTTGGGCTGCAGAGGCGAGTTGCAGGGCGTCGAGGGCGTGTCCGCGGTCGGCGGCTTGGTTGGACATGAGGGCCAGGATGCTGGCGGCTAGGCCGGGATCGCACGAGGCGTGCCCGGCGCGTAGAGCGGTGAGGTACCACCGTTGGGCGAGGCCGTCCTCGTTGGCATCGAACGCCATGAACCCGGCGGTCTGGGCGAGCTGCGCTAGTGCGGCAGCTAGGCGCCGGCCGGCCTCCGCATTGTAGGAAGCTCGGCGCAGGAGCCGGGCCACGGCGGCGAACTGGTCACTGACGAAGCCGCGGGCGGCGCCGCCCTGCTGATCGTCGAGCTGCTGTGCATGGGCGACGACGGTGTCGATCATGTCCAGCAACGGTGGGGTGACCGGTCCGCCGTCTCCGGCAGCCGCGATCAGGTCTGGATGTGGCTGGTGAAGCGCGGCCCACGCGGGGGCGGTGAGCGCGGCGCCGGTGACACCGATGAAGGTGCGACGGGTCGGCACGGGTCCTCCTACGAGGCTGAGCAGTCCGTTGCTGTCCCAGGGTAGGTCCATCGCGTGATTCGCCGGCAACGCTGGATGCGAACGCGGGGCATTTACCCCCCAGACGTCCTCGAACATCAGGTCAATTCTGAGCTTGGCGGAAAGCACCTCGACGACGAGATCGGGTATGTCACCGTGCGGCACCGCGCCATCTGAGACCCATTTGTAGGGGGTTTTGGGGTGAACTCTGCGGGTGCTGCCTCGTGCCACCAGAGCGGAGTTGATTCGTCGGGCGAGGGCCTCGGGCCCCCATTGCGCCTCTCGAAGCAGACCGGCCAGCCGTTGGTTGGCGCGGGATGTCGTGGGTTCGGCTTCCACGGTGGGATCCCCCTTCCGGGTGCCGGTAGTGCAGCCGCGGGCCTGACAGTAGCGGCCACGGTCAGTGGCGGGGACCGAAGCGCACCATCCGCACCAGGTTCCGAGCGAGCGGCACCGATGGCACTCCGTCGACGCCTCCCCCAGGCGCTCGGAACCGACAAAGGTCGATGTGTGGGCAGGGTCAGGGCCTCGGTTGTCACTCCAGACGTCCTGCAGTTGATGCCCATCAGTCGACCTGCGGTCGCAAGGGAGAGCTGCCATGCCACGTCCGCTTCCCGGCCAGCCGGTAGGAGTCGATCCCGCCCTTACCGCTGACATTGATCTGCTGGTGCGTCCCGGCCGGATATCGCTTGGGCCCGTCGGTTGCGTTCAGTCACCGCACGAGCAGGCCGGTAGTGAGCCGGGCCGGATTAGTAAAGCCGTCGTCGCAGGCCCGGCGCGGTTGAGCCAGGTCATCCGGACGGCGAGCGAGAACTCAGCCGGTCCGCTGCCGCTGTTGCTGAGCGTGAATCAGGAGGGCGGCCGGCTGAACGCGCTGGACTGGCCAGGCGTGGCCCAGTTGCCAGGGAATCTGGCGCTTGGGGCAGCGGGGGACGAGGACCTGGCCGAGCTGGCAGGGACGGCGATCGGTGAGCAGCTCCGGTCGGTGGGGTTGACCTGGAATTTGGCGCCGGTGTGCGACATCACGGGGTGGCCTGCAGCTGCTGCCGTTGGCGCTCGCTCCTTCGGCTCCGATCCTGAACGGGTTGGGCTGTTGGCGGCAGCTTTCGTGCGCGGAGTACAGGCGGCTGGCGTCGCGGCGACCGCCAAGCACTTTCCTGGGCTGGGCGGGGTTGGTGGGGACCCGCACCACGTCGCGCCGGTGGTCGACCGACTCGACCAGGGTGCGTTGCTGCCGTTCCGGGCGGCGATTGACGCGCAGGTGGCGTGCGTGATGGTCGGCAGTCACACCGTGCTCGCGGTGGACAACAAGCCGGCGTTGGCATCGCCGCGCGTGCTTGGCCTGTTGCGTGACGAGCTGGGCTTCGGCGGTGTGGTGGTGAGCGAGAACTTGTCGATTCGGGCGGTGCACGAGCCGCTGGGTGGCCTGGCCGGGGCGGCGGTCGCCGCGGTGGAGGCCGGGGTGGACATCGTGATGCTGGACTCGGAGGTTTCCCGGGGGCGCAGCTCGTCGGCAGCAGGTCGGCGCCGCGCGCAGGTGGTGCAGGCGCTGACGGCGGCGGTCGAGCAGGGCGTGATCGGTCGCCGGCGGATCGGCGAGGCCGTGGAGCGTGTGCAGGAGCTGCATCGGCGATACGGCCTGACGCCCGGCTCGGTCCGGCCGGACTGGCGGTCCGCGAACGCGGCGGCCTGGCGTGCGACGGAACAGATCGCCGACCGTTCGGTGGCGGTGGTGCGTGGAGACCGGCCCCTTCCGCTGGACGTGCCGTCCGGCAAGGTGCTGGCCTTGGTGCGGGTGCCTGACGAAGGGCAGCGGCGCGCCGACAGTGCCCGCTACACGCCGGACTATCTGCCCGCGCTGCTCGCCGCGCACCACGGCGTGGTGCAGGTGCCGGTCGGCGCTCCAGTGCCAACAGCCGGCCCGGTGATCGTGTACGGCTATGACACCCGCACCACAACCGCGGGTCCGAGCAGAGCTGCCCAGGAAGCCACCCGGCTGGTCGAGTGCGGCCGGACGGTGGTCCACGTCGCGTTCGGTGACGTGGACGACCTGGCTGGTTCGCCCGCGCCGGTGTTGGTGGCCGCGTTCAGTCCACACCGGGCTTCTGTCGCGGCGGTGGCCCGAATCCTGCTCGGCGACGGCCGCGCCCACGGTGTCGTACCCGTCGCCGGTGCGTCGTGGTGACTCGGGTTTCGGCTGGCCAGTTGACCACGTTCTTGCAGCGTCTCTATCACTCAGCGGGGATGACCCGAGCCGGGGCGCGAGTGATGGCCGATACCCACGTGGAGGCCGACCTTCGCGGCATCGCCGGCCACGGCAGCCGATTGGCCCCCGGCTACCTGGACAAGCTGCGCACCGGGCGCCTGAACCCGCGTCCCCTGGTTCGGATCGTGCAGGACGAGGAAGCGGTCCTGGTCGTGGACGCCGACCTGGCTCCGGGACCGGTAGCCGCCCGCTTGGCGGTCGCCGCAGCGATGCTCCGTGCCCGGCGCTGTGGCATCGCCGCTGTGACCGTTCGTCGGGCCGGTCATGTCGGCGCGCTCGGCATTCCCGCCGCGCAGCTGGCCCGGCGCGGCCTGGTGGGCGTGGCCGCCGCGCAGGCGTCCGCGCGCAGCGTGGCCCTGCACGGAGGCACTAGCACGCCGGTCCTGGGCAGCAGCGCACTGGCGGTCGCCATTCCAGGTCCAAACCGGCAGCGCCCGGTGCTGGTGGACCTGGCCGCTGCCGCGATGTCGTGGGGCCGCCTGCACCACCTGGCCCGCTCGGGACAGGCGTTACCCAACGGGTCCGCTCTCGACGCGAGCGGGCATCGGGTCCACGATCCGCACCTCGCCGTGGCGCTATTGCCCGTGGGCGAGCGCGGCCAAGCCCTGGCGATCGTCCTGGAACTGCTGGTCGGCGCTCTGACCGGTAGCACCCCCTTGCCGGCAGGAGACGACGGCCGCGGGCTGCTGGTCGTAGCGGTCGACCCTCGACGTCTCGTCGTCGCCGAGTCGCTGGCCACCGGCGTAGCCGCTGTCGCTCACGCGGTGCGCGAGCAGGGCGCCCGGATGCCCGGGGATCGCGCCTGGTCCCAGCGCGACCGGGCTCGCCAGGACGGCATCGCCCTCGAAGCCGACGATCTCGCCGCGCTTGTTGAGGCCGGTCGCCGCGTGAACGTCCGTGCTCCCCACGGATGGATCCAACCCGAACCCCTGGAAGCCAGCACCGGATCACAGAAGGAGCAAATGTGAGCAGTCCGACCAGCACACCGACCCTCGGCGGCCCACCGGCCGCCGACCAACCGGCCCTCTACCGCGGTGCGGCCCGATCCGAGGTCGCCCGCCGCCTGCAAGCCGTCCTCGACCTATCCGGCCCCTACCCGGTCGTTGACGCGGCGCGCGAACTCGCCGCTGGGCCGTTGGAGCGTGCCCTGGCTGACGTCGTTGCGGGCCGGCTGCTGCACGAGCCCACCGGCCGCCGCATCCCGCTGCAGGAACTACCCGCCCGCACGATCGCTGCGCTCACGCGCATCCACCACCTCGACGCGGACCAGGGCGACACCCTGGGATTCGCGCTGCGCTGCGCCTTCGCGTGGCCCGGCGTCGTCGGTACGCCGGACGCTCCGCACGCGCTCAAGTCGGTGCTCCCGGCCGGATTCGCGCCGAAAGCAACGGTCGAGCAGATCGCCGCGAGCCAGGCCACCGCCGGTCCCGACGGGTTGAACACCAGCTACATGATCTCGCAGATGAAGGGCGGCATGTCCGCCGACTTCGGCATCGGCTGCCCCCTGATGTGCGCCTACTGCTACCGGCGCGAAGGCGACACCGTCGACGGCTACCTCGGCTCCTGGGAGCCGACCGGGTTCCTCGAACCGGAGGATGTCGTCGCGCGGCTGTTGTCGCACCCGTGGTTCACCCCGCACCACACGCCCATCGGCCTGCACATGTCCACCTCCGAGGCGTTCCTGCCGAAGCTGTGGCCGCGAACCTGGCGCGCGTTGCAGCTGCTCGACCAGCTCGGTCTGACGAACCGCGTCTCGTGCATCACGAAGTACACCCTCTCCGATGAGCAGATCGACTGCTTGGAATCCCTCGTCCACGTCGACCTCGACGTCAACGTCTGCTACGCCGCCATGCCCGAGTCGATCGAGCCGCCCAACCGCGAGCGCCGCCTGCGGTTCCTGCGCCGAATCCTGCACTCCGAGAAGATCAACGTCCTGGCGTACTACCGGCCGATCGCCGAAGGGCTCAACACCACCGATGCCCACCTGCGTCACGTCTGGCAGACTTTCAAGGACGCCGATGCGCGCACCGTGGTCCTCGGCGGGCTGAAGTTCGCCGACGACCACGTCCAGTCCTTCATGTCCTACGGGCTGCCCCTGCCAGCAGGCTCCTTCACCCCAGGCAAGAAGCTGCTCGCCGCCGGCACCGAGGCGCGGATCATGGCAGCGTTCGACGAGGTATACGCCGACGTGGCCCCAGACTGGCGCCCCGCGGTCCTGAAACGGTCCTCGTGCGGTCGAGCGGTGGAACGCGGCAGCCACATCCCCGACTACAACGGCCACTACGACAAGCCCACCACGAACTGCCGCCTGCGCTGCCCTGCCGCCCAGCATGAGGTGTGCGCGGCAGCGCAGCCGCCGGACGAGGAAACGGTCCGGCACCTCCTGGCCCGCATCGGCAGGCCCGACGCCCGGGTGGACATCACCAAGAGCACCACCGTCGTGCACGCCGAGCTGAGCCAGTTCGAACGAACGTTCCTGCGCCAGAACCTGCTCTTCCCGGTGCACACCGCCCGGCAGGCCGCCGAACTCGTCGCCGGAAGGATCACCCGATGACCGCCCCAGCACGCCCCACGCCTACCCGGGTCTTCCTGCCCCTGGCCCAGTCGCCGCTGCTCGACCACCGCCACGACGACGACGTCGACCTCGCCGTGCTCCTTGCAACGGCCGCTGACCCGGAACCGGCCACCGTGCGGGCGTTGCTGTCGATCACCGCCGTGCGGGCCGCCGACCGGATCGCCCGCGCGCTCGACGAGCGAACGGACCTGCCCCTCACCTCACTCGCGCTACTCGTGGCGCACCGGCCCGACGCTAAGCAGGCGATCGGTGCCCTGCGGGGCAGACTCTTCCCCGAAGGAACCTCACCCGGCGCGTGTCACCGATTCGCCCGCACGATAGCGACCCTCGTCCACCAGCCCGCATTGGTCGACGATGCATACCTCGACAGTGAACGATTCCGCGCATCCGCCGCCGCAGCGGACCCGGTGGTCCTGGGACAGCTACTGGCTCCGATCCTGGACGGGGGCACCCCGGCCGGTCCAGCCCAGACCGGGCTGCTCGCATTGCTCGACGCCCGCGCAGGCCGCGTCCCGACGGCTTCCATCGACCTGGCGGGTGCTACCGCTCTCGACCGCGCCCGCCATCGGCAGGTGCGCGCCGCGCTCCTCGCACGGCGCGAACAGACGATCCGTGGCCTCGCCGACCACACCGGGGGACTGACGCTGGCCGCCGAGCTGTGGTACTCCGCTCTCACGGCCGCCGCCGACACCCCCGTCCAAGCCAGCCAGGCCCTCGCCCTGGCCGAGAACGCCGCCGACATCCTCGCTGCGGGGGAGGACCAATCCTGCGCCTGGCCTGCCGTCCGTCGCCGTTGGCAGCACGTCGCCGCCGCCGCACGCGCCGCCGAAGTCCAGCCGGGCGGCTGGGGGCAGGCGTGGCAGGCAGCCGAGTTCACGGACGAGGGCGCACGGTGGGACGACACCCAACGCGGCCTCGTGGCCGGCTACGACCTGCTCGCCGACCACGTCCGCAGCACCTGGGGATCAGCCGACACCCCGCCCACCCCCGAAGCGTGCTGGGCCGCCGACCTCACCGGCCGCGCGCTGCTGCACCTGGTCGCCGACCACCTCACCGGCCACCAGACACACAGCCCGCTCCCGCACTACAACGACCAACTCCTCATCGCCTTCGTGCACGGCCTCGCCAAGACCCGCCACGACCACATCCCCGCCGATTTGCACCTGCACGGCCTGATCGCCGCCATCAAGGCCGCCCGGTCCAAAGCCACCCTCCTGACCCGGCCGGTCCCCGCCGACCTCGGCATCGTCGTGCCGATGCGCGCCGAGACGCATCACCTCACCCCCGAGGACAGTGACAACGCGCTCACCGTCAAGGTCGCCCAACTGGGCTGGCTCCTGCAAGCCTGTCCTGACGCCCACGCCGATCTCCTCCTGGTCGACGAGAGCACCGACGGCGCCTCGGCCCGCGCCGCCCGCGCGATCGACGTCGACCACCCGCAGATCCGCGTGTCTGTCGCCCAACGCCCCGACGACACCAGCGCCAAAGGTGGCATCGTGCTCTGGGGCCTCACCGAACTCGCCGGCGCCGGCCGCACCATCCTCGCCTACACCGACCTCGACCTCACCTACCCACTGGACCAACTCGGTCTCCACGTCGCCGCCCTCGACCAACCCGGCGTCGGCGCCGTCATCGGATCCCGCCGCCGCCCCGACTCCCACGGCTACTACCCGCCAACGGGCCCGACGCCCACCACCTGGCTTTACCAACGAGCCGTCCGGGACCTCCTGCACCTCGACGCCACCGACCCGCAGGCCGGCTTCAAAGCCTTCCCGGCCACCGCCCTGCGCACCGCACTGCCCCTCACCGCCGATCACAGCCTCGCGTTCGACACCGACCTGCTCGCCGCCATCGCCCGTTGCGGACACACCGTGGCCGAGGTCGGCGTCGCCGCCCTCCACCAGTACGTCGAAGGTCACCGGAGCACCCCGCACGACTACGACACCATGCTCAACGGCGTCCACCGGCAGGCCCTGCGCCACGGCCTCGACCCCGACACACGGCGGACCCCGACGTGGGACCGCATCCGTCAGGCCGGATCCCTGGCCGCGGCCGCCGCCGAACCCACGACCACCACCATGCTCACGGCACCCACCTCACGCTGACGAATCATCGCGGGCCGCCGGCGTCGACACGCCGGCGGCCTGCACCCGTGCGCCTTCCCATGTGCCCCGAATCGGACCAGTGCGATGCGTAAACTGCACAGATCCGCCCGGCTCACTGTCGCCACACCCATGACGGCCGGTGCAACCCAACCGAAAGGTAAGCACGTGAGGGCCGTCATCGCCGTCGCCGGCATGGGTAGCCGCTTCTTCCCCATCGGCAAAACCATCAACAAATGCATGCTGCCGATCCTCAACCAACCAGTCGTCGCTTACGCAGTCGCTGACTGCGTCGCCGCAGGCGCCCACGAGATCGCGATCGTCACCGCACCTGGCGAGATCGGCCGCCAGGTGCGTCATTACTTCACCGAAGACCGGGACCTGAAGGACTATTTCACCGCGCGCGGCTGGCAGGACAAGTACACGCCCCTCGCCGACCTGCACAGCCAAGCCGACTTCACATTCATCGAACAACCACGCGACGACCGATACGGCACCGCACTGCCCGCCATCATTGCCGCTGACTTCATCGCCGGCGACGACTTCCTCCTCGTCGCCGGCGACGACCTCCTGCTCCGCAACGATGGCGGATCGGACCTGGCCGACCTCGCCGCCGCCCGGGCCGCCGCCGGAGTACCGGCCGCGCTCGCCGCCGCCACGGTGCCCGGCGCCGAGGCCCACCGCTACGGCATCCTCCATCCGCGAGCATCTGAGGGGCACCAGCTGCTCGATCAGCTGCTTGAGAAGCCGACTACCTACGGCGAGCCAACCGCGTACATCAACATCAGCCGCACACTGCTACCCGCCGACGCCGTGGCCTACTTCCAGAAGCTGACCCCGGCGCCGAACGGCGAGTACCAGGCCACCGACGCCGTCATCGCCTTCGCCCGCGACAGCGACGTACTGATCCACCCCGTCACCGGCGAGTACCACGACTGCGGCAACCCTGCCGGCTGGCTCGCTGCCAACAACGCCGCAGCCCAGGCGATCGTGGTCTCTGGGCCGCGCCCCTGATCACGGTTCAGCCAACCGCGCCAACACCTGCGATGCCAACTCCGCCACCGGCAGCTCACCATCTAGCACCATCGTGTCAGCCGGCAACAAGCCGACAGCGGCAGCGCAGCGGGCCACCTGCTCCAGCCGCCACGTACGCACCTGCGCATCACGAGCCGGGTCATCCGGCCAGACCGACTGCGCCTCAATTCGAGCCTGTAGGACGCGGAAGGGCACGTCGATGAAGAAATGGTCGACGCGCACGCTGTGGGCGCGCAGTCGACCGAAAATTTCCTCAAGATACGACGGCACCACCACCGTCATCGGCACCACGAGAATGCGGCCGTACTCCTCCAGTAGTGCTATCGCCGTGTCCGCCACGCTACGACGCCACACCCGCAGATCCTGGAAATCGCCACTCGCGGGCAGCGGAACTATCTCGCGGACCATGAACCCCGGCAACTCCGCGTCGAACATCAACAGCCGAGGATCCTCCGCAGTCAACTTCTCCGACAGAGTCGTCTTCCCCGCGCCGAACGCACCGTTGATCCAGATCACCCGCATGTACCGCTCCTCACGCGCTAATAGTGCACAACTGAAGAGCCCGGTGAAGATCACCCGCTGCGCGGCGTCCGCCGAACAGTCTTCGTGAGGCGTTCGGCAGCCTGGGCTAGGGGTGGCGGCCGGTTGGGTGGTGTTCAGGACCCGATGGTGTTGCCATTGCTCGTCTTAGCTCTCGCGGGCCGCGCCCCCGGTGGCTGGTCTGGGTCGGGGTCCGATGGGCGGGGCATTTCGGGGCCGCTGGAGCCCATGCGTAGCAGGGTCTCGATGCGGGTGACCCGGAATTGACGCCCGAGCGCCGTGACGTTGTCGACGGGGTTGGTATCGAGGGTGTCGGCGGCCTGTTGGTACGCGGCTGCCTGGTCGTCGGTCAGCCTCAGCAGGCGCGGTTCGATGTGGCGCAGACCGAAGGCGATCTCGTCGCGGGCCAGTTGCGGTGTGGCCACCGCTCGGCTGTAGGGCCGCCACGACCCGCCGACGGATTCGGCGGCGGCGTAGCGGGTCGGCAGGATGACCCCGACCGGATGGGAGGCGACGGCGGCGACGCTGTCGGCGTATACATCGGCGGGCACCTGGGCGCCGGGGTGGTGCGCGGTCATCAGCTCGACCCGCAGCATCGCCTCACTCAGGCCGGTCGCCGCGTCCGGGTCGATGACGATCTCTGGGGCGAGGAAACTGTCGTGGTCCGCGGCGTCGCGGGGGTCGCGGTCGGTGGGCCGGGGCGGCTCAGGCCCGTCCGGGCCGAACCGCGCGAACGTGTCCACCCGCACGATGCGGTGCACACGATCGCTGATCACCAGCTCGTCTACCTTCTTCCGGTTTAGGACGCCGAGCGCGGTGGTCAACTCCGCAGCCAACGGGGGGTCAATGCTCTCGTCGAGCTGCTCCATGAGGTGGTGCGCAAGGTCGTCCCGCGCGGCCTGCGGGGTGTCCGATACAACGGCGAATACCTGCCACCGTCCGCCCTCTGCCTGCACGGCGTGGCCGAACAGTGCGGCGCCGACCCGGATCTTCGGGTAGACCACCGTTCGCCGTGCCGCGTCGTCCTCGGTGACCGCGCCGACTGGGTCGGTGGGCTGCTGCACCCGAAGGACTACCGGCGGCTGCACTTCGTCACTCACGCCATGAATTGTGTGACGGCTCGATGGCCTGTGTCACGAGGGCGCGCCTTCACCGCGGCGGCGTCATCGGTGCGCTCGCCTCAGTTCAGGCTTGCGGCATTCTTCGGCGTCCGCTCGATTCATGGTTCAGTTGCTTCTCGCACCCTCGTAACGTCGCGCGCCGACGTCGAAGCGCAAGCTGATGAACGGGCCCCGTCGGTCCGGTGGTCGGAAGATCCGCACAGGACGTGCAGTCGCCCTGCAGGGCGCCGGTGGCGTCCTCGTCGACCACCTCGACGACGAGCGACAGCCCGTGAGGGCCGTCGACGACACCCCACAGCAGGGCGAGACCGGCGGCCTGGCTGAGCACGGCCGGCGGGCGCAGGAGGCGGGGGTCGGTCGGATGCGACAATCCACTGACAACCAGATGGCCAGCAGTGACTCCAGCTCGGTCCGGTGTCTGTCCGTCCTCGCCCGGCCGCGAAGCCGGCGATGCTCGACAGGTTTGGCTGCCCGTGCGCGTGCGACGATGCTTCTATGAACCACAGCAGCGCCGGCTTAGTCATCTGGGACGTTGACGGGACGCTCATCCCCGCGGACTTACGCTGGTTGACGCGTGCGATCGCTCGTGCGTACGGCATCGCGCAGTCTGAGGTTGTCTTTCCTGACAAGAAGGTGCATGGGTATACGGACGAGTCGATCGCCGTCGACGCGGCGATAGCCTCGGGCGTGGACCCGTCAGCTGCGGAGGCAGGCATACCCGCCTTCCGTCAGGCCATCGCCGAGGTCATGCAGGAGGGTCGGCAAGAGTTGGCTGAGGTCCAGCCGCCGTATCCAGGTGCCGCAGCGAGCATCGCGGAGTTGCAGGACCTCGGTTTCATTCAGACCGTGCTGACCGGCAACCTGCGATCGGCCGCTGACGTGAAGCTGCACGTGGCGGGCTTGGATGAGTTTCTTGATCTTCGCATCGGCGGGTTCGGGTCAGACGCTCGAGACCGCTTCCAACTCCCGGCGGTCGTAGCTCAGCGCTACTCCGCGGTCTACGGTGTCCCGCTCGATTCCGCTGGGGCGCTCGTCATCGGGGACGCGCCAAACGATATCGCTTGCGCACGTCACGCCGGCTTCCGTGTCGCTGTCGTCGCTCACCGGATTGGGCGTCAAGAGCTGGCGTCCTACGAACCTGACCTGGTACTCGACAGTCTCGACCCACCGATGGTGGTGGCCGCCGTGAGTTCGCTGGTGAGTTCGGGCGCGTCGCCGACTGCCTGCTAGGCGGCCATCTGCTCCTCAAGTTCGAGGACAATTGGCTCGTCGCGCCATCGGACCAGCCGCTCTCGGGCACGTTGAGCTCGTGCGATGCCCCGATGGTTTCCGCCGGCTCTCAGCCGATTGTAGGTGTCACCGAGCAGGGCACAGGATCGTTCCAGCTCGCCGGCCTCGGCGTAGGCGCTCGCGAGGTCCACTGCTGCTGCGAGGGCGACGTTCACGTTCTCCGGGTCGTGTTCGAGCGTTCGCACAGCACTTTCGAGCACCTCTACAGCCTGGTCGGCCTGGCCAAGAAGGAGATGGCAAGTGCCCGCATAGACGTGGAGGCGGGCGTTGCTCCAGTCGCTGTAGAGACCGACACAGTCAGCCGGTGACAAGCCGTTGACCGCTGCTTCTGCTCGCTTCAGAGCGGCGGAAACCTCGCGTGGAAGCCGCAGGGCGGCATAGGCCTGGGCCTGCTCGGCGGCTATCCGAGCTCGTGCGGCGGGGCTGAGATCTGTGGATGCCTGGTCGGCCTCGTCGAGCAGCCGCAGGCCGATCATGACGTCACCATCGGCTTCGATCAGCGTTGCAGCTTGGAGGTTGCTCTCGAAGATTCGTGCGGTCGCGCTGATCCGGCGGTCACCGAGCCTGTCGCCCAGCTGGCGGGCGTAGGCGCAGTGAGCGATTGCCAGAGCCCGGTTACCCTGCGCGCTCCACAGCCTGCTGGCGACGACCGAAGCTTCGCCGAGCATAGCTCCGACATCAGCACGGATGGGCGCACGGCCGGCTTTGCGATAAAGCGTCGACAGGCATTCACGGTGCGCTTCAATCAGCCTCAGAAGCGCGTCAGGTGACACAGCCTGACGTTGCTGCGCAAGCATGTTGGTCAGATTAGAGAAAGTGTTCCACTCGCCCACCAGGTAATCGCCGCCTGGCCTGAGGGCAAACGTCTCAAGAGCTGAGGAGGCCGACTGCGCCGGCTCAACCTCGAACGGCTGAGGTGTAGGCATTCCGCTCGGCACCTGCCCGACGCTCATGTGCCGGATTCGATCGTACTCTGGGGCCAGGCTGCCGCCGGTGCGCAAGATCTCATCGCTTCGGAACCAGAAGTTTCGTCCCACTCGCTGACGTCCGGTTTCCACGTTCGCGATCGTGCTTCGTCCGTAGTTGGTGAGAGGCGCGAACGTCTCTTGTGTGTAACCGGCGACTTTGCGGCTGCGGGCGAGCATCTGACCAAGAGCGAGCCATGCCGCGGCGATTTCCTGCGGTGAATCGTTCGGCATCAGCGGCTCCGGATCGATACGACGGACGTCTGCGCGAGGCGAGACGCGGTGGCGTGAGGGCACTGTAGCTGCAGAGGCACCGTGCGTCGGGTAGTCGCCGGCTGGTTCCAACATTCTTCCGACAAAGTTCCGACATCACCGTCGCGGTGTCTCAAACCCGCGTGATCGCGATCCTCGCATGCTGCCTGCTCGTGACCCGCGCGCTAGCCAACAATGATCATGAGGTTGAGACCAAGTACCACGTCAGCGACCTGAGTGAGCTGATCAAGGCGCTCGCCCAGCGGCAGGTGGCGTTGACAGAGCCGTCGGTACAGGACGACCAGGCGTACGCGCCAGCCGGCTGGACGTACGGGATGTCGAAAAGTCGAACACGGCAGCTTTGAGCGCCAGCACGCGCAGCGCTTCGTCCAGCAGCGGAGCGGCATCGCGTTCCAGCGACCAACGGCTGATTGCGGGGTAGCCGGTGAATGTGGCCCAGCAGGTGGAGTACTTCGTCGACGAGCTCTGCAGCCGGCCGTAGACGAGGTGCGCCTGCATCTTGTAGAGGATCTCGGCGGCCCGACGGCCAACCTCTCCGGCCTCCAGCATGGATGAACTGGTCATGGTGCATGCCCTCCCAAGGGGTCGTGGACACGGCAGACCGTCACGCCGCATCGCGGCTGCGGTCCCTCATCGCCAGCGACGTCGATGCGGGCGCTGACTCAAACATCAGAAGTCGTCGGTGGCCGGGTCGATAAGGGCTGCCGTTCATCTCCGACAATCCGCTGACATGTATCTACGGCGGATGTTGGCGATGCCGGGATTGTCAGTGGATTGTCAGAACCGCTTGGCAGGACTGGCCGACATTGATCAATTTCGTCTTAGAGCGCGTTTGGTTTGTGGGTTGGTCGGGTGTGTCGCACAGTGGGTCCGACCGATGAGCCTGGCTCGGTCGATGGA
>NZ_JBNCKO010000036.1:0-21203 GCF_049841595.1 Micromonospora sp. DT228
CAGGGCCTCGCCGACACCGTCACCTGGTACCGCGACAACCGCACCTGGTGGGAACCCCTCAAGACCACACCCACCGCATGACCCGGCTACTCGTCACCGGCGCCGGCGGGATGCTCGGCCGGGACCTGGTCACCGTGCTGCACACCCGGCCCGACCTCAAGGTGACCGCCGCCAGCCGGGCCGACCTGGACATCACCGATCCCGCCGCCATCCGCGAGGTCGTCGCCGAGCACGACATCGTGATCAACACGGCGGCGTGGACAAATGTCGACGGCGCCGAGACCAACGAGGCGGCGGCCACCGCCATCAACGGCAACGGCGTCGCGAATCTCGCGTCGGCGTGCGCCGCCAGCGGCGCGCGGCTGATCCAGGTCTCCACCGACTACGTCTTCTCCGGCGACGCGAACACCCCCTACCCGGAGGACGCCCCCACCGCACCGATCAACGCGTACGGCCGAGGCAAGCTGGTCGGCGAGCAGGCCGTCGCCCACCTGCTGCCCGACCACGGGTACGTGGTCCGCACCGCCTGGCTGTACGGCGCGCACGGGCCGAACTTCGTGGCCACCATGCTCCGGCTCGCCGCCCAGCGGGAACAGATCACCGTGGTCGACGACCAGCACGGCCAGCCCACCTGGTCCTACCCGCTCGCCGAGCGGCTCGTCGCACTCGCCGACGCCGCCCTGGAGGGCCGGGCCGCCCCCGGCATCTACCACAGCACCTGCACCGGACAGACGACCAAGTACGGGCTCGCCCGCGCCACGTTCGCCCTGGCCGGTCTCGACCCGGACCGGATCCGACCCACCACCAGCGACCGGTATCCTCTTCCTGCTCCCCGCCCGGCGTACAGTGTGCTGGCGCACAGCCGCTGGGCGGCCGCGGGCCTGCCGTCGATGCCGGACTGGCACACCACCCTGGCCGACGCGTTCGCCTCCCCCGCTCCGCCCGCTCCGTGGAAGGTCGCATGAAGCTCACCCTCGTCACCGGCTTGACCGGCCTGATACTGCTGGCCACGATCGTGGAGCTGCTGCGCCGCCGGCAACTCCGCGAGAAGTACGGCATGCTCTGGCTCGGCGTCCTGGTGATCGTCATCCCCCTGTCGCTCTTCCCCCGCCTGCTGGACAATGTCGCCGAACTGCTCGGCGTCGCCTCCGGCGTGAGCCTGGTGCTCTTCCTCGGCATCATCTTCCTGCTGCTGGTGTGCGTGCACCTCAGTTGGGAGGTCAGCGCCCTGGAAGAAGAGACCCGCACGTTGGCAGAAGACTTCGCCCTGCTCCGCACCGAGATCGAGGCGGACCGGGCGGCCCGAGACGAACTGGTGCGCACCGATGGTTAACGGCAAGCGGGTCCTGATCATCATCCCGGCGCTCAACGAGTCCGGCTCGATCGCCGACGTGGTCGGCGAGGTCCGCGGTGAGCTGCCCGGCGTCGACGTGATCGTCATCGACGACGGCTCCACCGACCGCACCGCGGCGGTCGCCGCCGCCGCCGGCGCCCTCGTCGCGAAACTGCCCTACAACCTCGGCGTCGGCGGCGCCATGCGGGTGGGCTACCGCTACGCGCGCGACCACGACTACGACGTCGCCATCCAGATCGACGCGGACGGCCAGCACGACCCCCGGTACGTGCCGAAGCTCGTCGACCTGCTCGACGAGACCGACCTGGTGATCGGTGCCCGGTTCGCCGGCGAGGGCGACTACAACGTCCGCGGCCCCCGCCGCTGGGCCATGGTCATGCTCTCCGGCGTGCTGTCCCGCGTCGCACGCACCAAGCTCACCGACACCACCTCCGGGTTCCGGGCCGCCAACCGTCGAGTGATCGACATGTTCGCCACCTGGTACCCGGTCGAATACCTGGGCGACACCGTGGAGACCCTCGTGCACACGGCCCGACGCGGCTACACCATCCGTCAGGTGCCGGTCGCCATGCGCAAGCGGATGGCGGGCACCCCCAGCCACTCCCCCGCCAAGGCCATGATCTACCTCGGCCGCGCGTTCGCCGTCCTCACGTTGGCGCTCATTCGCCGGTGATCCGCCGGCTCCTGAGTCTGGTCCCACCGGGCACCGTCGCTGTCGGCGCCGGGCTTGCCCTGCTCGGGCTCGCCTCCTACGTCCACCTGGCGGTCGCCGGGCACAGCCTCAGCGGGGCGGACTACAACTCCCTCTCCGTACTCTGGTCGATCGTCTTCACCCTCGGCATCGGCCTGTTCATGCCAGTCGAGCAGGAGATCGCCCGACTCGTCGCCGCCCGGCACAGCCAGGGCATTCCCCCCGGGCCGGTACTGGCCCGGGGGGCGGCCCTGGCCGCCGGCCTGCTCGCCGCCGCCGTCGCCCTGATCATCGGCTTCCGGGAGACACTCGCCGACCGGCTCTTCGCCGGCGACGGCGCCATGGTCACCGTCCTGATCGGCGCGCTGGCCGGGCTCGCCGTCGCGCACACCACCCGCGGCATCCTCTCCGGCCTGCAATTGTTCCCCTGGTACGGCGCCCAACTCGGCATCGACGGCGGCCTGCGGATCGCCATCGTCGCCGTGCTCGGCCTCAACGGCGTCAGCAACCCGGTCTGGTACGGCGCGGTGCTGGTCATCGCGCCCGTCGCCGGCGCCATCCTCACCGCGCCACCGGTCCTGCGGGCCATCGGCGGCGGCGCCCCCGTCGCCTGGGCGACCCTGCTGAGGGGCCTCGGCCTCCTCACCGCCTCCAGCCTGCTCGCCCAGGTCGTGGTCAACATCGGCGTGATCAACGTGAAGGTGTTGGACCCGTCCGACGTGGCGACCGCCGGGGCACTGCTCTCCGCGCTGGTGCTGGTGCGGATCCCGCTGTTCGTCTTCGCCTCGCTGCAGGCATCGCTGCTGCCCGGCCTCTCCACGTCGGCCAGCACCGGCGACCTCACCGGCTTCCACAGCCTGCTGCGCCGCGCCCTGGGGGTCGTCAGCGCGCTCGGCCTCACCGGCGCCGTCCTCGCCGTGCTCCTCGGCCCACGGCTGGTGCAGACCCTGTTCGACGCCCCGGGCGTCCTCGGCCACGCCGACTTCGCGTGGCTCGCCGTCGCCACCCTCGCCTACCTGTGGGCGATGGTGCTCGGCCAGGCGCTGCTCGCCCTCAACCGGCACCGGGCACAGGCACTCGCCTGGGCCATCGGCGTGGCCGCCCTCGTCGTCGCGACACTCGCCCCGGTCTCCACCGCGCTGCGAGTCGAGCTCGGCTACGCCATCGGCTCCGTCGTGGTCGCCGCCGTCATGGCCGTGCTGCTGCGCACCCGCGCCACTCGCCCGGCAGCGCCCACCCACGCCCCTGCCTTCGAGGCCGCCGCACCGGGAGTGACCGGCGGGGTCTGATCCGGGTCGCACCCCGCGCACCGTGGTCAGTCCGACCCGCGGCGCTCGGGGGTGGCCCGGCCACCGCAGGCGCTGGACGTGCTGCGGTGGGCGGCCCTGACAGCCGGCCGCCCACCCAATCCGACAGGTGTTACTTGCCGTCCGCCGGCTTGTCCTCCAGGTCCGCGGACGCCGCCGACGTCGTCGGCTTGTGCGACTCCGTGGTCGGCTGCGCCGGAGTGTCCGGGCCACCCGCCTCCGCCGGCTGCTCGGCGGCGGACACATCGCCGTCCAGCAACGCGGTCAGCGCCGCACCGGTGATCCGGCGGAACGTACGCCCCACCCGGTGACGGTCCAACACCGCCACCTCCAACTGGTTGGCGGCGATCGTCCGGGCCGCGCCGCCCTCACCACCAACCGTGCTCAACGCCTGCACCGCCACCCGGGCCGCCTCGCCGAGGGACATGTCCGCACGGTGCTGGGACTTCAACACACCGGTGATCGCCTCGGCCTGGCCACCCATGGCCATCCGCCCCGGCTCGTCGTTGACCGAGCCGTCGTACGTCAACCGGTACAACTCGTCATCGTCCGCGGTCGCCCCGACCTCCGCCACGCAGATCTCCACCTCGAACGGCTTCGACTGCTCGGTGAAGATCGCACCGAGCGTCTGCGCGAACGCGTTGGCCAGGCCCCGCCCGGTGACATCACGCCGGTCGTAGCTGAGCCCGTTCAGGTCGGCCATCCGCACACCGGCCCGACGCAGATTCTCGAACTCGTTGTACCGACCGACCGCGGCGAACCCGATCCGGTCGTAGATCTCGCTGACCTTGTGCAGGGCGCTGGAGAGGTTCTCCGCGACGAAGAGCACCCCGCCGGAATAGCTGAGGACCACCGCGCTGCGCCCCCGAGCGATGCCCTTGCGGGCCAACTCGGAGCGGTCGCGCATGATCTGTTCGGGCGAGGCGTAGAACTGCATGGCCACGGCGGCGGTTCTCCTTACGGCGCGGTGCTGACGACTGCTGACTGGTGGGGGTGGACGGGGCTCAACCGCCCGGGTTCTCCATCCGACCGGCGACCACGCCCTCGGCGATCGCCGCCGTCTCGGCGTCGGTCAACCGGCGGGTGCCCTCGGCGGTAGCGGTCATCACCACCGGATAGATCCGACGGGTCAGATCCGGTCCGCCGGTCGCGGTGTCGTCGTCGGCGGCGTCGTAGAGCGCCTCGACCGCGAGGCGGGTGGCGTCGTCGATCGACACTCCGGCGCGGAACCGCTTCTTCAGCGCCGACTTCGCGAACAGCGAACCGGAGCCGATCGCGTCGTAGCCGGTCTCCTCGTACGGACCGCCGGTCACGTCGAAGCTGAAGATCCGACCGGCCCGCGCCGGATCGGCGGCGGCCAGGTCGAAGCCGGCGAACAGCGGCACCACGGCCAGGCCCTGCATGGCCGCGCCCAGGTTGCCGCGGATCATCGACGCCAACCGGTTGGCCTTGCCGTCGAGCGAGAGCATCGCGCCCTCGATCTTCTCGTAGTGCTCCAGCTCCACCTGGAACAGTCGCATCAGCTCGATCCCGATGCCCGCCGTGCCGGCGATACCCACCAGGGAGTACGCGTCGGCCGGGTGCACCTTCTCGATGTCACGCTGGGCGATCAGGTTGCCCATGGTGGCCCGCCGGTCGCCGGCCATCACGACGCCACCGGCGGCCGAGATGGCCACGATGGTGGTCGCGTGCGGCGCCAGGTCCGCTGCCATGCCCGGCGGCAACGGCCGCCGGCCGGGCAGCATCTCGGGGGCCACCCGACTCAGGAACGTCGTGAAGGAGGACGTCCCCGCGTTGGTGAACACATCTGGTAGACGCCCGGATGGATCAAAGCCCGCTGCCACGTGGTTCCTCTCAGATACGTGATTGCCCTGGCCAGCCTCATGGGACTGTCACGGAACTGGCCAAGACCACCGTTGCAGTTGAAGCAGAGTATCCCGCGCACCCATCCGGTGCGATGATCGTGGTCCAGATGTTGCGGGTCCGCGCCGCCGCAGATCGCGCAGACCCCGCCCTGCTCGGCCAGGAGCTCCTGAAACTCCTTCTCCCCGACGCCGTACCGCTGCCGCAGGTGATACTCGCGGTTACCCCCGTACAGCCGCTGAGCGGTCTCCTTGCCACGGGCATTATGGCAGGGTTTGCAGTAGCTGTGCCGGCCGCTGGCCCTGGTCGTGGCGGCGGGGAAGTCCTCCAGCGGCTTGATCTCCTCGCAGTCCGGACACCACTTGAGACCCTCGCCGACCGGTGTGGGCGATCGTCGCTGCGGGGCGACGCCCCGCTTACGCCGGCTCGCCGCGGACCGGAGAGCGGCACAGGCTTTGCAGTAGAAGGCGAGACCGTCTACCCGGCGACGGTCTCGGTGGAAGTCCGTGCTGGGCAGCACCCTCTTGCACTGCGGGTACGCCTTGTCCGGGAAGCCCGGCAAAACGAACATATGCCTCTATTCACCTCCTTTTTGTACGTAGCCCCTCACGAACTCCTCTGCGTTTTCTTCGAGGACGGAGTCGATCTCGTCGAGGAGGTCGTCGACGTCCTCGGTGATCTCGGCGTGCCGCTCGGCCACCTCGGGGTTGGCCTCGGTGGTGACGTCCTCGATTTCCTCGCCCTGACGGGACTTGCCGGACTGCGACTGGCCGCCGCTGTCATGAGTGGCCATTGCTGCCTCCTCCACGATCGTCTGCGATGAACTTACCTCGCGCGGGCGACGAAAAGCCCGCCGCGCGCCGGCTTGCGGCACACGGCGGGCATTAGGGCGTGTGTCAAAGCCCCTGGCCGGCCTGCGGCGGGCCCAGACGACGACCGGCCGCGTTGGAGATTGGTCCGGATACAACACCGGTATCCGGACCAATCTCCGCCTTGCCGGACCGCCGCCTGGACTCCGCCTCGGCTCGACCGAGGACTTTGACACACGCCCTAGGACGTGCGTTCAGCCGCCGGTCAACGTCTCCAGCAGATCCTTCGCGCTGGCGCAGCGGTCGAACAACGCTCCGACGTGCGCCCGCGTGCCCCGCTCCGGCTCCATCATCGGCACCCGGACGAGCGACTCCCGGCCCACGTCGAAGATCACCGAGTCCCAGCTCGCGGCGACGACCTCGGACGCGTACTGGGCCAGGCAGCGGCCCCGGAAGTAGGCCCGGGTGTCCTCCGGCGGCTCGGTCATCGCGGTGCGCGTCTCGTCGTCGGTGAGCAGCGTCTTCATCGCCTTTCGGGTGACCAGGCGGTGGTAGAGGCCCTTCTCCGGTCGGACGTCGGAATACTGCAGGTCGACAAGTTGCAGCTTGTGCGAGCCCCAGCCGAGCTTCTCCCGCTCCCGGTAACCCTCGAGCAGCCGCAGCTTGGCCACCCAGTCCAGCTCGTCGGCGCAGAGCATCGGGTCCCGACCGAGCCGGTCCAGCACGCTCTCCCAGCGGTCGAGCACGTCGACGGTCTGCTCGTCGGCGTCGGTGCCGTAGCGGTCGTCGACAAAGGACCGGGCCCGTTCCAGGTACGCCCATTGCAGGTCCAGTGCGGTGAGCCGGCGACCGTCGCGCAGTCGCATGAGGTGTGCCAGGCCCGGATCGTGGCTGACCGCCCGCAACTCGCTGACCGGGTCGGCGATGCCGAGGTCGGCGCCGAGCGCCTTCTCCTCGATCATGTTGAGGATCAGCGCGGTGGTGCCGACCTTGAGGTAGGTGGAGATCTCGGAGAGGTTGGCGTCGCCGATGATGACGTGGAGGCGGCGGTATTTGTCGGCGTCGGCGTGCGGCTCGTCGCGGGTGTTGATGATGGGCCGCTTGAGGGTGGTCTCCAGGCCCACCTCGACCTCGAAGAAGTCGGCGCGCTGGGAGATCTGGAAGCCGCTCTGACCGCCGTCCTGGCCGATGCCGACCCGGCCCGCGCCGCAGACGATCTGGCGGGTGACGAAGAACGGCGTCAGGTACGCCACGATGTCGGCGAACGGGGTCTGCCGGCGCATCAGGTAGTTTTCGTGGGCGCCGTAGCTGGCGCCCTTGTTGTCGGTGTTGTTCTTGTAGAGGCGGATCGGCTGGCTGCCCGGGATGGTGGCGGCCCGGCGGGACGCCTCGGCCATCACCCGCTCACCGGCCTTGTCCCAGCGCACGATGTCGCGGGGGGTGGTGACCTCCGGGGTGGAGTATTCGGGGTGGGCGTGGTCGACGTAGAGACGCGCGCCGTTGGTGAGTATCACGTTGGCGAGGCCGAGGTCCTCGTCCGCGAGGGCCTCGGCGGGGTCGTAGGCTGCCCCGGAGTAGGTGAAACCGCGGGCGTCGCGCAGCGGCGACTCTTCCTCGTAATCCCAGCGGGCTCGACCACCCCGGTTGAGCTCGGGGCGTGCCCCGTAGGCGTTGACCACCTGTGATGAGGTGACCATCGGGTTGGCTCCGGCCTGTCCGGGCACGGAGATGCCGTACTCGACTTCGGTGCCCATGATCCGACGTACCGTCATGCGACCACTCGCTTCGCTCGCCCCTGGAGCCGGCGTACCCGCCGCTCACACCATCGAGACTAGTCTGCGCGGTGGCCTACCGCGCGGCCCTGCCGGTCGGCGCGGCGCGGCTACCGTGCCGTGGCGGGTCCGGGTGGCAGCACGCGCGGCCGGCGTACGGCGGGCGTTGATCCCGTGGATGTGCGTCGATGGCCTGCTGACAGCCCGGGTCGGCCACGACGAGCCACGGTGGGCCGCGGGGGTGGCGCGGCAGGGATCGCAGGCCTGGACGCGCTGGTGGGACGCACGCAGCGGCGGCACCGGATGAAGTCCGGTGCCGCCGCTGACGGTCAGAGGTACTGGCCGGTGTTGCTGGCGGTCTCGATGGACCGGCCGGCCTCGGCGCCCTTGCCGCCGGAGACGAGCGTGCGGATGTAGACGATCCGCTCGCCCTTCTTGCCGGAGATGCGCGCCCAGTCGTCGGGGTTTGTGGTGTTGGGGAGGTCCTCGTTCTCGCGGAACTCGTCGACGCAGGCGTCGAGCAGGTGCTGCAGGCGCAGCCCCTTACGGCCGGAGGTGAGGAACTCCTTGATGGCCATCTTCTTGCTCCGGTCGACGATGTTCTGGATCATCGCGCCGGAGTTGAAGTCCTTGAAGTAGAGGACTTCCTTGTCCCCGTTGGCGTAGGTGACCTCGAGGAAGCGGTTTTCCTCGGTCTCCGAGTACATCCGCAGCACCACGGCGTCGATCATGGCCGCGACGGTGGCCTGGGGGTCGGCCCCGTGCTCGGCCAGGTCGTCCGGGTGCAGGGGCAGCCCGGAGAGGATGTACTTGGAGAAGATGTCCTTTGCCGCTTCGGCGTCCGGTCGCTCGATCTTGATTTTCACGTCGAGACGACCGGGGCGCAGGATCGCCGGGTCGATCATGTCTTCCCGGTTGGAGGCGCCGATGACGATGACGTTCTCCAGCCCCTCCACGCCGTCGATCTCGCTGAGCAGCTGCGGGACGATGGTGTTCTCCACATCGGAGGAGACACCGGAGCCACGGGTCCGGAAGATCGAGTCCATCTCGTCGAAGAACACGATCACCGGCGTGCCCTCGCCGGCCTTCTCCCGTGCCCGCTGGAAGATCAGCCGGATGTGCCGCTCGGTCTCACCGACGTACTTGTTGAGCAGCTCGGGGCCCTTGATGTTGAGGAAGAAGCTTGTGTGCTTCTCCTTGCCCTGCCGTTCGGCGATCTTCTTGGCCAGCGAGTTGGCCACCGCCTTGGCGATGAGCGTCTTGCCACAGCCGGGCGGGCCGTAGAGCAGGATGCCCTTGGGCGGGCGGAGCTGGTGCTCACGGAACAGGTCCGCGTGCAGGAAGGGCAACTCCACCGCGTCGCGGATCTGTTCGATCTGCGACTGGAGGCCACCGATGTCGCCGTAGTCGACGTCGGGCACCTCCTCCAGGACCAGCTCCTCGACCTCACTCTTCGGGATCCGCTCGTACGCGTACGCCGAGCGGGGCTCGATCATGAGCGAGTCGCCGGCCCGGATCGCGGAGCCGATGAGGGTTTCGGCGAGGTGCACGATGCGCTCCTCGTCGGAGTGCGAGACCACCAGCGCCCGGTCACCCGGCCCGCCGTTGGGTCCCTCCAGGATCTCCTTGAGCATCACGACCTCGCCGACCCGCTCATAGCCGAACGCGTCGACGATGTTGAGCGCGTCGTTGAGCAGGACCTCCTGGCCACGGCGCAGGTCACCCACGTCCAGCGAGGGTGAGACCGCGACCCGTAGCTTGCGACCGCCGGTGAAGACGTCCACCGAGCCGTCCTCGTGCTTTGCCAGGAAGACGCCATAGCCACTCGGCGGTTGCGCGAGCCGGTCGATCTCCTCCTTGAGCGTCACGATCTGCGTGCGAGCCTCCTTGAGGGTGCTCACCAGCCGGTCGTTGTTCTCGGTCAGCCGCGCCAACTGTGCCTGGGTGGCCGCCAGCCGCTCTTCGAGCTGCCGGACGTGTCGGGGGCTTTCGGTCAACTTACGCCGCACCAGAGCGAGTTCCTCCTGAAGGAACGCGACCTGCGTGGAGAGATCGTGGGCTTCCTTCTCCCACCGTGCGGCGCGCGAGTCCGCGTCGTCGCTGCGTGCTGCCACGTCCCACCTCCCCGGGGGGCTTGAACGTTCTGCCCTAACACTAGCCGCTATGAGGCCGATTCGGTCCCACGCAACACCCTCGTCACCGAACCTTGATCGCCAAGGGTGGCCTGACGGGCGGTTACCGGCGTTCGGGTACCGTCGGAGTGTAGGACGGGAGAACATGGGGGGTGCGCCGGTGACCGAGGTCGCGACCGATCAGCTACAGGTCTGGGTGGACCAGGATCTGTGCACGGGTGATGGGCTCTGCGTGCAGTACGCACCGGAGGTTTTCGAGTTCGACATCGACGGTCTGGCGTACGTCAAGGGCGCCGACGGTGAGCTGCTGGCGGCGCCGGGCAGCCGCGTCGACGTGCCCGAGCACCTGCGGCTCGAGGTGATCGACTCCGCGAAGGAGTGCCCGGGCGACTGCATCCACGTGGTGCGCGGCGACGGCGTCGAGATCGCCGGTCCGGACGCCGAGGAAGACTGAGCCACCCGCGCCGGCCGGGCCACGTGGCCCGGCCGGATCCGGATGGGTCACGCCTCAGAGCATCGGACGGCCGACCACCGAGGCGACCAGTCGCGCGAATTCCTCCAACCGGGCGATCTGCCCGGCCCCGCCGTCGTCGAGGGTCTTGCCGAAGCGCAGCGCGTCGTGCCGTGGGGTGCCCACCATCTCCTCGCTCGGTGGCGCCTCGTCCAGTGAGGTGAGCAGCAGGTAGACGTCGATGCTGTCGACCCTGATCTCGCCGCTGTCGGCGCGGTTGAGCCGACGCCGGCAGCCGACCTCGGTGACGGTGGAGACCGGCACGACCCGCAACGACGAGGTCATCGAGCCCGGTGGGCCCTCCTCCGGCGGCACGTCCTCGCCGTGCCAGAGGATCAGCCGGCTGCCGTCGCAGACGACGACCTCCTGCCACACGCCGTTGACCTCGTTGACGAAGCGTTCCAGGGTGAAGCCGAGCACCGACGCGCCGCGCAGCACGCCGCCGAGCGCCTCCAGGGCGACGTCCGGGTCGCGCAGATAGGCCCGCGCCGCCGATTCCAGATCCTGGTAGGGCGACCAGTCGGGAAAGACCGCGGGGAGGTCACCGCCGCCGTAGCCCGGTCGGCTCATACCAGCGCCTCCCCCTGCTCGGCGATGCCGCCGGCCAGCTCGATGGTCACGGCCTGTCCATCTCCCCCGTACCGTCGGACTGCGCGTCCGCGGCCAGGGCGGCGGCCTGGCGGGCCGCCTCCGCCGCGCGCAGGTCCTGGCGGCGCTGCGCGTACGCCTCGGTGCCCTTGCTGGGCTTGCGGCGACGCGGCGGCGCGGTGACCCCGGGGGCCAGCTTGCGCGCGGACACCAGGAACGCGGTGTGCGCGATCATCCGGTGGTCCGGCCGGACGGCGAGGCCCTCGGCGTGCCAGTCGCGCACCAGGGACTCCCAGGCGCGCGGCTCGGTCCAGCCGCCGCGCTCGCGGAGCGCCTCCACCAGCTCGGACAGCTGCGGCGTGGTGGCGACGTAGCCGATGAACACTCCGCCGGGGACCAGCGCCCGCTCGACCATGTCGAGGGTTTCCCAGGGGGTCAGCATGTCCAGGATGATCCGGTCGAAGCCGGTCTCCTGGCACTGCGCGACGTCACCGACGTGCAGGTGCCACGACGGGTGCGGACCGTTGAAGAACGCCTCGACGTTGCGCTTGGCGATCTGGGCGAAGTCGTCGCGCAGCTCGAACGAGTGCAGCTCACCCTCGGTGCCGACGGCCCGCAGCAGGGAGCAGCTCAGCGCGCCGGAGCCGGCGCCGGCCTCGAGGACCTTCGCGCCGGGGAAGATGTCACCCATCGCGACGATCTGCGCCGAGTCCTTCGGGTAGATCACCTGCGCGCCGCGGGGCATGGACAGCACGTAGTCCGACAGGAGGGGCCGCAGCGCGAGGAACGCGGTGCCGCCACCGGCGGTGGTCACCACGCTGCCGTCGGGGAGCCCGATCAGCGTGTCGTGCGCCAGGATGCCGCGGTGGGTGTGGAACTCCTTGCCGGGCTCCAGCGTCACGGTGTGCATCCGCCCCTTGGGGTCGGTCAGCTGAACCCGGTCGCCGGGCCGGAACGGCCCACGGTGCACGGGTGTCAGCGCCGGGGTGGTGGGGTCGGCTCCGACGGTGGAGGGAGTTGCGGTCACGGTGTCATCTTCCGGTTGGGTTCGAGGAGCTGTGCAAGGTCCGCGATGTGCAGAATGCCGACGACATCTTCGCCTGACGTCACCACGTACTGCGCGCCCGGGTGGGTCTGTACGGCCTCCATCACCCGCTCGCCGTCCCACCCGACGGCCAGCGCGGGAAGTGTGCCCAGTGCTCGGGCGACGGCGTCCACGGCCAGCCATGGTCGGCGGTCGACGGGCACCGCGTCGGCGGCGGCCGGGTCGACGAGCGCCACCGGCCGTCCGGTGGAGTCGGTGACCAGCAGGGCCGAGGCGGGCTGCCCGCCTTCGGCGCGTCGACGCTGGGCCTCGGCCAGGGGTGTTCCGGTGGCCACCGGCCAGACCGGGCGGGCCAGCTCAGAGAGGTCGATCAGCGGGAACCGACGGCTGACCCGGGCGGCCCGGATCGCCTGCCCGGCGCCCCGCCAGAGGGTGACGGCGACCAGCAGCATCAGCGGCAACGCCAGCGGCGACAGGTAGTCGGCCACGGTGAGGAGCCCGACCAGGGCGGCGGTGCCGACCGCGACGATCCGGCCGGCCCAGCCGGCGACCTCGGTGCCGAGGTGCCGGTCGTGGGTCAGCCCCCACACGGCGGCGCGCAGCGCCCGGCCGCCGTCGAGCGGCAACCCGGGCAGACTGTTGAACAGCGCGACGATGACGTTGCTGACCGCGAGTTGGAAGGCGAGTTGGTGTGCCACCGTCCGCTCGGGCAGGGCGAGGGTGGCGGCGACCGCGAGGACGCCGAGCACCGCGGAGACCGCCGGGCCGGCCAGCGAGACCAGTAGGTCGACGCGGGGGGACGGGGCGTCGCGGTCCATCTCGGTGTAGCCGCCGAGCAGTTCCAGGGTGATTCCGCGCACACCGATGCCGTACCGGCGGGCGGTGAGGGCGTGGCCCAGCTCGTGCAGCAGCACCGAGCCGAGCAACGACACCACGAACCCGAAGCCGATCAGGTAGCCGCTGAGCTGCGGCAGGTTGAGCTGTCGGCGGGCGAATTCGGCGTACAGGACGGCGATGAGCACCGCGAACAGGACCATGGAGCCGTTGAGGTGCAGCGGCACCCCGAACACCCGGCCGACGTTCAGGCCGAGACGCCGGTCGGGTCGGCGCGGCGGCCGGGATGTCTGCTCCATCGCCACGATGCTACGGACCGTCGCCGTACGGGGCGGGCGGCGGTCGGTGTCACACCGGTGCCCTAACCTTTGCCGACATGACGGCGGAACCGGTCACCACCTCCCAGTCCTCCTCCCCGGCGCAGGCGCCGCCGACGGTGCGGGCCTCGCTGTCGCCGTCGCGGGCGGCGGATTTCAAGACCTGCCCGCTGCTCTACCGGTTCCGCAGCATCGACCGGCTGCCCGAGCGCACCACGATTGAGCAGGCCCGGGGCACGCTCGTGCACGCGGTGCTGGAGCGCCTGTTCGACCTGCCCGCGCCGGGCCGCACGCCGGCGGCGGCCGGCGACCTGGTGGCCCCCCAGTGGGACCGGCTGGTGACCGAGCAGCCGGAGTTGGCCGGGATCTTCGACGGCGCGGAGCCGGCCGGTCCGGTGGAGTTCCTGCGCTCGGCCGCGGGGCTGTTGGAGGGCTACTTCGCGGTGGAGGACCCGACCCGGCTGGAGCCGGCCGAGCGGGAGAGCCTGATCTCGGCGGTGGTCGACGACGAGTTGTTGATCCGGGGCTACCTCGACCGGCTCGACGTCGCCCCGGACGGCGCGCTGCGGGTGGTCGACTACAAGACCGGGGGCGCGCCACGGGAGGCGTTCGAGGCGCGGGCGCTGTTCCAGTTGAAGTTCTACGCCCTGGTGTTGTGGCGCACCCGGGGGGTGGTGCCCCGGGTGTTGCGGCTGCTCTACCTGCGCGACGCCGAGGTGTTGGACTACACGCCGGACGCCGATGAGCTGGTCCGCTTCGAGCGCACGGTGGTGGCGCTGTGGCGGGCGATCGAGCAGGCCACCGTTCGGCAGGATTTCCGGCCCCGGCCGAGCCGGCTGTGTGACTGGTGCAGTCACCAGGCGCTGTGCCCGAGCTTCGGCGGCACCCCGCCGCCGTTCCCGGTGGCGGCGGCGACCGCCGATCCGCTGCGCGACGCCCGGTCCGCGCCGGTGGTGCCCGGCGCCGACGAGTGACGACCCGCGGCGGGCCGCTCGCGCCCGCCGCGGTGTGTCCGGCCGGTCGCTGACCCCCGTTCGCGGGCTCCGTGGCCCCGCTGGGCGGACCCGACCGAAGCGGCGCCGCGGCGGTCGGGACACCGCGGCGGGGTGGCCTCTACCGTGGTCCGCGACGCACCGTCCGCCGTACGCGAGGATGAGCGGTGCGGGCACCACGTCGGCGGAACGGGAGACGAGATGACGGATCGGGTGGCCTCGGCGCGGCCGGTGCGGATCCTGCTCGCCGACGACCAACCGCTGCTGCGCACCGGCTTCCGGATGGTGCTGGGGGCCGAGGGCGACCTGGACGTGGTGGCCGAGGCCGGCGACGGCGTGGAGGCGGTGGAGCTGTCCCGGCGGCTGCTGCCCGACGTCGTGCTGATGGACATCCGGATGCCCCGGATGGACGGGGTGGCGGCGACCCGGGCCATCGTCGACTCCCGGCTGCCGGTGCGGGTGCTGGTGCTCACCACGTTCGACCTGGACGAGTACGTGGTGGGGGCGCTGCGCGCGGGCGCCAGCGGATTCCTGGCCAAGGACGTGCCCGCCGAGGAGTTGATCGCGGCGATCCGCACGGTGGCCGGCGGGGACGCGGTGGTCGCGCCGCGGATCCTGCGGCGGCTGCTGGACCGCTTCGCCGGCCTGCTGCCCGATCCGGCGGCGACGCCCGCGCCGGTGCTCGACACGCTCACCGACCGGGAACGCGAGGTGCTGGTGCAGGTGGCCCGGGGGTTGTCCAACGCCGAGATCGCGGCCGTGCTGTCGGTGAGCGAGACCACTGTGAAGACCCACGTCGGGCGCCTGCTGACGAAGCTGCGACTACGCGACCGGGTGCAGGCCGTGGTGCTGGCGTACGAGTCGGGTCTGATCCGCCCCAGGGCGTAGCCGGCGTCCGGCGACTACCCCACCCGGCGTACCCGGAAATCCCTCCGCGGGGGGACGGCGTGGTTGTCGTGGTCACCTACCGTGACTGGAGACGGCCCAACGCTGTTGACCCTCCTGTGGCGTCAGGGGGCAGTGTCGCTGTCGCCGGTCGTCTGTCGACCGGCCGTCGGGTCAGGGGCAACCCTGATCCGACATCGGGGGCCACCCGCAGCGGGAAATCCGCGCCGGGTCCCCCCAGGGGCGGACGGAACGGGCGTGAGCAGCGCCGATGATGAAACAGTCACGCCGGACCATCGGGGGGCGGCGTGGGAAGACAGACGGAAGAGGTAGATGACGTGACCGCGACGGTAGGCCAGCAGGCGCAGGCCGCGGCCCGGGCGAACGACGTGTGGAAGGTGTACGGCAGCGGCGAGGCTCAGGTCATCGCGCTACGGGGGGTCAGCGCCGAGTTCGAACGTGGCCGGTTCACCGCGATCATGGGGCCGTCGGGTTCGGGCAAGTCGACGCTGATGCACTGCCTGGCCGGCCTGGACTCGGTGACCCGGGGGACGGTGGCGATCGGTGAGACGACGGTCACCGGGCTGGGCGACGCGGGGCTGACGAAGCTGCGCCGCGACAAGGTGGGCTTCATCTTCCAGCAGTTCAACCTGCTGCCCACGCTGACCGCCAAGGAGAACATCCTGCTGCCGTTGTCGATCGCCGGTCGCAAGCCGGATCCGGCCTGGTACGACACGGTGATCACCACGGTCGGTCTGAAGGACCGGCTGGACCACCGGCCGGCGCAGCTCTCCGGTGGGCAGCAGCAGCGGGTGGCGTGCGCGCGTGCCCTGGTCTCCCGCCCCGAGGTGATCTTCGCGGACGAGCCGACCGGCAACCTGGACTCGCGCTCCGGCGCGGAGGTGCTCAACTTCCTGCGGAGCTCGGTTCGTGAGCACGGCCAGACGATCGTGATGGTCACCCACGACCCGACCGCCGCCGCGTACGCCGACCGGGTGGTGTTCCTCGCCGACGGGCAGATCGTCTCGGAGTTGATCGAGCCGACCGCCGACACGGTGCTGGACACCATGAAGAAACTGGACACTCCGGCCGAGGTGGGCAACTGATGTTCCGGGCGACACTGAAGAGTCTGCTGGCCCGCAAGGTCCGGCTGATCCTGTCCGGTCTGGCGGTGGTGCTCGGGGTGATGTTCGTCTCCGGCGCCTTCGTGTTGACCGACACGCTGGGCCGTTCGTTCGACTCCGTCTTCGCCGACGGCTTCTCCGAGATCGACGTGAACGTCGCGGCGAAACCGAAGGTGGAGCTCAGCGAGATGGAGGGCGAGCAGACAAACGCCCCGCTGCCCGTCGCCGTGGTGGAACGGGTCAAGCAGGTGCCGGGGGTGGCCTCGGCGACCGGCATCGTCAACGCCGACGGCGCCCGCGTGATCGGCAGCAACGGCAAGGTGATCACGTCGTTCGGCCCGCCCCAGTTGGGCGAGAACTGGATCGGCGAGAGCGAGCTGATGCGGTTGCGCGAGGGGCGCGCCCCGCAGGCCGAGGACGAGATCGTGGTCAACAAGTCGCTGGCCACGGCGGCGAAGGTGCAGGTCGGCCAGAAGGTCGGCGTGCTCACCGCGTTCGAGTCGAAGAAGCGCGACTTCACCCTGGTCGGCATCATGGGTTACAGCGGTGACCGGGACTCGATCGGCGGGGTGAACGAGGTCTTCTTCACCACGCCGGTGGCGCAGCGGCTGATGCTCGGCGAGCCGGACACGTTCAGCAGCATCACCGTGAGCGCCGCCGGCGGGGTCTCCGACGAGAGGCTTCGTGACGACGTGGCCCGCACCCTGGGTCCGGACTTCGAGGTGAAGACCGGCAAGCAGGTCGCCGCGGACGCGTCGGCCAGCCTGAAGGAGGGCCTGTCCTTCTTCAACAAGATCCTGCTCGGCTTCGCCGCGGTGGCGTTGCTTGTCGGCACGTTCCTGATCCTCAACACCTTCTCGATCATCGTCGCGCAGCGCACCCGGGAGTTGGCGTTGATGCGCGCCATCGGGGCCAGCGGGCGGCAGATCATCGGCTCGGTGGTGTTGGAGGCCATCGCGGTGGGGCTGATCGCCTCGGTGCTCGGCCTCGCCGCCGGCATCGGCGTGGGGGCGCTGCTGGCGTTCCTGTTCGGCAAGCTGGCCGGTGGCCTGACCCTGGCCGGGATCGGCGTGCCGGCGGCCGCGGTGATCGGCTCGTTCGCGGTCGGCCTGGTCATCACCGTGGTGGCGGCCCTGCTGCCGGCACTGCGGGCGGCGCGGATCCCGCCGATCGCGGCCATGCAGGACGTGGCCACCCCGGACCGCCCGTTGACCAAGATCACCGTGGCTGGTTCGGTGGTCACCGGCATCGGCGCGGTGCTGCTGTTCCTCGGGCTCAGCGGCAACGCCCGAGGCAGCACGCTGCCCACCATCCTGGGTGGGGTGCTGTTCGCCTTCATCGGTGTGGCGCTGCTGACCCCACTGATCAGCCGGCCGGTGGTGAACCTGCTCGGCGCGATCTTCTCCTGGTCGGTGCCGGGCAAGCTGGGCCGGCTCAACTCCGGGCGCAACCCGCGCCGCACGGCGATCACCGCCGCTGCGCTGATGGTCGGCATCGCGCTGGTCACCGGCGTCACGGTGATCCTCGACTCGGCCAAGGGCAGCATCAGCGCGCTCGCCCAGGACACCATCAAGGCCGAGCTGGTGATCTCCGGTCAGCAGGGCGGTCCGCGTCCGCCGAGCTTCGACCCCGGTGTGCTGGACAAGGCGAAGACCCTGCCCGGCGTGCAACTGGTCGACGGCGAGTACGGCGACATGGCGAAGCTCGACGGCGAGAGCACCTGGGTCGCGGCGAGCAGTGACATCACGTCGCTGCGGCAGATCTTCGGGGCGAAGGCCACCGCCGGTGACATCGACCGGCTCGGGCCGACCCAGATGCTGGCCAGCTCGGACACGGCCACCTCGCGTGGCTGGTCGGTGGGCTCGACGGTCAAGGTGCAGCTCACCCGGGGTGAGGTGCGGACGTACACCGTCAGCGGCATCTACGAGTCGTCCCAGCTGACCAACCCGGTGACGCTGCCGCTGCAGGCCGCGAAGGACTTCACCATCCCGCAGCCCATCCAGGGCTTCATCCAGCTCGCCCCCGGCACCCGGGTCGCCGACGTGCAGCCCCAGGTGGAGACGCTGCTGGCGGACAGCCCCGAGGTGTCGGTGGCCGACCGGGACGCGTTCATCAAGCAGCAGACCGGTCAGCTCGACGGGCTGCTCACGATGATCCAGATCCTGCTGGCCCTGGCCATCGTGATCGCCGTGCTAGGCATCATCAACACCCTGGCGCTGTCGGTGCTGGAGCGGACCCGGGAGTTGGGTCTGCTGCGGGCCATCGGCCTGCGCCGGGGCCAGACGATGGGCATGATCACCGTGGAGGCGGTGGTGATCTCCGTGTTCGGCGCGCTGCTGGGCGTGGCGGTCGGCACCGGCCTCGGCGCCGCGGTGGTCGAGGCGCTCAAGGACGAGGGCATCACCGACCTGATCCTGCCCTGGGGGCAGATGGGTGTCTTCCTCGGTCTCGCCGCCATCATCGGCGTGGTGGCCGCGGTGCTGCCGGCCGTCCGGGCGGCCCGGATCAACGTCCTGGGCGCGATCGCTCACGACTGAGCAGGAACGGAAAAGGGGGCCTCGGCGGACGCCGGGGCCCCCTTTCTCGCTACGCCGCGGCCCGGTCGGCCAGCAGCGCCGCGAGCAGCTCCAGGTCCACGCCGGTCAGGCTCTGCACCTGGTGTACGCCGGCAGTGCGCGCGAGCGCCACCTCCGCCGGTACGGCCAGCACCGCCGCGCCGGAGGCGAGCGCGCTGGCCACCCCGGTCGGCGAGTCCTCGATCGCCACGCACCGCTCGATCGGCACACCCAGCAGCCGGGCGGCGGTCAGATAGGGCTCCGGGTGCGGTTTGGCCGCCACCACCTCGTCGCCGGCGACCACCGTGTCGAAGTTGTCCCGGCCCAGGGTGTCCAGGGCGACCTCGACGACCGCCCGAGGGCTGGAGGTGACGAGCGCGGTGGGGATCTGCGCCGCGCGGACGGCACGCAGCAGCTCGAACGCGCCGGGCTGCCAGGGCAGGCCGCCGCGGAACAATTCCAGGATCCGGGCGTTGATCCACGCCGCGCTGATCTCCGGATCCCGTTCGGGCTGCCCCAGGTCGTCGTGCAGGATGCGCATCGACTCGGCCATGGCGGTGCCGATGATCGACCGGCGGGCGTCCTCGGACAACTCCCCGCCGTACTTTCGGGCGAGGTCCTCCAACGCGACGTCCCACAGCTTCTCGCTGTCGACAAGCGTGCCGTCCATGTCGAAGAGCACGGCGGCGGGGTGGTGGCTGCTCAGTGGATCCTCCAGGGTCGTGGTCGACACCGGCGATCCTGCCAGGCCGCAACGCCGCAGGTGGCCGCGATCGGCGCCGACGTGATCCGGGCAACCCGCTCAGCCCAGGTCGCAGGCCGCCAGGGAGCGCTCGTAGCCCCGGAAGAACGAGTCGGTCCGCTGCTCGGCGGTGCCGTGCGAGCCCTCCGCGAACCACGGCTGGTCCGGGTCGTCGCCGACGGCCGCCAATCCCTCGCGGAACTCGTCGAGGTCGCCTTCGGCCAGGGTCAGGGTCTTGGCGCGCACCGAGTCGCCGAGGTACGCGCCGGCCATGCAGTCGGCCTGCAACTCCTGCTGGATGGTGAAGCTGTAGTTGATGCCGAGCCGCACCTGGACGCCGTGGGCGTACTCGTGCCCGAGCAGGTAGAACACGAACGCGTCGCCGACCTGGCGGAACGCGGCCACCGACCAGGCGACGTCGTACGCGATGAAGTCGCCCTGCGAGCAGTAGACGGCGTTGTTGCGGGGCAGTGGCTCGCCCCCGCAGGTCACCTCGCCCGCCCGCTGATACGGGGTGATCCGTCGGATCGGTTGGAACCGCTGCCCGGACTCCTTGAACTGGGCCGCCCAGTACCGCTCCGCGATCTGTTGCGCGTCGGCGACGTCCTGCTTGAACTCGGCCACGCTCGTGGTGCTGTCGGCCCGGGTGGTGCTCGGCGCCGGAGCCGCCGACGACCCCTTCGGCGCGGGGCGCTCACCCTCCGGCTCGGCCAGCCCTCCGCCGGCGCAGGCGAGCGACAGCAGGGCGGCGATCAGCAGGGCCGCCAGCGGGCCCTGGGCGTCGCGTCCGGACCGTGTGCCCACTGTGCCTCCCCAGACATCCGTGCTCGCGCTGCGCAGTACCCCGACGATACGACCGCCACGCCCACGCACCGGATTCACGTGCGCCGGCTGCGGATGGTTCACGGTGCCGTACGACCAGAATGAGAGTGGGGCAGGTGTGGCCGTCCGGCGAGGAGGGCTGTGATGCACGAGCTGGGCAGCCGCCTTCGCCCTCAGCCGGCCCCGCCACCCGTCGTGTGGCGTTCGTTGCGCGACCCGTACGAGGTGGGTAGCCGGCCCTGGCTTGAGCTCCGTGACGACGAGGCGCCGCCCCGGGTGCTGGCCGGCCACGCGCCCGTACTGCTGATCTGGTCGTCGCTGTGGCCGCACCGGCCGCTGGACCGGATCCGTTCCGACCTGGCCGCCCACCCACCCGGCCCGGAGTGCGCGCTGGGGTGGACGCTCACCACCGACGGGAAGGTGCCCAGTGACAGCACTCTCGGGTACCTGCGGCACCGGCTCAACTACCTGATCAATGACCGGCTCCGCCGTTCCTACGGTCAGTGAACCGTCAGCCGCCGGCCTCGCGGCCGCGCTGCCAGGTGTCGCCCTGGTCGCCGTGTCGCTCGGCCTCGTAGCGCTGCTGCCGGCCGTGGGCGTCCTGACCGGCTAAGCGTGCGTCGCTTCCGACCTCGCCCGTCCGTCGCCCCCGCCGAACCACCGCCCCGAACGCGACAACAGCCACTGCCGCGAACCCTCCAACCACGACCCAGACCACCGTCATAACCGCCAACCTACCCCCACCCCACCACCCCCGTTGATCATGGAGTTATTGCCCTCGTTGTCGGCTTGGGGTCAAGGGTTGAGTGCAATCGTTAGGGCGCGATGAGTTCCGCGAGGCGTTGGGTTGGGGTGGCCCA
>NZ_JBNCKO010000037.1:0-17760 GCF_049841595.1 Micromonospora sp. DT228
CCAGACGAGCCCACTACGCCCGCCGCCTCAACCTCGAATTCCAACCATGATCACGAATGGCGGCTGTCGTACTAGGCCATCATCGGCCTGTCCTGACGCGCCCGGAACCGGCCCGGTCGGTCGGTCGGTCGGAGCTACGTGAACGCCGAGAAAGACCTCCACCAACTCGATCGCGTCGATCTTCGCTCGAACCCGTGGCCTGGCGCACCGGAGCAAGCCCGACGGCGCGCCGGAGGTCACCGCGTTCGCGGATAAGCTGGAGAAGGCCTGGGTCGACACCGTCGAGGGAGGGCAGATGACAAAGGACCTGGCCCCACTGATTTCGCGGGACGCGCCGTGGCTGACCATGGACGAGTTCATGACCGCCCTGGACGAGATCCTCGCCAACTCTTGAGCACGGGCACAAGCAGGATGCGCCACCGATCGCGGTGGCGCACCCCGTTCCGTTTCAGGAGACCCAGCCCTTGTCGTACATGTAGTGCATCATGGGTCGGACGGCGTTCGGGTTGTCCCGAAAGAATTGCTGTGTCTCGGCTACACGGACCGGGTCCAGGAACTGTCGGAAAGCGGCAATGTACTGCGGGCGGGGCATGACGAGCGCACCCGGCACCGGTGCCGGGTGACCGCCGCCCAGCGCCACGGCGTCGTGGATGTGGTTCTCGCCGACCTTCCAGACCGTCGGCTGAGCGGCGTACTGCGCGAACCGGGTCAGGCGCAGCAGCATGGCGGCCGATCGGGCGACCTTTGGTCGGTCGGCGAACTGGGCGAGGCTCGGATCCTCCAACGGCAGGGCCGATTTGATCTCGGACCGCAGGGCGACGATGTTCACCCCCAGAGTGGCCCGGGTAGAAGAGGTCGTCCGCATCCGGTCTATTTCGGTCGCGCGGTGGTAGGTGCGGACCGTGTCGGTGATGGACTGGACGTAGTTGCGCAGCATCTCGCCCTTCTTGGCGGCGGGGCTGTCCTTGCTCGCGCCGGGGCCCGCCAACTCCTCCCTGAGCGCGGCGAGGATCTCGCCGGCCGCCAGGTCGACGGCCTCGAAGTCGTCGACAAGCTTCTTCTGACGATTCCTGTCGCGGTCGGCAACCCACTCGTCGATCTGCTCGTCGGTGAGCAGCCCGGCGATCTCGCCGGCGCACGCGACGAGACCCATCAGCGGGCTGTCGAGTCTGATCGCGGCCGGCAGGCCGTGACCCGGGAGGAGGGGGAGCGCGCCCTCCTCGTACAGGACCGTGACGCCCTGTGCTCGCCAGATCGCGATCTCCTCGTCGTGCCTTATCCGGGAGTGCAGTTCGCCGGCCATGATCACACGGGTGCCGCCCGCGAAGGCCGCCATGACCGCGTTCTGCGGCGCGGCCGGCGCGGCGCCGGTGGTGGTCGGTTGGGTCACGGAACTCCTCCTCAATACTGAATCAACAACAGCCCGTACCGTATGCACTCGACAACTGACGATCAGTAACGCGGGCGACAAGAGGGTTGTCCGATCAAGGACGGGCATCGCGAGGCATCTCGGCGGCCCGCTCCGGCGGGATGTCATTGATCAACGCGCCCGTGGCGGACGTCGAAGGTCACCGGAGCACCCCGCACGACTACGACACCATGTTCAAGGCCGTCACCGGCAGGCACTGCGCCAAGGCTTCGACCGCGACACACGCCGGACCCCGACGTGGGATCGCATCCGTAGGCAGGCTTCCTGGCCGCCGCGGCCAAGCCCACGACCACCACCTTGCTCGAGTCACCGCCTCACGCTGCGAACCTCCGCGGGCAGCCGGCGTCAACACCCCGACGGCGCGGTGTGACGGCAATGCTCCGACACGCAAGGGCATAGGTTGGGCACACATATGCACAAGGTGTCGTTAGTCGTGCATATCAGGTCACCCTGCCGTGCGGCTGGCGCAACAGTGGACGATGCGACCGATTACGCCTGAGGCCCTTGGCTTGACGGGACGAGCGACATGCTCACGCCCAGGTCAGTGCGCATCAAGTGCCGCATCTGGGTAACCAGGTCGAGTATCGTTCCATTGCAGAAGTCGACGATCGTCTCAGGATCGGGACCATCGGCTGAGGTGAGCCCCTGCACCCGTCGATACCCTGCGGCTAATAAGCGGTTGAGCTGCGAGGCGAGGGCGAGTATCTCGTCTGGTAAGACCATCTGCGCGCTGTCGTACCGGTCCTGGTATGCGATCCATGCCTCTCGCGCGGAAGCCACCTGCTCAGGTACAAGCGCATTCAACTTCGCAGAGCGAGCGCACGCCTTGAACTGGTTCCGACATGTACGGGCCAATGCATTGAGTGCCGTGTACTCAGTCCGCCGTTCCTCGAACGCGACCTGGCGGGCTACGGCGTCCCGTTCCTCGCGACGGAGTTTCCGATCCACCTCGGCGGCGACCCGATTCGCCCGGGCGGTGGACCGTTGAGCGAGGACGGGGGACAAGAGCGTACCTATGACGCCGACAACGGCCACTGCTAGCGCGGTGAGTCCCGCATCCATCACAACACCTCCGATCGACATGTCCGTTATGGTAATGGTGGGACCGGAGTCCGACCACGGGCGTTGTGACGACCTGAGTGACGTGCGCCCACATCCCGCCGGACATATGCGGACGATCGTGGACCGTTCTCGAGTGCGCTTCCACGGCCCGCAGAACCTCTTCTGTGAGCGGACCCTTCAGCGGGCCGGAGTGGTCGAAGACAGCTGCGGGATCGAGCACGGGTCGGCGGTAGTTGGTTGGCGTCAGTTCCAACGAGCGCCCGTACCCCTGCTGCTGTTGACAGCAAACAGAGGCAGCGACGAGGTACTTGCGAGAACGGTGCCGTCGCGCCAGGCGCACTACCAGGCCCGCAGGTCGGCGGGATCCGCGTGTGCTCGTCGGTCGGGGCCTCTCCAGCCCCGGGACCGGAAGGCACTCGTCCCGCTGTTCAAGCGCGAGATCCTGTCTCCAGCGTGGCCCCGACCGCTGGGTGGATCCGTCGCGGTCCTCCAGCCTGACAGCCGGATGTTCGAGTCTGAACGTTCTTGAACGTCTCGGTCCGTTTCCTGGCACCTCTGGATCCGGATGGCATAAATATGCTTCGATGTGATCAGACGATGACGTGCCACCTCTGGACACCGCAGGCCGGCGAGCCCGAGGCGTCGCCCGCCACACCTTGACCGGTTGACTGGAGATCTCATGACCAGCCCTCGATCCGCTCCGCCTCGGCAGACTCCGGCAGTTGCCGGCCCGCGCCGTGCCCGCGTCAGGCCCACCGCGCTGAGCATGCTGTCGGTCGTAGCGCTTGCCCTGACGTACCTGGTAGCCATGCCGGTCGCATCCACGCCAGTGGGCCTGACCATGGAAGCAGCCGCCGCCTACGTCAAACTGGGCAACCGGACCACCGGCAAGTTCATCGACGGCATGGGCCGGACCACCAACGGCGCCGCAGTCGGCCAATATTCCTCGTCGTCCAGCGACAACCAGCAGTGGACGATCGATGCCGTCGGCGACTACGTGCAGATCAAGAATCGGGCCACCGGCCTGTACCTGGACGGGATGGGCCGCACGACGGGCGGATCCGTCTGCGGCCAGTGGAGTGGCAGCGGCAGCACCAACCAGCAGTGGACCCGGGAGGACTCCGGCGGCTACACCAAGTTCAGGAACCGGGCCAACGGGCTGTATCTGGATGGCGGGGGCAGCACGTCCGACGGCGCCAACCTCGTCCAGTACGCGAACAGCGGCAGCACCAACCAGCAGTGGACCGTCACTGACGTGTCGACTCCGGGATCGGGCACGATCACGCTGGACGGCAACAACATCCGCGCCGGCAACGTCAACGGCCTGACGTTCAAGGGCTTCGGGGCGCTCAGCGCCAACAGCACCAGCGAGTTGCTGATGGACTACAAGGCCCAGAGCCCGACCGCGTACGCGCAGCTGCTGCGGGTCCTCTTCGGTGGGGAGAGTCCGGTCTTCACCAATGTGAAGATCGAGATGGGCAACGACCGCAACAACTCCACCGGACCGGACCCCTCGACCATGCGTTGGGAGTCCGAGACCCCCAACGTCAAGCGTGCGCAGGGCTTCCAACTCGCGGCCGACGCGAAGAAGGTCAACCCCAACGTCAAGGTGTCCCTGCTGCGCTGGAACTCCCCCGGCTGGGTGAACAGCAACGACAAGGTCTACACCTGGTTCAAGAAGACCATCCTGAGCGCGTACCGGACCTACGGGTTCATGGTCGACTACGTCAACCCGGGTCTCAACGAGCGCGGGGCGGACCTGAACTGGACCAAGACGTACGCCAACCGGGTCAGGACCGACAGTGCCGACTTCGCCAACTCGACAGAGCAATCCCGGTACAACCAGCTCAAGGTCGTCATCTCCGACGAGGTCGGTGTCGGGTCGTTCGGCGGCAGCATGATCGGCGACGCCGGCCTGCGCGACGTGGTGGCGGCGGCCGGCTATCACTACAGCCCCGACGACGACAGCGCCGGCAACTTCAAGCGCCTGGCGATGGACTACGACAAGGAGATCTGGAACAGCGAAGCACAGGCGACCTTCGGCAATTCCGCCTTCCGCCCCAACAACAACATGCGGTCCCCGTCCGTGGTCGGAACCGGTTTCGGCGGCACCAACAGCGCCCTGGAGATGGGAAACACCATCATCAAGGGGTTCGTCAACTCGCGCCGGACCAACTTCATCTACCAACCGGCCATCGGGTCCTTCTACGAGGGTGGGCAGTACTCCTACAAGGAGGTCGTCAGCGCCCGTGATCCCTGGTCGGGCTGGCTGCACTACGACGCCGCCATCGACGTGCTGCGGCACTTCAGCTGGTTTGCCAAGACCGGCTGGGAGAACTCCAGCAACACGGCAGGTATCTGGCGCGCCGTGCCCGAATCCAGCTCTACCGGAGCGACCGGGACGAACCCGGTGGTCGGACGCAACGGCACGCCCAGCTATCTCACGCTCGCCGCGCCCGACCGGCGCAACTTCTCCACGGTCATCATGAACGACAGCGAGTACACCCAGTCGTACCGCCTCCAGCCGGTGAACATGGCCTACTCCGGCGCTCCGGCCCTACAGCTATGGGAAACCCGCGCGGCCGACCCCGGCCAGGCGTTCAACGCCAACTACCTGAAGCACCTCGGCAGCGTCCCGGCCGATGCCGGCGGGGTGTACTCCGTGACGGTCAGGCCGAACTCGGTCGTCACCGTGACGACGCTGGCCAACCACACCAAGCCCGAGTACCTGGAACCCCTGCCGGTCGAGGGCCAGCGCACCGTGCTGGACACCGACCTCTCCGGCGACGTGCAGAGCACCAGCGACAACATCCTCTACGCCGACGGCTTCGACTACTCCGGCAAGACGGTCCCGGTGATCGGCAGTGGCGGCACCATCACGGGCACGGAGGACTTCATCACGTCGCGTGGCGGCGCCAGGAGCGTCATCCCGCGCTACGCCAGCGACCGCAACGGCGCCTTCGAGGCGTACCAGCCGGACGGATCAACCAATTACGTGCTGCGCCAGCAGTTGGACAGCCCGAGCCAGGGCCTGGGCGGTGCGTGGAACGGGGGGGACGCGGTCACCAGGATCGGTGACAGCCGGTGGCTCAACTACAAGGCCAGTGTCGACGTCTCCTTCGAGAACAGCAGCACCCAGAACGGCGCCAACCACGCCCGGCTGGGCATCCGCGAGCAGCACGGTGACAACGGTGCGCCGTACTCGGTGAGGTTCACCTTCGACGGGGGCTGGCAGTTGCTGGTCAACAACAGCGCGGTTGCCAGCGGCAACGTGGTCAGCGGCGCCGGCGGCGTGCGGATCGGTGGGTTCAACACCGCTCACAACGCCTGGCACAACATCGCGCTGAAAGGCGCCGGAAGCACGGTGACCGCCTACCTCGACGGCGTCACACTGGCCACCTACACCGACCCGAATCCCAAACTGTCCGGCCGGATCACGCTGGGCAGCGGCTACTACTTCACCCGGTTTGACAACCTCCGGGTGGAGACGGTCGACGGAAGCCCGCCGTACTACTCCGAGGTGCTGGACAACCTGGAGATGTCCGACCTGGCCAACCCGCCCGTCAGGAAGCTGGTGTACGGCGGGTCCTGGGCGCACGAAAACGGTAAGGGCATGTACAACGTTCAGCGGAGCCTGTCGACCAGCCAGGGAAGCGGCTCGACGCTGACCTACACGTTCGCCGGCACCGGACTGGACATCATGGGGCCGAACAACGGCTCGGCCGTCCTGCAGGTCAAGGTGGACGGCACGGTGGTCAACTCCGCAGCGAGCACGCTCGCCTCTCCCGAGTTCTATCAGACGTACGCCCTGCGCAACCTCGGCGCCGGCACGCACACCGTGGAGATCATGGTGCGCAGCGGCAGTCTCGTCGTGGATGCCGTCGGGGCCGTCCGGTGATGCCGGTCGCGCCGGACGGCAAACAGGGCTCATCCTGCACAGGCCGTCTGCAGGAGCGTCCGTTGGCCATCAGCAGCGAGCGACAGAGGCGGTTCGCCTGTTCGGCGGGTCCGGTCGCCACCTTACGGCTGAATGGAGCCGAGGGCTGTGACCTGTGGTGATCCGGTCGAGCGCTGTGGTGTGACCTCCCAGTAGGGGTCGAAGTGGTCGGCGTGGCTGCTGGCGGGATCGCTGGCGCCGGCCGACGCCTCGAATCGCTCAGCGCCACGCCTGCAAGGGTGCTGCCCGTCGATATGAAGCGTTGTGGGTGAGCTTGCTGGAGCCCGCCGCAGTTCCGTCACCCGAGACGCCGGTCCCACGGGGAGTGCCCTGGTCATGCCCTTCAGGCTGGAGGCCTCCTCGGCGGCGCCGAAGGCGTCAGCGCTAGCCCTCGCCAGAGGCGGTAGAGCGCGTGGTCACGTCCGCTCATGCCGATGAGCGCGCGTCACTAGCTGTCGTTCCGGACCGTGATGGGGGGCTCCGAGGTGGCTGCCGTGTCTTCCACATCTTGGCGGGTGGGATCGAAGGTGAGGTTAAGTAGCTCCAGGCCGGTGACGGGCTGAAAGCCGATGTCGGTGTAGAGCGCCAGCGCGGGGATGTTGTCGATTTCGGTTTGGAGTGAAACACGATGCGCACCAGCGGCACGGGCGTTGTGAATGACGTGCTGGAGCAGGGCGTTCGCGATACCGCTGCGGCGATGGTGCGGGGCCACGTAAAGGTCGCGGATCGACCATGAGGTGCCCAGCATGAGCGATGCCGGCATGATCGTGACCGTGATGAAGCCGCAGACGTGATCAGCTCGGGTGGCGGCAGCGGCGGAGATCCGGTGTTGTGCGAGTTGGTCGTGCAGCCAGGAGCGGGTGATCTCCGGGGTTGACGGTTGGCCGTAGTGCGCCCGATAGTCGTCGAACAGAGCAGCCACCTGGTCGAACGCCGGATGGGCGGAGGCTATCGGCATGATCGTCGCCGTCATGCCGTAAGTGTGGCCGACGGTTCAGCAATAGCGTCTGCGGGTGCCGGACCTCGTCAGCGAGCGCGTCGATACGGTTGATTGTGGGCGTGAACCGTCGAATAGGCCCCTATTCTCGGCCGACCCAGGTGGCGACGCACGCCTCGTTGCCCTCGGCGTCGGCCAAGACCCACCACTTCGGTGCGTGCGCATCAGAGACCAGCTGGCCACCCGCGGCCAATGCGGCGGCGATGCGGGCCTCGGCCTGATCATGCGGAACGGCGACATCAAGGTGCATGCGATTGCGCTGTGGACGCCGGTCGTCCATGGGCTGCAACCCGAAGCCGGGCCCCCGGCGCGCCGGGTCGCCCAGATAGTCGTCACCGATCTGGCGGTAACTCAGCAGCGCCCGCCAGAACGGCAGCACGTCCGCGCCGACGAGGGCGTCGAGAGTGACGTTGATGAGCTGCACGGCGCTCGGATCGGCAGGGATGTCCAGTTCCCTGGCGGCAGCCGAGATTCGCCGGGCCAGCGCAACGTCGCGCGACAACAGGGACACCGTGACGCCGGCATGACGCAGATCGACGTTGACGTACCCCTGCTCCGCGCCACCGACGAGGCGGCCGACCTCATCGACGAGCGCTATGCCCTTGGTCAGCGATCCGGTGCGGAAATACGCCGAGACCACGTGGTAGAGGCAGCGCCAGTCCTCGACACCGTCGGCCGCGTGGAACTGCCGGGCCGTGATCTGCACCGTCATGCCGGCGAACCTAACATCGGCGGCGCGACGAAGCGCACGGTGGCGCTCGCATTCACGGTCGGCGGTGCACGCTCATGCCGCCGAGCGGGCGCCCCGTTCCGTGACGTCGCGGGGTGGGGCGGACGCCCGGCCGATGAGCGTATGTTGGGAGCAGCGAAGGGCGGATCGCCGTGATCCCGACACTGATCTTGTTCGGCCTTGTATTCGGACGCTGGTGGCGGTTGTCGCTCATCGCCGCCGCTCTGGGGTGGCCAGTCCTGCTCGCCGCCGACGACGTGATGAGTGTCGGGCCGGGGTTGCTCGGCGCGTCTGGGCTCGCCATAGCCAACACCGGCGTCGGCGTGTTGATTCATCAGGGCATCCTGCGAATGATGCGCGTGCTCAGAACCGAGCAGGACCGTTAACGAGGCAGTCCGGTCGGTGATGCGGCTGTCTGGGCCGCCAGAGGTCAGCCGGTCGGTGCGGCACCGGTCCGGTCCCGCAGAACGCTTCCACGGGCAACGACCCCGAGAACGCACGGCATCTGCCGCTGATCGCGCGACTCGCGCCGCGTTCGGCACGGCCGTCCGCGCAGCCGGCGAACTGGCGTTCGGGGCTCAGGCTCTGATTCGGATGCTCAGCTGAGCGCCAAGCTGACGGAATCCCAGCGCCCGCGCCACTCGGCGCGACGGTTCCGGTCGAGCCCGCCACTGCGGCAGCAGATGGTTCGCCAAACCGTCCGCGACTGCTACGGAGGCAACGGCACGCGCCAGCCCGCGCCCACGTTCATTCGGCTTCGTAAGTACGCACATGTGGGCCACCAGCCCCGGCCAGCGCCGGTAGCCAGCCGCCGCGACAACGTGATTCCCGCGGCGCACCACGAACGCGTCGGAGGTGATGTCGGCCAACCCGCATTCGTCGGCGTCGTTCGCCGTGACAGAGGCCAGAAGCGTGGCGAGATCGGCATGTTCTCCAGGGACCACATCCACAGTATCGAGTCCGGCCGGCTGGAAGTCGCGCTCATCGAGATAGGCCAGGCTCGCCGGACCCAGCACCTCCGCGACCGGCAGGACGGCGCGCAGCCGGTCAGAGTCGGTCAGAACCCCGACGGGCAACCCGTGCAGCACCTTGCGCACGATCCCCGCCCAACTGCCCGCCGGCACGGTGACGATGGCGGCGTCGCCCAACGCGACGATCCCGACCCAGCCCGGGGGACAAAGCAGCGACCTGGCCGAGACGGCTACTTCAATGCCCCCATCAGCGGGGAAGGCCATCGGAACGCCAGCCATCTCGACCCAGAGCTCCCGAGCCCGAGCGAGCAACCGATCATGGGCCATGGACGCATCCTCGCGCCTGGCCCAGTGTTCACGCGACCGAGTTCGCAGCCGTCAGGGTCGGCGCCCTCTTCTGCCGCGAGCGGTGCGCGCGGGATGAGAGGTTTCATCACCGCCTGCAGGGTTGCGGTCGCCCAACGGCGTCTCGCGCCCAGCCGTTCTAGAGTGCCTTCGGCGGAGCTGGACCTGAACGCGGTCCTACCCCTACCGGCGCTCGGCGGTTGAGCCGACGCTCAGTCAAGCCAGCAGATCACCGCAGCACCATCCCTGGCGGCTGCAGCGAAGAAGCTTTGGACGCCCGGCAGATAGTGGGCCAGCCACGCGAGTTCGCCGGGTCCTTCCCAGGGCCCGGGGTAGATATTGGCCCGGCTCAACTCCTGCGGGTCGACACCCTGAATGAGGCCGTCTTCGGTGAGCGCGGCCAGTCGCGAGGCCGCCGATGCTGCTTGGGCCGGTGTCAGATAAGAAGGCGGCCCGTAGCCCCAGTCGTCTTCGAGGTTCTCCAGGAAATCGAACATCTCCTCGCTGTCGGGCTCGACGTCTGGCAACTCCACGAACCCCTCCGCGCCCAAGACCAGCGGAATCTCGAAGCCCAGCCGATGAAGTAGGAAATCGAGCCCGTTCCATGCCTTGTCGGTGGCAGCCCAGCGTTCGGAGTTGTCGTCCCGTTCCGTCATGGCGAGTTCGTAGGCCCAGCCGAGGTCGGACCTCGCCTGCTGTAGTTCGTCAGGCGACAGTTCCCCTAACAGCAGGCGATGGTCTCCGGCAACCTGGCGGCGCACGGCTCTGCCGCTGACAAGGTGAGGCGATCGGAGACGTGCTCCCCGATCGACCGTTGCGGCTGCGGAAGTCAGCGCTGGTGCCGACCAAAGCATTGGGCCGGCAGTTCATCATCGGTCGGCGGCCTGGTGCGAGCCTGGTGTAGGGGGATCGGGTTGGGAGCAGCGGGGTGCTCTGAACCTTGCAACTGTGAGCAGGTTGGCGAAGTGGTCTCCGCGCCCGAAGTGCTCACCGACGCCAGGCAGAGTCGAGGGCTTTGACCTGTGGTGATGCGATCGAGCGGTGCAGCAGACCCGACTGATGCACCGTGAGTCATATGGCCTGGTGTGACGTCGGCGGTCGGCGCGGCCAATGTGGACCTCGACCGAGCTACTGACCGAGGTTCGCGCGCTGCGCGGATGACCAACGACCGAGGCCGGAGCGGGAATTCGCTCCGGCCTGGGCATGACAACCCGCTATGTCGAAGGGTGCCGTTTGGGTGGTTGATCGTCGACGGCCTCGGGTTCTTCCAGCCTCCGGGCGATCTGTTCGATGGCGATGAGGTCTTCTGGGGCGAGCCGGTCGATGAAGTGGCGTCGTACCGACTCGACGTGGGCCGGTGCGGCTTTTTCGAGTGCGTCTAGACCTTGCGCAGTGAGGACGAGGATGCAGCCTCTGCCGTCGGTGGGGTCGGGTGTGCGCCTCAAGAGACCGCGCGTCTCCATCCGGGTGGCGTGCCGGGACAGCCGGCTGCGTGACCAGCCCATCTTGTCGGCCTGTTCCCCCAGGGTGCTGGTGTGGCCGGGTCGCTCCGACAGAGTGCTCAGTACCTCATCGGCCTGCTGGACGAACTGGTCCGGGTCGCCCACGCCCTACGGCCGCTGCGCGAACGCGCACAAGTCGGGGCCCTGCCCGGCCCCCTGCCAGGGTCCTACGCGAGACGGCTGACCCCCGACGACGCGCCCCAGGTCACCGTGCTGCAGCGGTGCTGCTGGGTGGACGAGGCCGTCGTCAACGACACCATGGCCATACCGGCCCTGCACGAGTCGCCGGAGGAGGTGCGCGAGTGGCTGGCGACCTGGCACACCACCGGCATCTGGCTAGACGGCCGACTGCTGGGCATGGTGCGGACCCGTCGGATCGACACCGACTGGCACGTGGGTCGCCTCGCCGTCGTGCCCGACCTGCGAGGCCACGGGCTGGGCCGGTGGCTGCTGCGCACCGCCGAAGCCGCCGCCGAACCCGACTGCCGTCGCATCATGCTGGTCACCGGCACCAAGAGCCTGCGGAACATCGATCTCTACCACAGCGAGGGATACCAGTCGGTGCCACTCGCCAGCCCTGACGGAACCACCTGCCTCACCAAGGACATACCCGTTAGGCGGCGCTGAGACTGCCATGTCAAAGAGCGGCTGCCGAGAGCGTCTCTTTCGGTATTCGCGAGCGGACGAAACATTGCGCGAGCCCGCTGTCCCGAACGGTCCCCGCATCGAGCGGGCGGCCACGGCACGACGATCAGCCCCGTGATGTAGTAACCGTCCTCATCGACGCGGGCGGCAACGTCGAGTTCGACTGTCGTCGCCACGGTGGGTAACCGGTGGACTTCCCAGTGGCGGTACCGCAGGTCGTGTAGCCAGGCTTGCGGTACCGCCACTCCCGCGACACGCACCGGTGATGCCGCCGGCGCGGTGATGCAGGCAGCCGTGATCTGCTGGGCAGGGTCGGGGCCTGTCGTCACGGTCACTTCCCGGATCGAAGGGCACCGGAACAGGTCGCCGATTCGGCGCCACGATTCGTGGGATACCTGCCAGAGTGGTTCATGCCCTTGAGCGCGTACCACCTCAGAACCTCGGTCGCCGTGTCCGACATTCAGAAGGCCGTGGCCTTCTACGAAGGCGCGCTGGGCCTGCGGGCGTTGCGGTCCGGCCCCAGCGCCACCATCGCCGACGGCAGCCGCGTCTATGGCTCCGGAGGCGGACCGGCGTTGAACGTGTACCAGTCGGTCACCGCCGGGAAGACCCCGGCGACGCTGGCGACGTGGTACGTCGACGACATCGACCAGATTGTCGAGGAACTTTCCTCGTCCGGCGTCGAGTTCGTTCGCTACGAGCAGCTCGAGCACGACGCCAAGGGAATCACCGCGCGGGCCGGAGGTGGACGTATCGCGTGGTTCCAGGACCCCGACGGCAACACCTTCGCTCTCGAAGCCGACGTGTGACCTCCTGGCTCGCGATCTGGTCCGTCACCACCAGGCCATCATCTCCGCTCAGGATCGCGGTGACCTGCGGATGCCGCCTCGCGGTGCTGATCGTGCGCCGCCGGATCGCCGTGACCACGGTCGCCCGGGGGCGCGGCCGGTGGGTGCCTGCCCGCATTGAGCGCTGAGTAGCGCCGAGAGTCAGCGTCCCCGTGGGTGTTGCCGCACTCACGGGGACAGACACGCCCCACCGTGACGTGTGGGCTCGGCGGCTCAGGCCGGGCTGAACTGTATGCGAAGACCACCTGGAGGACGTCGCTGCGGTCCCAGCCGGCCGGGTCGAAGTCGGCCGGCCCGTCCCAGGTTTCCAGTCGGGTGTCGCTACCCAGCACCACGGCGTCGTCGATGTTCTCGACCACCGCGTAGCCCGGCGTCGAGCTGACCCACTGATCGAGCTCGTGCGGCGGGGGCGGCACGTTACGCCGGTCGTTGCTGTCGTCAACCATCGCAAACAGTCGACAGTCAACATCGACGTACAGCTCGGTGCGCTCGACCAGCGCCGCCATGCTGCGACAGCACTTCTCGGCGATGTGCGGGCCCGCCGGCAGACGCTGATTGTCGGCAGGCTACAGGCTGTTGATTCGGGCCAGGAGGTCCTCCTCGGTCAGGTTTTCCAGGACCGCGTCCTGCTATATGCGGCTGTCCGCACGGTCGCAGGCGGGCGCCGGTGGCCGGCGGTCAGTCGACCGGAGCGCGCACGGCGGTGGGGTGCTGGGCGCCGGCGGTCAGCAGCTTCCGCCAGTTGGCCGGTGGCGTGGTATCCGCCCCGAGTACCTCCGTGGCCCTGCCCGGGAGGCCGGAACCCCGGCCATCTGAGATGGTGCAGGAGGAGGGTCACGAGTAAACGCATCCGCTGTTGACCGCCGAACTTTGGCCCGGTGCCGAGGCGGCAGCGACGAGAAGGCGCGGCGCCGGATGGTGGTCTTGTCCGAGGGTCCTGCAGCATTTGGCCTGTGCGTATCCGCGCGAAGGCAGGTGCGGCGGCTGATCGCGGTGCTGCGGATTGCTGCCGGCCAGCCGGTGACCGTCGTAGGTCAGAGGTAGTTGACGCCGGTCAGGTCCGCGGCTGCCGCCCACAGTCGCGTGCCGACGGCCGGGTCGGCGGCCTCCTGGCTGAGCCGGGCCTCGGTGACTCTGCCTCGCGTCTCCCAGAGTCCGGACGGGCCGAAGTACTGGCCACCCCGCACACCGGGCTCGGTCGCAGCGTGCAACTGCGGCAGCGCGCCCTGCGCCACCGGCTGGGTTGCCAGCAGGCCGGCCGACGCGATCAGTCGCCCGAATCGGCCACGGTCTTCCCAGGCACGCGGAGTCAGGTTGGTGCGGGTGAGACCGGGGTGGGCCAGGGCGCTGACGATCGGCGTTCCGGCGGCGCGCAGGCGGCGGTCCAGTTCGATGCCGAAGATCGCGGTTGCGAGCTTGGACCGGCCGTAGGCGGTGGCTGCCCGATAGTCGTGTTCGAACATCAGGTCATCGAAGTCCAGGTGCGCGTTCTTGTGGGTGATCGAGCTGAGATTGACCACGCGGGGTGGTCGCCAGCCAGCTTCGCCGCGAAGGTCCGCACGGAGGCGAGGGAGGCCAGGTCCAGCTTGCGTACCTCGACGTCGCGACCGATCCGGCGGGCGGCCTCCTCGCCGGCGGGAGTGTGGCGAACGGCGAGCACGACGTGGGCGCCGTGGCCGGCCAGTTCGGTGGCGGTGACCAGGCCGAGGCCCGAGTTCGCGCCGGTCACGACGGCAACCCGACCGTGCTGGTCGGGGATCTGGTCGGTGGTCCATCCGGTCATCGGCTGCTCCTGGAGGTGTCGGTGTGCTGGCCCCACCGACGTTAGGAGCGATCCGGATGGGTTCCGTCGTTCTCGGTTGCCTAGGTCTGAGGGACCTACCTCCGGCGGTCCGGGCCGCTGCACACTTGCGGCATGAACAGCCCTCATCCGTACGCTCGTGAGCTCGGCGACTTCCTCCGCGCTCGGCGTAGTCGGCTGCGTCCGCACGACGTCGGCCTGGAGCCGGGCGGCCGGCGCAAGGTCACCGGGCTACGGCGCGAGGAGCTGGCCCTGCTGGCCGGGCTGAGCACTGACTACTACCAGCGGATCGAACAGGGCCGGGAGGTACGCCCGTCCGACGACGTCCTGGACGCGCTTGCCGGCGCGCTCGGCCTCGACCACGAAGAACGCCGGCACCTGTTCACCCTGGCCCACGCCGCCCGCCGGTCGATGCCCGCCCGGGTGAACCGCGATCCGGAGCGGATGCCAGAGGGCACACGGCGTCTGCTGCGGGTGATGGACACTCCTGCGGTCGTACTCGGCCGGCATCTCGACCTGCTCGACTGGAACCCGATGCCGCAGGCGCTGCTCGGCGACCCGGACGCTTACCCTGCCGACCGGCTCAACATGCTCCTATTGCTGTTCGACGACACGCTGACCGGCGAGCGTAGCTGCCCGGACTGGGAGCGGCAGGCCCTGGACTACATCGGCATGATGCGCGCCGCCGTCGCCACCGACCCCACCCACCCACGCGCTGCCGCGATCGTTGGTGACTTGAGCATCCGCAGCGCCCAGTTTCGGCGGCTGTGGGCCCAGCACGACGTACGTGAGTCGGTCAGCGGTACCAAGACCTTCCGGATTCCGGGAGTAGGCGACATCGTCCTGGACTGGGACACCTACCCCCTACCGGGAAACCCCGGCTGCGTCATGCTCGTCTTCACCGCCGAGCCGGGCAGCGCCGACGCGGACCGGCTGCAACTGCTGGGGTCGATGCACACGACCCGCTCAGCGCTCACCAACAAGAACCCCTCCCGGACGGTCTGGACCGCCGCTGGCCCGACCACTCGCGGGACTTCATCGGGTGCACGCTCATGCCGATGAGCGGATGTCTATGCCTGCGCGCTCTCCGGCGGTTCGACGCGCTGCTGTGCTGGATGGCGACGCTGGCCGTCGGGTAGATCGGCCTGGCGACGATCTGATCGAAATGACTCAACGGGACCGGTGCGTCGGTCGTTCGGTATCGCCTGGATGGGAACGGATGTCGGGCGGATCAGGGTGATGCCGTAGGCGACGACCCACACGACCCAGATCAGCCAGCCGACAAGGCCGAGGAGACCGACCGTACCGGGGTCGTCGATGGCCAGAGGGCTCAGCACGGCCGAGCCGAACTGGAGTGCGGCGGCCAGCAGGCCGATCCCGCTGTGCCAGCGGCGGATCAGGCCGGCGCGTCGGCCGCTGATGGACAGGCCGGTCATGGCCAGTGCCAGGAAGGTGCCGTTGAAGATGAACAGCGCGTTGTGTAGTGCCCAGAGCCCGGCGATCGTGCTGCTGTCCTGCGCGGTCGTTGACGCGAGCGCGAGCCGGGTGGCCATCACGCCGGTGAAGGTGATGTTCTGCATGATCACCCCGGCGAACCCGACCAGGGACCAGGCTGTGCCGTGCTCGCGGTCGGATCGCCACAGCACGGAGACCGCGCCGGCGCCGAACAGGGTGGCCAGCACCCAGGCGATCGGGGCGAGCGCTGACGCGAGGCCGACGGTGTTCTGTTGGGTGGTGAAAAACTGGACAACGTCGTTGGTCTCAGCGCCGGTGTGGGGCAGGCCGGCTGGCACCAGGAAGGCGTTTGTGGAGGCGATCAGGATGGCGAAGCCGAGTCCGGCGAGTCCGGCGATCCGCGAGAACGTCCAGGTGCTTCCGACGCCGAGTTTACGCAACATATATTCAATATAAGGCTCGGAAACTGAAAGAGGCAAGCCATGACCGACGAGACAGGCAGGCGGAGGTACGAGTCACTGCGCCGGGTGGCGCAAGCGGCAGAGACCAGGGGTGAGATCGCCAGCGCCGCTCGTCGACTGTTCCTCTCCCGCGGCTGGGCGGCGACCACGGTACGTGACGTGGCACGGGAGGCCGGGGTCTCGGTGCCGACCGTCTACGCGGTGTACGGGAACAAGACCGGGCTGATCCAGGCCCTGGCCGACGCAGCAGACATCGCCGCAAATCCATCGCAGTCGTTCGCCGAACTGGAAGGGGCCGAGAACGATCCGGTGCGGCAACTCGCGGCGATGGCCGGCTACGACCGGCGGCTCTTCGAGCGTGCCGGTGACATCATCGCGCTCGTACGCGAGGCGGGCCGCACCGAGCCCGAGCTGGCGACCGCCTACCGCGACGGCCGTCAGCGGGGGGACGAGACCAGGATCCAGGTGTTCTCGTCGTGGCCGGGCGGCGTTCTCCGGCAAGGATTGGACATTCCGTCGGCCGCCGACATCTACGCGGCGATCTGCAACATCGACGTCTACACCACACTGACCGGCGAACGCGGCTGGCAACCCGATCAGGTCGAGCGCTGGTGGACCGAGGCCCTGGCCCGCGAACTCCTGACCTGAAGTGTCATGAGGCGTGGGCTCTCAGCCGACCGTGGCGACCGAGAGAGCGACGAGCAGGAAGGCCGCGAGATAGGCCCACGAACGGTATCCCTGAAATCACTCCCGGCGGTTACGGCGCTCTTGCCAGCGCTCCGGAGGGAAATCCTTGTCCCAGCGCAGTGTGGACAGGTTGATCGGCACGTTCACGACCACGGTCGTGACGATGCCCGGCCCAGGTCGCGGCGGCAACCCAACGCAACACCTCGGGCAACCCCGCCCCATCAGGGCGGGCCGCGTAGCTGATAGCCAGCACGAGCGAAGCCGTCATCAGCACCGGCATCACAATCCCGAAGGTACGCGCCGCAGTTCCGTCGTCCGAGACGCCGATGCCACCGGGAATGCCCTGACCAGGCCCTTCAGGCTGGTGACCCCCTCGGCGCGCCCCAAGGTGTCAACGTGGGTGGCTCCGCCTGTTGGGCGGGTGACGTTCGCTCATGTCGATGAGCGGATGTTGTGGTGCGGGGCCGGCGGTGTCCGGTAGGAGATCCCCATCTGGGTCGGCATGAGGTCGCCTGGCAGGGTGTTGGAGGTGAGCGCGCCTTTTGATCTCCCGATCGCGGCGCTCCGTCGACGGCGAAGCGTCGGTGGCGATGGCATGTCGAGCCGGCGGCGGTGCGCACCTGCGCAGACATCGCGGTTGGGGTTACGGAGGTCCTGCGGCGGCTCGTCAGCCCCGGCGATGGCGTCGTGGTGATGCCTCCGGTGTACCCGCCGTACTTCGCTTGGCTACGCGAGGTCGGCGCCCATGCAGTGGAGGTGCCACTCGTCGAGCTTGAGGTCGGCGGTCGCCTGGACCTGGAGGGCATCGAGCGGGCCCTAGTACGACAGCCGCCATTCGTGATCATGGTTGGAATTCGAGGTTGAGGCGGCGGGCGTAGTGGGCTCGTCTG
>NZ_JBNCKO010000038.1:0-13123 GCF_049841595.1 Micromonospora sp. DT228
GCGTCGGATGCGGCGTACGCGGCGGTGATCGGGCCGGCGATGGCTCCACCGGTGAACGCGAGGCCGGCGGCGGTCAGAGCGGTCTTGCGGATCAGATCGGTACGCATGATGGCGTGCTCCTCTGCATCGGGGGTGCCCGCACCACCTCGGGGGGTGGGTGGTGGCGCGGGGAAAGTTCGAGGGGGGTTCTGCCCGGTGACCCGCGAGGGGGGTCGGCGCATTCCGCCTGCCCGAGGGGTCGGCCGTGGTGGTGCTCGGCTGTGCGGGGGATGTAACCGGGCCCCGGCACCCCACCCCACGCGAGCCACGATCCGTGCCCGATCCGGGAGACTGCCGCCTCAGGTCGCAGCCGGGGAGTGCTTTCCCTGATGCTGGGCGGCCCTCGACTCCCATCTCCCTGTAGAGCTGCCCCGGAAATGGGGCACACCGAGCGGGGGTGGCCGGGGTGGCCGGGGGTGGCCCGGGTGCGCGCGGGGTGGCCCGGGCGCACCCGTCCGCGCAGCCCCACAACTCCATGATCGGCGAGGCAGCGCTGGTTGACGAACAGCCGTTGGTCCGGGTCGGCGCGTCGGCGATTCCGGTGAGCCGAGGATCAGGATGTGGCGGCGTTGGTCTCTGGTACGGCGCGGGGAGTGGGGATGGTCGGGGTGCCCGGCCAGGGGACCTCGGGTGCGCGGTGGAAGGTGATCCCGGCGGCGGCCCAGCGCGGGCCCTGACCGGCCAGCCGGTCACGGAAGTCGGCCCAGTCGTGGGTGGCCCGGGGTGACCAGCCAAGCTCGGCGATGGCGGGGAGCCGGGGCAGGAGCAGGAACTCGATGTCGGCCAGCGAGGTGACCGACTCGGTCCAGAGCGGGGCTTCCACCCCGAGGACGGCCGCGGCGGGCACGTCGGAGACATGCGTGCCCGGATCCCAGTCGTACGCCTTGCGCACGTCGATCAGCCCGGCCCAGTCGTGTCCGATCGGGGTGTCCGGGGTGTACTTCATGTCCAGGTAGGCGTGGTTGCCGGGAGAGACGATGAGGCGGGCGCCCCGGCGGACCGCGTCGGCCGTGGTGGGGTCGTCGGCGTTCGTGCCCCACCACTGCAGCACCCGTCCGTCGACGTGCCGGGCCGGCGCGAGCTGGTGCCAGCCGACGACGGTCTTGCCGAGGTCGGCCACGATGCGCTGGACCCGTTCGACGAAGCCGGTGTAGACCTCGCCCTTCACCTTGAACGCCTCGTCGCCGCCGATGTGCAGCAATGACCCGGGGGTGAGTGCGGCCACCTCACCCAGCACGTCGGTGACGAAGTCGTACGTCCGCTCGTCGGCGGGGTCGACGTAGCTGAAACCGACCTCGGTGCCGGTGTACGGCGGCGGCGCGATCTTGTCTGGTGCCAGCTCCGGGTACGCGACAAGCGCCGAGTTGGTGTGCCCGGGGAGGTCGATCTCCGGGACGACTGTGATGTGGCGGGCGGCGGCGTAGGAGACGATCCGCCGGTAGTCGGCCTTCGTGTAGTGGCCCCCGGGGCCGCCGCCGACCTCGGTCGTCCCGCCCACGGACGTCAACCTCGGCCAGGAGTCGACGGCGATCCGCCAACCCTGGTCGTCGGTGAGGTGCAGGTGCAGGTGGTTGAGCTTGTAGCGGGCCAGGTGGTCCACGACGCGCAGGACGTCCTCGACGGTGAAGAAGTGCCGTGCGACGTCGAGCATCGCGCCCCGGTACGGGAAGCGGGGATTGTCGGTGATGGTCCCACCGGGCAGCGCCCACCGTGTGGCGACCGGGGTTGGGCTCTCGATGGCCGATGGCAGCAGTTGGCGCAGGGTCTGCACGCCGTGGAAGAGGCCGGCGGCGGTGGCGGCGGTGAGGCGTACCCCGTCGCGGGCGACGTCGAGCCGGTAGCCCTCCGCGCCGAGACCGGCGTCCGCGTCCAGCACCAGCGCGATACCGCCGCCCACCTCCGGCGTGGCGGCGTCGGTCACCGGCAACGGAGGCGTGGCGGCGTCGGTGGCCGGCAGCGCAGGCGTGGCAGCTTCCGTGGCCGGCGGCGGAGACGTGGCCGGCAGCGCATGGGAGGCGGCGTGGATCACCGGCAGCGGGTAGCCGGTGGCGGGCCGGAGCAGTTCGGCGAGCTGCGCGGCGGCGGCGAGCGCGGCGGGGTCGGCGCTGGCCACGATTACCGCTTCGGCCGGCAGGACCCAGTCCTCGGTCGGGTCCGCCTCGACCTGTGCGGGAGCGGGCACGACGTCGGACAGCCGGTGCGCGGCAGATGGAGCGGTCCGGGGCGTCGGGGTGGCCGTGTCCGATACCCGCGCCGGTGGCGGCACCGGACTGGTGGCGGGAGCGGGGGAGGGGATGGTCGACACGGCGGCGACTCCGGGGGGTGTATTCGCGTCGGTTATGGCAAAAGTGAGGTTCACCGGCTGGCGTGCCGTCAAGCGTACGACGCGCGGCCGGGATGCGTGATGGTGCGCATGGAAGCGTTCCCAAAAACCGGTACGAACACGGATAGTCGTGACGGCTGTGCCAATTGTCACCGAACGGTCCCAGGTCACCCGATGTTCGCTTAGCCTTCGCCCACCGATCGGCGTCGACCCCGGGATTACCGGAGGTCCGTCCCGGGGTAGGAAAAAACTGAACCTTCGTTAAGTGTCCATCCGGCGCGTGTGTGGAGGCTTTGGTGGCAGCGCAAGAAACCGTCGACCACAAGTACGTCTACGACTTCTCCGAAGGCAACAAGGACCTCAAGGACCTGCTCGGCGGCAAAGGGGCGAACCTCGCCGAGATGACGAACCTCGGCCTGCCCGTGCCCCCCGGCTTCACCATCACCACCGAGGCCTGCCAGGCGTACCTCGCGACGGGACGGGAGCCGGACGGACTCGCCGGTCAGATCGAGGCGCACCTGGAATCGCTGGAACGCGCGATGGGCAAACGACTCGGCGACCCGCGGGACCCGCTGCTGGTCTCCGTCCGCTCCGGCGCCAAGTTCTCCATGCCCGGCATGATGGAGACCGTCCTCAACGTCGGCCTCAACGACCAGAGCGTGGTCGGGCTCTCCGCGCAGGCCGGCGGCGCCGGCGATCAGGCCGCCTCCGGCGGCGCGGCCGGCCAGGCCGCCTCCGGCGGCGCGGCCGGCCAGGCCGCCTCCGGCGGCGCGGCCGGCCAGGCCGCCTCCGGCGGCGCGGACAGATTCGCCTGGGACTCCTACCGCCGCCTCATCCAGATGTTCGGCAAGACCGTCTGTGAGGTGCCGGGCGAGGAGTTCGAGCACGCGCTCGACGAGATCAAGAGTGCCAAGGGTACGCAGAACGACGTCGACCTGGACGCGGACGACCTGCGCGGGCTCGTCGACGCGTACAAGAAGATCTTTTTGAAGCACACCGGTCGCGAGTTCCCGCAGCAGCCGCGCGAACAGCTCGACCTCGCCATCCGGGCGGTCTTCGAGTCGTGGAACGCCGAGCGCGCGGTGCTCTACCGCCGCCAGGAGCGGATCCCGGCCGACCTCGGCACCGCGGTCAACGTGGTGACGATGGTCTTCGGCAACCTGGGCCCGGATTCCGGCACCGGGGTCGCGTTCACCCGCGACCCGGCCAGCGGCGCGCAGGGCATCTACGGCGACTATCTGGCCAACGCGCAGGGCGAGGACGTGGTGGCCGGCATCCGCAACACGGTGCCGCTGCAGGAGTTGGAGCAGCTCGACAAGTCCTCCTACGACGAGCTGCTCGGCATCATGGCCCGGCTGGAGGAGCACTACAAGGACCTGTGCGACATCGAGTTCACCATCGAACGTGGCAAGCTGTGGATGTTGCAGACCCGGGTCGGCAAGCGCACCGCCGCCGCCGCGTTCGTGATCGCCGGGCAACTCGTCGACGAGGGCCTGATCGACCTGGACGAGGCGCTGCACCGGGTCAACGGCGCGCAGTTGGCCCAGCTGATGTTCCCCCGCTTCCAACTCGACCACGAGTTCCAACCGGTCGCCACGGGCATCGGCGCCTCGCCCGGCGCGGCGTCCGGCACTGTGGTCTTCACCTCCGCGCGGGCCGTCGAGCTGGCCGCCGAGGGACAGTCGGTGATCCTGGTCCGCCGGGAGACCAACCCGGACGACCTGAACGGCATGATCGCCGCGAAGGGCATCCTCACCTCGCGCGGCGGCAAGACCAGCCACGCCGCGGTGGTGGCCCGGGGCATGGGCAAGACCTGCGTCTCCGGTGCCGACGCGATCGACGTGAACGTGCCGGCGAAGCGGTTCACCGTGGCCGGGCAGACCGTCAACGAGGGCGACATGGTGTCCATCGACGGCACCACCGGCAGGGTCTACCTGGGCGAGGTGCCGGTCATGCCGTCTGAGGTGGTGCAGTACTTCGAGGGCAGCCTCGATCCCGAGCACATCGACAACGCGCTGGTCCGGGCCGTACACCGGATTATCACGCACGCCGACGGCAAGCGGCGGCTGGCGGTCCGCACGAACGCCGACACCGGCGCGGACGCGGCCCGGGCCCGCCGGTTCGGCGCCGAGGGCATCGGGCTGTGCCGTACCGAGCACATGTTCCTCGGCGACCGCCGGGAGCTGGTCGAGCGGCTGATCCTGGCTCGGGCCCCGGGCGAGCGGGAGGAGGCGCTGGCGGCGTTGCTGCCGTTGCAGCGGGCCGACTTCGAGGAGATCTTCCGGGAGATGGATGGCCTGCCGGTCACCGTCCGGCTCATCGATCCGCCGCTGCACGAGTTCCTGCCGCCGTTGGAGCAGCTCGCGGTCAACGTGGCGGTCGCCCAGGAACGCGGCGAGGACGTCGCCAAGGAGGAGGCGTTGCTCGCCGCCGTTCGGCGGATGCACGAGGAGAACCCGATGCTCGGGCTGCGCGGCGTCCGTCTCGGCCTGGTCATCCCCGGCCTGTTCGCGATGCAGGTCCGGGCCATCGCCGAGGCGGCCGTGAGCTGTGCCCGCGGCGGCGGGGTGGCGAAACCGGAGATCATGGTGCCGCTGGTCGGGGCCGTGCAGGAGTTGGAGACGGTCCGCGCCGAGGCCGAGAAGATCATCGCCGAGGTGGTCGGGGACAGCGGGGTCGAGGTGCTGATCGGCACGATGATCGAGGTGCCCCGGGCGGCGCTGACCGCCGGGCAGATCGCCGAGGCGGCACAGTTCTTCTCCTTCGGCACCAACGACCTGACCCAGATGGGCTGGGGCTTCTCCCGCGACGACGTCGAGGGCGCGTTCTTCTGGCGCTACCTGGAGCTGGGCATCTTCGGCATCTCGCCGTTCGAGTCGATCGACCGCGACGGCGTCGGCCGGCTGGTGCGGATCGCCGCCGAGGAGGGTCGGGCCGCCCGGCCCGGGTTGAAGCTCGGGGTCTGCGGCGAGCACGGCGGCGACCCCGACTCGGTGCACTTTTTCCACGAGGTCGGCCTGGACTACGTGTCCTGCTCGCCGTTCCGGGTGCCGGTGGCCCGGCTGGAGGCCGGTCGGGCCGTGGTGGAGACCGGCGGGTCGGACAGCCGTTGAGCAATGGCGGTACGTTGTGCGGCGCAGCACCGAGGACGGGGGTGGTCGTGTCCCAGCTGGTCGGCGGTGGCCTCCACTCGGTGCTCCGCCGCGCCGCTCGCGAGGCGGCTCGGCTCAAGAAGCTCAGCGTCGGTGCCGATGACCTGTTCTTCGGGCTGGTGGGGCGCTACCCGCAGCTCCGCGCGGCGATCCCGGTCGAGTCGGAACCGCAGAACAGAACGACGTACGACGCACCCGACCAACCCGAGTTGCCGCTGACGCTGACGGTCGAGCTGACCCGGGCGATGCGGGAGACGTACTGGAACTGCTTCGGCTGGCCCGGCCCTGCCCGGGTTCGGCTCGCGGAGACGCTCGGCTGGGAGCCCGAGGCCCGGGCCGTGCTCGGGGTGGCCGCTCACCTGGCGGTGCTCCGCCGAGCGTCGTCGGTGGGAAGCGACCATCTGCTGGAGGCGCTCCTGGACGAGCCCGGTAACAGCGCCCACCGGTACATCGTCTGGCATCGTCTCGTCCCCGGCCGGTTGGACGACGTGACGGCCCGGCTCTGGCCCCGGGGCGACCGGGAGCCACCCCGATCCGGGTTGGCCGACCCGTTGAGGCAGATCGGAGTGCTCGTCGGGGGAGGCCAACAGCCCTCGCGGGGCGGTCGGCTCGCGAGCCGGCTGATCGCCTCGGGCAGTCGACTGCTCGCCCAGACCACACCGACGCTCGGCGGGTTGGAGCTGGAGGCGGTGGCCGAGACGGTGCGACTCGGTCACGACCGCACCTCGCCGGCCCACCTGATGGCGGCGGTGCTGGTGCTGGAGGAGGAGATGCGGGCCGGGGTTCTGCGTCCCGCGGGGGCCTCCGCTTTGGCCAATGAGATCCTGCTCGGCCATTTCGGACCAACCCGTCAGGAAGCCGGCCTGGTGCTGGCCGAGACGAGCTTCGACGGAGAGTTCGCCGGGTCCCGACCCCGGAGGGCCTGGCGTACCGATCCGACCAACCCACCCTGGACCGTGGCGGCGGACCGGATCGCCGAGCGGGCACGGGAGGTGAGCACCCTCGGCGCGCGGCTGCCAGCCGGCAGCGCCCATCTGGTGTACGCGGCGTTGACCGACCCGGACGAGGATGCTCGGCGGCTGCTCGCCGGGCTGGGCGTCGACCCGAACGTCGTGTGTGACCTGGCCGCGCGCCGCCTCGGACTGGCCTGACCGTCCCGGCAGGTCAGATCGGCGGGCGACGCCAGGCCGGCCGGGTCGAGCGGCGCAACTGGGTGGGCAGGGTCGCCATCGGGGTACGCACGGCAAGCGGCGCGTGCCCGAACGGAACCGCGCTGGCGCCGCCACCGCCGACACGCGTGTCCAACACCGAGCCGGTGCGCCGGGCCACCGCCCGCGCCTCCTCGTGCAGCGCCTCCAGATCGTCCGCCGCCGACACGGTGACCAGGGTCAGCAGGGCGGTGCGCCCGGCCGGGTAGGTCACCACGCAGCCGGCCGTCGTGCAGACCACCGACTCCCGGAACTCACCCCGCCGGACGGTGTCGGCCACCCGGTGACCGAGCCCGAAACTGGCGGCGGCCAGCGCGGCGAGATGGGTGGCGTCGGTGCTGGGCAGATCGCTGGAGATGAGCAGACCGTCGGTGCCGGCCAGCACCGTCCCGGCAACCTCGGGCCGGCGTCGACGCAGCCCGCGTAGCTCCGTACCCACCACCGTGTCTGCGTCCACGAGCTGCTCCCTTACCGGTCGGGATCTGCGTGTCGGTCGGCTCGTCACGTTCCGCGCTGGGAACGCTACCGGTGGCCACCTCCGCCCGCGAGCCCGTAACCCAGGGCGATCGGTCCACAACTCCGGGCCGATCGGCGGTTGTGGACGATTCGTCGACGCGTCGGGGGCGCGTCGAGCTGCCATGACGGGCGTAACCTTGGCTCGCTCGCAAACGGCTGATTGCGTACGCCGTAGAACGGGAAAGGTGACTGCATGACAAGCGTCTGGGAGAACCTGACCGTCGACGCCCGCGATCCGGCCCGGCTGGCCCGCTGGTGGGCCGAGGCGCTTGGCTACCACGTAGTCAGGGACGATCCCGACGAGGTGGAGATCCGCCAGTCCGCGGACCGCCTCCCCGGCCTGGTCTTCGTGCCGGTGACCGCGGGCAAGGAACGCAAGAACCGGCTGCACCTCGACCTGCGCCCCGCCAACCGGGAGGCCGAGGTCGAGCGGCTCGTCGACATGGGTGCCCGGCACGTCGACGTCGGCCAGGGCGACGTCGAGTGGACGGTGCTCGCCGACCCGGAGGGCAACGAGTTCTGCGTCCTCCGTGAGCGCGAGGAGTGAGCCGGTCTTGCGAGCCCCGCAGTCGCGAACAGCGGCGGCTGCGTGAGAAGTGAGCCGGACGCACGGTGGGTGCGGGAGGCGCCCAAGGACACCGGGCACCGCCGCTCACCGTACGAGCGCGACCGTGCCCGGGTGCTGCACTCGGCGGCGTTCCGTCGGCTGGCCACCAAGACCCAGGTGCACACCGCCGGGACCGACGACTTCCTGCGTACGCGGCTGACGCACTCGCTCGAGGTGGCGCAGATCGCCCGGGAGATGGGTGCCCGGTTGGGCTGTGACCCGGACGTGGTCGACGTCGCCGGGCTCGCCCACGACCTCGGGCATCCGCCGTTCGGGCACAACGGCGAGTCCGCTCTGGACCTGCTGGCCACACCCTGCGGTGGCTTCGAGGGCAACGCGCAGACGTTGCGGGTGCTGACCCGGCTGGAGGCGAAGGTGCTCGCCCCGGACGGCTCGCCGGCAGGCCTCAACCTGACCCGCGCGTCGCTCGACGCGATCGGCAAGTACCCCTGGCCGCGTCGCCCGGGGCAGCGCAAGTTCGGGGTGTACGCCGACGACGCGCCGGTCTTCGGCTGGATCCGGGTCGGTGCGCCCGGCGACCGGCGCTGCCTCGAGGCGCAGGTGATGGACTGGGCCGACGACGTCGCGTACTCGGTGCACGACGTGGAGGACGGCATCCACGGCGGGTACGTGACGCTCGGCCCGCTGCTGGTGGACGCCGACGAGCGGGCCGCGCTCTGCGCCGACGTGGCCGCCGCCTACTCCGGCGAGTCCGCCGCCGACCTGGCCGACGTGCTGGTGGACCTGTTGGCCGACCCGGTGCTCGCCCCGCTCGCCGGGTACGACGGCAGCCACCGCGCCCAGGTCGCGTTGAAGGCCACCACCAGCGGACTGACCGGCCGGTTCGTGTCGGCGGCGGTGGCCGCCACCGAGGAGCGCTCCGGCCCCGGCCCGCACCACCGCTATGACGCCGATCTGGTGGTGCCGAGGCTGGTCCGAGCCCAGTGCGCGCTGCTCAAGGGCATCGCCCTGCGGTACGTGATGCGTCGTTCCGGGTTCCGGGGCCGCTACGAGCGGCAGCGGACGATGCTCGCCGAGTTGGTGGCCGCGCTGCTCCGGCGCGCGCCGGACGGGCTCGATCCGATCTTCGCCCCGCTGTGGCGGGCGGCCCCGGACGACACCGCCCGGCTGCGGGTGGTGATCGACCAGGTCGCCTCGCTCACCGACCCGGCGGCGGTGACCTGGCACACCCGCCTGGCCGGCAACGGCGCACCGCCGACCGACCACGCGCCAGCTTAGGCTAGCCTAACTGGTATGACGGAACGCCCCAGGAACGTCACCACGGTCCACGTGCTGCGCACCGAGCGGCCCACCCCGCACCTGATCCGGCTCGTCCTCGGTGGGGGCGAGCTGGCCGGCCTGCCGGTGGGCGAGTTCACCGACCACTACATCAAGCTGGTGTTCCCGCAGCCCGGCGTCGCGTACCCGCAGCCGTTGGACCTCGCCGCGATCCGCCGGGACCTGCCCCGGGAGCAGTGGCCCCGGCTGCGCGCGTACACCGTGCGGCGGTGGGACCCGCTGGCCGAGGAGCTGACCGTGGACGTGGTGCACCACGGCGACGAGGGGTTGGCCGGCCCGTGGGCCGCCGCGCTGCGTCCGGGTGACCCGGTGCACTTCGTCGGCCCCGGCGGGGCGTACGCGCCGAGCCCGGACGCGGACTGGCACCTGCTGGTGGGTGACGAGAGCGCCCTGCCGGCGATCGCCGCCGCGCTGGAGCGGCTGCCGTTGGGCGCGCCGGCCCAGGTCTTCGTGGAGATCGGCGACCCGGCGGACGAGCAGAAGCTGCTCAGCCCCGGCGCGGTCGAGCTGACCTGGGTGCACCGTGGCGACGGCCCGGTGGGTGCGGCGCTTGTCGCGGCGGTACGGGCGTTGGAGTTCCCGGCCGGCCAGGTGCACGCGTTCGTGCACGGCGAGGCGGCCTTCGTCCGGGACCTGCGCCGGCTGCTGCGCGGCGAGCGGGGCGTACCCCTCGACCGGCTCTCCATCTCCGGCTACTGGCGGCGCGGCATGGACGACGAGGGCTGGCGCTCCACGAAGGCCGACTGGAACAGCCAGGTGGCAGCCGAGGAGACCACCGCCGCCTGAGTCAACCCTCGGGCGCACGGTTCGCCTCACCGGCTCGGGCGAGTCGTCGGCTGAGCAGCACGGCGTACCCGACGACCGCCAGGGCGAGCAGCGCCAGCATCAGCCTCGGTCGATGCACCGTCGCCGTGATCAGGCTGACCGAGAGCACCCCGTAGGCGGCGATCGCCAACCGGGCGAGGCTCGGGCGGGTCCACAGCCAGTACAGGGCCAGGCCACACACCGTCCACACCACCATCGCCCCGCCCAGCAGCAGCCGCAGTTCCAGCGGCAGCCGGGCCGTGTCGTCGTCGACGAGCCGGACCACCTGGCCGAGAGCCCAGCCGAGCAGCAGCAACGCGCCGCCGAGCGGGATGTGCAGGAAGCTGTACGCCTGCCCGCCGCGCAGCCGACTCTGGAGCAGGCGGGTGGTGACGAACGTGGTGTAGACCCACCAGACGGCCGCCGGGATCAGGAAGGCCATCGCGGCGGTGAGGATCATGTGGGGCGGAGGGTGGTCCGGCACCGCGAAGAGCAGGCTGGCCAGCGCGCTACCCAGCACGATGATGGTGAACTGGCCGATCCGTTCCGGCAGGTGCCGGTTGTCCACCGGCCAGCGGTTGAGCCAACGCACGCCTACCCAGGGCGTGGCCAGTTCGATGATCATCGCGACGATCCACAGGACGGGACGCAGCTCGGTGGGCGTGAACAGCGACACCAGCCAGATCAGCCAGCCCGACCCGAAGCCGATCAGGTAGACGGTCGTCACCATGCGGGCCATCGCGCTGGTCGGGCGGGCCCGCAGGTACAGCAGGAGCAGCACGCCTCGCACGATCAGGTACCCGACGGGCAGGAGCACGCTCTCCGGCACCTCGTCGACCCCGAGCGTCATCGCGCCCGCGCCGACCAACGCGACAAGCACCAGCAGTCGGTGCGGCGCGTCGTCGGGGTCGAACCGGGTGTCGTAGTAGACCTGCCCCAGCCAGGCCCACTGGATCACCACGAAGAGCCCGATCACGGCCAGCACGGCCGTCGGCGACGGGGTCGGCTCGTTTCCCAGCCGGGCCGCCACCGCCGCCAGTGCGTACACGAAGATCAGGTCGAGGAACAGCTCCAGCCAGGTCGCGTGCCGGTGGCCGGCCTCGTCGGCCTGCGGGGTCACTCCGCGCAGCCCGACCCTGTCGGCCAGCCAGTTCGGTACGTGGCGCGCTCCGGTCCGTACCCTGCGCATCTGGTCATGGTCCCCGCGCGGGCCCGGCCTGCGGGCCGGAACCGGCGAGCCGGTCGGTGGCGGGGGTCATCGGCGCGGCCGGTGACCCCCGCGGTGGTGCCGGGTCAGCCGAGGTTGGCCCAGGTGGACCAGGGGCCGCTGGTGGTGGTCTGCCAGATGCTGTAGAGGCTGCCGTTGCCGCCGACGACGAAGATCTGGAGGCGTCCGTCGGCGTTTGTGGCGACGGCCAGGTCGGTGGAGAGGCCGTTGCCGCCGAGGCTGGTCCAGGCGGAGAACGGCCCGTTCGGGGTGCTCTGCCACTTGTGGTAGAGCTTGGCGTCGCCGCCGATCGCGAACAGCTCGATCCGGCCGTCGGGCTTGGTGACGGCCTTGATGGCGCTCAGGTCGGTGCCGTCGAGGTTGGTCCAGGCCGACCAGGGGCCGCTGGTGGTGGTCTGCCAGATGCTGTAGAGGGTGCCGTTGCCGCCGATGACGAAGGCTTGCAGGCGTCCGTCGGCGTTCGTGGCGATGGTGAGGTCGGTGGTGAGGTCGTTGCCGCCGAGGCTGGCCCAGTCGGCGAACGGGCCGTTGGCCGTGTTCTGCCACTTGTGGTAGAGCTTCGAGTCGCCGCCGATGGCGAACAGTTCGATCCGGCTGTCTTTCTTCTTCACGGCGCTGAGCGAGCGCAGGTCGCTGCCGCCGAGGTTGGCCCAGGCCGACCAGGGGCCGCTGGTGGTGGTCTGCCAGATGCTGTAGAGGCTGCCGTTGCCGCCGATGACGAAGGCTTGCAGGCGTCCGTCGGCGTTCGTGGCGGTGGTGAGGTCGGTGGTCAGGTCGGTGCCGCCGAGGCTGGCCCAGTCGGCGAACGGCCCGTTCGGGGTGCCCTGCCACTTGTCGTAGAGCTTCGAGTCGCCGCCGATGGCGAGCAGCTCGATCCGGCCGTCCGGCTTGGTCACGGCGGTGGGGGCCTGCAGGTCGGTGCCGCCGAGGTTGGCCCAGTCGCCGAAGACGCCGTTCGCGGAGGTCTGCCAGGTGCTGTAGACCGCACCGGAGCCGCGGGTCTGGAATGCCTGCAACCGGCCGTCGGCATTCAAAGCCACCGCCAACGATCGGGCGGACGGCCGGGTGCCCCACTGGCCGAAGTCGATGGCCCAGGCCTCGTTGAGGTCGCAGTCGGCCCCGCCGATGGACACGCCGTTCTTCACCTGCCGCAGCTGAGCCCGGCTGTCCCACTGACCCGATGACCACGCGTACGTCTGCCAGCCCCAGCGGATCTTGCCGGCGTCGAAGAGTCGCTTGATCACGTAGTAGCCGCCGTAGGCGCCGACCCGTGCCCGGCCCAGCACCGAGGCCACCCCGTCGAAGTACGCGTTGATGACGGGCTGCTGCGACGCCGAGGCGTCGAAGTCCACGCTGAAGTAGATCGGCTTGCCCGCCGGCATGCCGCAGGCCAATGCCTGGCTCTGCGCCTTGGTGGCGTTCTCCACCCCCTTCGCGTACCCCTGCAGCGCCTCGCTGGCGGTGTACTCCCAGTTGGAGACGATGTCGATGCCGCCCGCGATGAGGGCGTCCGCCTCGCTCCGGGTGAGATTCTTGCCGGTGGTGCTGTCGCTCAGATATCGGCAGGCGAAGGTGTAGCCGCCGGCCTGGAGGGCGCTGATGCTCGGGCGACCCCACGAGTAGTCGACGCCGCGGCGCAGGGCGGCCGCGACCGCCGGGGATCCGAAGGCCAGCCCGGTGACGCCGCCGGCAGCGATGGCGGCCAGACCGGCCAGCACGCCGCGTCGGGAGATCTGGTTGGGCAGGTGCGGTGCGGAGGAAACACGCATGGGAAGTTCCTTTCGGAGGGCTACCGGGGCGTACGAGGGCGCGGCTCCGCCGAGGGCGGGCCGGGAGTCTGCGGTGGGGCGGGGGGGACCCGCGCGGCCCGGGGCCCCCCCCGTGGTTGGGCGGGAGCCCCGGGTGGTGCACGCGGCCCACGGGGCGCCGGGGTGGGTGTGGCATCTT
>NZ_JBNCKO010000039.1:0-11939 GCF_049841595.1 Micromonospora sp. DT228
ACGATCATGCGGTGGCCGTCCTCATTCCTGCGGGACCCGAGGTCACCTCACGAACGGCGGCTGCCGTACTAGGCGCCCGGGTCGACGACCGCGACAACGAGAACCGGGGCGGACGGTGTGTTCACCGCCCGCCCCGGACTCTCCCGACGTTCGCCGGCCCGGCCGCCGACCAGGCCGGGCACCGCTGCTCAGCCGGTGGTCAGGATGAACCTCTCCCAGGCGCCAACCGACGTACGGTTGGCGATCAGGGATCCGGCCCCGGCGTTCTCGGCGCACACGATCTGGTTGTTGACCGTGGCGCGCAGGCTCACCGTCCCATCCGTGTTGCTGATGAGCTGGAACGTCTCCCACGAACCGATCGACGCGGCGTTGGCGACCAACGGGTTGGCGCCTGCGTTCGCGGCCGAGACGTAGAGCCCGTTGGCGCGCGACCGCAGCGCGATGTTGCCGTTGCCGGCGTCCACCCGGTCGAACTGCTCGGTGCTGCTGACGCTGGCCTTGTTGGCGATCAGCGCGGTGGTGCCGACCGCCGACACGTACTGGCTGTTGACCTGCGCCCGGATAGTGCTCACCGGCGTGCTGCTACCGGTGCCGGTGGTGAAGGTGAACGCGTCGACATCGAACAGGTAGCCGGACCCGCCCTTGAACACCAGGTACAGCGTGGTCGACGCGCTCGGCGGGTTGCTGATCGTGGCGGACGAGTCGACGAAGGTCTCCCAGTTGCCGGTCACCGGCACCGTGACGGTGCCCAGCAGGGTGCCGGTGGCCGACCCGGCCCGGACCTCGATGGTGCCACCGGCGCCGGCCGACGACGCCCGCACGGTGATGCGGTTGGCGTTGGCCAGGTTGTACGGCTGGTAGGAGATCCAGTCGTTGTTCTCGATGAAGCCGGCCGTCCGGCCACCCTCGGCGTTCGTGTGGTCGGTCGCCTGCACACCGGAGGTGGCGCTGAAGTGCTCACCCTGCCGGTGCTTCGGCTGCAGGGTCTTGATGCTGTGCGTGGTGAGCCCACCGTTGTCGGTGTAGGCGGCGTCGAAGACTCCGTAGATGTTGGCCGCGGAGTCGTGCTCACCGTCCGTCGGGACGGTGATGGAGCCACTGCACCCGTTCTTCGAGGTGATCTGGTGGGCGTGGCTGTCGTGGCCCAGCGCGTAGGTCAGGCTCACCTTGGTGCAGTCGATCGTGCCGTCCTGCGGGTCGCTCACCGAGATCTGGTACGACACGGTGTCACCGAAGCTGAACAGCTGCCCGTCCGCGGGCGTGGTGAGCGTCACCGTCGGCGCGGTGTTCCCCACGGTGACGACCAGGCTCGCCGTGCCGGAAAGGCCGGTCGGGTCGGTGACCTTCAGGGTGGGGGCGAAGGTGCCGTTCGTGGTGTACGTCTTCGTGGGGTTGGCCGCCGTCGACGTGGTGCCGTCGCCGAACGTCCACAGGTAGCTCAGCGCCCCACCCTCCGGGTCGGAGCTGCCGGCCGACGAGAAGTTGACGGTCAGCGGGTTCGACCCCGAGGTCGGGTTGGCCGAGGCGACCGCGATCGGGTTGCGGTTGCCACTGCCGATGTACTCGATCCGGAAGAGCGCCTGGTTGTTGGAGCCGGTGCCGTAGTCCAGCACGTAGAGCGCGCCGTCCGGGCCGAAGGCCATGTCCATGACCTGCGTGCCGCTCCACGGGAAGCTGGAGATCTCCCCGCGGCTGCCATCAGAGTTGATCTTGATGGGCTTGATCCACCGGCGGCCGTACTCGCCGGCGAAGAACTGGCCGTCCAGCGACTGCGGGAACTTGATGCTGGAGTTGAGCGAGGCGTTGTACCGGTACACCGGCCCGCCCATCGGCGACTCCGAACCGCTGCCGAACTCCGAGGGCGACCCGGAGTCACCGGCGTACTTGATCCAGGCCGGCTTCGCCGCGGGCAGCGTGCCGAGGCCGGTGTTGCGGAACGAGTTGTTCGTCGGCCCGCCCGTGCAGTTGTACTTGGACTGCGACGGCCCGGACGGGAAGGTGTATTCGTTGTATGTTTCGGTGCTGCTGTTGCTGCCGGTGCAGTACGGCCAACCGAAGTTGCCCGGCGCCGCGATGCGGTTGAACTCGACCTGACCCGAGGGGCCACGGCTGGAGTTCGTGGACCCGGAGTCGGGGCCGTAGTCGCCGAGGTAGACCACGCCGGTCGCCTTGTCGACGCTCATCCGGAACGGGTTACGCAGACCCATCGCGTAGATCTCCGGACGGGTGTTTGCCGTGCCGGGGGCGAACAGGTTGCCCGACGGGATGGTGTACGTCCCGTCCGCCTGCGGCTTGATCCGCAGCACCTTGCCCCGCAGGTCGTTGGTGTTGCCCGCTGAGCGCTGCGCGTCGAACTGCGGGTTGCGGTTGGTCCGCTCGTCGAGCGGCGCGTAGCCGGACGACTCGAACGGGTTCGTGTCGTCGCCGGTGGTCAGGTACAGGTTGCCGGCGCCGTCGAAGTCCAGGTCACCGCCGACGTGGCAGCACTGCCCACGGTCGTTGGCGACCTGGAGCACGATCTTCTCGCTGCTCAGGTTGAGCGTGTCGTCGCTGTTGAGGGTGAACCGGGACAGCCGCAGGTGCCCCTTCCACCGGTCCCAGTCCGACTGCGAGCCCGTGGTGGGGGCGTCCCCGGACGGGGTGCTCAACGTCGGCGAGTAGTACAGGTAGATCCACCTGTTGGTGGCGAAGTTGGGGTCGACGGCGACGCCCTGCAACCCCTCCTCGTCGTGGGTGTAGACCGACAGGGTGCCGGAGGTCTTGGTGTTGCCGGCCACGTCGGTGACCCGCAGGACGCCGTTGCGGGCGGTGTGCAGCACCGAACGGTTGGGCAGGACCGCCAGGGACATGGCCTCACCCAGCTCGGCCGAGCCGGTGGCGAGCTTGACCTGCTGGTAATCGGAGGCGGGGATGACCGCCGCCTGCGCGGCGGAGGGTGCGGCCACGGCCAGGGACACACTCGCGACGGTGGTGACCGCCGCGATGAGTGCCCGGGACCAGCGCCGGGGGTTCGAAAGCATGATCGTCCTTTCTCGACGACCAGGGCCGGGCGTGCGGGGGCGCACCACGGCCAGGTGGGGGTGGTGAAGAGCGCGTCGAGACGCGGTCAGTTGCTGGTGGCGAGGTCGAACTTCTCCCACTGACCGATGGAGGTCCGGTTGGCGATCAGGGGGGAGGCACCACCGTTGTCAGCCGCGACGTAACGGTTGTTCACCGTGGCCCGCAGGCTCACCGTGCCGTCGGAGTTGCGGACGAGCTGGAACGTCTCCCAGGCGCCGGCGCTGGCCCGGTTGGCGATCAGCGGGGAGTTCCCGGAGTTCTCCGCCGCGACGAACTGCCCGTTGCTCTTGGCGCGCAGCGCGACGTTGCCGTTGGCGAGGCTGACCAGGTCGAACCGCTCGCTGGTGCCGGCGGAGGTCTTGTTGGCGATCAGCGCGGTGCTGGCGTTCGGCGCGCTCACGAACTGGTTGTTGGCGCGGGCCTTCAGGGTGGAACCGCTGGCGGTGGGCGGCGGAGTGGTCGGCGGGGCCGTCGTCGGCGGAGCGGTCGTCGGCGGAGCGGTCGTCGGCGGCGTCGTCGTCCGCGGCGAGCAGTCGGCGCTCACGGAACCCGCGGCGACCTGGAGGCCGCCGAGCAGCATCCGGGTGAAGTTCGGGTCGGTGTACGACGCCTCGGTGTGCCCGAGGCCGGTGTACCAGGCCCGACCGCCGCCGTACGCCTTGCACCAGGTGATCGGGTGGTCGCCGTTCATGTTGCCGCCGCTGTAGGACGACTCGTTGAGGCTGGCGAGAACCCGCGCGCTGGACCGGGGGTTGGTGCGGTAGTTGTACCACTCGTCGGAGCGGGTCCAGGTGGCCGGCAGGTGCGCCGTCGACGGGTTGCTCTGGTCCTCGATCTTCACCGTGGCGGTCTGGATCGCCGGGTGCGAGTCGAAGTACGCCCCGACCAACTGTCCGTACCACGGCCAGCTGTACTCGGTGTCGGCGGCGGCGTGCACGCCGACGTAGCCGCCGCCGGCGGCGATGTACGACTCGAAGGCCGTCTGCTGGCTGGCGTTGAGGACGTCGCCGGTCGTCGACATGAAGACCACCGCCTGGTACTGGGCCAGGTTGGAGGTGGTGAACTGGCCGCTGTCCTCGGTCGCCGTCACGGTGAAGCCGTTGGCCGAGCCGAGCTGCTGGATCGCGGCGATGCCGTTCGGGATGGCCGAGTGCCGGAAGCCGGCGGTCTTGCTGAACACCAGGACCTTCGTCAACGGTGCGGCCGAGGACGGTGTGGGCAGGACTAGCAGGCTGGCCATCAACACGGCCAAGCCGATGACGAAGGCCAACAAGCGGGGACGGGAACGCATGGTCTTGCTCCTCTGCTGAGCGTCGACCTCAGGCTGTGCACGGGGGCAGGCCGGGGCCGCAGTGGCGGTGGTGCGGAAGCCGGGCCGCCGATGCTCGGCTGAGGTGGTGCGGGGGGTGGTGGGGTGATGGGGGACGGGGCACCGCGCCAGGCGGATCAACCCGACCGGCACTGTGGACGGTCAGATTGTATCGACTGGCATCGCTGACGCAGTAAACCTCCGATGTCTGGCCCTCGTCAAGCCCAGTGCTCCCGCCCGGGCGTCCGGTGGCGCGGACGGCGCAGGCGGTGCGGCCCGACGCGTGGCCGGCGGCAGGTCCAGCCGCCAAGACAAGAACTTCGCGCCGGACAACCGCGCGGCGCTGCCGATTTACCCACCAACCCCGCTTCGCGCCGGGCGGCTAGCCTCGGCTGTCGGACGCGCTACCGCGGGTGCCCCGGGTCGCCATGAGGATGAGGTCGGCGATCGTCTCCGGGTGGGTGACCATGGCAAGGTGCGACGATTCGACCTCGATCGTCGTCGCGTCCATGCGGTCGGCCAGGAACCGTTCCAGCTCCGGCGCGGTCGTGCGGTCCTGCGTGGAGATCGAGTAGTAGCAGGGTCGGTCCCGCCAGGCGGCCGTCGTCGTGCGGCCCTGGAACAGGTCCCCGGCGATCGGCCCCTGCACCGCGTACAGGGCGCGGGCGCGGGCCTGGTCGACCCCACCGGCGAAGTCGGCCAGGAAAGCGCTCTCGCTGAGCTGTGCGTACCCGTCGTGGTGCACGAGACCGGCGTTCGCCGGCGGCGTGGGGTACGTCGCCGCGAGCGCGGTGAAGTCCTCGCCGGCGTCCGGCGCACGGGCCGCCACGTACACCAGGGCGGTGACCCGGGGATGGTTGCCGGCGTCGCTGATGACCGTGCCGGCCCAGGAGTGGCCCACCAGCACCGTCGGCCCGTCCTGGCGGTCGAGGGCACGGTTGGTGGCGGCGACGTCGTCGGCCAGGGAGGTCAGCGGATTCTGCACCGCGGTGACGGTCAGGCCGGCCCGCTGGAGCAGCGGGATGACGTCGGACCAGGAGGAGCCGTCGGCGTACGCGCCGTGGACCAGCACGACGTTGCGCGCCTGCGTGGCCGGGGACTTGTCGCTCATCTGAAACCTCCGCGGGCGGGGCGACGCCGTGCCACCGCTGGGTCGTCGACGACAGCTCTCGCCTGCCACTCTTCCCCAGACCGGTCCGGCCGGTGGGCGAAACGCCGACGCTCGCGGCCTCAGCGCACCGGGTCGGGTACGACCGCCCGCCAGTCCAGGCGCTCGCGGTAGTGGTGGCGGACGACAAGCCAGCCGACCGAGAACGGGATCGCCCCCATGGCCACGACTCCGAGGACGCCCGACCCGGTGACGTCGAAGACCGCTCCGACGTCACCGAACAGCTGGGCGACCGTCTGGAAGGCGACGTGGAAGCCGATGCTCGCCCAGATGTCGCCGGTGGCGGCACGGAAGGCGCCCAGCAGGAGGGCGAAGACGAAGAACAGCGCGAGCCGGTCGACGGACCGGGCGGCCCCGACGAGGAACCCGAACAGGGTGAACAACACCGCCTGCCCGATCACCGCCTGCCCGGCCGACAACCGGGTGGCGAGGTTGTGCTGCAGGTAGCCACGGAACACGAGTTCCTCCGGCAGCGCCTCCTTCAGCCCGACGAGCACGACCAGCAGCGCCGCCACCCGCAGGGCGTCCCCGACGGACGTCCGAACACTGATCTCGACCCAGTCCAGACCGAGACAGAGCGCGAACCCGACGGCGGCGGGCACCAGCCAGCAGGCCATCCCGAGCAGCAGGCGCCGCCAACCGACCCGCGGCGAGGGCAGGCCGAGACCGGCCCAGGGGCGTCGGTCGAGCCAGCGGCGGGCAACCACGACCAGGGGTACGACGAGCGCCGTCGTGAGGACCGCCCCGATGGCGTGGGTCGGGCGGTCGTAGTCGCGGTCGAGCAGCGCCCCGAGCGCCAACCACACGAGCACGGCGCCCGCGTAGACGACGAGGATCCGTCCGGGCAGGGCGACGCGTCGGCTGGCGTTCACCACCGGCAGCGTAGCCGGCGGCGGCAACCCGGGGCCGTCAGCGACCGAGGACCAGGTAGGCGAGACCGAGGGTGCCCCGGTAGCCGCCGACGTACTCGCGCAACCTGTCGTCGAGCTGTGTGCGGACGTCGGCCGCGCGGGGATCCTCCGGGTACGTCAGCAGCCACTCCTGGCGGCCCGCGAGCCAGGTGGACTCGAAGTCGTCCCACTCCCGTTGGTCGGCGGTGCTCAGGTGCAGCACCCGCCAGCCGCGTTCCCGGGCGGCCTCGACCAACCCCGGGAGGGTCACCACGTCCGGGCCGAAGATCTCCTCGACCTCGGGTGTCGGCGGGCGCTCCCAGTACGCGTCACCGAACAGGAGCCGGCCACCGGGTCGGACCACGGCGGCGAGCGCGTCGAGCGCGGGCCGGGTGCCGCCGAAGGCGTGCGCCGATCCGATGCAGAGGACGCGGTCGGCCGGCTCCTGCCAGGCCGCCGCCTCTCCCATCACGAATGTGACGTGTCGGTTCAGCGACCGATCGGCGGCCAGCCGCCGTCCCCGGTCCAGGACGTCGCCGTCGGTGTCGACGCCGACGCCCCGCGTCGCGACCGGGCCGGACACGCCCCCGGCCGCGACGGCCCGCAGCAACAGCTCACCCCAACCGCAGCCCAGATCGAGGACGCGCGCGCCGGGTCGGACGTCGAGTCGTTGCAGCAGCAACGCCGCGTGCTCCGGCGAGAGCGGAGTGTTCCAGCGCATCCGGGCGTGGCGGCTGACGGCGAGGTGGTCGATTGACTGCATCCGTTGAGGGTGCCACGTCGTGATCGGCGGCGTAGGCCGTGCCCGGGGCCCCCGCGTACGGCAGGATCGCAGGGGTGGACGCGCAGCGGCCGGAGCCGTTTCGGCGGCCGACCCCGCAGGAGGTGGCGGCGGCGGCCGGCCGGGGCCTGGCCGACGTGATCGGCCCCGGCCTGCGGGTGCTGTTCTGCGGCTTCAACCCGGGTCTCTACTCCGCCGCCGTGGGCCTGCCCTTCGCCCGCCGCGGCAGCCGGTTCTGGCCGGCCCTGCACGGTGGCGGTTTCACCGACCGGGAGCTGCGCCCGTGGGAATCTGACGAGCTGCTGCGCCAGGGGCTGGGCATCACCAGCCTGAGCAACCGGGCCACCGCGCGCGCCGACGAGCTGACCTCGACGGAGCTGGTGGCCGGGGTGACGGGGTTGGCGGTGAAGGCCGAGCGGTACCGGCCGCGGTGGGTGGCGATTCTCGGGGTGACCGCGTACCGGATCGCCTTCGTCCGGCCGAAGGCCGGGCTGGGTCCGCAGCCGGATCGGCTGGGCCCGGCCCGGGTGTGGGTGCTGCCCAACCCCAGCGGGCTGAACGCGCACTTCCCCCTGCCGGCGTTGACCGCCGAGTTCGCCAGGCTGCGGCGCGAGCTCGACCCCTAGGGCGTGTGTCAAAGTCCTCGGTCGAGCCGAGGCGGAGTCCAGGCGGCGGTCCGGCAAGGCGGAGATTGGTCCGGATACCGGTGTTGTATCCGGACCAATCTCCAACGCGGCCGGTCGTCGTCTGGGCCCGCCGCAGGCCGGCCAGGGGCTTTGACACACGCCCTAGGCGTGCGGCACGGGCTCGTCGGTCGCCAGCCCCTGGTAGTAGGGCTGCATGGCGGGGTGGTAGTCGTCGAACTCGGGCCGGGGTGAGCCGTCCCGGGAGGCGACGAGCATGTCCAGGTAGTACTCCCAGCCGGCGCCGACCTCGGCGATGCCGTCCACGCTCGTGAGGTGCTGGACGAACCGCAGCTCGGTGGTGCCGTCGGTTTCGGTGAGTGACAGTTCCAGCCGCCAGGTGCCGTAGCTGTCGATGAGCGACACGGCGAGGCGTCGCTGTGGCTCGCACGCGTCGATGTGGACCTCGGACCAGGGCTGCTCCTCCTCGAAGGCCATCTGGAGCCGGATGGTCCGTCCGGGCGCGGCGTCGTCCTCCCACGGGCCGTACCAGCGGGCCGTGCGTTCCGACTCGGTCAGGCTGGCCCAGACGTCCGCCGCCGGGGCGCGGAAGGTCCGGGTGAGGACGAGGTCGTGGCCGGTGGCGGTGCGAAACAGGCGTCCGGCGGGCGTACGGGTCATGCCGTGTGCTCCCTTCGATGCTCCGCCGGGCCGCTGCCGCGGCGCTCTCGGCGGGTGCGATAGATCTCGGTTTCCAGCGCGTCGAGGTGCCGCTCCCACCTGTCGGCGCGGGCGAGCCCGGCGAGCCAGTCGGTCAGCGGGGCGAGCGGGCCGGGGTCGAGGCGGTAGATCCTGCGTCGGCCGACCAGTTCGTCGCGGACCAGTCCACTCTCGCGCAGCACCCGCAGGTGGCGGCTGATCGCGGGCCGGCTGATCACGAACCGCTGGGCGATGTCGCCGGCGGAGAGGGGTTCGTCGCGCAGCATGGTCAGGATGTGCCGTCGCACCGGGTCCGCGATTGCGTCGACCACCTCGTCCACCCCGAAAGCGTAACCCATAGGTTACGGGTTTGGTGACCCGGCTGCGTCGATGGTGGGCACATGATCAGCTGGCCTGGCACTCTGTACGGCATGGCCACCCTGCTTCGCTCCCGGATGACCGACTGGACCGTCGCCGTACCCGTGCTCGCCGTGCTGGTGCTGCTCGTCACCTGGGGGCGGAGCCTGCCGGGGCCCATCATCGTGGTGGTCGCGGTGCTGCTCGGCGGTGCGGTGCTCGCGGCCGTGCACCACGCGGAGGTGGTCGCCCACCGGGTGGGGGAGCCGTACGGCTCACTGGTGCTCGCCGTCGCGGTCACCGTGATCGAGGTCGCCCTCATCGTCACGCTGATGATCAGCGGGCCGGAGAAGACCCAGTCGCTCGCCCGCGACACCGTCTTCGCCGCCGTCATGATCACCTGTAACGGCATCCTCGGCCTGTCCCTGCTGCTCGGGGCGCTGCGCCGGCGCGTCGCCGTGTTCAACCCGGAGGGCACCGGCGGCGCGTTGGCCACCGTGATCACCCTGGCCACGCTGAGTCTGGTCATCCCAACCTTCACCACGGCCCGGCCCGGCCCGGAGTTCAGCCCGGCCCAACTCACCTTCGCCGCCGTCGCGTCGCTGGCCCTGTACGGGCTGTTCGTGCTCGTGCAGACCGGCCGGCACCGCGACTACTTCCTGCCGGTCGACAGCCAGGGCCGGGTGATCGACGCCGAGGAACACGCCAAACCGCCGACGACCCGTGCGGCGCTGATCAGCCTGGGGCTGCTGCTGGTGGCGTTGATCGCGGTGGTGGGCGACGCGAAGACCGTCTCGCCGACCATCGAGGCGGGTGTCGCGGCCGCGAACCTGCCGCACGCGTTCGTCGGTGTGATCATCGCCCTGCTGGTGCTGCTGCCGGAGACCCTCGCCGCCGCCCGCGCCGCGCGCCGCGACCGCGTCCAGATCAGCCTGAACCTCGCCCTCGGCTCCGCGATGGCCAGCATCGGCCTGACCATCCCGGCCATCGCCATCGCCTCGATCTGGCTGGACGGCCCCCTCCTGCTCGGCCTCGGCGGCACCCAACTCGCCCTGCTCGCGCTGACCGCGGTCACCGCGGTCCTCACCGTCGTGCCGGGCCGGGCCAACGTGCTGCAGGGCGGCGTACACCTGGTGCTGCTGGCCGCGTTCGTCTTCCTCGCCGCGAGCCCCTGACCGTCCGCCCGCCGGCTCAACCGGCGGGCGGCGGGTCGCCCGCGAGGCGGTCCGCGCGGGCGTTCAGGTAGCGCTGCTGCGCCAGGTTCGTCGAGCGCGCCGCCGCCATCCGGTACGCCTCCCGCGCCGCGACCCGCTCACCCACCCGCTCCCACAGGTGCGCGCGGGCGGCCGGCAGCCGGGGGTCGTCGGCCAGCCGCGCGTCGTCGGCCAGGTCGGCGAGCAGCGCCAACCCGGCCGACGTGCCCCGACTCATCGCCACCGCCACCGCGTGGTTGAGCGCCACCACCGGATTGTCGGAGATGCCCAGCAGCACCTCGTACAGGGCGGTGATCTGCGCCCAGTCGGTCTCCCGCGCGCTGGGTGCCTCGTCGTGCACGGCCGCGATGGCCGCCTGCACCTGGTACGCCCCGACGGCCCCGCGCGGCAGCGCCCCGGTGATCAGCTCGACCCCCTCGGCGATCTGGTCGGCCCGCCACCGGCTCCGGTCCTGTTCGGCCATCGGCACCAACTCGCCGTGCGGGCCGAGCCGCGCCGGCGCCCGCGCATCGGTGAGCAGCATCAACGCGAGCAGCCCGGTGACCTCCGGATCCTCGGGGAGCAGCCGGTGCACCAGGCGGGTCAACCGGATCGCCTCCGTGGTCAGGTCGGCGCGCAGCAATCCAGGGCCGGCCGTGCGTGCGTACCCCTCGGTGAAGATCAGGTACAGCACGTGCAGCACGGCGGCGAGCCGGCCGGCGCGCTCCGGGCCGGTCGGCGGCGCGAACCGCAGCCCACTCTCGCGGATCCGTTGCTTGCCCCGGCTGATCCGCCGGGTCATCGTCGCCTCCGGCACCAGGAACGCCCGCGCCACCTCGGCGGTGCTCAGCCCGCCCACGGCGCGCAGCGTGAGCGCGATCTGCGACGCCGGCGACAGCGCCGGGTGGCAGCACAGGAAGAGCAGGATGAGCGTGTCGTCCGCGTCCGCCGGCTGCTGGTCAGCCGCCGGAGCGCGCCACTGCTCCGGCAGCACCCACCGCGCCACCGTGTCCTCCCGCCGCACCCGGGCCTGCTCGGAGCGCAGCAGGTCGGTCAGCCGGCGGGACGCGACGGTGATCAGCCAGCCGCGTGGGTTGTCCGGCACGCCGTCGCGCGGCCAACCGCCCGCCGCCGCGATCAGCGCCTCCTGCACCGCGTCCTCAGCGGTGTCGAAGTGCCCGTAGCGACGTACCAGCGCGCCGAGGACCTGCGGCGCCAGCTCGCGCAGCAGGTCCTCGACGGACTTCTCCGGCATCGGTCAGCCGGCCAGGTCCTCGATGCCCTCCAGCACCGGCCGCACGTCCACGTACCCGTCGGGTGCGTTGGGGTCGACAAGTCCGGCGGCGATCTCGGTGGCCCGGTCGAAGCTGGCGCACTCCACGATCGTGTAACCCGCCAGGACCTCCTGCGTCTCCGGGTACGGGCCGTCGGTGACCACGGGTGCGCCCTCGCGTACCTGCACCCGGCGCGCGTGCACGGGCTCGCTCAAGCCCTGGGCGTCCACCAACTCCCCGGACTCGGCCAGCGCCTGGTGAAAGGTCTCCATGTGCTTGTGCATCGCCGCGATCTGCTCGGCCGACATCGCGGGCCGGTCGGAAGCCCGCCCCGACAACACGTCGTAGTCCTGCTGGGAGCCGTACAGCAAAATCATGTACTTCACGGGTGTCTCCTCGTGTCGCTGGCACCGCCTCCGGCACCGCTCACCAGAAACGTCGAAGCCCAACCCCCAACCCAGACACCCCACCCCCACGATTCGATCCGTTGATCATGAGGTTATAGGTCCGACACGCCGGGTGGTTTCTAGGCTTCAGTGCAACTGATCTTGGTTGTGGTGGAGGTGCTGGTGGCGAGTCCAGGTG
>NZ_JBNCKO010000040.1:0-10776 GCF_049841595.1 Micromonospora sp. DT228
CCGAGCGCGCCGCGGTCATCTCGATCGCGACGAGCCTGCAGGAGTCGAAGCTGGACAACCTGGGCCACCTCGGCGACATGAACGACCACGACTCGCTGGGCCTGTTCCAGCAGCGCCCGTCCAGTGGTTGGGGCAGCCCGGAGCAGATCACCAACCCGGAGTACTCCACCACCGCGTTCCTCAAGGGCCTCAAGCAGGTTGACGGTTGGCAGGACATGGCGCTGACCGACGCCGCGCAGACCGTCCAGGTCTCCGCCTACCCCGACGCCTACGCCCAGTGGGAGCAGCAGGCCACCGACCTCGTCGGCCAGCACTGGAACAGCTGACCACCGCACCACCGCACCCCGCACCACCGCACCGACCGCACCCCGCACCACCGCACCGACCGCTGACCGGCACCCGCACCCCGGGGTGCCGGTCGGCGGCGTTACCGGATTGGCCGGCCCTCGCACCGCGGGGTGCCGGCCAGCGGCGTACCCCTGGTGTTGTCAGGTTTTCTGATGGCGCGTGCGGAGGATGTCGATCAGCGCGCAGATCAGCGCGAGCGCGATGATGCCGGTGGCCAGCATGAGTGACCGTTCGAAGGATGTGGTCCAGTTGCCGCGGCTGTCGGCGAGCGATGAGAAGAACAGCGAGCCGACGGCGGCGATGCCGGCGGCGGCGCCGATCCGCTGACCGGTCTGGAGCATGCCCGCGCCACTACCGGCCTGCGCTACCGGGACGTCGGCGAGGGTGATCGTCTGGTTGGGTGCGATCACCAGCCCGCTGCCGATGCCGGCGACGAGCAGCGGTCCGGCGGTGACCCAGGGGGCCGGGGCGTCCGGGGCGAGGTGCAACGCGACAACCGTCGCGACCAGCCCGATCACGATGGTGAGTAGACCGATGGCGACAAGTGGTCGGCCGAGGCGGTTGACGATGCGGCCACCGAGGACGGCTGCGGCGGCCGAACCCAGGGCGAACGGGGTGATCGCCAGGCCCGCGACGAGCGCGCTGTAGCCGAGACCCATCTGCAGGAACAGCGTGAAGATGAAGAAGATCGCGGTGAAGCCGCCGAAGTAGACGAGCGCGATAAGCGACCCCAGGGTGTACGACCGGACGCTGAACAGTCGAAGGTCGAACAGTGGTTGGTGGTGGCGTGCGTACCGCCGTTCCCAGAGCCCGAAGACGACGAGCACCCCGAGACCGACCGGGATGAGCGCCCACTTCCAGGGGGTCCGCCACTGCTGCTCCTGCACGAGCGGGAGCAGGACGAGGACGACGCCGATGCCGAGCAGCAGGACACCGACGGGGTCGAGTTGGCGCCAGCCGGGTTGACCGGCGGGGCGGCCGGGCAGCAGACGCCAGCCGAGGATCACCGCGAGGATGCCGACCGGCACGTTGACGAAGAAGACCCACCGCCATCCGTGTTCCTCGCCGCCGACGGCGATGAGCAGTCCGCCGAGCAGCGGCCCGACCGCGGTGGAGATACCGATGGTGGCGCCGAGCAGCCCGAACGGGCGGGCCCGTTCCGGGCCTCGGAAGAGCTGCTGGATCAGCCCGATGACCTGCGGGTTGACGATGCCGGCGGCGGCACCCTGGAGCAGGCGGGCGAGGACCAGCCAGGTCGGGGAGGTGGCGAGGCCGGCAAGCGCACTGGTCAGGGTGAACAGGGCGATGCCGAAGACGAACGCGTTGCGCCGGCCGCGGGCGTCGCCGAAGCGACCGGCGGGCACCAGCGCCAGGCCGAAGGTGAGCGCGTACCCGGAGAGGATCCACTGGAGGTCGCTCGACGAGGCGTGCAGCGCCCGGTCGATGGACGGCACCGCGACGTTGACGATGCTGACGTCGAGCAACGTCATGAACGCGGCGACCAGTCCGACGCCGACGGCCTGCCAGCGTCGCCGGTTCGCGGCCGCGTCCACCGGCTGCGGCGGTTGCGCCGCGTTCATCGTGCCCCCCGTTGACCGTCGATCGCGCATCGTTGACCCCTACCCGGGTCAGCGGGGGGCGAATCGTCCCGGCTTGTTCCGCGGTTCACGCCATCTGGCGGGCGCAGAACCGGGGACCGAAGTCGAGACCCGCCATTGGCGAATCCTCGCGGTGCAGCAGGCCCTTCTCGGTGAGCAGGTGCAGGGGGGTGCCCACCTGTTCCCCGGTCAGCCCGGACTCCTCGGCGATCAGGTCCGGGTAGGGCACCTGTCCGCGTGCCTCAAGAGTGGTGACCGCCTGGTACACCCGTTGCTCGGCCTCCGACAGTTGCACCTGCTGCATGCTTCCTCCTTCGTCCGACCGCCGTCGTGCGGCGGTTGCCGTGCGCCGGTTACCCCCTGGCCGACCGAAGATGCACACCCGATCGGGCGGTGCTGATCAGGCGCGGCAGCGGCGTGCAGGCGTGGGGCGGCTCAGAGCCGCCACACCACAGTCACCGCTCTGGTCACGGTCGCCCGGGCGGAGCGACGGAGACGTCCACGGGCCCGGCGCGTCCCGGACGCGGTGAGGAACGTGGTCAGCACGACGACGGACAGGACCGCCTGGATGGCCACGGCGATACCGCCGAAGCCGTCGGCGGTGATCGCGGCCAGGGCCGGCAGGGTGCCGATCAACGCCACGTCGAACGCCTGGGTGACCCAGAGCAGCGGTCCGCTGGGCACCACTCCCTGGGGCGTGACGATCAGCGGGTAGTCGTGGCGGACGAACGATCGACGGCAGGAGCGCAGCGCACCCGCGGCGAGCGCGGGGCCCGCCGCCGCGCCGAGAGCAGCGCCCCACGCCGGGTCCGCACCCGTCTGCGAGGCCAGCGTCGCCGCGGAGCCGGCGCTCCAGAACACCGCGACGCCCACCGGTACGACGGCGCGCAGCCGCAGCAGCGCACCGTCGGTGCGGCCGAGCAGCCGGCCCAGTCCGGGGCGGTCGGTGTCGTAGCGGACATTGCCGGTGACCTGGGCCGTGGCGTACAGGCCGCAGGCGAGCCAGAGCGCGGCCCGGCTCGCGGGGGCCACGGTGATCAGGGCGGGGATGGCGGCGAAGGCCGCGATCAGGAGGATCCGCGACGGCATGCGGAGGAGGGTGATCACGTCGTGGGCCGGGATCGCCGAGGAGCCGGCGGGCAGCCGGAACCGTCCGCGCGGCGGGTGCCGTTTCCAGCGGCGGTCCTCGGCGACCCGGGACAGCAGGCCGGGATCTCCCGCCGTGACGCCGCCGGTCGCCGCGAGCACGGACGCGCCGGAGGCGTGCAGGGTGGTCAGCCGTACCGCGTCGAGCCGCCGCGTGGCCAGGAACGTCGCGACTGCGGCGGTCAGCACGGCGATCACCGTGACCGGAACGGCAGGGGGACGCCCGGCCGGGGCGATGCCGAGCAGGCCCACCGTGACCGCGGCGACGCCGCAGACCGTCGCCGAGATCCGCAGCACCCGGGCTGGATCAGGGGCCGAGGTCTGCACCAGCACCGCCGTGGCGGCCGTCGCCACGCCGAGGGCGAACGCCGGGACGACGACCGTCGGCCGGGCCGCGACGACGGCCAGCGGCACCCCGCCGACGAGGCCGGCGCCGAGCACCGCGACGAGGCGGGGACGCAGCATCTCGGCGCGCCGCAGCGGGCTGGTGGCGAGCCAGCTCAGCGCCGCGGCGGAGGTTCCGAGGGGCCCCGCCAGCGCCGCGCCCGCGAGGAGCGCCCCGACGCTGCCCAGCGCCACGGCCAGCACGGTGGCCGTGCTCGCCGGCCCGGCCCGGTCGGTGTCCAGCAGATAGCCGTGTACCGCCGTACCGATCATGACGAGCAGGAAGACGAGCGCCAGCGCGACCGTGTAGAGCCCGTCGGCGCTCCACTGCTCCCGGGCCTGGCGCACCTGGCGGGCCCGCAGCCACCGGCGGACCGTACGCGCGGAGACCGGGGCCGGCCCGACACTCACCGCGGGTGCCGAGGGTGTTCGGGCCCGGTGACCTCGACGATGCGGCACGTCTCGGCGAGGTCGGGGTCGTGCGTGGCGATCAGCGCCGCGCCGTCGCGGTCGAGATAGGCCCGCACGAGGTCGATCACGGTCTGCCGACCTGCCGCGTCCAGGTGTCGTTCCGGCTCGTCGAGCAGGAGTACCCGGCTGGGCCGCGCGAAGGCCATGGCCAGCGTCAGGCGCTGCCGCTGACCCGAGGAGAGCCGCACGGGGGAGTCGTCGGCGACGGTAGCCAGGGCGAGCAGGTCCAGCATCTCGGCCGGATCCCACCAGGCGCCGGTATCCGGAGGGTTGAGCAGCCGTACCAGATCAACGTGCTCGCGAACCGTGAGCGACGGATACCAGGCGACGTCGTCGAGCATCGCCACCACCGCGCGGCGGAACCCCGCGTCCCGCTCGTCCACCGGGAGACCGGCCACCGTCACGGTGCCCGCGCGCGGGGCGTGCAGACCGGCCACGCACCGCAGCAGGGTGGACTTTCCCGCGCCGTTGGGCCCGCGCAGGGCCACCGCCTCCCGGGGCCGGACGTCGAGCGCGAAGTCGGTCACCACGAGGTGGTCGCCGTAGCCCAGGGTGAGCCTGTCGATGCTGATGGCCACGTACGGCTCCCCGTCCGGTTGGCTGTCGGTCAGGCGTTGGGCCGCAGGCGCGGACCGACCGAGGATAGCCGTGCGGGATCACCCCCTCGGTGAACGAGTGCGCGGTTCGCCATCCCCTAGGCTGCTTTCGTGATCGTTTGGGACCTCGTTGTCGTCGGCGCCGGCCCCGCTGGCCTGTCCGCGGCCTACGCCGCTGCCCGCGCGGGCGTGTCCACACTTGTCGTCGAGCGGGCCGCGCACCCGCGGTACAAGACCTGCGGCGGTGGCCTGATCGGCACCTCCCTGGCGGCGGTCCACGGTCGGATCGAGGTGCCCGCGCACGACCGGGTGGACCGGGTGACGTTCACCCGCGACGGCCGCCGGGAGTTCACCCGCCGTCACGACAGTCCGGTGGTGACGATGGTGCGCCGCGAGGAGTTCGACGACCGGCTGCGCGCGGCGGCGGTCGCCGCCGGCGCGCAGGTGCGGGAGCGGGTCGCCGTCCGGGCGATCGAGCAGGACCCCGAGGGGGTACGCCTGCGGCTGGCCGACGGTACGACGATCGCGGCCCGTGCGGTGATCGGGGCGGATGGTTCCTCGGGGGTGAGCGCCCGGCACGTCGGGGTGCGGTACCGGCAGGTGGACCTGGGTCTGGAGCTGGAGATTCCGGTGCCGCCGGCGGAGCAGGAGCGGTGGCGGGGGCGGCTGCTGCTGGACTGGGGGGCGATGCCGGGCTCGTACGCCTGGGTCTTTCCGAAGAACGACACACTGACTGTCGGTGTGATCGCCGGTCGGGGCGCGGGGGAGGGGACCCGGGACTACCTGCGGCGGTTCGTCGACCGGTTGGGGCTGACCGGGTTGCCGGCGCAGCACGACTCCGGTCACCTGACCCGGTGCCGCGAGGAGGATTCGCCGTTGCGGAACGGTCGGGTGCTTGTCGTGGGCGATGCGGCGGGGCTGCTGGAGCCGTGGAGCCGGGAGGGCATCAGCTTCGCGTTGCGCTCGGGTGAGTTGGCCGGCGCGGCGGTCGCCGGCGGAGATCTGGCCGGGTACGAGCGGGCGGTCGCCGAGCGTCTGGTGCCGGAGATGCGGGCCGGGTTCCGGCTGCTTGACGTGTTCACCAGGCGTCCGGGGGTGTTCCACGCCCTGTTGGCGACCCCGCCGGGGTGGCGGATGTTCGTCCAGTTCTGCCAGGGTCGGGCGAGCTTCGCCGAGATGCTGCGACGGTGGCCGATCCGGGCGGCGCTCGCGGTGCTCGACCGGCTGCCCGACCGGCGTCGACGGTCCTCCACTGCTCACCCAGGATCCTAGGATGCTCTACGCGGTGTGACGGTGACCTGGTGTCGAGCACCCCGCACACCGGACAATGACGGAGAGCAACAGGAGGTGCCGATGACCGAGCAGCCGTTCACCGATGACGAGTACGCGTTCCTGCGGCACGCGCGCTTCGGGGAGTTGCCGCCCGCGGTCCGCCCCGACGAGCGGGTCGCCCTGACCGAGACCGACCCCGGGCGAGATCAGCCGGAGCCCGAGGACCCGGTCCGCTGGAACGTGCAGGGCTGAGAAGACACGAACGGGCCGCGGGTGTCGCCACCCACGGCCCGCTCGCGATTCGCTGTGGTCAGAACAGCGGCACGCCCTCGCGTACGAGCCGCCAGTTGGGCTGGAAGAAATCGGCCGGGTCGATCGTCCCCCTGGCCTGCGCCCAGTCGATGAGCAGCTGCCGGATCTCCTGCTGCGCGTTGTAGACCTGGGTCTTCACGATGCCGGGGAAGTTGCCGCCGCCGCTGCGCCGATAGTTGTTCACCGCCACCACGAACTGCGCGTTGTCGGCCACCGGAGTGTCGGTGCCGGTCAGCACCAGTCGGGTGATCCGCTGCCCGACCGGCTTGGAGATGTCGATGTCGTAGTCGAGGCCGGAGAAGACGTCGTAGTTGTAGTCCGGCACCGCCGGGTCGCTGATCTGCTCCGGGTCGACGGGCGCGCCCGGCGCGAGGGTCCGGAAGAACTTCGCCGAGTACTCCAGGTACGCGCGCACCTCGGCGCCGCTGAGCACGACCGCCTCGAGGGTGTTGTCGTAGACGTACAGGCCGGCCACGTCGCGGATCTTGACGTCACCGGCGGGGAAGACCGCGGTACGACTGAACGGCGCCGCGATCGACAGCACCGGCAGGTCCGCGTACGTGGTGCCGGCCAGGGCCGCGCCGACCACCTCGGTCTGCACGTGGTTGATGAAGTCCAGGATCGGTGTGTCCTTGTACCGCGACTCCGCGGCCGACAACTCGACTGTGGACTGGGCGACCACCTGGTTGACGTACGCGATGGTCTTCTGGTGTTGGGCCCGCACGGCGGCGAGCACCTTCGGGTCCTCGGCCACCGTGTTGGTGTTCAGCATGGTGGCAGCCTTCTTGGTGATCGTCCAACGGCCACGCTCCCGGGCGAGGGTGAAGTCCATCCGGGTGAGCCGCTGGCCCCACTTCGACGGCTCGGAGAGCAGCACCTGCGCGCCGGTCCGCTCGTTGGTGACGAACCGCTCGACCACCTCGTTGTGCGCGTGACCGAAGAGGATCGCGTCGATCCCGGGCACCTGCTGGGCGATCAACGCCACCGGGTTCTCGTTCGGCAGCTCCGGGCCGTAGCTCGAGGTGCCGCTGTCACCGCCGTGCGCGGAGATCAGCACGAGGTCCGCGCCGCGCGCCCGCATGATCGGCACCCACTTCGCGGCGGTCGCGACCATGTCGTCGAAGCGCAGCTTGCCCTCGACGTTGCCCTTGTCCCAGATGGCCACGCCGGGGTTGGTCAGCCCGAGGATGCCGACCCGCAGCGTCGGCGCGGCGAAACCGAGGGAGACCTTCTTGATGACGTACGGCAGGAAGGCCGGCTTGCCGGTCTTCGCGTTCACCGCGTTGGCGGCGAGCGCCGGGAAGCCGAGCTGACGGATCCACAGGTCCAGCAACGGCAGACCGTAGTTGAACTCGTGGTTGCCAAGCGTCACCGCGTCGTAGTCGATGACGTTCATGGCCCGGGCCATCGGGTGCTTCTCCCCGGTGGCGGTGATCGGCTCCTGCTTGGCGTAGTACGTGGCCAGCGGCGTGCCCTGGATCGTGTCACCGGCGTCCAGCACCAGGGTCGCCTTGCCGCGCCGCTCCCGACGGATCTGGTTGATCAGGGTCGCCAGCTTCGCGACGCCGATGTCGTTCTGCTTGCTGTCGTCGTACTCGGCGTCGCGGTAGTAGTCCCAGTTGTAGACGTTGCCGTGGGTGTCCGACGTGCCGAGGAGGGTGAGGTCCCAGGTGCGCGGCCGGGGCCTGCCGGCCGCCTGCGCGGGCGCGGCGGCGATCAGCGGGGCGGCCGTCGCCGCCGCGGCGGCGACGAGCACCTGGCGGCGCGACGGGCCGGAGGAGAAGGTCATGACGTGCCTTTCCATGGGGGTGGACGCGCCTCGTGAGCGCCTTGCGCACCATAACCAGCGGCCGTCACCCCCGCCACGCCAGCCCCGAGGGTTACTGCGGTTTCCGCAGGTGGGCGCGGGGTAGGGCGATCCGGGACGATATTCGCGGGAAAGCCCCGCTTCCCGCGCGCAGTGAGGAGTTATCACGTGAGCGAGGACCAGCACACCCAGCAGGACCCGACCAGCCAGTACGGCCAGCAGTCCGGTCAGCCCGCACAGCAGCAGTCACCGCCCGGGTCGACCGCTGACATGTTCCCGAAGCCCGACCACGGGGAGGAGTCGTACCGGGGCAGCGGCAAGCTCGACGGCAAGCGGGCGCTGATCACCGGCGGGGACTCGGGGATCGGCCGGGCCATCGCGATCGCGTACGCGCGGGAGGGCGCCGACGTGCTCATCTCGTACCTGAGCGAGGAGGAGGACGCGGACGCCCGGGAGACCATCCGGCTGGTCGAGGAGGCCGGCCGGCGAGGCGTCGCGGTACGCGGCGACATCACCGATGAGGCGCACTGCCAGGAGTTGGTCGACCGGGCGGTCCGCGACCTGGGCGGCATCGACATCCTGGTCAACAATGCGGCGTACCAGATGTCGCAGGACAAGGGGATCCTCGGCATCAGCACCGAGCAGTTCGACCGGGTGTTCAAGACCAACCTGTACGCGATGTTCTGGCTCTGCAAGGCCGCCATCCCGCACCTGGCCGAGGGGTCGGCGATCATCAACACGGCGTCGATCCAGGCGTTCGACCCGTCGCCGCAGCTGCTCGACTACGCCACCACCAAGGCGGGGATCGCCAACTTCACCAAGGCCCTCGCCGCCGACCTGGCCGAGCAGGGCATCCGGGTCAACGCGGTCGCACCCGGCCCGGTCTGGACTCCACTGATTCCGGCCACGATGCCGGAGGAGAAGGTGAAGCAGTTCGGCACCGACACTCCGGAGGGGCGTCCCGGCCAGCCGGCCGAGCTTGCCCCCGCGTACGTCTTCTTCGCCTCGCAGGAGTCCAGCTACGTCACCGGCGAGATCCTGGGGGTCACGGGCGGTCGACCGACCAAGTGATCTGCCACCGGGGCGGGCACCGCTCGGCTGCCCGCCCCGACGGCGGTCGCGTCAGCGCGGCCACGCGGCGAAGCGCCTGCGGACCTGGGCGACGTCGGCCGCGTTCAGGCCGTAACGGCCGAAACGCTGCTCGGACAACCCGTCCAGGTAGCGGCCGGCGGCCCGCACGTCCGCCGGATCCAGCGCGGGATCGACCTGCCGGGCCAGCACCAACAGTTCGGTCACGTCGTAGTGCTCCAGCGCCGCCGCCACGTCGATGAAGTCCCGGACCTCCCGCCTGTTGACAAGTGCCGCGATCTTGTTGGCCACCAGGTCACGGACGTCCATGACCGGGCCGAGGTCCATCACCACCGGGCTCTGCTGACGGTCCAAGCGGGCGAGACTGAGCCGGATCTGCCGGCCGTCCCGGCTCACCACGAAGTCCTTCATGTCCTGGCCGTACCCGTCGAACAGCTCGGCCAGCTCACTGTCCGGGTCCGCGTCGGTGACGGTGAAGCCGGCGCGTTCCAACGCCACCCGCACCCCGGCGGACGCCGCCGCCGCAGCGCCCTCCACGTCCGCGAAGAGATCGACGTCCTCCGTCGGGCGGGCGACCAAGCCGTGCGCCGCCCAGGCCACCCCACCCCCCAACACGAACCGGTACGGCCCGGCGGCGGTCAGCGCCACCCGGGCCACCTCCCGGTAGAACTCGTGCAGGTGCGGCGCGATCACGCCGCGCGCAGGCCGCGGTGCCGGCTCTCCCACGCCTGCCGTACGCCCCGCGGCAGGTTGAGCAGTCGCCACACCCGGCGCAGGATCCGCCCGTTGATCAGCGCCCGCAGGTCGTCGGCACGGGTGGTCTCGCGGAGCACGTTCTCGTACATCCAGAGCAGTTGGTCGGGGTCGCCGAGGTCGAAAGTACGCTCGGCGTTCCACATCAACCGGACCGGCAGTTCGACGACACCCCGGGTCGGGCCGCCCAGCTCGGCGAGTGTTCTCGCCACCACGGCGGGGCGACCGGGACGCGCCAGGAAGGCCACGCCGGTCGGGGTGGGGGAGACGGCCTGCATGGTGTCAGGGTAACGCCCGGCAGACCCGGTGTCGCTCAGGTCGATCCGAGCGCCCTGCTCCAGGCGCGCCGGCCTGGCCGTCATCACTCCGAAGGTTGTCCGTTTTCCGCCGAGCTGGCGCGCGTAGCCCGTCGTGATCGACTCGGGTTTGGTGAAGTCGGGGTGTCCGGGAGTGCGGGATGCCCCGACTTTCGTGAACTCGAGTGGATCACGCGGGTGACGGTGGGTTGGGATCGCACGCGCCGTGGGTGGTTTGTCCGGTGCTGGGTGGTGCTGGGGTGTGGCCGGGCGCACTCGTGGGCCGGAATCATGGCGCGACCGGGGTCGTTACATACCCTGACGATCGCAGGACCACCGACCCGCCGCCCGACCGTTGAGGGCTGGTCGCTCAGGTTGGAATGCCAGCCTCCATCCGGTCGTTACAGTCCCCACGAACGGCCGCAGGCACCGCCATGACGAGGGTGCCGCGGGATGGGCCACCCCCGGAATGACCCTGGCCCCCCGGTCGTTACACATGGACCCGGCGCCACGAGCCCCCCGCTTGCAGGTCGCCGACCCCGACGCCGACAGGGTGTCACCCCCCAGACTTCTTCTCTGTTTGTGCAGCGCCGGACGAGGTGCTCACACCCGTGCCGCCGACCCCCCGTTGTGGTGGCTGGGTGTTCCTACCCCCGAAGGAGCTACCCCCATGAACACGATCATGCGTAAGAGCGTGCTGTCCG
>NZ_JBNCKO010000041.1:0-6086 GCF_049841595.1 Micromonospora sp. DT228
CCAGACGAGCCCACTACGCCCGCCGCCTCAACCTCGAATTCCAACCATGATCACGAATGGCGGCTGTCGTACTAGCCGAGCGCAGACAGTTGACTGCGGGCCACGGAAAGGCCGGCAAGGTCCACAGATGACCGTCGTCCGCTCTGTCCTGCTGTTCGTCGCGCCGCCCTGTTCGAAATCGGCTCACGTCCGAGTAGCGAGCCGACCGGGCCCGCGTCTGTTCGGATCGGTAGCTCGTGTCCCACAGTGATTGGATCGCGGCCGACTCGGGAGCACAAACCGTGCCCCCGAGTCGGCGCGACAATCGGCAGCCCGTTACCGGCGGCCGAACTTAACGCTCACCCCTGCCACTGGTCAGGAGGCTACGAACTGCCACTGCTGGTTGGTCCCGCCATTGGCGGTCCACTGCACGACCTGCGCCCCGTCGCTGGTCGAGGCGGCGGAGACGTCGGCCACGAGTCCGCTGTTGCGGCTGACGATGGTGTAGTAGCCGTCACCGGTGGGCCGCAGGTACCACGACTGGTTGGCGCCGCCATTGGCCGACCACTGCTGTAGTTGCAGGCCCGTCGTGGTGCTGCCGGCGTTGACGTCGAGCATCTTTCCGGAGGCGGTGTAGCGCAGGGTGTACGAGTCCTGCGTGGCGCTGATCGTCCACGTGGGGGTGCCGCTCTGCTGGACCGCCTTGGCACCGTCGGCGGTGGAGTTACCGGCGATGGCGAGGGGCTTGCCACTGTTGCGGTTGACGATGCGGTAGGTGCCTGCTGCGGGCCCGGTTCCGCCGCCGCTTCCACTGAGGTTGAGGTACTCGACCGCGTCGGTGAAGACGGTGCTGCCGGACTTGGCGGTCGACAGCTGCAGGTACACGCGGCTGCCGGTGGCGGGAGCGGTGAAGGACACCGGTTGGGTGACCCGTGAGCCGAGCGGGACGGTCAGGGTGGTGCTGCCGGACGCGACGACCGCGCCGGTGGGGCTGTCGAGCCGGGCGGTCCAGGTGAAGCCCACCGAGGTGTTGGTGAGGTCGTCGTTGAACACGGTGATGTTGCGGGTCACCGTGGCGTTGCGGGCGTAGGTGGGCACGGCCTGCGCCAGCGGGAAGTTGCCGTTGGAGTCGGAATTGCCGGAGGCGGACCAGTAGGGGAGGTCGATTGCGGCCACCGGGTTGAACGCCGCCTGCACGCGCTGGATCTGCGGGTTGCTCCACGGGTCGGGCAGGTTGTCGACGCCGTAGATCGGGTGACCGCCCTCCTCCGGGGTGAAGTCGGTGGACCGCACGCCGGGCACGACGCTGGCCCAGGCGGACAGCAGCGTGTACGGACGCAGGTCGGTGGCGCCCTTGCCGCGCTTGGCAGCAGTTGCGGTGGCGAACCACTCGAAGCCCTGCTTGTTGTTGCAGGCCGGCCAGATGAACTCGCCCTCGCCGTCGGGCCGCCCGTTCACGACGACCAGGCCCTCCCCGTACCTGCCGAAGCCGTCGACGTAGTGCGGGATCACCGCGAAGTTGGCGTACGTCATCCCGGGATACAGGCTGACGTTGTTGCCGACGCCCACCTCGACAATGATCGGCCGGGTGCCGTCGGCGCCGTTCATCGCCGCGTACAGGTCCTTCTCGAACTGTTCGGAATCCTGGCCGCTCTGGTTCGGCTCGTTGTTCTGGCTCCAGCGGATGATCGCGGGGTGGTTGCGGTCGCGCAGGACCAGCGCACGGGCGTGGTTGATCATGTTGTCGCGCCCGACGGAGTTCTGCCACTCCTGCGAGGATTGGGAGCCGCGAATCGCGACCTCGTCGATGATCATCAGGCCCATCTCGTCGGCGACATCCAACATGTACGGGCTTCCGGGCTCCTGGTGGATGCGCACCACGTTGTAGTTCAGCCGCTGGTAGTTGTCCACCGCCTGCGGCCAGCCGCCGTTGCCGGACGACGGGGGCAGGAAGCCGGGCAGGGTGTGGTACGCGTCGCCCTTGCCGCCGTTGTTGATCCGGTCGTAGTCGGCACCCTGGAGGTTGTCGCCGCGGAAGTTCACGCGCACGCCGTTGAGGTAGTAGTAGTCACCGTTCTGGGTGGCCTCCCGGAACCCGAACCGGTTCTCGGCGTCGCTCGTCCGGCCGTCGTCGGTGACGGCATGCACCGTCAGCCCGTGCAGCTGCGCCCGGTACCCCGACCGGTACGGCACGTTGGGCCACCAGTACGAGGTGCTGTCGAGGTTCCACGCGACCGGCCCGACCGTCACGGTCACGGTCGAGCGGGCCGCCACGGTGACCGTACGGCTGGGCAGTGCCGGGTAGCTGAAAGCCGTTCCGTTGCTGGACGACAGCGACCCGGTCAACGTCACCGACCGGGAACTGCCCGACGTGTTCCGCACCGTCACGTCGTAGGTCAGCGTCTTGTTCGCCACCGACGTACGCACGAATGTGTCGCTGACGTACACCGCCGGGTACACCCGCAGGAACGCGGACCCGAAGATCCCCTGCGGGACCGCCTCGGACCACGTGGCGGCGTCGGGCACCAGGTACCGGCCGTTGGATGCCTTCAACGCGCCGCGGCCCTTCACGTTCACCGTGATCGTGTGGGTGGTGCCGGGCGCCGCGTATGCGCTGATGTCGAAGTTCGACGGGGTGAACGCCGTCGTCTGGGTGGCGACCACGCGGCCGTCGACCGACAGTGTCGCCTGGTGGTTGACGGCCCCGAACTCGATCCAGGTCGACTGCGGCTGCCCCGAGTCCGGCACCGTGATGCTGCGCGAGTACACCGCCTCGTTCACGGTGGTGAAGCCCTGCTTGTACCAGCCGCCACCGGGTACCGCGATCGTGGTCGCCCCCCGACCCGCGGGCGTGAAGTTCCACGTCCCGGCCAGGTCGACCGAGGTGATCGCGGCGTTGCCGGCCGCCACACCGTCAAGTCCGGCGGCCGCGACACTCTGCGTCGCGATCGGCGCGGCCAGGGTCGACCCGGGGGTCGTCAGGGTCAGGCCGCCCAGCGTCAGGGGCAGGGCGAGCGCCACGGTCGCGGCCAGCCCTCTGGCCAACGCCGACAATCGGCCACCCCAGTGGACGTTCGTACGATGCACGGTTGCCTCCTGTGACTCATCCGCCAGCTCCGCATCACCGGTTCAGGGCACAGCCTCACGGCCGAGACTCGAATCGATTCGACAAATCTGCCGGCGTCGCCGACCATCCGGGAAGGATGGTTGCGGCCCAGATACATAGACCTGTATCAAAAGGCGCATCGCGCGTGAAGTCAAGGTTTCGAGACGGTTACTTCCTGCTCCTGACGCCTCGCAAGCTTCGAGCGGCCGCCGATAGATACGACCCTTCCGAAGTGCTAAAGCATCGCGCTCAGGCATTCCGTGTCGCCGGCCCACCGACGCGGTGCCGACCGAATAGCGAATCGATTCGCCTGTGCGGCACCCGGCCGCGTGACAACGCTGAAGGCGTGGACAGCACTGGGGTCCTCGGCAAGTCGGCGGGCGGGCCCGGCCTGAACTGTTCGGTTCGAAACTGGGGTTAGGGTGTGGGCAAGGAACGTGCTTCGCCAGCGTCACGGGCGGGTTGCGGGCTCTTAACGGTGAGTGTCTGACTGCGTAGACATGACTGCGCAATCATACAGGACTATGGCCGGCGACGGGAGGTGTCGTGACGCGACTGGCGAGGCCGGGCGGAAGCCCTCCGACGCCCCGCAGCGTGGACGTCGCGCGGCTGGCCGGCGTCTCCCAGAAGACGGTGTCCAGGGTCCTCAACGACGAGCCGTATGTCTCGGCCGACGTGCGCCGGCGGGTCCTGGACGCCGCCGCCGAACTCGGTTACCGGCGCAACCAGGCGGCCCGGACGCTGGCCTCCGGGCGGACCCGGTCGATCGGCGTGGTGACGCTCGAAAGCGCCTTGTACGGGCCGGCGTCGTGGCTCATGGGCATCGAGCGGGCGGTCCGGCAGGTGGGCTACACGCTGCGGGTGGCCACCACGATCGAGGGCGACCCGGGCGGCATCGCGAGCGCCCTGGCATCGCTGCTGGACCAGGGCGTGGACGGCGTCGTCATCTCCGAGCCGATCGACGAGGGCGTCGGCCTCATCAGCGTCGACGTGCCGGTCCTGGTCCTCGGCGCGCCGCCCACCTTCACCGCGCCGCGGGTGGTGACCGCCAGGGTCGGCGCGGGCCGGCTCGCGCGGGCCGCGACCGAGCACCTGCTGGAGCTGGGGCACGCGACCGTCCATCACCTGGCCGGCCCGCAGCGGTGGTATTCGGCACGGGACCGTCTCGCCGGCTGGCGGGAGGCGCTGCGAGCACACGGCGCGGACGAGCCGCCGGTCGTCGAGGGGGACTGGTCGGCCGCGTCCGGCTACGCGGCGGGCCGGGAACTGGCCGGCGACGGCACCGTGACCGCGGTGTTCGCCGCGAACGACGACATGGCGATCGGTCTCATCCGCGCGCAGCTCGAGGCCGGGCGCCGGGTGCCCGAGGACATCAGCGTCGTCGGGTTCGACGACATCCCGGTCGCCGCCTACGTCACTCCCCCGCTCACCACCCTGCGGCAGCCGTTCGACAGGGTCGCGCGGCAGGGCCTCGCGTTGCTGGTGCAGGTCATCGAGAAGCCGGACGTCGAGCTTCCACCGGCGACCGACCAACCGGTCGAGCTCGTCGTCCGCGCCTCGACGGCGCCACCACCGCCCCGGCCGATCCCGGGACGTGGCCGCCGAGCGATCCCCCGTGCCCACGGTGGCCCGCACGGTCAGCCCGCCGGCAGCGACGTCCCATCCACCCAGCCCTGATCAGCGTCGATCCGTCCACCTACGGCGGTACGTCGTCCGAGGCCCGCACCGGCCGTCGCTGACGAGCGGCGGCAGCACCCGCGCGGACGCGCACCTCTCTCGATACCCCCTGTCCCCAGCACTCCGTCGCCCGGCGCGCCGGGCCCCCAACGCATCCCCAGCTATGGATTGGCGGCGCCGCACCCAAGCGACAGATGCACATGTATTGTGTGCCCGGCGTTGGGCGCTCCTGCGTCGTTGGACTCGTCGCACAAGGGCGGCACCGTCCGACCCGGCAAGGGACCGAATGATCAATCCTTGGACACGCTCGGCCGGTAGCCGGGCGGAGCCCGAACGGCCGGTGGCTGTGGCGCTGCTCGACGCGAACCCGCCGCCGCAGGCCGGCCAGTTCTTGGGAAACAGGCCTTAGAGGTGCGCCACCTCGGGCCGATGGCACAGGGCCTCCACTGTACGTCCGGCCTGGGCGGCGGCGAACGCGCCGTCCTCGGCCGGACCCCTGCCGGCTGCCACAGGGCAGCGACCCCGGTTGACCGACGTTCGGCGACCGTATCGATCAGCTCGAACCCGGGCTCGACGCGCTCCATCAGAATCGACGACCGCGCCGATACCTCCACGGGTGCCGGCTGCAGACGCGGACCGGACGAACCGCCAGATCCTCGCCGCAGAACCGGTGAGACCCCGTTCCGGGCAGTGGCCCGGAACCCTGAGGAGACGAACAGTGACAACAACACGATGGCGGCGCGCGGTCGCCGGAGCCGTGTCCGCGGCAATCATGATGGTCGGCGTGATCGCCGCCGTCGCATCGCCCGTCCAGGCGGCTCACGGCACCCGCCTATTGGGCCCTGGCGAACGGCTCACCGGCGGGCAGCATCTGCTCTCCAGCAACCGGCAGCACAGGTTGGCCATGCAGTCCGACGGCAACCTGGTCCTCTACCGGCCGGACGGCTCGTACTCGTGGCAGACCGACACTGATGGCCACCCGGGCGCCTACCTGGATATGCAGTCAGACGGCAACCTGGTCCTGTACCGGGCCAACGGCACGTTCATCTGGCAGACCAACACGCCCGGCCGGGCCGGAGCCCGCCTCGAACTGCAGGACGACGGCAACCTCGTGCTGCTGCAGTCCGGCCGGGTGCTGTGGCAGACCGACACCTGGATCCCCAAGAGTGTCCTGTCGCCGGGTGAGCGGTTGACGCCCGGTCAGGACATGTATTCGGCGGACAGGCGCCACAAGCTGGCCATGCAGACCGACGGCAACCTGGTCCTCTACCGGCCGGACGGCTCGTACTCGTGGCAGACCGACACTGATGGCCACCCGGGCGCC
>NZ_JBNCKO010000041.1:6185-7891 GCF_049841595.1 Micromonospora sp. DT228
CTACCTGGTCATGCAGACCGACGGCAACCTGGTGATGTATCGAGCCAACAACACGTCCCTCTGGCAGACGAGCACACCCGGCCGGGCCGGAGCCCACCTCGTAGTGCAGAACGACGGCAACCTCGTGCTGTACCAGGGCACCATGGCGATCTGGTACACCAACACCGTCGTGGGGCAGCACTCGCTTCCACTGCCGCCCAGCGCCGCGCCCCGCAGCAAGTACGACGACCCGCATCATGACTACCCGGCCATCGACATCGGGGTCCCGACGGGAACGCCGGCCCTGGCCGTGGCGAGTGGCACCGTCCAGACGTTCTACAACGCCAGCTGCGGCAATGGCGCCACGCTCACCGCGCTCGGCGCGGTCTTCACGTACTGCCACTTCTCCGCCCACCGTGTCGGGGCTGGTGTGCAGGTGTCCGCAGGTCAGCAGATTGGCGACACGGGCAACACCGGCAACTCCACCGGGCCACACCTGCACCTGGCGATCCAGGTGGGCGGCGGCCCCCGCTGCCCACAGCCGTGGCTTCTGGCCGTGTACGACGGGGCCACGCCCCCGCCGGTGACCAGTCTGCCGACTGCGGGCTGCAGCTACTGATGAGCGGCGGCGCGAACGCCACGGCTCCCGGCCCTGGCGTTCGCGCCACCAACTCGCCCGGTGCGCCGGAGAGCTACCGGGGCAGCCCGCCGAGAGTCTCCCCCGCTTGATGGAGCGGTGGCTACCTGCTGCCGGTTGGTGCAGGGCAGGTTCCCTCGACTGCCCACCTCGTGGCGGCCGTCGCTGGCCGAGCAGTGGCCGGGCCGCTACCGTCCAGGAGACATCCACATCGACGAGGCGCACACCGGCCGACGCGTCTACACCGGGCCAGACGCGGACGACGTTCCGTCTCTGATCTCCGAGCTGATCGACTGGCTGGCCGACGGCGAACCGGAGACCTCGCTGCTCGTCCGAGCCTCAATGGCCTACCTGAACCTGGCCGGGCGGGAAGCCCAGCGAACAGAGATGGCGGCTGATGTCCGGCAACCGGATCGGCAATGGCTCATCGATGAGCAGACCCAGCACGCCGCGGCCGGTGTGAGGGTCACCGATATGGTCCTGCTCGGTGACGGTCATTCCGTCGGTGATGAACTCGACGAGGCTGCGGTCAGGTCCGGCACCTGCGTCGGGTCCTCCTTCCGCAGGAACGCCAGCAGTTCCCCAGCGGTACGCAGTATGTGCACCAGTGCGAACCCGAGGCTGCATAGGGAATTTGGGCAGGGTTTCGTCTGGGTTCGTGTCAATCAGGTCGAAGGGGTCGGAGACCTGCTGTTGCCGTCGGTCGACTTGCTCGATTCGCCGCTGGGCGGAGCGATCGGCGCCGCCTTCCGGCGTACGGTTCCATCCGATATGTCTCGACGGCCGTCAAATTCGCGCTTGAGCGGTGGCTCGACGGTTCGGTGATAATCGGCGATCTGCGCCCGCTGCTCCCCCTGCTTGCGCCGGCCAGCAGCAAGCTCGACTCAGAGCTGCGCGGTCACGGCAGTTTCGTGCTGACCCAGACAGCTGCACCGGCGTGCTGAGTTGACCTTGTGCCTTCGCCACCAAAACGACCACCGAACTCGTCAACAGCCGCCAAGAAGCTCGGCACACTAGGGGCTGTGTCGAAGTCGGCTGCAGGTGCCCGAGGGTGAGGAAGTTTCGGCGTGGCGGTGATCGATAAGTAGCG
>NZ_JBNCKO010000042.1:0-6774 GCF_049841595.1 Micromonospora sp. DT228
TACTTATCGATCACCGCCACGCCGAAACTTCCTCACCCTCGGGCACCTGCAGCCGACTTCGACACAGCCCCTAGGCGACTTCATGCAGCTCGGAGCCATTCGGAACGAGGACGTCAAGCGCGCCAACCGGCCGGACGTCCACCGATGGCTGCTTCCCGACGTGTTCGCGCATTGCGGGATCACCTCGCCTCAAGAGGCCATGAGTAATCCTGGTTGCACCGCGTTGGACGTGCAGCACCGGTTCGGGCCCGAGATCATGAGTCTGGTAAATGCCGTGGCCTATGACGGGCTCCTGAAGCCCGGCGGCAAGATCCGCGAACACGTCGAGGATGACCCAGAGATCGTCCTTGTCGACGTCGACGGGCTCGGAGAGATCGCGCGTGTCCGACCGGTCAAACGGCGGAGCGGTTGGTGGCCGGCAGGAGCGCTGCTCGCTCGAGTCCTTGCCGACTATCACCAGGCGCGCGGGGAACGCACCGGGGTCGTCACGCCCTACAGCAAGCAGGTTGAAGCTACCCTTGAGGCCCTGCGCGACCACGAGAGCACGTCGTCCGTAGGTACGGAGGTCGGTACGGCACACCGCTTCCAAGGGCGGGAGTTCCCAGTCGTCGTGTTCGACATGGTCGAGGACGAGTACGACAAGCGCTGGATGGCGCTGGCCAGCCGCGGCGGAGGGAGCTGGGAGCAAGAGGGCCTCCGGCTCTTCAACGTCGCGATCACTCGTACCCAAACTCGGCTCTACCTCATTGGAAGCCGGAGACAGATCAACGAGGCCCCGGCCGGCACACCGCTCAGCATCGTCGCCGGCCTGATCCGAAGCCGGCGGGCCAGGGTCGTTCCGGCCGCGATGTTGATCACCCCTACCACGGCTCCTGACGAAGTCCGGTCGGTGCTCGCCGGCACCTTCACCGGAGAACTGGCTGAGCTTCTGGCGCAACACGTCCGGTTGACCGACATCCATGATGAGCGAACGTTCTACGATGTCTTTGCCGACCATCTCACGGCCGCACGTCGATCAATCTGGATCTGGGCGCCATGGACGGCCACTAGGGTCAAATTCATCCTGCCGACGCTCGCCGATGCTGTCGCACGGGGTGTCCGGGTGACCCTCTTCGTTCGCGATCCCGGCGACAACCTGCAGCGCAAACCGACGTACCAGAAGTACCTGACCGATCTTCGCTCGGTATTGCAAGCTGTCGTCGAGGTCAACGTCATGCATCAAAAGATCGTCATCATCGATGAGCAGACCGTGCTTCTCGGCAGCCTCAACTCGCTATCTCAGAGTTGGACGCGCGAGGTTATGGTGACGATGCGCGGCGCTCATTTCGCACGCAAGCTTCTGGAGCACGAACACGCAAGAGAGTTCTCGAAGCCACCACGATGCGGTGCTTGCGGCGGTGACTCGGTTGACCTCCGCCGCAAAGGAGCGGGCTCCTGGTACTGGCGGTGCTATTCCCAAAGCTGTCCGCAATGGTCATCGGGCGGACGCAAGTCCTGGAAGAAGGACATCGCCTTCGAGTCTGGCCCTCGAAGGTAGAGTGGATCATCTTCCGCTGCTTCGGCAGGTACCGGCGTTTAAGCAGAGCGAAGGCGGTCCGATCGCAAGCTCCGTGCAGGCGGGGTAGGTGAGCGCCGCCCGCACAGGTCGCCGCAGCTTCGAGACCGAAGGTGGCCAGGCATTCCGCGATAGGCCATAGTCGAGGAACCGCAGGCTATCGACTCCTTTACTCGGGCGAGTATGCTAATCAGCGACCTGGGAGAACGTGCTTGAGCACGCCGCTGGGACCCTCAACTACTGGGGGTCAAGGGGTCGTCGGTTCGAATCCGGCCGTCCCGACCGATTGACCTGGGATGATGAAGATCATCCGAGGTGACGGCGGTAACATCCGGTAACGGATGATCTTTATTGGCGGTACCACGTGGATGGTTGGCCGTCGACCTGCGCGCTGAACAATGCTCTGAACTGCCGCTTCATCTGCGTCCTGGATGAAGCGGCATTTTGGTCTCTTGATTGCGCGTCAAGCGCTGCAGATGATGCCCAGCTGTCGCTACGTCGGATTTTTCGGCCAGCCTGGATGCAAGGCAGGATCGTCGGCGCTCCCTAGTCCTGGTCATCCCGAGTTGACCGGTCGACAGTGGAGCAACCTGTCATCGCGTCGACAATCGGCGGAGAGGTCGACGTCGGGCTGGCTCGGGCGACTACCTCCTGAGCAGTTCGATGAGCGGGGTGTCGGCTTGGACAAGGATCGGCGGGCCGTACAGCGGTGCGGCCAGGACCCGTCGGCAGTGGTCGAGTTCGACGTAGACCACGTCGCCCGTGATCGTGGCGTCATGGAGGGCAGCGAACCGGTCTGCGGCGTCTGAGCACTGCTCAGCTGGACGCAGCGCCGTCAGCGTCCGTTCGATGGCCGCGCGCCGGTGCTGTGGCAGGAGTAGCTCGTACTCGAAGGTCCCGGCTGGTGGGGGCGTGCCCTGCTGCTGTGTCGGCACCCGGTACACGCACAGACGCACCTGGGACGGGAGCCCGCAGTAGGCCGCGACGTCGCCGGCGGGCACCGCCGTGACCGCGTGCTGCGGGTCGGCTGGTCGTGGTCGACCACGGCGACGTAGATGCCGGTGGCGCGGGTCGCTTGGGCTTCGGGCGCGAAGGTCGTCGGGCCGGCGTGGCCGTAAGGGGTTCGCCTGAGCCGTCCGACTGAGCCGTTGCGCGGCAGCTGAGCGAAGTGCCCCCCAGACATCCCGGCCGCACCCGGCGGGACTGTCTGGGGGCACTGGTGCTTCGGGTCGCCGGGAGCCCGCAACGGGAAATGGGCTCCCGGCGGGACCGACCCGATGCGGTCGGTGCCGGGCCCGGTCAGGGTCGGGCGGCGCTCACTCGCGGGCTCCGGCCAGCTCCACCGGGCGGGTGCGCAGCGCGCCGACGGCGGGCAGCACGGAGGCGACCACGGCGACCACCACGCACGCCCCTAGCGTCGCCGCGAGCGTCCGCCAGGGCAGCACCACGCTGGACCAGACCGACAGGGCGGCCAGTGAGCCCCAAATGCCCAGGACGTTGACCGCCGTCACGATCGCGCCCAGCACCGCGCCGACCGCCACGACGGTCATCGCCTCCACGGCGACGAGGATGAGGATCTGCCGCTTCGTCGCACCGGCGAGGCGCAGCACCGCGAGGTCGCGTACCCGGTCTGAGGTGGCCATCACCATGGTGTTGCCCAGCGCGATGCCGGTGTAGATCAGCGCGATGCCGAGCACCACCAGGTAGCCGACGCGGGTCTGGCGGCTGTTGCTCGGGTACCCCGACTGGATCCACTCCGCCCGGGTCTGCACATCCGCGCCGGTGGGCTGCAGGGCGGCCCGTACCGCCGCGGTCCCGGCGCTCGCGTCGGCGCCTGCGGCCCAGGTGACCTCCAGCCGGTCCGGCGCGACCCCGGGAGCGTTGCGCGGGGTCAAGTAGACGCCGTTGTTGCCGGTGCCGGCGGCGATCACGGCCGCGATCCGCAGCGACTTCTTGGTGCCGTCGCCGAGCCACACGTCGACCTGCTCGCCGACGGTGTGCTGCGCCCACTCCTCGTTGACGACGATGCTGCTGTCGTCGAGGTCGGCGATGTCGCCGGCCTGCACCGGCAGCTTGCGCGCCGCGGTGAGCTCGCCCGGGTCGACGGCCTGCGCGTCCGAGCGGATCAGCGCCGTGCCCTCCTCGAGGTTGTAGACGGCGGTGGCGGCGCTGGCCATTACCGTGGCTCCGGGCACCTGACGGACCCGTGCCACCGTCTGGGCGGCGAAACCCCCTGCGGCGTCGTCGGCCTGCACGATCAGGTCGGCGCGGGTCTGCTCCCGGATCTCGTTCGCCTTCGCCTCGTTGATGGTCGCCGTCGCACCCAGCAGGGAGCCGGCCAGCGCCACGGTCACCAGCACGGGCGCCGCGATCGCCGCGGTGCGCCGTACGCTGGCGGCAGCGTTCTCGCGCATCAGCATGCCGGTGGCGCCGGGCAACTGGGCCGGGAGCCACGCGAGCAGCCGGATCAGCGGCCGCACGAGGATCGGCGCGAGCAGCGCCACCGCGGTGATCAACAGCATCGGCTGGGTGGTGTACGTCTTGCGGTGCAGCGCGTCGCCCGGGTCGACGAGCAGCCGCCAGACGAGCATGCCGAGCCCGGTGGCGAGCAGGCCGGCACCGAAGACCCAGCGCCCCAGCGTCATGGCCTTAGTGTCCACCGAGGCCTGCCGCAGCGCCTCGACGGGACGGATGCGCCCCGCCCGCACCGTGGCGACCGTGACCCCGCACAGCGCGACGAGCAGCCCGGTCCAGAACGCCACGTGGTACGGCCAGGTGTACGCCCCGATGGTGAACCACGGGGGTGCGAGCTGTTCGTCGACGAGCAGGCTCGCGAGCCACGGGGCGCCGTACGAGCCCAGCACACACCCGGCGACGGAGGCGAGCACGCCCACCATCACCGCCTCCATGAACATCATCGAACGCACCTGCCGCGGGGTGGCGCCAGCGGTGCGCATCAGCCCAATCTCGCGGCGCCGCTGGGCGACGGCGAAGGCGAAGGTGGACGCCACCACGAAGACGGACACGAACGTGGTGACGCCGCCCGCGGTGCCCAGCAGGGCGTTCATGGCGATGAGGGCGTCGCGGTCGCGGTTGGGCTCCGGGTCGGCCTTGTGCCGGTCGCTGCCGGTGAGCACTTGGACGTCCGAGCCGGCACCGACCACCGTACGCACCATCTCGGGCGCTGCCTGCACGACCAGGTTGTCGATGCGCGGTGAAAGTTTGGCGGCCTCCGCGTCGGTGAAGAAGATGGGCTCCTCGAAGCGGGCCGGCGCGACCACGCCGGCGACCGTACGCGTGCTCAGCCCTGCCGGGGTGCGCACCGGCACCGCCTTGCCGACCAGGGACGCGTCGCCGGGGAGCACCACCTCGGCGGGCTTGCGGGGCTCGTGCCCGGCGGTCAGCCGGTATCCGCCGAACGCGGCGATCGACCACGGGTGCCCGACCAGGCCGTCGTCGCCGCCGGGTCCGGCCACGCGCACGGGGAACGACCGGTCGGCGACCGTGGGGGCCTTCGCGGCGAGCGCCTTGGCGACCTCGGGCGCGACGCCACGCGGCTGGGCGAGGGGCTGGGTGCGGTCACCGATCGGCGAGGGCACTCGCAGCTCGTCGGCGCCGCGCACCACGACCGGTGCGCCGGCGAAGCGCTCGGGCTTTTGGTCGGGGGCGTCGAGGGTCGACGCGAGCCCGAGGCCCATCGTGGCGATCAGCGCCACGCCCAGCGCCAGCGCGACGAACGTGCCGACGAGCGTCACCCAGCGGGTCCGCATGGTGCTGAGGGTCACGGTCAGCACGCGATGGTCTCCATCTGGGTCATCCGGGCGGCGACGGCCTCGGCCGTGGGCGCCTCGAGCTCGCCGTTGAGGTGCCCGTCGGCGAGGAAGACGACGCGGTCGGCGTACGACGCGGCGACCGGGTCGTGGGTGACCATCACGATCGTCTGCCGCTGCTCGTCCGCCATGGCCCGCAGCATCGTCAGGACCTCGCGGCTGGTGGTGGAGTCCAGCGCGCCGGTGGGCTCGTCGCCGAAGAGCACCTCGGGCTGGGTGATCAGCGCCCGGGCGATCGCGACGCGCTGCTGCTGGCCGCCGGACATCTCGCCCGGCCGGTGCTTGGCCCGGCCCGCGAGCCCGACCTGGGCCAGCACGTCCTGCACCTGTGAGCGGCCGGGCCGGCGCCCGGCCAGCCGCAACGGCAGCGCCACGTTCTGCTCGGCGGTCAGCGCCGGCAGGAGGTTGAAGGACTGGAACACGAAGCCGATGCGCTCGCGGCGCAGCAGCGTCAGCTTCGTCTCGTTCAGAGTCGTCAGGTCCGTCTCGCCGAGCAGCACCGAGCCGGAGGTCGGGCGGTCGAGGCCGGCCGCGCACTGCAGCAGCGTCGACTTGCCCGATCCGGAGGGGCCCATGACGGCGGTGAAGGTGCCCTCGGTGAAGGACAGGGAGAGGTCGTTCAATGCGGTCACCGCTCCGTCGCCCGCGCCATAGGTGCGGGTGACGGAGCGGAGCCGGATCGCGTCACGGGTCATGGTTCAACCTTGGTGTACGGCGAGGCTGCGCACAGCCCCGTGGGAGCGAGGCTTTGCGGTAGCGCTAGTGATGCCGGGAAGGGGCACCGGCGTCTCGCGACGCCGGTGTCCCTTTGGGTGGAGCGGTCAGACCGTGACGAGCACGAACTCCCGGCTCAGGACCGGCATACGCTCCCGGGTCCATGCCGTGCTCGTCCGCGAGCCGGCGGCGCCCCTCGTGGAAGATCTGCAGCACCTCTGCCTGCCGTCCGTTGTGGCACAACGCCGCCATCAGCTCGGCGACGAACTCGCGGTGCCGGCCGAGCAGGAGATCGGCCTCCACCCTGTTCTCCACCGCGGCGGTCCGCAGCTCCTCCAGGCGAGGCAGCTCCACCGCGGCCATGTGTTCCGGGTCCGTTCGATGACTCAGCCGCGGGGGTGCACGACGAAGCCGCGCTGGCCGGCGGGTTTGCGGACCATCTCGATGGTGATGCGCAGCAGGCTGCGGGTTCAGTCGAGAGGCGGCCCGCGAAGCCGGAGTCGGCGAAGACGTGCCGGATGGGGGTCGCTGCGGGCATGGGCCACGCGCCATCGGCGTTTTTTGTGGTGATCCCAGCCGTCCGCAGAGACAGTTTTGTCCTAGTACGACAGCCGCCATTCGTGATCATGGTTGGAATTCGAGGTTGAGGCGGCGGGCGTAGTGGGCTCGTCTGGC
>NZ_JBNCKO010000043.1:2077-5472 GCF_049841595.1 Micromonospora sp. DT228
GGGTTTGGTGTGGGGCGGATCGGGTTGTGGGTTGGTCGTTTGTTGAGAATTGCACAGTGGACGCGAGCATCTTTGTGGTCAAGTTGTCAAGGGCGAACGGTGAATGCCTTGGCACCAGGAGCCGATGAAGGACGTGGGAGGCCGCGATAGGCCTGGGGGAGCTGTCAACCAAGCTGTGATCCCAGGGTGTCCGAATGGGGAAACCTGGCACCAGTCATGTGGTGTCACCCACACCTGAACACATAGGGTGTGTGGAGGGAACGCGGGGAAGTGAAACATCTCAGTACCCGCAGGAAGAGAAAACAATTTAGTGATTCCGTGAGTAGTGGCGAGCGAAAGCGGATCGAGGCTAAACCGGCTGCGTGTGATACCTGTCAGGGGTTGCGTGGTCGGGGTTGTGGGACCCTGCTGAATGTACTGACATGCATTCGAGAAGTTACAAAGTTAGTGGCTAGTCGAACAGTCTGGAATGGCTGACCGTAGACGGTGAAAGTCCGGTAGGTGAAAGTTGCTGACCTTCTGTGGGTGTTCCCGAGTAGCGGCGGACCCCTGAAATCTGCCGTGAATCTGCCAGGACCACCTGGTAAGCCTAAATACTTCCTGGTGACCGATAGCGGACAAGTACCGTGAGGGAATGGTGAAAAGTACCCCGGGAGGGGAGTGAAATAGTACCTGAAACCGTTCGCCTACAATCCGTCGGAGCCTTGCGGGGTGACGGCGTGCCTTTTGAAGAATGAGCCTGCGAGTTAGTGGCATGTGGCGAGGTTAACCCGTGTGGGGGAGCCGTAGCGAAAGCGAGTCTGAATAGGGCGATTCAGTCGCGTGTCCTAGACCCGAAGCGGAGTGATCTAGCCATGGGCAGGCTGAAGCGCGGGTAAGACCGCGTGGAGGGCCGAACCCACCAATGTTGAAAAATTGGGGGATGACCTGTGGTTAGGGGTGAAAGGCCAATCAAACTCCGTGATAGCTGGTTCTCCCCGAAATGCATTTAGGTGCAGCGTCGCGTGTTTCTTGCCGGAGGTAGAGCACTGGATGGTCTAGGGGGCCCACAAGCTTACCGAAATCAGCCAAACTCCGAATGCCGGTAAGTGAGAGCGCGGCAGTGAGACTGCGGGGGATAAGCTTCGTAGTCGAGAGGGAAACAGCCCAGATCACCAGCTAAGGCCCCTAAGCGTGTGCTAAGTGGAAAAGGATGTGGGGTCGCATAGACAACCAGGAGGTTGGCTTAGAAGCAGCCACCCTTTAAAGAGTGCGTAATAGCTCACTGGTCAAGTGGTTCCGCGCCGACAATGTAGCGGGGCTCAAGCACACCGCCGAAGCTGTGGCATTCACATTTTATCCTCGCTTGGACTTGATTCCTTGTGCAGGTGTGTGGATGGGTAGGGGAGCGTCGTGCCGCGAGTGAAGCAGCGGGGTGACCCAGTTGTGGACGCGGCACGAGTGAGAATGCAGGCATGAGTAGCGAAAGAAGGGTGAGAAACCCTTCCGCCGGATGACCAAGGGTTCCAGGGCCAGGCTAATCCGCCCTGGGTGAGTCGGGACCTAAGGCGAGGCCGAGAGGCGTAGTCGATGGACAACGGGTTGATATTCCCGTACCCGCGAAAGAGCGTCCCTGATGAACCTCGTTGTGCTAACCACCCGAACTGCCTGATGTCTTCGGACGGATGGTGGGGAGCGTGGGAACCTGATGGGTAGTAGTCAAGCGATGGGGTGACGCAGGAAGGTAGCTGAGCCCGGCCGGTGGTTGTGCCGGGGTAAGCGTGTAGGCCGTGTTGTAGGCAAATCCGCAACACATATAGGCTGAGACGTGATGCCGAGCCGATTCAGGTGAAGTCAGTGATCCTATGCTGCCGAGAAAAGCCTCTAGCGAGTTCTTAGCGGCCCGTACCCCAAACCGACACAGGTGGTCAGGTAGAGAATACCGAGGCGATCGGGCGAACTGTGGTTAAGGAACTCGGCAAATTGCCCCCGTAACTTAGGGAGAAGGGGGGCCGGAGACGTGAAGCCCCGCGCGGGTGGAGCGTTGTATGGCCGCAGAGAGCAGGGGGAAGCGACTGTTTACTAAAAACACAGGTCCATGCGAAGAAGTAATTCGATGTATATGGACTGACGCCTGCCCGGTGCTGGAACGTTAAGGGGACCTGTTAGCTCTTTCGGGGGCGAAGCGGAGAACTTAAGCGCCAGTAAACGGCGGTGGTAACTATAACCATCCTAAGGTAGCGAAATTCCTTGTCGGGTAAGTTCCGACCTGCACGAATGGCGTAACGACTTCCCCACTGTCTCAACCACAGGCCCGGCGAAATTGCAGTACGAGTAAAGATGCTCGTTACGCGCGGCAGGACGGAAAGACCCCGGGACCTTTACTATAGCTTGACATTGGTACTCGAATTAGCTTGTGTAGGATAGGTGGGAGCCGGTGAAGTCCATACGCCAGTATGGGTGGAGGCAATCTTGAAATACCACTCTGGTTGATTTGGGTATCTAACTTCGGACCGTTATCCGGTTCAGGGACAGTGTCTGGTGGGTAGTTTAACTGGGGCGGTTGCCTCCTAAAAGGTAACGGAGGCGCCCAAAGGTTCCCTCAGCCTGGTTGGCAATCAGGTGTTGAGTGCAAGTACACAAGGGAGCTTGACTGTGAGACTGACAGGTCGAGCAGGGACGAAAGTCGGGACTAGTGATCCGGCACTTGCGAGTGGAAGCGGTGTCGCTCAACGGATAAAAGGTACCCCGGGGATAACAGGCTGATCTTCCCCAAGAGTCCATATCGACGGGATGGTTTGGCACCTCGATGTCGGCTCGTCGCATCCTGGGGCTGTAGCAGGTCCCAAGGGTTGGGCTGTTCGCCCATTAAAGCGGTACGCGAGCTGGGTTTAGAACGTCGTGAGACAGTTCGGTCCCTATCCGCCGTGCGCGTAGGATACTTGAGAAGGGCTGTCCCTAGTACGAGAGGACCGGGACGGACGAACCTCTGGTGTGCCAGTTGTCCTGCCAAGGGCACGGCTGGTTAGCTACGTTCGGAAGGGATAACCGCTGAAAGCATCTAAGCGGGAAGCCTGCTTCAAGATGAGGTATCCCACCCACTTTGTGGGGTAAGGCCCCCAGCTAGACGACTGGGTTGATAGGCCGGAAATGTAAGCCCGGTAACGGGTTCAGTTGACCGGTACTAATAGGCCGAGGACTTGACTACTAAGCTGCTACGCGTCCACTGTGCAACTCTGAACGAGCGAACACCCGTGTTTTTGTGCCGGTGTTGTTTGATATGTTCATAGAGTTACGGCGGTCATGGCGGAGGGGAAACGCCCGGTTACATTCCGAACCCGGAAGCTAAGCCCTCCAGCGCCGATGGTACTGCACTCGTGAGGGTGTGGGAGAGTAGGACGCCGCCGGACAATCTT
>NZ_JBNCKO010000044.1:0-5100 GCF_049841595.1 Micromonospora sp. DT228
GAATTCGCCGGCCGCAACGACCACCAAGTCAAAATCGGCGGCTACCGCATCGAACTCGGCGACATCGAACACGCCCTCGCCAGCCACCCGGCGGTGCGCACGGCCATCGCGACCACCACGGGAGATCGGCACCACCGCCGCCTCGCCGCCTACGTCCTGCCACACCCCGGAGAGCACGACGGGGACCTCGGGGCCGCCGTCCGGGAGCACGCGAGCAGCCTGCTGCCGTCGTACATGCTGCCCAGCACCATCACCGTCCTGGACACCCTGCCGCTGACCCCCAACGGCAAGGTCGACCGCGCCCACCTGCCCGAACCCGGGGTCGTGGCGGCCGACCACACGCCACCGCGTACCCCGGTGGAGCGGACCGTGGCCACGCAGCTCGGCCAGGTCCTGGGCATGCCGCAGGTGTGCGTGCGGTCCAACTTCTTCGAGCTGGGGCTCGATTCCGTGCTGATCCTGCGACTGCACCGTGAGCTGCGGACCGCCCTCGGGCGCGACTTCCCGCTCACGTTGCTCTTCGAACACACAAGCGTGCGGCGCCTGGCGGGGGTCCTCACCGGCACCGACGACCGCGACGCGGACCTGGACGCGGCCTTCGCCCGCGGCCAACGCAACCGTCGAGCCCGGCGACGCGTCGCCCGGTCCGGACAGGAAGAGGAGACAAGGGCATGAGCACCGACACCGTCGACATCGCCGTAGTCGGCCTGGCCGGCCGATTCCCGGGGGCTCCCAACGTCACCCGCTTCTGGCACAACCTGCGCGCCGGCACCGAGTCGATCCGCCACTTCACCGACGAGGAACTGCTCGCCGCCGGCGTCTCCCCGGAGCTGATGGCCGACCCCCGCTTCGTCAAGGCGTGGGGCGCCCTGGAGGACGCGGAGCTCTTCGACGCCCGGTTCTTCGGTTACAGCGCCCGGGAGGCGGCGCTGCTCGACCCGCAGCACCGCATCTTCCTGGAGTGCGCGTGGGAGGCGCTGGAGGACGCCGGGCACACCCCGGCGTCGTACCCCGGCTCGATCGGCGTGTACGCGGGCGCCAGCCTGTCGTCGTACCTGCTGGCCCACCTGCTGCCCGGTCGCGGCCTGGATGCCTCCGCCGACGGCCTGGAGCTGCTGGTGGCCAACGACAAGGACTACCTGGCCAGCCGGCTGAGCTACAAGCTCGACCTGGACGGCCCGGCGGTCTGCGTGCAGAGCGCCTGTTCCACGTCGCTCCTCGCCGTGCACCAGGCCTGTCAGGCGCTGCTGGCCGACGAGTGCGACCTGGCGCTGGCCGGCGGCGTGACCGTGCGGTTCCCACAGACCCGCGGCTACCTCTACCAGGAGGGCATGATCCTCTCGCCGGACGGGCACTGCCGGCCGTTCGACGCGCAGGCCCGGGGCACGGTCAGCGGCAGCGGCGCCGGCGTGGTGGTGCTGCGCCGCCTCGACGACGCGCTCGCCGACGGCGACCGGATCGACGCGGTCATCCGGGCCACCGCGGCGAACAACGACGGTGCCGCCAAGGTCGGCTACACCGCGCCGAGCATCCAGGGTCAGGCGCGGGTGGTGTCGGCCGCGATCGGGCTGGCCGGGGTGCACCCGGAGAGCATCAAGGCGATCGAGGCGCACGGCACCGGCACCGCGCTCGGCGACCCGATCGAGATCGCCGCGCTGACAAAGGTCTTCCAGCGGCACACCGACCGGCGCGGCTACTGCGCGGTCAGCTCGGTGAAGAGCAACATCGGGCACCTGGACAGCGCCGCCGGCATCGCGTCGCTGATCAAGGCGGTGCTCCAGCTCAAGCACGGCGAGCTGGTGCCGAACGTCAACTACACCGCGCCCAACCCGGAGATCGACTTCGCGGCGACGCCGTTCCGGGTCAACGCGGAACTCCAGCCGTGGAAGGCCAACGGCGACCCGCGGCGCATCGGCGTGAGTTCCTTCGGGTTCGGTGGCACAAACGTGCACGCCATCCTGGAGGAGCCGCCGGCCCGGGAGCTGTCCGGCGCGCGCCGCGACCGTCACCTGATCGTGGTGTCCGCACGCAGCGCCGCCGCGCTGGACACGGCGACCGACCGGCTGGCCACCGCCTTCGCCGACGCCGACGCGCCCGACGACGCGCCGGAACTGCTCGACATCGCCGACGCGGCCTGGACGTTGCAGACCGGGCGCACCCACTTCCCGCACCGGCGGGCCGTCGTGGTCGACGACGTCCGTACCGCCGCCGGCGCGCTCGGCAGCGGCACCGGTCCACGGACCCTCTCCGGCCGGGCGCCCACCGAGGAGCCCGAGGTGGCGTGGCTCTTCCCCGGGCAGGGCAGCCAGTACCCGGGCATGGGCGCCGGGCTGTACCGCACCGAGCCGGTGTTCCGCGCCGAGGTGGACCGCTGCGCCGAGGCATTGACGCCGACGCTCGGCGTCGACCTGCGCGACCTGCTGGTGGCCGCGGACCCGGCCGACCGGGCCGCCCGGGCCCGACTGGCGGACACGGCGGTCGCCCAGCCGGCGCTGTTCACCGTCGAGTACGCGATAGCCCGCCTGCTCACCTCGTGGGGGGTGCGCCGCGACGCGACGATCGGGCACAGCGTCGGCGAGTTCACCGCCGCCGCTCTGGCCGGCGTGTTCGAGCCCGAGGAGGCGGTCCGGCTGGTCGCCGAGCGCGGACGGCTCATGGGCGCCCAGCCGACCGGCGCGATGCTGTCGGTGGCGCTGCCGGCCGAGGCGCTTGTGGCGCGGCTGCCGGTGGGCCTGGACATCGCGGCGTACAACGCGCCCGAGGTCTGCGTGGTCGCAGGCACCGTCGAGGACGTCCAGGCATTCGCGACGGTGCTGGAGGCCGACGGTGTCGGGCACCGGATGCTGCACACCTCGCACGCGTTCCACTCCCGGATGATGGACACGGTCGTCGGCCCGTTCGCCGCCGCCGTGGCCGCCGCGTCGCCCTCGGCGCCCACCGCGCCGATCCTCTCGGGACGCACCGGCACCTGGCTGACCGGGACGGAGGCCGTCAGCCCGGAGTACTGGAGCGGTCAACTCCGCGAGCCGGTCCGCTTCGCCGACGGGATGACCCGCCTGCGCGAGCAGGGCATCGGCGTCCTGGTGGAGGTCGGCCCCGGCACCACCCTGTGCACTCTCGCCCGGTTGGCGCCCGAGGCGCGTGGCGTGGTCGCGGTGCCCACCATGCGCGCGCCGGACGCCGACGGCTCCGCCGAGGCGGCGGCCCTGGAGGCCGTCGGTCGGCTCTGGCTGGGCGGCGTGGAGGTCGACTGGGACGGCGTGCACGACGGTGCCCGGCGTCGCCGGGTGGCCCTTCCGACCTACCCCTTCGAGCGCCGGCGCTACTTCGTGGAGGCGCCCACCGCCACCGGCAGCACCGCACCGGGCGTCGTGGTCGAGGAGCCGGACGACATCGACTTCGGCGAGGCCGACACCCGACCGGCGCTGACCACCGTCTACCTGGCGCCACGGACCGACGTCGAACGGCGCATCGCGCTCATCTGGCAGGACCTGCTCGGCGTGGCGCCGATCGGCGTCGACGACATCTTCATCGAGCTGGGCGGCCACTCGCTGCTCGCCACGAAGGTGGTCAGCCGGATCCAGCAGGACCTGGGCGTGCAGGTGCCGCTGCGCCGCCTGGTCAAGGCGTCCACGGTGGCCGCGCTCGCCGAGGTGGTCGCGGAGCTGCTGCCCGTGGCCGCGCCGACCACCGCCGAGCCGGCGCCGGCGGCCGACGACGAGATGCCGGTGGCCGTGCCGGATTGGGAGCACCTGCACGAGCCGTTCGGGCTCAGCGAGATCCAGCAGGCCCAGTGGATCGGCCGGATGGGCAACTTCAGCATGGGCAACGTCGGCGCGCACATGTACTGGGAGGTGGACCGGGACGACCTGGACGTCGAGCGGCTCAACCAGGCGTGGAACCGGGTGCTGGCCCGGCACGCGATGCTGCGGGCCGTGTTCACCCGCGACGGTCACCAGCGGGTGCTGCCCGAGGTCACCCGCTACGACTTCCCCGTCGTCGACCTGCGCGACGAGACGCCGGAGGTGGTCGAGGGCCGGCTCGCCGAGATGCGCGAGGCGATGTCGCACGAGATGCGACCCGAGGACGCGTGGCCGCTGTTCGAGATCCGGGTGGTGCACCTGCCCGGTGGGCGTACCCGACTGTTCCTCAGCTTCGAGCTGATGATGGCCGACATGGGCAGCGTCCGGATCCTGCTCGCGGACTGGCGCGCCTACTACGAGCGGCCGGCCGAGGAGCTGCCCGAGCTGGGCATCTCGTTCCGCGACTACCGGCTGGCCGCGGAGAAGCTCAAGGAGACCTCGCTCTACCGCCGATCGATGGACTACTGGCGGGAGCGGGTGGCCACCCTGCCCTCGCCGCCGGAGCTGCCGCTGGCCACCTCACCGGAGCTGGTGCGGGAGCCGAAGTTCGTGCCCCACAGCGCGCTGATCCCGGCGACCGAGTGGGACGCCGTCAAGCGGGAGGCCGCCGCGCACGGCGTCACTCCGTCGGCGGTGCTGCTGGCCGCGTACGCCTGCGTGCTGGGCGGGTGGACCCGCTCGGGCCGCTTCACGCTGAACGTGACCACGAACATCCGGCTGCCCGTGCACCCTGACGCGGAGCACCTGGTCGGCGGGTTCGCGTCCTTCACGCTGCTGCCGGTCGACCTGGTCGAGGACGACTCCATTCTCGGGGTGGCCCGCCGGTTGCAGGAGCAGAACTGGGAGGACCTGGAGTACCGCTACGTCAACGGCGTCGACATCCTCCGCGAGCTGGCCCGTCAGCGTGGCGGCACCGACGCCGCCATGATGCCGGCGGTGTTCACCAGCACCCTGGTCAACGAGAGCGAGGCCAACGAGTCGTCGATGGTGGACTGGTTGGGGCAGCTCGAACACCAGGTGATCCAGACCCCGCAGGTGTGGATCGACGCCGCGGCGCTGGAGGTGGAGGCCGGTCTCGTGGTCGGTTGGCCCAGCGTGGACGAGCTGTTCCCGGATGGGTTGGTGGAGCAGATGTTCGGCGGCTTCGTCGACGTGCTGCGCCGCCTGGGCTCGGGCACGGGCTGGACCAGCTCGGCCGAGGTCTCCCCCGCCGGGCTGGCCGAGTTGGTGGCCGAGG
>NZ_JBNCKO010000045.1:0-4427 GCF_049841595.1 Micromonospora sp. DT228
CTTATCGATCACCGCCACGCCGAAACTTCCTCACCCTCGGGCACCTGCAGCCGACTTCGACACAGCCCCTAGGCGACCCGTGGCACCGGCCGGCGCCGGCCATCCTCGGGAGAAGCACGCCTGACCACTTCGACCTTTCTTGCCGGACCGGTCCGCTCGGCCTGGCGGTAGTCCGCAGCGCGAACCCTTCACGCCGGGCTGTAGATCGCTATTCGGGGGCGGCTTGCATGGCGAGGCGGTCTTGCAGGCGTGCGTGCCGGAACTGGTATTGCGGGCCGACGGCGCGCAGGACATGTCTGGCCCTGGCGTCTTCGAGGAAGTGCATCATCCGCAGCGGACCATCGCCCTGGACGCGCAGCCAGACGAAGACGAGGAGCGCCCGCCATACCCGAGACACCGTGACACCGAATCCCAGGCCGAACGCCAGATTGAAGGCGATTCCGCGCGCCGAGGGCACTCCGGCGGAGAGGACGAGGATGCCGCCCAGTCCGAGCACCGCACCGATCAGCAAGCCGCAGCCGAGATCACGTTTCCAACAGGTCCACGGATCTGCGGTGTTCTGGTCGGTGCTGGTAGGCCGAGCTCCGGCATAGACAAGCATCAGTGTCAGGGTGAAGGCCACGCTAACCACGAGCGTGTGGATCGGACTGGGCGCGTCTTCTCCGGGCTCGGGAAAGTAGGTGATCCGCAGCCGTATGAGCGCGAACTCCGCACCGGCCAGCACCAACCACCCCAGGACGGCACTCGGGGCGGCCACCGAGCGCAGCCGGTTGAAGGCCCACGCGCGAGGCTCGTCCGAGGTGCTACCGAACATCAGGTCGCCGCCCTGATGCGTGAGTAGCCCAACAGGCATGCCAATGAGGAGCCCGAAGACGATGCCCGACGCGATGGGGGTGGTGGCTTCATCGCCGGTCACGAGGAGCAACCCCGAGACGATGGTGCCGATCACCCCTGAGACGGTGAACGTCATGGCGAGCTGAACGAAGGAGGGTAGCCATCGGGAAATGCGCCACCAGGCCACGTCGCGATCGTCGGTCTCGTCGAGCCGCCAGGCGAGCCGGCCGAGCCAACGGCGTGCCTGGTCGACCGTGTAACGCGGCAGTGGGCCGTCGGTGTCGGGATGCTGGCCGTAGGCGTTGAGCAGAATGGTATCGAGCAGGTACTCCTCGGCCGCTTTGCGGCTACGCCGACGGCGTGGATCGAGCAGCTCGCCGAGTCGGTCCTCGCGCCCCTGCAGGTCGCGAACCAGGCTGAGCATCAAGGGGTTCTCCAGTGCCTTGATGAGGCCGTCGCGCGATCCGCCGCGCAGGCGCCGAAGCAGGCGCCGCCAGGTGGGTGTCGGCGTGCCGGGGAAGCCCTCCAGATAATCGGCGGCCTGCGCCGCTGTGGGAGGCATGAGCTCAAGGGTTGCCGCTCCGATCAACAGCCCCCGCCGAGCAGCGGCGTCGCCCATCTCGTCGCCGCGGCTGAGTAGCACCACGCGCTGCGCTGTCAGCGCGTTCAGCTTCTGCAGGACCGCTGGGCGCAACCGCGGCGGTACCGCATCGAGGCTGTCGAGGACGAAGGAGACGCGGCCAGCGGCCAGCATCCCGCGGACGACGCCCGGCCCGAATTCCGTTGATCGCAGGAAGGAGTAGGTGTGCAGCAGCTGGGACGTGGCCCAGGAAAGGAAATCTAGCTGGCCCGGATTCCAGTCGTGGAGCCGCAGCATCACCGGCACGGGCGTGCGGGCCTGGTCGACGGGATCGAGCGAGCGGCGGTGGTTCAGCGCGCTGAGCACCAGCTGCAGCGCGGCGCTGGTCTTGCCCGCCCCGGCGTCGCCGAGCAACACCACCCGCCCGGACGCCACACCGCCATAGACCTGGATTAGATCCGCCAAAGTTCCGCTGTCAACCTCACCCAGACCGATTGCGCTCATCCCCGGCAGCGGATCCGCGCGATGCTCCGTCCACGTCGGATCGACGGCTGCGTCCCGTGATGCGCCGAGGCTGCGCTCGGACCACTGCCAGCGAAGCGGTATGGGTGGCAGGACACGCAACCCCCGCTGTTCCAGATCAGACTCGACTCTCTCACGGATTTGATCGGCCAACCGGTCGACGGCGCGATCGATCAACTCCGGCACAGGGTCCGACCGGCGCACGAACCTGCGCCACAGCACGGGAATGGCCGGCACGGCTCCCGCCAGCAGCGCCGCGAGGGTCTGGATGGGTCCGACATGCTCAGGATGCTCAACCAACCTGACATACCCGGCGGCGAAGATGCCTGCTATCCCGAGGAGACCGATCAGCAGCAGACCCCGGCGGGCATTGGTCACAGTGAGTAGACTACCCGGCCCCCGGCCTGACCGGGTCCCGGCCGGTCGCTGCGAAGTCGCGGTCTCACACCGCTTCCGCGATCCCGGCGCCGGTGAGCACTTCGGGCACGGTGACCTCTTCGCCAATCTGCACCCAGTCTGCTCCGGCCGGGCCTCGAACGGGATCAGCGGTCCGTCCACACGAGGAAGATCAAGGGCCGTTGACGACGCCGCGCGTCACGCCCGATCCGGAGCGTGAGAGGGTCGTTCCCGGAGCACCTCGCGCACCTGCATGAGCGCGAATCCGAGCAGGTTGAGGCCTCGCCAAGAGCCGGGGTCGGCAGCAGTGGGATCGTCGCGGTTCAGGCCGATACCCCAGATCCGGTCGACTGGGCTGGCCTCCACGAGAACCCGCTGCCCCGTGTCCAGCAGGAATGCCCGTAGCGCGGGATGCTGGTCGAACTTGGCGAGGTTCCCGGCCACCACGATCGCGCAGCGGTGTTCGCCCCAGGTCTGCTGATCAAAACCTGCGACACGTCCTCCCAGCGTCTTGGCGGCGTGAGGGTGCGGCGCGGCAAGAATCTCTTCGGCCATCACACGGTCGCCGAACAACCTGGCCTTGCGCCACATCATGTAGTGCTCCGCAGTGGCGAACCGTAGGTCGTCGGCGGTGAACGCCGCCGGCCACCACTGGCTCAAGCAGCCCGCGCCGACACCCCCGTCCCGCTCGGGCTGGTGCCCCCAGAAGAACAGGAACTTGACCCGATGACCCTGCGCCTGCGCAGCGGCCAGATCGGCGACGCTACGGACCGATGCCATCATGGTCACGAGTGTGCGCTACTGGCGCTCTGCGCACCCCCGCATTTCGGCTGCGGCGACGCGAGGCCATTCAGGGCATTCCGCCGCTCCCGACCTGCTCCCCCTAAACCGAGCTCGCACCGGGCCGCTGACCGCCGATCGATCGGAAGCTACCGTGGCGGTGCCGCCGGCGCCAGCGCTGGCTCCCGCGGCCGCATCGGTCGAATGGGATGCACGCCCACGATCGCCGCTCCTTGTCAACGGCGTGAGCGTGCGCCTGCAGGTGGAGGTACGAACATGGGTCCACCCTGATCTTGCCCCACGGGGCGGCGTCGTAGCCCACAGCACCCGACGTTGGTACATCATGGTGCCCATGTTCGTGGACCAGCGGCAGTTCCCCTTTCTGGCCGACCTTCGGGCACGGTGGGATGCCATTCGAGACGAATGCCTTGCGCTCCCGCTGGAGACCTACCAGCCGTGGGTCCAACGCCAGCCCTCCCGGAGAGGCAGAAGCGGGCGTTGACCGCGCATCGGTTAACGCCAGGCCGTCCATTTGAGAAACCCTTACCGACGGAGCAGGGCGGTGTGCGCCATGCGGGAAACTGCCTCACGTATCAGATCTGGCGAGCAAGCGAAGTTGAATCGCGCATGGCCGGAGCCGGGTGCGCCAAAGTCATGGCCGGAGCTGAGCGCGACCCGGCCGTGTTGCAGAAAGGCTTGCGCGGGGTCGGAGCCCAGGCGCAGTGGGGAGCAGTTCAGCCAGGCGAGGTAGCTGGCCTGCGGCATCGGGAAGGTCACTTCGGGTAGTTGTTGAGCTAGCTGGTCGCGCAGCAGGACGGCGTTGGCAGCCAGGGCGTCAACAAGTTGGTCGAGCCAGATCTCGCCATGCTCGAAGGCCACGGTCGCCGCGAGCATCCCCAGGTGCCCGACGCCCCACGGCAGCTCATGAGGAAGCCGGTCGATCACCTGACTATGGCGTGGGTCCGGGGCAACGATAAGGGCACATTTGAGACCGGCAAGGTTCCACGCCTTGGACGCGCTGGTGAACGCGATCCCGGTCGCGAGGGCCGCGTCCCCACAGCTCAAGTAGGGGTGAAAGCGATGCCCCTGATGGGTCAATGGCCCATGGATCTCATCTGAGAGCACGGTGGCGCCGTAGCGGGCCGCCGCTTCCGCAAGGGCCTGCAGCTCGCCGCTTTCATGCACCCGGCCGGTCGGATTGTGGGGGTGGCACAACAGCACGACGCGGGCACCGGCGGCTAGTACGGCAGCCGCCGTTCGTGAGGTGACCTCGGGTCCCGCAGGAATGAGGACGGCCACCGCATGATCGTCTGTG
>NZ_JBNCKO010000046.1:0-3291 GCF_049841595.1 Micromonospora sp. DT228
TCGCCGGTCACCAGACCCTCGAAACCGAAGTGGTACGGCAACCACACCTGGTGGATGATCCGACCGTCCACCCGCAAAGGGGTGAGCCGGTCGGTCACCAGCACCTTCGCCTCGATCACCGCACGACCGCTGACCAGGTGCGCCCACCCCAGATGGGTCAGCCCCGCCTCGCCCGCCATCTCCGGTGACACCTCGACGAACATCTCCGGTTGCAACTCGGCCAACGTCCGGACGGTACGGCTCATCCCACCGGCGGTGTGGTGCTCGGTGAGCCGGCTGACCGTGAACACGTACGGGAACACCTGACTGTGCTCCTGCGGTGGGCTCGGGTTCACCGAGTTGACCGGGTGCGCGTACATCTTGCGGGTCGGGTTGGCCTGCTGCCGGTAGAGCGGGTTACGCACCGGCGACTCCACCGGCTCGTAGTGCGTCGGCAGCGGCCCGTCCAGCACGCCGCTGGGCGCGTACAGCCAGCCCTTGCCGTCACCCTGCATGACGAACGGGTCGTCACCGGCGATGCCCTCCGTCCCGGACGCGCCGGGCGGCGGCCGGTACGACGGCGGTTTGGTCTTCTCGAAGTCCGGCACGTCGTAGCCGGTCCACTCGCCCTCCTCCGCGTCCCACCAGACGTAGCGTTTGCGCTCACTCCACGGGTTGCCGTCCGGGTCGGCGGAGGCACGGTTGTAGAGGATGCGCCGGTTCGCCGGCCACGCCCACCCCCACTCGGCGGCCACCCAGTCCTGCTCGTGTCGGGACTTACGCCGCGCCGCCTGGTTGACACCGTCGGCGTACACACCGGTGTAGATCCAGCAGCCGATCGCGGTGGAACCATCCGCGCGGGCCTCGGCGAAGCCGGACAGCGGGCGGCCACTCGCCACGTCGTACCCGTTGATCTCGCGCAGCACCGACTCGGCGCTCGGCTCCGCGTGCGGACCGTGCGTGGGGTAGTCCCAGGTGAGGTCGAGCAGCGCCCGGTCCCGCGGCAACTGTGAGTCGGCCAGCCTCTCCCGCAGCCTGCGCCCCAGGTGGTAGAAGAACCACAGCTCGGAGCGGGCGTCGCCCGGCGGCTCGACGGCCTTCTCCCGCCACTGCAACAGCCGCTGCGTCTGGGTGAACGTGCCCTCCTTCTCCACGTGCGAGGCGGCGGGCAGGAAGAACACCTCGGTGCGGCACTCCTCCGGCACGATCTCCCCGGTGGCGACCTCGGGGCCGTTCTGCCAGAACGTGGCGCTCTCGATCATGAACAGGTCCCGGACCACCAACCAGTCCAGGTTGGCCATGCCCAGGCGCTGCGCCCGGCCGTGCGCCGAGCCGACCGCCGGGTTCTGACCGAGCAGGAAGTAGCCCTTGATCTTCCCGTCGATCATGTTGAGCACCTGCTGGTAGGTGCCGTGGTCACCGGTCAACCGGGGCAGGTAGCCGTAACAGAAGTCGTTCTCCGGCGTCGCCGCGTCACCCCAGTACGCCTTGAGCAGGCTCGCCGCGAACGACCGCGCGTTACCCCAGAAGCCCTTCTGACCCGGGTGCCGGATGCTGTCCACCCACTCGTCGAAGCTCGGGTGTTCGGCGTGGTGCGGCATCGGCAGGTACCCGGGCAGCAGGTTGAACAACGTCGGGATGTCGGTGGAGCCCTGGATGCTGGCGTGCCCGCGCAGGGCCATCACGCCCCCGCCCGGGCGACCCATGTTGCCGAGCAGCAGTTGGATGATCGCCCCGGTACGGATGTACTGCACACCGACGCTGTGCTGCGTCCACCCCACCGAGTAGATCAGCATGCCGGTGCGCTCCCGACCGGAGTTCCGCGTCCACGCCTCGGCCAACTCCAGGAACTGCTCCCGCGGGATGCCGCACACCCGTTCCACCATCTCCGGGGTGTAGCGGGCAAAGTGTCGCTTGAGGATCTGGTAGACGCAGCGCGGGTGCCGCAACGTCTCGTCGCGTTCGGTCTGCCCGCCGACAGGTGCGCCGTGCGACTCGTGCGTCAGACCCGCGGCGCTGTCCCGCTCCTGCTCGGTGTGCCCACTGCCGGACGAACCCTCGTGCCCCGCGTACTGCCAACTGTCCTGCACGTAGGCGCCGGTCGCCGGATCGAACCCGGAGAAGAACCCGTCGCCGTCCTCGGTGTCGACGAAGTCCTCGCTGACGATCGTCGCCGCGTTGGTGTACGACAGCACGTACTCCCGGAAGTCCAACTCGTTGTCCAGGATGTAGCGCACCACACCACCCAGCAGGGCGATGTCCGTGCCCGCCCGGATCGGCAGGTACGCGTCAGCCACCGCACTGGTCCGGGTGAACCGCGGGTCGACGTGGAAGACCTTCGCACCCTTGCGCTTGGCCTCCATCACCCACTGGAAGCCCACCGGGTGCGCCTCAGCCATGTTCGAACCCTGGATGACGATCACGTCAGCGTTGGCGATGTCCTGCTGGAAATCCGTCGCACCGCCACGACCGAAGCTGGCCCCCAGACCGGGGACGGTGGCGGAGTGTCAAATACGGGCCTGGTTCTCGATCTGGAGCGCCCCCATCGCGGTGAACAACTTCTTGATGAGGTAGTTCTCCTCGTTGTCCAGCGTCGCCCCACCCAGACTGGAGAAACCCAGCGTCCGGTTGAGCGGCCGGCCCTGCGTGTCGACGTCCTCCCAGGTCTGCGCACGGGCCGCGAGCATCCGGTCGGCGATCATGTCCAGCGCGGTGTCGAGGTCCAGATCCTCCCACTGCGTCGAGTACGGACGGCGGTAACGCACAGTCGTCTGCCGCAGCGGACTGGTCACCAGACTCTTACTGGCCGAACCCTTCGGGCACAGCCGACCCCGCGAGATCGGGCTGTCCGGATCGCCCTCGATCTGGGTGACCTGGCCATCCTTGACGTACACCCGCTGACCACAACCGACGGCGCAGTACGGGCAGACCGACCGGGCCATCGAATCCGCGTCATCGGTGCGCGCGGTGAGTTCTGCCGACCGGGTGGACTTGGCCGCGGCACCCCGACCGAGCGGATCGGTGCCGGTGAGCTGCCGGTAAACCGGCCAACCCTCGATGAAGGTACGCAGACCCATGCCCTGACACCCCCTCCCACGCGAGCGACCCCATGAAGATAGGTCAACCGAGACATGTTCGCGAGTGGGGGCAGACAGACAGCGCCGCCCCCGGCCCTGTGGACCGGGGGCGGCGCTGGTGTCGGTGTGCAGGTCGCCTCTCGGCGAGTGGCGCGGCACGGCTCCAGCCAAACGGTATTCCGCGACGGCGATATTAGGTGAGGCCCGGGGACACTGAGTCACACCGACACCCTCC
>NZ_JBNCKO010000047.1:0-1763 GCF_049841595.1 Micromonospora sp. DT228
GAGGCGAACCCGCCACCCGCCAACAACGCCTCACCTTCAACACACCCGACTGACAGCAAAGTGAAACGCGCTCTGAGAGACGACGAATGCGAGCTTCCCGAAGAGGGCTGGGGATGGCTTCACCTCAGCGGCTCAACGCAACACGTCGGCGAGGAATGGAGCGACAGTGGCGAAATGCGCGAGGACCGCGAGTTGAAGCACCGAGCGAAGAAGGCGACCCGCGACGTGCCCGCCTGCCCGGAACTTGTCCGCATCCTGCGGCACCATCGGCAGCACCACGGCAACCCGGGCGGGCGGATGTTCAACGCGCCAGGTTCACGCCCCGGCCCCGTCACGAAAAGCACCTACCTGAGAGCCTGGCGCCAGGCACGAGAGCAGGCGCTTAACCCTGCCCAGCAGCGCTCGGTTCTGGCACGGGTGCCGTACCACCTGCGGCACGCTGCCGTGTCGCTCTGGCTAAATGCTGGCGTGCCGGCTACCCAGGTTGCCGAGTGGGCCGGACATAGCGTGCACGTCCTGCTCAAGGTGTATGCCTCATGCATCGATGGCCAGGACGAGGCTGCACGCACGCGTATTGAGGCGGCCCTAGGCGCAGCCAGCTAAGGTCCCAGCAATCAGCAAGGTGAAACTGTCCGGTAGCAGACAACGCGCGATAGCCTCCAGTGCAAGACTCCAGGTTTGCCACTCGGTGGCAACGTCGACCGGACTACTACTACCCCTAGGCACGGTCTCTTAATGAGTCGCCGCAGGATTACCGCTCTGAAACTTCTCGGCATTATGGCCCTCCCTGCTATCGCGTGGTTCATCCTGGATCCTGCAGCAAACTATCTGACCCCGAAAGACAAGGACCGGGCATCTAGCCTAAATTCGACTCGGCAGACGCTTGTAGCAATGGTCGCAGGAGCTGCGGCGTCAGCCGGTCTCGCCTTTACAGCCAGAACGTACTATCTTTCGCGACGCGGTCACGTGACAGACCGATTCGCTAAGGCCATCTCACTCCTCAGCTCGGACAAGGTTACAGAACGAGTTGGCGGTGTTTATGCATTAGAGCAAGTCATGCATGAGTCATCGAGCGACTCGCAAATGATTACACACCTGTTGGCAGCATTCGTGCGGGAGAAACGGCCTATCCCCGAATCCCACCCAGGGGCCATCGACGACGTGGACCCAATCGGTCTCGACGCACTCGCGGCGCTTAAGGTTTTGACACGACCATCCAAAGAAACCCGCGAAAAGATAGACCTCAAGGAAACAGATCTACGCGCGCTCGATTTGCAGAATGCAGACTTTTCTAACGCAGATCTGAGCCGGGCATGGCTGGACGAAGCTCACCTCTCCGACGCATGTTTTGAAGGTGCCATCCTTACAAGAACTCACTTCGAAGGAGCGAAGCTCCCACGAGCAAAGTTTCAACACGCTTTCGCCTTGCTGGCGAACTTTCATCATGCATCCCTAGCAGAGACGGACTTTCGCGCCAGCCAGGTCGGCGGGTCATGCTTCTGCGAGGCGAATCTGGTGGGTGCAAATTTCCTAAGCGCGAATCTCTCCGGAAGCCACCTGACGGACGCGAATCTGAATAGCACAGAATTCTGTTCTCCGTCGGGGTCAGCGCCGGCAACCGGACTGACGGCCGAACAACTTTTGACGGCGAAGCTTCACGACTCCACTCAAGTGCCTATGCGTCTCAGAGCGCGTTTGGTTTGTGGGTTGGTCGGGTGTGTCGCACAGTGGGTCCGACCGATGAGCCTGGCTCGGTCGATGGA
>NZ_JBNCKO010000048.1:0-1456 GCF_049841595.1 Micromonospora sp. DT228
CTAGTACGACAGCCGCCATTCGTGATCATGGTTGGAATTCGAGGTTGAGGCGGCGGGCGTAGTGGGCTCGTCTGGCTCGTGCTTGGTGTCGGCGTCGCCAGTTTGACCAGCGCAAACGGTAGGCGATGCTGCGGGTCGGCCGGATGAGTAGGACGTTGATCAGGCGGCGGATCTCGTTGACGGTCAGGTCGATCATGTCGGGCTGAGCGGGACGGTCTACCGATCGGGCGTCGGCGGCGCAGATCGCGAGGACGGCGAGGGCTGCCAGGGCGAGAGTGGTGAACCGGTGCCAGGAAGTCCAGCGGCGGACCTGGTGCTGGTCGAGACCGACCTGGCCCTTTCCGGCTTGGAACGACTCCTCCACGATCCAACGAACTCCCGCTACTCGCACGAGTTGCGCGAGGGTGGCCGGGCGGGGTGTCCAGCAGCGGTAGAAGGCCAGCTCACCTGTGGTGTTGTTCCGGCGGATCAGCAGACTGTGCCAGCCGTCGTCGTCCGGGTCACCGTCGGCGCCGACGTCGGCCAGCCAGGCCCAGTCGTAGAACCGTGGCCCTTTCGACCCGTCGCCGGCACTGCGCCGGGTCCACGCCGTGGCGGGCAGGTCGGCGGCCAGTTGGTCGGCACGGCAGCGGGTCTTCCCGCCGTCGATCGGCACGAGATGATCGCGGGAGACCGCCAGGACGTAACCCAGGCGGTGGGTGCGCAGCTCACCTCGCAGCCGTGTGTTGTTGCCGTAGGCCTCGTCCGCGGCGACCCATCGGGCCGGGACCAGGGCCTTCACGGCGGCAGTGATCATGTGCTCGGCCAGCTCGGAGCGGGTGGCGAAGACGACGTCGTCCGGGACGCCGGCCTGCTCACACCGCTGGTGGTCATCGGTCCAGGACTTCGGCAGGTAGACCCGCCGGTCGATCAGGGTGTGCCCGTGCCTGCTCGCGTAGGCCAGGAACACGCCGACCTGGGCGTTCTCGATCCGCCCGGCCGTGCCGGTGTACTGACGTTGGACACCGACGGTGTGCACGCCCTTCTTCAGGTCGCCGGTCTCGTCAACGACGAGAACACCGTCGGGATCACCGAGCCGGTCCACGACGACCTGCCGCACGTCGTCACGCACCGCGTCAGCGTCCCACTTCGCCCGGTACAGCAACCTCTGCATCGCATCAGGCCGGTCATGCCCGGCCTGCTCTGCCACCTGCCAACACGTCTTGATTTCCAGGTCAGCGAGCAGGCCGGTGACGAAACCGGCGGCCGCCCGGCGGGGTTCCACCCGGGCGAACCGGCCCGCGAACGAACTGGTCACCAGGTCGATGGCTCGTCGCCACCGGGCAAGCTCTAAGCTGTGACCCTCGGCCACCGCAAGGTCTGATGTTGTGTCCACAACACACAGACGATCATGCGGTGGCCGTCCTCATTCCTGCGGGACCCGAGGTCACCTCACGAACGGCGGCTGCCGTACTAG
>NZ_JBNCKO010000049.1:0-1447 GCF_049841595.1 Micromonospora sp. DT228
TCCTCGCCAGCACCGGCATGACCCTCGAACCCGAACCACCGAGATAGCCCGAACCTCGGCCTTTCAACCTCTGTAGCCGCCGATCAATGTCCTCGACCAGGCGGCCGTTGATCTGCTGTGGCCCCGATCCGCTGGTGGTGGAACCCTACAGTGGTCCTGTGAGCTGGGAAACAAGCCTAGGAATCGCGGTGCCCTCGGCCGTCACGCTTATCGCCACTGTGCTCGGCTTTCGCCTGGCATTGAAACAGGAGCACGTGCGGTTCGCCCGAGGACAACGGACCGACCTCTACATCGACCTGTTGACCAGCGTGCGTCTGGACGTCCAGAAGGTCTGGCAGGAGGTGCATGATCCTCCTCGAACCGAATCCGCCAGCCGCCCAGAACTGACTGACGCAGAGCACGCGCTTAGAGCAAGGGTTGATCTATACGCGTCAACGCCGGTGCGCGAAATGTACGACACGTTCATCTCTTGGCGGGTTCGCGGCTACCAGAATGTGCAGGAGCGTGATTTCCACCTAACCGAAATGGCAGCGCTCGCCGGGCGGATGCGCGAACTGCTCCGCGTGGAGGTCGGAATCGAAGCACGTAATCGCGTCTGACGGAACAAGCAGCCATCAACTGGGGGTCTGCGGATTTGAGGGTGTTTCCGGCCTGACCGGCCGGGCGTTGTGCCAGGTGAGGAGGGTGCTGTGATTACTGCGGCACTGAACGATGTGACCCTGAGGAAGGTCAAGGCCGAGTTTTCGGCGGAGGCGAAGGTCGCCGCCGACCTGGTCCGGTTGGCCAAGGAGCAGGGCGCTGGTGGACTGACAGGACCCCGTATTCGCCTGGCGCGAGTTCGTACCTGCTCCAGTCTTCGTGGTGACTGATAGTCGTTATGCTTTGCGTCTGATAAGACCGCGACCGGTCGTCTTAACAAGAAATTCGTCCACCTGCTTCGCGGTGCACGCGGCGAGCCGCTGCACGAGGTCCAGGGATTTGACCGCCTCTCGCTTGTACACGCTTCCCGCAGGGGCCCGGCGGTGCGCGATCGAGCCACGCAGCGTTACGAATTCGTCCAGCTTCCTGCATGCCGTCTCGGGCTGGCAGCGGGGCCACGACCAGCTTTGGGTAATATCCGTGATGCCCAGATTTTCGCGGAAGAAGTCTCTAACTTGCCGGTGCTTCGGCGTGTTGAGCGATCGGTCCTCGTCGGAGACGATCATGCTTGCGCGCAGCTTGAGCTGATCTTTCCAACCTCCTCCGGCTATGGACCAAATTGCGAGATCGTCTTTCGCGCCGAGCAGACTCTTCTTCAATGTCTTCTTGATCTCGGTGGGCAGGTCAGCCGGGTTCTTCGTTCGGATTGCGATTCTTCGAAGCGACTCCGAGGCTAGTACGGCAGCCGCCGTTCGTGAGGTGACCTCGGGTCCCGCAGGAATGAGGACGGCCACCGCATGATCGTCTG
>NZ_JBNCKO010000050.1:0-1178 GCF_049841595.1 Micromonospora sp. DT228
GCTACAGAGGTTGAAAGGCCGAGGTTCGGGCTATCTCGGTGGTTCGGGTTCGAGGGTCATGCCGGTGCTGGCGAGGAAGCCGGCAAGGAGGTCGGTCTGTTGCTGACAGTCGCGTAGTCGGCGTTTGACCAGTTGGGCGAGGTGGTCGACGCCGCGGGCGGCGGTGTTGGTCAGGCCGCGTTTCATCCAGCGCCAGACGCCTTCGGTGGGGTTGAGGTCCGGGGCGTAGGCCGGTAGCCGAATCACGGTCAGCCACGGCCGGGCGGCGATCAGGGCGTGCATGCGGTGGCTGACGTGGGTGTTCAGGTTGTCCCAGATCAGCACTATCGGTGCCTGCAGGCGCTGGTGGGCCTGGTCGAGGAAGGCGATGTAGTCGTCCTCGCTGAAGCTGCCGCGTTCGCCTTTGCGACCGCGGTGCAGCCGGGTGCGCCACATCAGCCGGCCTCGCTGTCCGGGCTGGAGGCAGACCAGACCAGCGATCGAGACCCGGCCGGAGCCCTTGCCGGACACCTCGATGACCGGCGTGTGCCCGCGCCGGGCCCACGTCTTGGCCACCGGCGGTCGCATGACCTGGCCTGCCTCGTCCTGGAAGCAGATCCAGGCCCCTTGCGCCGCCGCTAACCTCTTACCGACGGCCACCGCCCGCGATGCCAGCCGGCGATCGCTTCCGGATCGCGTTCGATCGCCCGACGAGTGGGAACCTGCTGGCTGTACCCCATGCGATGCAACAGATAGGACACCCCGCGCAGCGTGTAGGACACGCCGAAACGCCGCTCGATCACCTCAGCCACCCGCGCGAGGGTCCAGCGGGCATCGTCCCAGCCATGCACGATCGGACCCTCATCAAGCACCTCGGCCAGCTGTTTGCGCTGCTCAACGGAGAGCTTGCAGTCCGAGCCGCCCGGCCCGGCCGACACCAGAGCCTCCGTTCCACCAGCAGCCCACTGCCGCCGCCACAAACGCACCGACTTCTCAGAAACCCGCAGCTCAGAAGCGATCTGCGCAGTCGGTAAAGACTCCTCGAACATGGACGCGGCCTGGATCCGGACCTTCTCACGCCGGACCCGGGCTGCCGCGTTCATGCCACCACCAGCCGGATACCTCATACCTCCGGCATACCGAACCCATCGACCCGGATCACGCAGACACGCCGACGGACGTCAGCCTTTCAACCTCTG
>NZ_JBNCKO010000051.1:0-1150 GCF_049841595.1 Micromonospora sp. DT228
GGGTGGTTTCTAGGCTTCAGTGCAACTGATCTTGGTTGTGGTGGAGGTGCTGGTGGCGAGTCCAGGTGCGGTGACGTTCGGGCATCGGCAGGTGTTGGAGCACTTGTGGGGTTCGGGTCGGACGATCACGCAGATCGCGGGGCTTCTCGGGGTCTCGGTGGGCACGGTGTCGCGGGAGGTGGGCCGGTATCACAGTGCGCGGCACGGGACGAAGAACCCGCTCGGGCGGTCGTTGCCGTCGGGGCGGGCTCGGGCACCGTATCGGTGGGGGTATCAGGCGCAGTGGGCGCAGCGGCGTGCGGACGCGGCGCGTCGGCGGCCGAAGGCGTCGAAGTTGGGACCGGGGACGCGGCTGCGGCGGGTAGTGGCGGGGAAACTGGCGCGTAGGTGGTCTCCGAAGCAGATCGCCGCGTGGTTGCGGGCCACGTTCGCTGACCGGCCGGAGTTGCAGGTGTCTCACGAGACGATTTACCAGGCGATCTACGTGCAGTCGCGGGGGAACCTCAGAGCTGAGTTGACCCGGCAGGTGGCGCTGCGTTCCGGGCGTACCCAGCGGCGTGCGCAGTCGCGTGCCGCGGGTGCTGCCCGTAGTCGGCGGCCCTGGATCGGGGATCTGCACATCAGTGCCCGCCCGGCGGAGGCTGCCGACCGGGCGGTACCGGGGCACTGGGAAGGTGACCTGGTCATCGGTAAGGCCGGCACGTCGGCGATCGTGACCCTGGTGGAACGCTCCACCCGCTACGTGATGCTCGGCGCGCTCCCGAACGGCCGCGACAGCGAAGCCGTCATCGGGGTCCTCGCCGCCCTGACCGCCCGAATGCCCGAGCACCTGCGCCGCTCACTGACCTGGGACCAGGGCGTCGAGATGGCCACCCACCCGGTGTTCACCGTCGCCACCGGATGCCCGGTCTACTTCTGCGACCCCCACAGCCCCTGGCAACGCGGCACCAACGAGAACACCAACGGACTCCTGCGCCAGTACTTCCCCAAGGGCAGCTACGACTTCCGCGCCATCGACCAAAACGGCCTGGACAACGTCGCCCACGAACTCAACACCCGACCCCGCGAAACGTTGGGCTGGGCCACCCCAACCCAACGCCTCGCGGAACTCATCGCGCCCTAACGATTGCACTCAACCCTTGACCCCAAG
>NZ_JBNCKO010000052.1:0-940 GCF_049841595.1 Micromonospora sp. DT228
AGAGCGCGTTTCACTTTGCTGTCAGTCGGGTGTGTTGAAGGTGAGGCGTTGTTGGCGGGTGGCGGGTTCGCCTCGGGTGAGGCGGCGGAGCATGCCGCCGAGGGCGGCCCATCGGATCATGGCCTCTGACGTTGCGCGGTGGGTTTCGTAGTCGCGGGCCAGGCGGCGGTGGGCGGTGATCCAGGCCAGGGTCCGTTCCACGACCCAGCGGCGGGGGTGTACGACGAAGCCTTTCTGGTCGGCGGGTTTGCGGACGATCTCGACGGTGGTGCGCAGCAGGTCGCGGGCCCAGTCGACGAGGCGGCCGGCGAAGCCGGTGTCGGCGAAGACGTGCCGGATCGGGGTGGCCGCGTAGGTGGCGAGTAGGGCTCCTTTGGCGCCGTCGCGGTCCTGCCAGGACGCGGCGAGGACCCAGACGGTGACCAGGAGTCCGAGGGTGTCGGTGACGATGAACCGTTTCCGGCCGTTGATCTTCTTCCCGGCGTCATAACCGCGGGAGTCCCGCGGCACAGTGTCGGCGCCTTTGACGCTCTGGGAGTCGATGATCCCCGCCGTCGGCTCCGGGTCACGGCCGTGAGCCACCCGGATCTGTTCACGGAGTTCGGTCAGGATCCGCTCGGTCACGCCGCGGCTGTTCAGCCGCGTGAAGTGCGCGTACACGGTCTGCCAGGGCGGGAAGTCGACCGGCAGGTACCGCCACGCGCAACCGGTACGCACCACGTACAAGATGGCGTCGATGACGGCCCGCCGGGGATGCTTTTCTGGTCTGCCCATCCACTGCGGAGACGGCAGCATCGGCTCGATGATCTCCCACTCGGCGTCGGTCAGGTCAGAGGGGTACCGCCGCACTCGATCCATACCTATCCATCGACCGAGCCAGGCTCATCGGTCGGACCCACTGTGCGACACACCCGACCAACCCACAAACCAAACGCGCTCT
>NZ_JBNCKO010000053.1:0-898 GCF_049841595.1 Micromonospora sp. DT228
TGGTGGACGCCGACGACGACACCGCGGTGGCGCTCACGCTGCCCGCCGTCGCCACCCAGGTACAACCCGACGAAATCGCCTACATCATCTACACCTCCGGCTCCACCGGCCGACCCAAAGGCGTCGCCATCAACCACCGCGCCGCCGTCAACACCTGCGTCGACATCAACACCCGCTACCACCTCACCCCCACCGACGCCATCCTCGGCCTCTCCGCCCTCAGCTTCGACCTCTCCGTCTGGGACATCTTCGGCGCCCTCGCCACCGGCGCCACCCTCGTCCTACCCGAACCCCACGCCAACCGCGACCCCGCCCGCTGGCACCACCTCATCGAAGAACACCACATCACCATCTGGAACTCCGTACCCGCACTCATGGCCATGCTCGTCGAACACCTCGAAGCCACCAACACCACCACACCAACCCTGCGCCGCGTCCTACTCTCCGGCGACTGGATCCCCACCGACCTACCCAACCGCATCACCACCACCGCCCCAAACGCCCACGTCACCAGCCTCGGCGGCGCCACCGAAGCCGCCATCTGGTCAATCCTGCACGACATCGACCACGTCGACCCCACCTGGGAATCCATCCCCTACGGCCGACCCATGACCAACCAAACCTTCCACGTCCTCAACGACCGCCACCAAGAATGCCCCACCTGGGTCACCGGCGACCTCCACATCGGCGGCACCGGCCTCGCCAACGGCTACCACAACGACCCCGACAAAACCCACACCGCCTTCATCACCCACCCCACCACCGGCCAACGCCTCTACCGCACCGGCGACCTCGGCCGCCGCCTCCCCAACGGCACCATCGAATTCGCCGGCCGCAACGACCACCAAGTCAAAATCGGCGGCTACCGCATCGAACTCGGCGACATCGAACACGCCCT
>NZ_JBNCKO010000054.1:0-774 GCF_049841595.1 Micromonospora sp. DT228
CTAGGGTCTGTGTCGAAGTCGGTCATAGCCACTCGTTGATCGCGGCGATGTGCACGGTGGCTTCGTAGCGCACGGCGAGTTTGTCGAATCGGGTGGCCACGGCACGGTTGCGTTTGAGCCGGTTGATGCCGCACTCCACGGCGTGACGTTGCTTGTACCGCTCGGGGTCGAAGGCTGGTGGCCGCCCACCCTTGGACCCCTTCTTACGCCGGTTGGCGTCCTGGTCGGCCTTCGACGGGATCGTCGCGGCGATCCCGCGGCGGCGCAGATAGCGGCGGTTCGCCTTCGACGTGTACGCCTTGTCGGCCAAGACCCGATCGGGGCGTGTCCGTGGCCGACCGCCGCCCTGGCGAGGCACCCGGATGCCGTCGAGGACCGCGATGAACTGGGGACTATCTCCGCGCTGCCCGGCGGTCAACACGATCGACAACGGCTTCTGCCCCTGTTCACAGGCCAGGTGCACCTTCGTGGTCAGTCCGCCCCGCGACCGGCCGAGCGCATGATCGGCCGGCTCGACCGCGACGCCGCCCGGCGGTTCGACCTGCAGATCCCCCTTTTACGCGCCCCGGCGGCGTGCTGATGCGCCCGGGCGACCGACGAGTCCACCGACACGTCCCACGTCACCCGCCCGGCCGCGTCGGCAACCGCCTGCAACGCGGTCAGGATCTTCGCCCAGGTCCCGTCACGCTGGCAGCGGCGGAACACCGCGTACGCCGCCGACCAGGACCCGTAGCACTCCGGGATGTCCCGCCACGGCGCACCGACCCGGGTCCG
>NZ_JBNCKO010000055.1:0-763 GCF_049841595.1 Micromonospora sp. DT228
CTCGGGCACGTTGGCGTACTTGGCCAGCCGGGCGCGCATCTGGAAGCCCTGCCCGGTTGGGGACACCTCGATGGCGGTGACGACCTTGGCGAAGGTGGCCGCCCAGGTGTCGAAGTCGGTGGTTGCGGTGGCTTGCAGGAGGTCGGGTCGGAGCTGGCGGGTCACGACGTACAGCTCCCGGACGCTGTTGGCGATGGGGGTGGCGGTGGCCCCGCACACCACTCGCTGGCCGCGCTGGCGGCGCAGGTAGGACAGCTTCATCCGGAAGTCCACTGCGCGGTCGCTGCCGTCGTTGCCGGCGTCGGGGATGGAGCTGGTGATGGTGTCGTTCTTCAGCTCGTGCAGCTCGTCGCGATAGACGTAGTCGATGCCGGTCTGCTCGAACGTGACGCCCGGGTCGCGGGCCTTGTCGAGCTTCTCCTTGACCCGCTCCTCCTTGCGCAGCAGCGCCTTCTGCAGGCGCTTGACGCTGCTGGAGCGCTTGGCGTCCTCGCCGTTGGCGATGGCCTGCTCACCGGCGCGGACGATCTTGTCGCGCAGCTCCTGCAGCTCCTCATCGAGGAAGCGGCGCTGCTCGTCAGGGGATAGCGACAGCCGCTCGAAGAACGAGGCGGCCATGATGATCGCGTCCCAGTCGCCGGTGGCGCAGCGGGCGACGAACCGACGCCGCCGGTCGGTGCTCATGTCGTCGCGGCCGGCGGCCAGTAGCCGGGCCCGGGGGTAGATCTGCAGGAACTCGCGGGTGAACTGCTCCAGCATGTGG
>NZ_JBNCKO010000056.1:0-744 GCF_049841595.1 Micromonospora sp. DT228
CAGGCCCGGGTCATCGCCGACACCGTCGCCACCGTGCACACCGCCGCCGACGCGCAGGCAGCCGACAAGGCCGTCGGTGTGCTCACCGACTGGGCCGGCCAGTTCGACCCCACCCTCCTGCGCAAACTCGGCACCCGCATCCTCGACCACGTCGCCCCCGACATCGCCGACGCCGCCGCCCACGCCGCCCTGGAAGCCGAAGCCCGCCGCGCCACCCGCGACCGCCACCTCACCCTCTCCACACTCACCGACGGCCGCCTGCGACTCACCGGCATCCTCGACACCGAAACCGCCGGCCTACTCCGCGCCGCCATCGACCCGCTGACCGCCCCGTCCGGCCCCGACGACCAACGCACCCCCGGGCAGCGCCGTCATGACGCCCTCGCCGACCTCTGCCGACTCACCCTGCGCACCAGCGACCTACCCGAACACGGCGGCGACCCCGCACAACTCGTCATCACCACCACCTTCGACGCACTCGCCGGGCAACTCGGCGCAGGCACCCTCGACACCGGCTTCCACCTCACCCCCGGCACGGTGCGCCGACTCGCCTGCGACGCCACGATCCTGCCCGCCGTCCTCAACAGCACCAGCCAACCCCTCGACGTCGGCCGACAACGCCGCCTCATCACCGGCCCCCTCCGCCGCGCCCTCGTCCTACGCGACCGCGGCTGCGCCTTCCCCGGCTGCGACCGCCCACCACGCTGGTGCGACGCCCACCACATCCACCACTGGGCCGACGGC
>NZ_JBNCKO010000057.1:0-694 GCF_049841595.1 Micromonospora sp. DT228
GTTGCTGGTCGAGTTGATGGGTGTGCACCGGCAGGTGCGGGGCGCGGCGACCAACCTCAACCAGGCGGTGGCGCGGCTGCATTCGACCGGGGAGCCGGCCGGGGACCTGGCCGCAGCGACGGCGTACCTGGCGCGGGTCGCGGCCCACGTCGACGAGCTCGTAACGGCGATCGCCGCCGCCCAGACCGGTCGACGCTGATGATCCCGAAGGTCACCTACGGCACCCGGGTCCGGGGCTTGCTGGAGTATCTGTGGGGCCCGGGAAAGGCCGAGGAACACATCAACCCGCACCTGGTCGCCGGGTACGACGACGCGTCGCTGCTGACTCCCGGCCGGCACGACCGTGACGGCGAGCGGTGGTCCCTGGACGAGTTGGCGGCGCGGTTGGACGCGCCGCAGATCGCCGCCGGCGAGCGCGGGGTGAAGCAATACGTGTGGCAGTGCTCGTTAAGCCTCCCGGCCCAGGAGGGGCAGCTCGACGACGCGACGTGGGGCCGCATCGCGGGCCGGTTCGTGGCCGAGATGGGCTTCACCGGCAGCCCTGATCGGGCCGGGTGTAGGTGGATCGCAGTGCGGCACGGACTGTCAGCGCGCGGCAACGACCACGTGCACCTGGTCGTCACCCTCGCCACCGAGGACGGGGCTCCGGTGTGGCTGCGGCAGGACAAGCGGCGCAGTCAGCAGGTCGCCGACC
>NZ_JBNCKO010000058.1:0-111 GCF_049841595.1 Micromonospora sp. DT228
CGCGATCTGACCGACAACGTCAACTCGATGGCGTCGAACCTGACCAGCCAGGTCCGCAACATCGCCTCGGTGACCACGGCCGTGGCGAAGGGTGACCTGAGCCAGAAGATC
>NZ_JBNCKO010000058.1:211-690 GCF_049841595.1 Micromonospora sp. DT228
ACTGTGGACGCGCGGGGCGAGATCCTGGAGTTGAAGTCGACTGTCAACACGATGGTGGATCAGCTCTCGTCGTTCGCGGACGAGGTGACCCGGGTGGCCCGTGAGGTGGGCACCGAGGGCAAGCTCGGCGGTCAGGCCCAGGTGCGCGGCGTCGCCGGCACCTGGCGCGACCTGACCGACAACGTCAACTCGATGGCGTCGAACCTGACCGCCCAGGTCCGCAACATCGCCCAGGTCTCCACGGCCGTGGCGAAGGGTGACCTGTCGCAGAAGATCACTGTGGACGCGCGGGGCGAGATCCTGGAGTTGAAGTCGACTGTCAACACGATGGTGGATCAGCTCTCGTCGTTCGCCGACGAGGTGACCCGGGTGGCGCGCGAGGTGGGCACCGAGGGCAAGCTCGGCGGTCAGGCCCAGGTCAAGGGCGTCAGCGGTACGTGGCGCGATCTGACCGACAACGTCAACTCGATGGCGTCGAA
>NZ_JBNCKO010000059.1:0-618 GCF_049841595.1 Micromonospora sp. DT228
GACCTGCTGACCGATGGACACCTCGGGTCGCTGGATCAGGTGGCAGTAGCGGGTGACGATGTTGCCCGGATGCCGGATGTCGACGTACCAGCCGCATCCGCGCTGACTGGTGTTGCCGTCGTGGTCGCACGTGGTGTACCAGTCGCACTTGACCTGCTCCACCACGCCGACCGCAGCCGCGCGGATCGCATCGCCCCGCACGTCGGCCTTCGACATGTCCACGCCCGCGTGGAAGCTCCCGCCCCGAGGACCGAAGGCGCTGCCGACGGGCGCCCGGATCGGCTGCACCCAACCGCCCGGACCGACGGGCACCGGGCCGAGATCATCGGCACCGCACGGAGCCGTCGGCGCGCCCCCGCCGATGTCGTCGATGTTCGGCAGGCCGAGCACGAGCGCGGCGAGCCGCTCAGCGTCGTCCTCCCACTTCTGGTAGGCCTCCGGCAGACCGGAACGCTGCACCGCCTGCGCCGCGTCGGTCAGCCGCATCCGCTGCCAGCCGTCGACCCGCAGCAACGCCTCGTAGAACTTCCCCGCCGCGTAGCTGGGCGTCATCCGCTCACGCACGCTGCCCCATCCGGGCCGCTGCTGGAACAACCCCACCGAGTCGTGGTCCCGGCC
>NZ_JBNCKO010000060.1:0-582 GCF_049841595.1 Micromonospora sp. DT228
AGTTCCTGGGGATGCCGGGGGCGCAGCCGCCGGGCCGGGGCACGGGTGTCGAGGAGCGTTCGGATTTTCGGTGGTTGATGATGTCGGACGTCTGTAAGCACTGCACCCATGCGGCGTGTCTGGATGTGTGTCCGACGGGTTCGTTGTTCCGGACGGAGTTCGGGACGGTGGTGGTGCAGGAGGACATCTGCAATGGGTGTGGGTACTGCATTTCGGCGTGTCCGTACGGGGTGATCGATCAGCGTAAGGACGATGGTCGGGCGTGGAAGTGCACGTTGTGTTACGACCGGTTGGGTGCGGGGATGACGCCGGCGTGTGCGCAGGCGTGTCCGACGGAGTCGATCCAGTACGGGCCGTTGGACGAGTTGCGGCAGCGGGCCGCGGAACGGGTCGAGACGTTGCGGGGTCGGGGTGTGCCGGAGGCCCGTCTGTACGGGCACGACCCGAACGACGGTGTGGGTGGTGACGGGGCGTTCTTCCTGCTGTTGGACGAGCCCGAGGTGTACGGGTTGCCACCCGACCCGGTCGTGACCACCCGTGACCTGCCGGCCATGTGGAAACGCGCGGGCCTCGCCGCCCTCG
>NZ_JBNCKO010000061.1:0-256 GCF_049841595.1 Micromonospora sp. DT228
GGCCAGCACGGCCAGCGCCGTCAGCGCGTCGACCGCGCCGATGCCGATGCCGTACGCCGCCGGCATGAGGCGCTCGACCATGCCGTCGCCCGCGGATCCGGCCGGCCCCTGGAAGGGATCCGTCACGCTGCCGAGGCCCCCGCAGACGAGGAAGATCCCGCCGAGCACGTACGCGGTCGTCCGGGCCTTCTTGCGACCCCGACCGGTCAGGACGGCCAGGGCGGCGGCCCCGGCGGCGAAGAGCATGTCGAGCGTC
>NZ_JBNCKO010000061.1:266-574 GCF_049841595.1 Micromonospora sp. DT228
GTGTAGGCGTCGACGTAGACGCTCAGGCTCGTGTTGGCGAAGACCAGCCCGACGAGCGCCGACCACAGGGCGAGCCCCGCGACACCGAGCAGCAGCCCGGAGGCGATGCGCACGGTGGCCGGCGGCGCCGGCGGTATCGGTGGGGCAAGACGCATGTGGGACAAGGTAGTGCCTCGGCTGCCTGGCACGCAGGCCCGCATCTACGCCATTCGCAGGTCGGGCACGATGGCGTCATGTTGGTGGATGTTCTCATTCAGGTGGTGGGGGGTCTGGGTCTGCTCGTCGCCGGGGTGCGGCAGGCCCTGGGG
>NZ_JBNCKO010000062.1:0-537 GCF_049841595.1 Micromonospora sp. DT228
CCTACCCCGACGCCTACGCCCAGTGGGAACAGCAGGCCACCGACCTCGTCAACCAGCACTGGAACAGCTGACCACCGGCACCACGGCACGGCACGACCGCACGACCGCACGGCACCACCGCACGACCGCACGACCGCACGGCACCACTGACCGGCACCCGCACCCGGGGTGCCGGTCAGTGGTGTTTCCGTTTCCGTGCGGGCAGGCGTTGGACTGCTCGCCAACTCGCTGAGCGCCGGCGTTTTCATCTCGCGGAGCATGGCCGAAGCGCGGCGCTTGGGGGCGCGAGTGCCGTGGCTGGGAGGCGACCGGCCTACCGCGATGGGACCTGGCGGCGCGGAACGGGCGGCGCGGACCCGGCGGCGCGGAACGGGCGGCGCGGGCGGCGGAGCGGCCGGCGGGACGGCCGGGCGCTGCGACCGGATGGGCTCGCGCGGCGGAGCGCGGAAACGCGGAGTGCGGGAACAACGTGGGGGACCGGCTGGTTGTGGAGGGTGTCGGTGTGACTCAGTGTCCCCGGGCCTCACCTAATATCGC
>NZ_JBNCKO010000063.1:0-511 GCF_049841595.1 Micromonospora sp. DT228
GAACGTCGTGACCTCACCATCCGGCGACGTCTCCCGCACCGGATCCCTGTCCGCCGTAAACTCCGTCACCGTCCCATCGGGACCCTTAATCGAGAACGACCCATCCGGATTCCACGAAAACACGGACCTCACAGACTCATCGTCACCCACCCACGAATAGATCTCCCGACCATCCGCCCCCACCAACACCCGCTCGTCACCGGTCTTCGCCACATACTGATCACCGCGATACTCGAACGTCGTCAGCTCACCATCCGCCGCCGTCCGGCGCAGCATCCGCTCATCCGCCGAGAATTCCGTCACCGAACCATCGACGCCCTTGACCGAGAACGTCCCATCCGCGTTGAACGTCGCGACCTCACCATCCGCCGACGTCTGCCGCAACCGATCCCTGTCCGCCGAAAACTCCGTCACCGTCCCATCGGGACCCTTAATCGAGAACGACCCATCCGGATTCCACGAAAACACCGACCTCACAGACTCATCACTGTCTCTTATACACATCTCGCAG
>NZ_JBNCKO010000064.1:0-504 GCF_049841595.1 Micromonospora sp. DT228
GTCCGGTTCGCCGCGATCCGCAGATCCGTGGTCCAGGAGACCCGCAGGCCCGTCTTGAGGAACGCACGGAGATCATCCGCAGTGCCGTCCAACCCCGCCTGGATCCTGCCCGGCAACGTGGTCAACGAGTCCCGGACCGCCGCGGCCATGATCTGGTTGGCAAGCACCCGCACCTCGGTGTCCGAGGCGGTATCGAGGTCGACCGCGACAAGCTCGCGAATATCCGCGAACAGCTTCAGGGACCCCGCGTCGAGCGCACGTGCGATGTACAGGCCGTGGTTGAGGTAGGTCAGAAGGGCATCGATGGTCCCGTTGTCGAGCGCCACCTGCGCGGCCGCCCGCACGTTCTCCCCACCCTTCGGCATGGTCCGGTTCGCCGCGATCCGCAGATCCGTGGTCCAGGAGACCCGCAGGCCCGTCTTGAGGAACGCACGGAGATCATCCGCAGTGCCGTCCAACCCCGCCTGGATCCTGCCCGGCAACGTGGTCAACGAGTCCCGGACC
>NZ_JBNCKO010000065.1:0-428 GCF_049841595.1 Micromonospora sp. DT228
GGCGACGATCTCCCGCTGCACCAGCCCGGCGAGCCGCTCCCCGGTGGCCGAGGTGACGCCGTTGTCGGTGCCGTAGTGGTAGGTCGCCACGCCGTCGGCCTCCGGGTTGGCGTGGCCGTCGGTGTGCAGCGAGATGAACACGTCGGCGCCGAGGGAGTTGGCCAGCTGCGCCCGCTCCACGTCGGGCAGGCAGCTTCCCGGCGTCGGCCCCCGGGTGAGCTGCACCCGCACGCCGGACGCGGCGAGCCGCCCCTCCAACCGGCTGGCCAGGTCGTGCACCAGGTCGGCCTCGGTCCAGCGCAGCGGCCCGTCCGGCACCACCACGCCGGGGTCGGTGCCGCCGTGGCCCGGGTCGATGACCACGGTCCGGCCGACCAGGGCGGGACCGGCCTGCCGGATCGCGTCGGACTCGCGCAGCCACTGCGGCC
>NZ_JBNCKO010000066.1:0-411 GCF_049841595.1 Micromonospora sp. DT228
GGCGCGGGGCGCGCGTGAGAGCAACGTCACTGGCCACCGAGGGTGAACACGAAATGACGCTTTTAGTCGGCATCCGGACGTAGATCCCCAGCGGCGATCTCGGGTAACCTCGCTGCCGGTCACCGCCGAAGGCGCGCAGCGGCGCCTGCGGTGCCGCCGCCCAATCGTCGCGAGACGAACCGGGGAACCAGGTAACTGGGGTGAATCCGCACCAGCGGTAGGGGCCACTTCCGCCCCGAACCCGTCAGCTAACCCGGTCGGCGGTCGACGGAAGGGAACACTGTGACGGCACCCCTACGCCGCTGGTTGACGCCCGTGGTGGCCGTGTTCGCGGCGTTCGCGGTCCTCGCCGGGCCGGCAGCCCCGGCGCTGGGCGCGCCCTCGGCACCCAAACCCTCCGGGCACGAGGAG
>NZ_JBNCKO010000067.1:0-410 GCF_049841595.1 Micromonospora sp. DT228
GGTCCCAACTGTTGACAACCACCCGGTACGGAATTCCGCGCGGCGCGATGACAGCCTCGATGGTGCGGGTCGTCGGGTCGTAGCAGAGCGGCTCCGGCACCATCGGCACCAGGACGTCATCGCACTCATCCAGCGCGGCCTGCAGGATGCGCTCGTCCTCAAGCGAGCCCGGCGTGTCGACGAAGATGTGCTCGTAGTGCAGTTTTCGTAGCTTGCGGAGATCGCGGGGATCGTCGATCTGGGCAAAGTCGAACGGCAGTCCTCCCCCTTGCTGCTCGACGCGCTTCGACCACCACACCGACGAGGCTTGAGGGTCCGTGGACGCGACCATGACCGGACTCGCCGGGTCTCCGATGGCCTCAGCGGTCGACCTGAGAATCGGCTCCGGGTTGACCAGAACGTCGTAGGTC
>NZ_JBNCKO010000068.1:0-402 GCF_049841595.1 Micromonospora sp. DT228
TCGTACGACATGCCGAGCAGGTCCAGGCCGCTCTCCGGAACACCGTTCCACTCCTTGCAGGCCACCTCGCAGGCCTTACAGCCGATGCAGACGCTGGTGTCGGTGAAGAACCCCATCCGCGGCGGCGCGTCCTCGTAACCGGCCTCGGGCGCCGGATCCAGAGGGCCGTACAGGCTGTTCGGGTCAGGAATCACCGGGCTGCTCCCCCGCGCTGTCGGTGGTGACGGCCGGGGCGTGCTGACCGGGCGTGATCCCGGCGCGCCGCTGGTAGTCGGCCACCAGGTCGAGCAGCGCCGGCCCGGTGGGCCGCCGGCCCGGCCGGACATCGCAGGTGCCGACCTTGCTCTCCTGGATCAGGACGTTCGGGTCCAGGCTGATGCCGAACAGGTCGTTGGCCGAGTC
>NZ_JBNCKO010000069.1:0-401 GCF_049841595.1 Micromonospora sp. DT228
GCGGCCTGGACCTGCTCGGCATGTCGTACGACAACACCGGCGCGTTGACCGCGAACTCGTGGCGACACGTCGCGTTCATCGAGCAACCCCGGCCGGCCGGACACCGCGCCCCGCCGTTCGCGGGTACGCCGACCCACGGTTCGGCAAGCGCGGCGTCGGCGGCCGTGGCGGCCGGCACCGGTCAGCGCACGGGCACGGACCCGGGTGTGCCGACCGGAGCGCCGCCCGCCGCCGCCCGGATGGCCGCGGGTGGACCGGCCGACGTGCTCGGCACCCCCCTCGCCGCCGATCCGGTCGTCGTGGGTGGTGGTGGCGCGGGACCGCAGTTCCTGGGGATGCCGGGGGCGCAGCCGCCGGGCCGGGGCACGGGTGTCGAGGAGCGTTCGGATTTTCGGTGGTTG
>NZ_JBNCKO010000070.1:0-387 GCF_049841595.1 Micromonospora sp. DT228
GGGCTGGCCGTGGTGGCCTCGGGCCGGCGGTTGACCTTCGGGCAGTTGCTGACCCGGGCGTCGTTCGTCGCACACCGACTCGTGGACGCCGGCGTGAATCGGGGCGACCGGGTGGCCGTGGTCATCGACAAGTCGGTCGAGCAGATCGTGGCCGTCCTCGCCGTCGGGCTCGCCGGGGCGGCGTACGTGCCGGTGGACCCGTCGACTCCACCGGAGCGGCAGGAGTTCGTGCTCTCGCACGCCGAGTGCGCCGCCGTCCTGGTCCGCGCCGGCACAACCGGCCACCCCGGCTCGGGTCTACCCGTTGTGCTGGTGGACGCCGACGACGACACCGCGGTGGCGCTCACGCTGCCCGCCGTCGCCACCCAGGTACAACCCGACGAAATC
>NZ_JBNCKO010000071.1:0-381 GCF_049841595.1 Micromonospora sp. DT228
GGGCGAGCAGGCCGGCCAGGGCCAGGGAGTAGACGTCGCCGATCCAGAGGATCTGCTCGGCGGTCGGCGCCAGGCTCGCGGTCAGCGACGGCACCGCCAGGGCCAGCACCGTGCCGTCGATGGCGAGCAGGAGTACGGCGCCGGAGAGCACGCCGAGCGCCGCCCAGCGGCGCGCGGGCGACAGGGTGGACGCTGACGTGGGGATCATGGGCACGCCGAAACCGTACCGACGGGGCGGCCGGCTGTCCTATGAGCAGGGCAATCGGTGCCTCGGATGTGCCTCAGGCGTGCTTCAGGCCGGCGAAGACGACCGCGAGGGTATGGGCCTGCAACTGCTCGTCCCAGCCGCCCTGCACGGCTCCTTGGCAGAGGCTGGTGAGG
>NZ_JBNCKO010000072.1:0-378 GCF_049841595.1 Micromonospora sp. DT228
CGCCCACACGTGCCCCGCCAGCGACAGCGCGCTGACGGCCGGCAGCAGCACCTTCAGCGCCTTCACCGGGTCACCTCCGACCCGATCGCCGCCGCCCACGCCTGCACGACATTCCGCGGAATCCGGCCGCGCTCCCGCACGGCGTAGCCGTTGGCCTGCGCCCACTGGCGGATCGCGGCACGGCGCGCGGCGGCCTCCGGCCCGGTGCCCAACCTCTGCCGCAGCTCGGCGAGCTCGGCGGTGAGCTTGGCCTCCTTCTCCGCCAACTCCCGGCGACGGGCCTCGGCGGCCTGCTCGGCCTCCAACCGGCCGGTCAGCTCCGCCACCAGGGCACCAATCCGCTCGGCGAGCTGACGGGTACGGCCGGCCTCGCTGCCC
>NZ_JBNCKO010000073.1:0-366 GCF_049841595.1 Micromonospora sp. DT228
GTTCCGATCAGGGCCAGAGGAGATCGCCAGGTTGACCCACCCGACGTCGAATTTCGACATCGCCATGGCTCGGTTCGTCAAGTACGTCCTGAGCCCGGGGACGCAGCGCTTCGCGCTCGTCCGTAGCTTCGACGACTCGTACTCGCCGGCGAAGGACCCCTACCGCAAGATTCGGTTGGCGGTCCAGGCCGGCCGACGCACCGGCAAGGACGAGGCGGCGATGAACAGCGCCGTCCAGAACTGCCGGCCACAGGTCCGGGGCCACTACATCGACATCGCCCGCGGGTGGCTGTCGTTTATCGAGCCGCGCGCGGACACCGCTCTCGTCTCCCCGGGCACCGCCCGATGGCACACCACCGACCTGAC
>NZ_JBNCKO010000074.1:0-362 GCF_049841595.1 Micromonospora sp. DT228
GTCGCCGACACCGGGGACGGCTTCGACCAGGCCGACGCGCAGCGGCTCTTCGACCGGTTCCACCGGGGCACGAACGCCGGGGAGCGCCGCTTCGGGCTGGGGCTGGCCCTGCTGCGGGAGGTCGTCACCAGTCACCACGGCACGATCGAGGCCCAGGGCCATCCGGGCCGGGGCGCGACCTTCACGGTGCGCCTGCCCTCGACCCGCGAGTGAGGCCAGGCTCCGCGAACTCGCGCCGACGACGCCTCGTCACCGCTCGGCCGCCGGGGTGTCCGGGTCGCCGGCCACACCCGCTGCGGCCGGCAGCCCGATGTCACCCGATGGGCTCGACGGGCAGCAGCGGGCGCATGAACGTCCGCTCG
>NZ_JBNCKO010000075.1:0-350 GCF_049841595.1 Micromonospora sp. DT228
GCTCGGTGCCCCACGCGATGCCGCCCTTGCTGGGGGTCACGGTGAAGCGGTCGGGGATGTTCGAGCTCATCGCGCCGAGCATCCGGACCTTCGGCGACGCCGTCTGGCCGGGCTTGCGGTACAGGCTGAGCCGCAGCTGGTACGACCGCAGCAGCACGCCGGCCTCGGCGTCGTCGATCGAGAACGTGTCGGTCCAGATGCTGGAGTACGGGTCGCCCTGACCGTCGAGGGTGGCCCGCTTGATGTCCTGGTCGCCGGAGGCCCAGCGGCTCATCACGTACCAGGGGGTGCTGGTGCCCGTGTTGTAGGTGCCCTGCATCTCGACCTGGATCCAGGTGCCCGCCGGGGTG
>NZ_JBNCKO010000076.1:0-334 GCF_049841595.1 Micromonospora sp. DT228
GTCCATCGCGGCCTGCGCGGCTTGGGCGTCGGCCAGCTTCCCCTTGGACGCGTGGTGCGCCTGGAGCATGGACAGGTACTCGCCGCGCAGCTTGTACGTGGCCCGTGGGGTTGCGCCGGTCGCCCCGCCTGGTGAGCCGTCCAGTTCGTCGAGCCGCGCCTGCTCGGCGTGCGTGCGCACTCGCCGGCCCTGGTTGTAGTGCTCGACCTGGCTGCGCTTCGGAATTCGTTCCAGGGCCTCCATCTCGCGGTACTCGTTCAGGCTCAGGCCGCACACGAGCGCGGCCTGGGCGGCCAGCAGCGGCGGCAGTCCTGGGGCGAGGCCTGTCCCGCCG
>NZ_JBNCKO010000077.1:0-331 GCF_049841595.1 Micromonospora sp. DT228
GTACCAGGCGGCCTCCGGGGCGGGCCGGGCCGGCGTGGACGCGCTGCACCTGCAACTCGGCAAGGTCGCCGGGGACCGGGCGCTCGGCTCCCGACCGGGCGACGTGCGGCAGGCCGTCGGCGACGAGCTGGGGCCGTTCCCCGCCCCGCTGGCGCTCAACGTGGTGCCGTGGGCCGGCTCGCTGGCCGACGACGGGTGGTCGTCGGAGGAGATGAAGCTGCGCAACGAGTCGCGCAAGATCCTCGGGCTGCCCGACCTGAAGGTCTCCGCGACCTGCGTACGGGTGCCGGTGGTGACCGGCCACTCGGTCGCCGTGCACGCCGTCTTCGCC
>NZ_JBNCKO010000078.1:0-330 GCF_049841595.1 Micromonospora sp. DT228
TCAGGACCAGCCGTTCTCCGCCCGCCACGGCTTCAAGAAGATCCTCTTCTACATCGACGAGGCGTCGTTCGCGCTGAACACCAAGGTCAAGGCGTACTACGACGGGGTCGAAGTCACCGCAGGCGACATGTACGCCGAGTGCACCCAGGCCGTCGCCTCCGCCGGGATCTACCTGATCGCCGCCACCCAGCGCGGCGTGCACCACGCCTTCGGCGACAAGGGCGGCGACGCCAGCGCCAACATCGGCCGGGAGATCGTGCTCATGTCCGGTGACGAGCAGGAGGCTGGCCGGGTCACCGGCAACTACAAGCTGCCCCCGCTGCGCCACCG
>NZ_JBNCKO010000079.1:0-325 GCF_049841595.1 Micromonospora sp. DT228
GAAGTCGAGCAACTGCCCCGGATTGGCCAGGTACTGCGTCGCCCGGGGGGTGCTGAGCTGCGCCCAGTCGGAGTAGTGCTGACTCCAGAAGCTGGTGGCCCAGGCGGCGTTGAGGGCGTCGAGGGTGCCGTGCCGGGCGGCCAGCCAGGCCCGGAACTCCCGCGCGGCGTGCTCGCAGTGGCAGATCGTGCCGTACTCGTTGTGCACGTGCCACAGCGCCAGCGCCGGGTGGTGGGCGTACCGGTCGGCGAGGAAGGCGGCGATGCGGCGGGCGGCGGCCCGGTACGCGGGCGCGGCGGCGCAGTAGGTGTCCCGGCTGCCGTGG
>NZ_JBNCKO010000080.1:0-311 GCF_049841595.1 Micromonospora sp. DT228
CCTGTACGGCGGGCCGGGGATCTCGGTGCCGTGCGGGCTCTCCGAGGGGCTGCCGGTCGGCCTGCAGGTGATGGCCCCGACGATGGCGGACGACCGGATGTACCGGGTCGCCGCCGCCCTGGAGTCCGCCGTCGGCACGTTCACCCCACCGGCACTGTGAGGCAGGAGCACCAATGACGACTACCTTGCCCGCGTACGACGAGGTCGTTGCGCGCTACGAACCGGTGATCGGCCTGGAGACCCACGTCGAGCTGGGCACGAACACCAAGATGTTCTGCGGCTGCCCGACGGACTTCGGCGGCGAGCCGAAC
>NZ_JBNCKO010000081.1:0-311 GCF_049841595.1 Micromonospora sp. DT228
GGCCTTGGCGGCGCAACATGGCGTGCACCCGCGGACTGCCGTAGGTGCCGCCGGAGACGTCGTGGACTTCCGCGATCTCCACGGCCAGTTCCTCATCCTGCCGGCGTCGGGCAGACGGGTTGGCTGCCTGGGCACGCCACCCGTAGTAGGTGGAGACGGCCACGCCGATGACCCGGAGGATGGGCTCGACCCCGAAGCGGTCTTTCAGCTCGTCGACGAGCGTCACGACCGTCGCCGGGTCGGGTCGAGTTCCGAGGCGAAAAAAGCCGACTTAGATTCAGACGATCAACGCAACACTGCTGGTGGATGGG
>NZ_JBNCKO010000082.1:0-309 GCF_049841595.1 Micromonospora sp. DT228
TCCGGGATGTCCCGCCACGGCGCACCGACCCGGGTCCGCCACCTGATCCCATCAATGAGCTGCCGTTTCGTCCACGCTGACGGCCGACCCGGCCTACGTCCCACGGGCAGCAACGGCTCCAGCGCCGCCCACTGCACGTCGGTCAGGTCATGCCGCCTCGTCACCGCTAAAGTAGCCACGAGGTCTCCGTGCCGATGGTCTTCTTCGTCGATGAACCATCTACCGGAGACCTCGCTACTTATCGATCACCGCCACGCCGAAACTTCCTCACCCTCGGGCACCTGCAGCCGACTTCGACACAGCCCCTAG
>NZ_JBNCKO010000083.1:0-309 GCF_049841595.1 Micromonospora sp. DT228
GGCCGGTCTGCAGGTAGGCGGCGGCGACGTAGCGGTTCGTGCCGATGCGGTGCCAGATGGTGCTGGTGCCGGCGGGACCGGTGACCGAGGTGCCGGTGGCCTGGCAGTAGATCGTGACGCGGGCGCCGTCGGCGACCGAGCCGACCACCCCGTAGCCGGTGCCGGGGCCGGAGCGCACGTTGAGGGTGCTGGCCGTGGTGTCGACCGTGCCGGTGCCGGTGCCGGTGACCCCGTTGACCAACTGCAGGTAGTAGGTCCAGTTCCAGTGCACGCCGGGGTCGGTGTGGGACGCGCCGGGCACCTCGCGGT
>NZ_JBNCKO010000084.1:0-305 GCF_049841595.1 Micromonospora sp. DT228
GTCCGCTACGGCGTCACCGCCATGTGTATCGGCATCGGCATGGGCGGCACGGTCATCTGGGAGAACCCGCACTGGGAGGGTGGCGACAAGTGAGCGCGAGGAGTGAGCTTGCGAGCCCCGCAGTCGCGAACGAAGGAGGCGCAGTGAGCGCGCTCACCGCACCGAACGAGGTGGTCACCCGGGCGCTGCTGCGCCAGGTGAACGTGCCCGGGCTGGACCGGCCGGCCGCCCTGATCACCCTGGACAACGGCTTCGACCACACCAAGCCGAACAGCTTCGGCCCGGCCGGGCTGACCAGCCTGGAC
>NZ_JBNCKO010000085.1:0-304 GCF_049841595.1 Micromonospora sp. DT228
CGTGCGCTACGAAGCCACCGTGCACATCGCCGCGATCAACGAGTGGCTATGACCGACTTCGACACAGACCCTAGGGCGGGTGTCAAAGCCCCTGGCCGGCCTGCGGCGGGCCCAGACGACCGGCCGCGTTGGAGATTGGTCCGGATACCGGTGTTGTATCCGGACCAATCTCCGCCTTGCCGGACCGCCGCCTGGACTCCGCCTCGGCCCGACCGAAGGCTTGACACACGCCCTAGTACGACAGCCGCCATTCGTGATCATGGTTGGAATTCGAGGTTGAGGCGGCGGGCGTAGTGGGCTCGTC
>NZ_JBNCKO010000086.1:0-292 GCF_049841595.1 Micromonospora sp. DT228
AGGTGGCCCAGGTTGTCCAGCTTCGACTCCTGCAGGCTCGTCGCGATCGAGATGACCGCGGCGCGCTCGGGCAGGCCAGCCTTCTTCGTGGCGACGATGATCGCCTTGACGTTGGCCGTCTTCTCGTCGGTGAGATCGATGTGCGACTGGTCGCCCTGCGGCTTCGGCGCGGTGGTCTGCACAGCCACAGCGACGGGCTTGGCATCCAACGGGTTGGCGTGGGCGGCGATCGGACCGGCGAAGACACCACCGGCGAACGCGAGACCAGCAACGGACAGCACACTCTTACGCA
>NZ_JBNCKO010000087.1:0-290 GCF_049841595.1 Micromonospora sp. DT228
TCCAAGCATTGCGCGCGATCCGATGTAACATCGCTCAGTTTCTTGACGCAGGCGCGGAAGTCGGCCTGCCATTCCGGGGTGGTGCAGAGGTCGGCGCGCGCCTGGGCTGCGAGCGGTGTGGCGGCCTGCGCTGGTGCCCCGCCCAGCACCGGCCAGGTGATGGTGGCCCCGGCGAGTACGCCGAGCGCGAGCAGGAACGCCGCTATTCGAGCCCGCACCCTCGCCATGTCACGCCTCCAGGTCCGGAATGTTGGTCGGCAGCAGGTCGGTCGCCGCCGCGGCTGCGGCGG
>NZ_JBNCKO010000088.1:0-288 GCF_049841595.1 Micromonospora sp. DT228
GTATACGCAGTGTGTATAGCCGGAGCCGACCTCCGAGGACTCGGCGTGCTGGCACAGTCTCTCTGCGTATGCCCAGGGCGCATGACCGGCGCGAAGATCCAGGCATGACCGGCCACGGATCACGCCGCCAGGGTGGATGCATGGCCCGGGGCGGGTGCTGGGCTCCGGGGTGCGTCGACCGAATGACGCGACCTCGTCCCCGCCCGCCCCGGCGCCCGCCACTTCCGCCGACGTACAGGGGCCGCCGAGACCATGAACACCGCCGCAACAGACCGCCCCATCCCGTCC
>NZ_JBNCKO010000089.1:0-285 GCF_049841595.1 Micromonospora sp. DT228
TCACTGCAGAGGCATTCCCGGCTGCGTCGCTCCCGGGCCGCGAAGCAGCCACAGCATCTCGGGTCGAGACGGGAAACGCCCGAGCGGCGATCGTTGCTTGATCAACTCGGGCCAGGATTCCCGCCCGGTCCGCTGGCTGCTCCCCACCGAACACCCGCATGGTGTCCTTCGGGTCGCGGTAGGCCGCAAGCTGGTTGCCGGCAAGCGTGACCTGCTTGATTGTCTCCAGCGAAGTGCCCTCGCCGTCGATCCGCTCCGCAGCCACCTTTCGCTCAGTCCAGTAGG
>NZ_JBNCKO010000090.1:0-284 GCF_049841595.1 Micromonospora sp. DT228
GTCGACATGCCCGACGTGATCGCCAAGCTGGAGCGCGAGGGCGTGGAGAAGTTCGAGGCGAGCTGGCAGGAGCTGCTCGACGGGGTCCGCAAGTCCCTCGCCGCCGCAGGTCAGGGCAGCGGGCGGCCGAGCCAGGCCGCCGAGGGCAACGCGCAGGCCGCCCAGCAGGCCGGGGGCAACGCGTGACCGATGGTCGTGGGCGCGCCCCGGGGCACCGCCCCGGGGCGCGCCGCGCCCCCGGCGTAAACGCCATCGGCGGGCATGCCACCGCCCGGCGGACCACC
>NZ_JBNCKO010000091.1:0-272 GCF_049841595.1 Micromonospora sp. DT228
TTGTCCAGCTTCGACTCCTGCAGGCTCGTCGCGATCGAGATGACCGCGGCGCGCTCGGGCAGGCCGGCCTTCTTCGTCGCGGCGATGATCGCCTTGACGTTGGCGGTCTGCTCATCGTTCAGGGAGATGTGCGACTGGTCGCCCTGCGGCTTCGGGGCAGTGGTCTGCACGGCCACCGCGGCCGGCTTGGCATCCACCGGGGTGGCGGCGTGGGCGGCGATCGGACCGGCGAAGACACCACCGGCGAACGCGAGACCAGCAACGGACAGCAC
>NZ_JBNCKO010000092.1:0-271 GCF_049841595.1 Micromonospora sp. DT228
GTCCGGGGCGCTGTTCCTGTCGGGCCGGCTCTACGACGACGGGGTGATCGACCCCCGCGACACCCGTACCGTCCTCGGGCTCTGCCTGTCGGCGATCCACAACGGACCGGTCAGGGGCGCCGAAAACTTCGGCGTCTTCCGGATGTAGGGGGCTCCCACTCGTGATCACCCGACTGCTCGTGGCCAACCGGGGCGAGATCGCCCGGCGGGTCCTCGCCACCTGCCGGGCGCTGGGCGTCGAGACCGTCGCCGTGCACTCCGACGCCGACGC
>NZ_JBNCKO010000093.1:0-267 GCF_049841595.1 Micromonospora sp. DT228
GTGGAGAGTGGAGGAGTGCCCTTCGCCTCCGCGGCCGACGATAGCTGTTAGCGCTAACATAGACAACCCTGGACGTAGTGCGGCGGGTGGCGGGGATCGTGTTGAATGGGTGAGCCAGCCACTCGTCGTGCCGGGAGGTCCGCGTGTCCGAGTTCTTGCTGCTCGTGGAGCCCGCGACGGCGGTGCCCGCCGAGCGGGTCGACCGACTCACCGCCGGCCTCGCCGACGACCTGCGGTCCGTCCGGGGGCTGCGGGTCGCGCACGCCC
>NZ_JBNCKO010000094.1:0-266 GCF_049841595.1 Micromonospora sp. DT228
TTCGAGCTGTGCGCGCTGGCGCGCGGCCGGCGCCACCCGGGCGAGCACGTCGCAGGGCCGCAGGCGCAGGGTGAGCGCGTTCGAGTTGTGCAGGACGGTGGCGTCGGGGACGGTCAGGCCGAGCCGCGCGGCGCTCGACGTGGCTGCCTGTGTTGCCCGCCGAGCCTCAGCTTCCTGCATCGAAGCAGTCAGCCCTGCTCTTCTTCGTCCGCTGGCGGCCGGGGACGGCGGTACTCCTTGATCCACGCCTCGACGTCTTCGGCCAG
>NZ_JBNCKO010000095.1:0-265 GCF_049841595.1 Micromonospora sp. DT228
GGGCTGGGGGCCGGGGAGGCCGCCCTGCCGGCCCGGCGGGACGCGCAGTGGCGCTGGCCGCTGCCGCCGCCGACGAGCCGGGCGGTGGAGACGCTGCCGGCCGGGGAGCTGTGGCGGACGGCCGAGGCGGCGGCGGGGACGCTGCGGGAGGCCGCCGCGCATGGGGTGGCCGGCCGGGCGGTGGGGCAGCGGGCGCTGCGGGACGCCCTGCTCGACCACGTGGCGGTGGTGGTCACCCCGGACGATCCGCCCGGACCGCCGGTCG
>NZ_JBNCKO010000096.1:0-262 GCF_049841595.1 Micromonospora sp. DT228
GGCGTACGTCGGCCAGGTGCCCGACCGGACCGTCGCCGACATCTCCCCCGTCTACGGCGACCTGCGCGGGCTGCCCCCGACGCTGCTGGTCGTCGGCGCCGATGACGTGCTGCTGGAGGACAACCTGGCGATGGCGGGTCGGCTGTCGGCGGCCGGCAACGACGTGGAGCTGCGGGTCTACCCGGAGTCACCGCACGGCTTCACGGGCCACCCCACGGCCCTGGCCCGCACGGCACTCGCCGGCGTCGACGCATGGCTACGC
>NZ_JBNCKO010000097.1:0-260 GCF_049841595.1 Micromonospora sp. DT228
GTCCACCGGGGCGCGGGCGGTGTGCCATGTGCCCCGTACGCAGGGGAGACGCCCGCCATATCCGCTGCACTCCCGGCGGGGCCGGCGTTAGGGTCGCAGGGTTGTCCACTCATTACATCCCTGGAGGTCCCCCGTGACCGCACTGCGCCAGTACCTGGGCGTCTGGCGGATCCCCGGAGCCCCGATGCTGCTCGTCTTCGGCATCCTCGGCCGACTCGGGTTCGGCATGACGCCACTGGCGTTGCTGCTCGTCGTGGAAG
>NZ_JBNCKO010000098.1:0-256 GCF_049841595.1 Micromonospora sp. DT228
GCGTGCTGCTGGTGATCATCGCGATCGTCCTGGCGATCGAGACCAAGAGCCTGCTGCTCGGCGAGGGCGCCGAGGCGAAGGACGTGGCCGCGATCGAGCGGGCGGTCGTCGCCGGGCCCGAGGTCGAGCGGATCATCCACATGAAGACGCTCTACCTGGGCCCGGAGGAGCTGCTGGTGGCCGCGAAGATCGCGGTGCCGCCGTGCGAGAGCGCCGAGGCGCTGGCTCGGGGGATCAACGCCGTCGAGGTGCGGAT
>NZ_JBNCKO010000099.1:0-253 GCF_049841595.1 Micromonospora sp. DT228
GTTCACGGCGACCAACCCGGCCGTCCTGCTCCAGGTGGCGGTTGTCCAGCGCGGTATCGCCGAGGCGATGCGGGGCTACGCCATCGAGATGGACTACTTCCGGCGACAGTCGTTGATCATGTTCGTCTTCATGCAGACGGAGTTGGCGATCGCCGCCGTCGAGGCGTTCTTCTCCCCGGCGACGGCGGCGGCGCGGGTGGTGGCGACGCGGTCGATCATCCAGACGGTGTTGCGCTCGTCGTTGGTGCGGATC
>NZ_JBNCKO010000100.1:0-252 GCF_049841595.1 Micromonospora sp. DT228
CCCCCGAAGCGCAGTGTCCCAGCGAACACGCCCCGTACCCGTGCCTGCTGTCGGGCCGACGGCAGGTCACGCCCGAGCGCGGTGACCAGGCGTTGACGCCGGCCGAGATCGTCCGTCGGTGGCTGCGGCTGGTGACGGCGGACGCGGAGCTGTCGCCGTGCCTCGTCGGGGTGGATCGGGGTCGGCTCGCCGCGCACCTGACGGCGAGCGTGACCGCCGCGTTCGCCGGGGAGCCGGCGGACGCCTGGGGTG
>NZ_JBNCKO010000101.1:0-251 GCF_049841595.1 Micromonospora sp. DT228
GGCGCAGGCCCCGGCAGGCGGCACCGATCGGCCCGTACGTCGAACCCCAGCCGAGCACGAGCACGCGGGCGTCACCGCTCGGGTCCTCCACCTCGACGTCCGGCACCGGGATCGCCTCGATGCGGGCGGCCCGGGTGCGGACCATGAAGTCGTGGTTCGCCGGGTCGTAGGAGATGTCGCCGGTCTTGTCGGCCTTCTCCAGCCCGCCGATGCGGTGCTCCAGCCCCGGGGTGCCGGGGACGGCCCACGGC
>NZ_JBNCKO010000102.1:0-242 GCF_049841595.1 Micromonospora sp. DT228
GCTGACGCTAAGGGGCGGGTAGGGGTGTATGGTGCGGGTGGCCGGGGCGCACGCCAGCGCCGTCGCCGCGGCGCCAGTGGGGGCCTGCCACGCCTCGGTCACAAGAATGATGGGCAGGATGACCATTGCAATGAATGCGCTGATCTGCAGCGTGCCAGCCCAGGCACTCACGATGCGGGTTTGGCCGCGCAGACTGCTCGGAATGTTAGCGTCGTAACCCGTTCCCAGCTGAAGCCAGTTGG
>NZ_JBNCKO010000103.1:0-241 GCF_049841595.1 Micromonospora sp. DT228
GCGTTACCCCCGAACACCGCCGCACGCAGCAGCCCGCTGCCCTCGACACCCGCGAGTTGGTCCGCCGCTTCACCTGTCTCTTATACACATCTCGCAGGGGATAGTCAGATGACGCTGCCGACGAGTAACTGAAGGTGTAGATCTCGGTGGTCGCCGTATCATTAAAAAAATGGTTTTTTTACAGGCGGATTCGGGATTCGAGGTTGGTGGGAATGGGGGGGGGGGGGGGGGGTGGGTTTAA
>NZ_JBNCKO010000104.1:0-238 GCF_049841595.1 Micromonospora sp. DT228
CAGGCGCTCTGGCGACTTCGCCCGTCGTCCCGTGAGACGGGCACGAGGGCTCCGAGGCCCTCGAGGATCCGAACGCGCCGGCGCCCCCCGACATCCGGGCCGGGGGGGCCGGCGCGGCCCGTGATGCGGTCAGCTCGTCATCATGGCCTGGAGGTCGCTGAGCGACAGCTCGTTCGTGCCACGGTCCGCCGCCTTGCTCTGGGTCCACGCGAGGATCGCCGGGTGGGCGTCTTCGTAC
>NZ_JBNCKO010000105.1:0-236 GCF_049841595.1 Micromonospora sp. DT228
GTGCCCGAGAAGCCGGCCCCGCCGGCAATCTCCTCCAGCCGGGTGTGGGCGTCGCGGGCGGCGTCGCCGGTCAGGCCCAGCGCCGGCTCCATCCGCAGCACCGCGACCAGGGTGGCCAGGGCGGCGGTGCGCTCGTCGGGAAGCTGCCCGTCGGCCAGCGCCTCGGCCAGCCGCCGCCGGATGTCGGCCTCCACCGAGGCGTCCGTCGTCGGGTAGCGGTGCACGTGGATGAAGCC
>NZ_JBNCKO010000106.1:0-231 GCF_049841595.1 Micromonospora sp. DT228
GGGCTCGTGGCGCCGGGTCCATGTGTAACGACCGGGGGGCCGGGGTCATTCCGGGGGTGGCCCATCCCGTGGCACCCGATGGGGGTGGGGTGCTCGGCGGAGTCTTCAACGATCGGGCCGGGGCCGGCATTCCAACCCGCTACCGGCGGTCCAATCCCGGCGTGCGGGTGGCGGAGCCGGTGGTGCTGCGATCGTCAGGGTGTGTAACGACCCCGCCCCGGCCATCATTCC
>NZ_JBNCKO010000107.1:0-229 GCF_049841595.1 Micromonospora sp. DT228
GTGGTGCTGGCCGCTGTGGCGGCGGCGAGGAACGCGTGTGCGGCGATGACGAGGGTGGTCCAGCGGTGCCAGGCCCGCCAGCGGCGGTGTTGGTGCTGGTCCAGGCCGAGGCCGGTCTTGGTGGCCTGGAACGATTCCTCGATGCTCCAGCGTCGGCCGGCGACGGTGACCAGGTGATGCAGTGGGACGAGGTTGGGTGACCAGCAGCGGTAGAACGCCAGCTCACCGG
>NZ_JBNCKO010000108.1:0-220 GCF_049841595.1 Micromonospora sp. DT228
TGGGCTGGGCCACCCCAACCCAACGCCTCGCGGAACTCATCGCGCCCTAACGATTGCACTCAACCCTTGACCCCAAGGGGTAAGACGGTGTTCGCCGATCGGGTGCAGCAGCTGCGGCCGTTGTTCCGCCGCCCGGACCCGAGGGGTCTGTGGATTTAAGGGTGTTTCCGGCCTGACCTGCCGGGCGTTGTGCCTGGTGAGGAGGGTGCCGTGATGACCG
>NZ_JBNCKO010000109.1:0-216 GCF_049841595.1 Micromonospora sp. DT228
GTTGGCGCGTTTGGTGGTGGTCTTCTTGGTGTCGGTTTTCGTGGTGGTGGTGGTCTTCTTGGGCGTGGTCCTGGTGCCGGTGGTGGTCTTCTTGGTGGTGGGTTGGTTCGTGGTGTTGCGGGCGTTCTGTTGGCGCAGTTTGCGGGTGCGTTCGGTGACGCAGGTGTCGTAGCCGCCGCACTCCTTGCGGGCCTGGAGGTAGGCGGGGTCGTTGTT
>NZ_JBNCKO010000110.1:0-208 GCF_049841595.1 Micromonospora sp. DT228
TGCCCGGTGACCCGCGAGGGGGTCGGCGTCGGGACAGGGTGTAACGGTTGCCGGTGGCGGGTCATTCCGCCTGCCCGAGGGGTCGGCGCATTCCGCCTGCCCGAGGGGTCGGCCGTGGTGGTGCTCGGCTGTGCGGGGGATGTAACCGGGCCGGCCGGCCGGGTGTTCCCGGCGGCTGACTCTGGTGGGACGACCTGGCGGTGGTTCC